>SOET01000013.1 GCA_021646465.1 Candidatus Kuenenia hertensis | reverse complement strand
TATCCCCCTCTCCAAAATGTTTATTGCTTGTGCATTGCTTTGTAAATAACTTAGTTTTTTCCCTTTTTCCTTATAAATTGTGAAATATATTTTTCTCCACAAATTTAACAATCTAAAATATATTCTTTAAAATAAGGTATCTTGAGGTTAGAATAATTTTTTATATTAAAATTTTTATCACTGCATTAACAGCACTTTTCAGGCTTAACCCTAAAACCAGGATCATATAGTAATGAATACAATGATTTTATATAATTTATATCCTTTTTAATGAAAAAGCACATCATGATGTTCACACGTAAATTATTTTACTTATCACTTATATTTTACACTTTCATTATTGGTTGCGGCAATAAAGCAGACTCGTTAAATAAAAAAGGACTTTCTTTTTTTAACCAGAAAAAATACGACGATGCAATTGTTGAATTTAAAAAGGCATTGGAAGTTAATCCCAATCACTATGAGGCACGCTATGATTTAGGCATGGCCTATTATGCAAAAGGAATGATAGACGAATCATTAGCGGAATTAAAACGTGCAATTGAACTCAATCCGAAAGAACCAAAAGCCCATTATAATATCGCTTTTGCATATATGGCAAAACAAATGGTCCCGGAAGCAATACAAGAATATAAAACGGCTATTGATTTGTTTTCCACAAAGAAAGACCTGTTAAAAGAAGCAGAGGCACACCTTTACTTGTCTGTTGCCTATAGTCTGATGGAAAACCATGAGAAAGCGCTTTTGGCCTGTAAGAAAGCAATAGAACTTAATCCAAAACTTGAAGACGGACATTATTTTCTGGGTGTTTGCTATTACAAAAACAATATGTACGACGAAGCAATCGTCGAGTTGAAAAAAACAATAGAATTAAATCCTAAAGCAGAAAAAGCACACAGTGTTCTGCAGGTAATTTATGATAAACTTGGTATGACTGATGAAGCGATGAAAGAAAAGTTTATCTTACAACAGTTTTCACAGGACAGAAGAAACCGAAATTAAACATAATTGCACGGAGGATTGACAAATTGAAAAAGGATATTGCACGGGTTGTGATAAAGAAGAAACAACTCCAGGATAAATTAACTGAATTATCAAAGACATTGATCAACGATTATCAAAATAAAGAATGGACAATTATAGCAATACTCAACGGAAGTCTCGTGTTTCTGGCAGACCTGATTCGCCTTATTCCTTACTCAATAAGATTGGATACCATCGATGCCTCAAGTTATGGTGATTCTACAATATCGAAAGGTGAAGTTAATATTATACATAATTTTAAAATTGATATTGAAGGCAAACATGTTTTAGTAATAGATGACATTATTGATACAGGCAATACGCTAAAAAAGGTTTTAGCGGATATTAAAAAATATAATCCTGCGTCTTTGAAAAGTTGCGTGCTTTTGAATCGGAGCGGAAGACGACAAAATAAAATCAAACCTGATTACTGCTGTTTTCACATAGGAGATGATTTTGTTGTTGGTTATGGACTTGATTACAATAACAAATACAGAAATTTGCCTTACATCGCAGTGCTTAATGATGAATGTTATCACAGAAGCGGCTGTCTATAAACCTTACATCATAGAACTGCCCGATCCCCATCTTTCCTATTACATATATATTTTGCAATGATATTTATCTATGAAGAATAATCGGGAGGCGAGTCAAATAGAAGCAACAAATTCCGTCCATACAAGAGACGTCCAAAACACCCTGCTTTGTACAAAAAAAGTGATGTTACTATTCCCTCCTGATTGGTTTCCCTCGGAACCATATTTAAGCCTTCCTACTCTTGCTGCTGTTTTGCGTTCTGCTGGCCACATAGTTGTACAAAAAGATGTTAACCTTGAAATGTATGATTGGTTTTTCAGCAATAACTGCCTTCAACATGTTTTAGAAAAAGTACATCAACAATTGGAACGCTTGAAAAAAAAAGCAGCAATGTTTGGATTAGACGATGAAGATATAGCACTTCAAAATGCTTTAAATAAATGCACAAATGCTCGTATTACTGAATTATCACAAAATGCTGAAGCTGCAAAAAAAATCATAACCTCACAAGACTTTTTCGATGTAAAAAAACTTGAACGGGCCATCAATACTTTCCAGGAAGTGACGTTTACCATATCACTGGCATATGCCCCTGCGCGTATTTGCATGCCGCCAATGGAAACAACTTTACCCTATAGTACTTTTATTTCTGCAGAACTTCTGAAGGCCATAAAAGACACTCAAGTAAACGTTTACCGGGATGTTTATCACCATATTTTGCATCCATCAATAAAAGAAGAAAACCCCGACATTATTGGAATCTCAATCGTTCTCAAGCAGCAGCTTATTTCGTCATTAACTTTTTGTGCTCTTATTAAAGAACACTTTCCACACATTCACATCACCATTGGTGGAAATACAGTAACACGGTTACGCGACATGCTACCACAAAAGCCTGATTTATTTGCTCTTTTTGATAGCGCTATAATTTTTGAAGGAGAAACTGCATTATTAAAACTTGTTGAAACACTCGGTACCGCACAAAAACCTTCGACCATACCAAACTTAATATATAAAGATGCATCAGGTTTACATACTTCACCATTAATAACAGCTGAAGACATAACAAAACTTCCAACACCCGATTTCGATGGTTTGCCTTTGGAGAAATATTTTGTCCCGAAATTAATCCTGCCTTACGTTGCCACAAGAGGCTGTTATTGGGGACGTTGTAAATTCTGCGATCATGGAGAGGGATATACTGCTGGTTACCGGGCAAAAAAAATTACCCAAATTATTGATGATATCCGTTATCTTCAAAACAAATACCACACTCATCATTTTCACTTTCCGGACGAATCATATCCGCCTGCCTTATTTAAAAAACTCTCCCATGAATTGATAAAAAACAACATTCACATTGCATGGATGACTCATTTAAGATTTGAAAATAGTTTAATAGATGAAGAGATATGGAAAACGGCTGCAGATTCCGGTTGCAAGTATTTACATTTGGGTTTTGAATCGGGAAGCGAGCGGGTATTACAACTAATGGATAAGTCAACTACTACAAATATTATCAGTAAAATGCTTAAAATGTCCTCCGATGCGGGCATCTGGAATCACGTAATGGGGTTTTTCGGTTTTCCGGGAGAAACGTATGAAGACGCTCAACAAACAATACAATTTCTCGAAAAAAATAAGGAATACGTACATTCTATAGGATTTGGTACCTTTGATCTTTGCAAGTACGCCCCGGTAACCATGGACAATGATAGATTTGGTATTACGTACTATAAGAATCCTGAATGGGACCTCGCCTTAAATTATTATTACACAGTAAACAATGGCCTCGGTATTGAAGATTCAGAAAAATTACTCGAAGAATTTGAGAAAAATCATTGTGAAGATTGGGATTTGAGAATATTTATCAGGGAATATGTATTTTTATACGTGGCGCATTACGGGACAAACCGAATCCGCTCATTACATCACCATTCACACAACGTTAATGCTTAGTACTTTTTTTGCCAACATGTGTGCATCTTGCATACATACTTAGTTATTGTTTTCGCAATTCAGCGCCTAATTTTTTATATAAAGCATCAAGGATCACATCCGACTCATTATCAACTTCTTCACTTTTTAGCGTTCTATCATGAGATTGGAAACTAACATTAAATGCAATACTTTTTTTGCCTTCCGGAATTTGTTTCCCTCGGTATATATCAAAATAATGTACTTCCTTTAATGTAGAAATCTCTAAATTATTAATGCAATTTTCTATCGATGCCCATGCTATTCCCTCATCAACAAGAATTGCAAAATCCCTCATAATCATTGGATACGGAGAAGGTGTGCGATATTTCTTATCAAAATTTGCTTTCTCGACCAATGCATCCATATCCAACTCCAACAAGGTACATAACGTTTTAAATCCTAATTCTTTACTTGCCTCGCCAAGATAACCAATGGTTTTACCATCGAGTAAAATTTTTGCTGCCCTTTCATTCTTGAATAACCTTGTTTCATTGAAATTCACCCACTCGCATTTTGCATGTATTTTAAGGTTTTTTAACAGTAATTGAACAATCCCTTTTCCCTCAAAAAAATCTGCTGCCTCCAATAGAGACAAACAGTTCTTTTCGTGCGGTAATTTTTCCCTTTTAAGATAAACTTTTGCAATCTCAAAAAGTTTTACCTGCTCGTAGCCATGATTTGCATTATGCATTTTTACTCTTATCAAACTAGGCAACAACGAAGTTCGCAATACGCTTTCTTCTTGCCGCAATGGATTTACAATTTCAACCGCCTCTTCACCTTCGCTTATCCAGAGATTGCCACCCCCCAAAAAAGCATAATTAACAATACTAAATGTCTTTGTTTCATAAAATCCTAAACCTATTAAAATTTCACGAATGAAATCTTCCACGGTCTCATATTTACTCTTTTTACTACCACGAATAGATATCGATGTCTTAGTAGGAATATTATTATAGCCATACATTCTGCTTACTTCTTCTATAAGATCAATTTCACGTGACACATCCCCACGAAAACTTGGAATTTCAACATCAATAAAATTATCCACATAATTAAGAATTTTAAATTGCAAACGAGTAAGAATATCGGGTATTACGTCTCTGTTTATTTCCAAACCCAAAATCTTTTGTAATCTGTCTATCCTAAGCACTACTTTTTTTGCTTCATTTCGAACCGCACCAACATCGATAACACCTTTACAAATTTCTCCACCCGCATGCTCAAAGATTAATTTTGCGGTTCGCTTCGATGCATAATCCAAACCCAACGGATCAGTCCCTCTCTCAAAACGGCAGGAAGAATCCGAAACAATCCCCAACGATTTGGATGTACGCCGTACCTGTCTCGGTTCAAATCGGGCACATTCAATAAGAATGTTTTTTGTAGATTCTGTCACCTCCGTTTCCTTCCCTCCCATTACACCGGCTATCGCAATGGGCCTTTTTTCATCAGCAATAACCAGCATGTCATGGAAAAGTACACGCCTTGCACCATTGATAGCAACTATTTCTTCTCCGCTCTCAGCTTTCCTCACTTGTATTTGCCTGCCAGCCACCTTATCTAAATCAAACGCATGAAGAGGTTGCCCTGACTCCATCATTATATAATTTGTTATATCTACCACATTATTTACGGGGCGAAGCCCTATGCATTTCAGTCTTTTCTGTAACCATTCCGGAGATGGTTTTACTGTTATGTTACGTACTACACGTGCGGTATACTCAGGGCATAGTATTGGTTCTTTCACTTCAACCTTAATAAATTGAGATACATCATCACTGACACTGGAAATATCTATGCCCAGTTCCGGCCTCTGTATATTTCCTTTTGTCATAGCTGCAACTTCCCTTGCAATACCGATAAATCCCAGACAATCGGAACGATTAGCTGTTATTTCAATGTCAACGCAGTAATCATCCTCAACAGGCTCAATACCTGCCACCACCAATCCAGCATTGGTCAGTTTCTCTGCAAGCATTTGAGGAGACAAATCAAAGCATACATAATCTTTTAACCACTCGTAGCTAATCTTCATAATTCTGTTTTTATTATTTTTATATTAATGCAATATAAAATAAAGAACCAACTCTATAAAAAGCTCCAGAGTAACGACAGAAAAAAATGCTGGAAAAATATATCACCACTCTGCGGGTTCAAATAGGGGTTCAGAATCATGAACCCCTACGCCTCTCCCATGCATAATCTTTCTTTCAAAACTGAGAAAGGAAACGCATATCGTTTTCATAAAAAAGACGAATATCATCTATCCCATACTTTAACATGGTGACCCTTTCCACACCCATCCCAAAAGCAAACCCCGTATATTTTTCTGCATCATAATGAACGGCCTCAAACACATTAGGGTCCACCATTCCTGCCCCCAGGATTTCCACCCATCCGCTATAGGAACATACACTACACCCCTTCCCACTACACAAAGAACAAGAAATATCAACTTCGGCACTGGGTTCTGTAAAAGGAAAGAATGAGGGGCGAAACCTCATTTGAACATTTTCTCCAAAATAAGACTTTATAAATTGGTACAGGGTTCCTTTAAGGTCAGCAAAGCTTACGCCTTCATCAACCAGCAAACCTTCTACCTGGTGAAACATAAAGGAATGACGCGCATCAACCGTGTCCGGTCTGTAAACAATTCCAGGGGCAATGATGCGAATCGGAGGTTTTTGCTTCTCCATAATACGGATCTGAACGGTGGATGTTTGACTCCTCAATAACACATCTTCCTTAATATAAAACGTATCAAAATCCGTTCGGGAAGGATGGTCAGAAGGAATGTTCAGTGCATCGAAGTTATAATATTCCGATTCAACTTCTGGCCCAAAAACAACCTCAAATCCTAACCTGGCAAATACGTCCTTAATATCTGCAATAGTCTGGGTAAGGGGATGTTTCTTTCCAATACAAGGCAATTTCCCCGGCAATGTAACATCAAAGACTTCTTTCTTATACGAGGACTTTTTCTCCAAAGATAACCTGTTAATGTGGTCAGCCAATATTTTGCTTATCTCATCTTTCAGAGCATTAATCTGTTTCCCATAAGAGGCGCGTTTGTCAACTGGTAGTTTTGGTATAACCTTCATTAATTCGCTGACTACTCCGGTTCTACCAAGATATTTTACCTTAAGCAACTCTGCCTCCGACAGTGTTTTTATCCTGGCAACCTCATCATGAAATATTTTTTGAGTATCCTGTATTTCTTCTGGCATAATAAATAACTTTCTATTCGTTATAAAAAACGCAGGCACGCTCATTCCATACATACATTCAATGAATGAGCGTGCCTTTTCTATCATAGTTCGATAAAAATGTATATTTTTGACAAAAAATATTTTGAAAACTATCCGGGCTATTTCAACATGTAAATGTAAGGAAAATATTACACCGCTCCTGCTTGTCCTTTTACCATTTCTACTAAGTTTGCAAAGGCAGGTTTATCATTTACCGCCATCTCCGCCAACATTTTTCTATTAATATCCAATTTTGCAATTGTTAAGCCACGGATAAAACGGCTGTAAGAAATACCATGCTCTCGAACAGCAGCGTTAATTCTCGTAATCCAAAGACTCCTGAATTCCCGCTTCCTTACCTTCCTATCTCTGAAAGAGTATGCCATCGCACGAATATACGTCTCAATGGCCTTTTTACATAAATTACGCCTACCTCCCCAATAACCCTTCGTCTTTTTTAATAATCTCTTTCTTGATCTTTTTTTTGTACTTCCATTTGTAGATCTCATATTACTTCTCTTTCAAAAAATTCAATAATTCGTATAGTTAATTTATTAAAGCTTTCTTTATGTTTTTGCTAAAACCGGGAGATGCCTCAGTCTTTTTTCTTAACCTCTGTCTACGCCTTCCCGATTTCCCTGACATTAAATGACTCTTTCCGGCTTTTGGTCTTTTTACTTTGCCCTTTGCGGTAAGTTTCACCCTTTTTTTAAGCCCTTTGTGCGGTTTTAGTTTTGGCATCTGTTATTCTCCATCAAACATTATAAATTCTACTCTTCAATTTCAAAGCTTTTTACTTAGGAGATAAAATTATTCCCATCCTTCTGTCATCAGAAATGCGGTCCTTCTCGACCTTCGCAATATCTTCTAACTCTGTGACAAATTGATTTAAAACATTATCACCCATTTCGGTATGAGCCCGTTCACGCCCTTTAAAAAGCATAATTACGAGCACCCGATCATTGTTTTCTAAAAATTTCCGTGCCTGCCGAATTTTCGTCTGTATATCATGTTCTCCAGTTTTTGGCCTGATCCTCAGTTCCTTCAACTGGACCACTCGCTGTTTTTGAGTTTTTTTCTTCCTTTGTTTATATTTAAATTTGCCGTAATTCATAATCCGGCAAACAGGAGGGTCTGCATCAGGAGCAACCTCCACCAAGTCTAATTCCACACTTTTTGCCCGTCCAAGCGCTTCATCTACGCTGACAATCCCAATTTGTTCGCTATTTTCGTCAATCAGCCTTACTTTTTGGGCACGGATGCGCTCGTTAATCCTTAAGTTCTGTGAAATGTATATTCTCCTCCATAATTAAAATTACTTCTTTTTCTGTACCTCCTCCTCAACCCTGCCGATAAAGTCTTGTATAGAAAGTACACCTTCATCCCCATTTTTTCTGCTGCGAACAGCCACTAATCCTTCTTCCATTTCTTTTTTGCCAACAATCAACAAGTAAGGAATTTTCTGCAATGTACCTTCTCTGATCTTATAGCCAATTTTGTTACTACCGATATCGCATTCTACCCGAAAATTCTTTAAAAGCAACTGGGTTTGCAATTTCTTCGCATAATCTATCTGTGCATCTGTTATCGTCAATATTCTCATTTGAATCGGCGCAATCCACAGGGGAAAATCTCCCGCAAAATGTTCAATCAAACAACCAATAAACCGTTCCATCGCACCCATAACAGTACGGTGGATCATTACCACCCTATGATGATAACCATCGGATCCGACGTAATTGACGTCAAATCGTTCCGGAAGATTAAAATCTACCTGTATCGTAGGACCTTGCCACCCTCTTCCGATAGCATCCTTGACCTTTATGTCAATAGCCGGACCATAAAATTTCGCTTCGCCTTCCATACGTGTATAATCTAATCCCCTTTTGTCAAGCGCAATTTTCAACGAATCTTCTGCATGATCCCACACATCATCTTTACCAATATACTTTTCTTTTTCCCCTTTGCCGCGAACACTTAATTCAATCTCATACTCATTAAATCCAAAACTTGAAAGCATAAATTGCGCTAATTCTATTACATTCAAAATTTCCTGTTCTAACTGATCGGGAGTACAAAATATGTGTGCGTCATCCTGCGTAAAACCCCGCACACGTAACAAACCATGCAATACGCCGGATCTTTCATACCGGTATACCGTCCCCAATTCACCCCACCGCAATGGCAAATCACGATAGCTACGAAGCTTTGTTTTGTAAATCAGCACGGCAAACGGACAATTCATCGGTTTCAAAATATATTCGTGCCCATCTACATCAATGGGGGAATACATGCTTTCTCTGTAGAAATTCCAATGGCCACTCGTTTTCCATAGATTAATCTTGGCTATATGCGGACTATAGAGTATATCATACCCCCTCTTAAAATGTTCTTGTCTCCAAAAATCCTCAATAAGACTCCGCATTCTTGCGCCCTTTGGATGCCAGAAAGTAAGCCCTGCACCACCATCTTCGTGAAAGCTAAAAAGATCCAAATCCTTGCCAATTCTCCTGTGATCACGCTTTTCAGCCTCCTCCAACATCTTTAAATATTTTTTAAGCTCCTCATTGGTAAAGAACGCAGTGCCATAAATTCGCTGCAACATGGGATTCGTTTCTTTCCCGCGCCAGTAAGCACCTGCAACACTAAGAAGCTTAAATGCTTTTACCCTATTCGTCTTTTGAATATGAGGACCACGGCACAGATCAACAAATTCATTTTGCCTGTAGAAAGAAACCGTATCATCTTCAATATCTTTTATAAGCTCTACTTTATAAGGTTGTCCGCTTTTTTCCATTTCCTTTATAGCATAACCCCTCGGCACCTCGGTTCTCTCAAAATGAATATCTTCCTGTATGATTTTCCACATTTCTTCTTCAATCTTTTTCAGATCTTCAGTAGTAAAATGATGAGAACAATCAAAATCATAATAAAACCCATTATCAATTGTTGGGCCTATACCGAGTTTTACGCCAGGAAAAAGTCTGCAAACAGCCTGAGCCATAATATGAGCGGTACTGTGGCGAAGTATTTCTAACCCCTCTTGTGTGTCTTCCGTAATAACCGAGAGAGAAATATCATCTTTTATCGGATAATCAAGGTCAACAAGGACACCATCCGCCTTGCCTGCCAAGGCACTTTCTCTCATTTTGCTGTTTATGTTACTCGCTACTTCACCAATAGTTATATTATCTTCAAAATCTCTTTTCGTCCCGTCGGGCAATGTTACTTTAATCATAATAAATTATTTTCAATGTCATTTTTAAAACGTAAAATTAACGTAATTCTTTTCCAATACCAATCTTATGACAACAAATAATCAATTGACAATCACATCTTTGCAACCGCATTGGCACCACAATTCTCAAAAAACTTTAATAGTTTAATAGATTTTATATTTAGTTTCAAGTGTTTTCTATTGTTTTATTTAAGGCAAAAAAAAGAATTGAATGTCTTTCGCGTTCACCGATGGTATTTTATTCTTTATTCATTGAAACAGAACACAATAACTCACAATAACTATGGTACCTCAATAGACATTTGATCAATACTCTTTCCGCCTGTTTATGCAAAAATATGGAGCACTGCAACCATATCTAAATTTTATGTATTGACACAAACAGCATAATTTTCGCATAATCTCACATTTGCTTTAGAAAGTATGCGTAATGTGTGGCAAAGCCGCAACCAAAAAAACCTTTTCGAGTTAGAAATGTGGTAAATACGAAAGGTAACAAAATAGAAGTTTATATACAGTAAGTAATATTATAAGGAGAGATTAAGAAATGCAGGAACAAAGGATTGGAATAATTGGTGGAAGCGGACTTTACAACATTGAAGGTATTAAGGATGTGGAATCTTTATCGATTGATACGCCGCTTGGTAAACCTTCCGACGATTTTACATTAGGGACATTAGAAGGAAAAAAGGTTGCTTTTTTACCACGACATGGAAAAGGGCATACTTTATTACCTTCCGAACTCAATTTTAGGGCAAATATCTATGGAATGAAAAAACTGGGCGTTGAACATATCATAGCCGTAAGTGCGGTAGGAAGTATGAAAGAGGAAATAAAACCTTTAGATATCGTCATCCCAGATCAATTTTTTGACCGAACTCGTGGCAGAATAAGCACTTTTTTTGGTGATGGAATTGTTGGGCATGTAAGCTTTGCCGACCCTGTCTGCGGTAACCTTGCCGCTATTTTATATGACTCCGCAAAATCTGTGAACGCCCGTGTACATAAAGGCGGCACATACCTGTGCATGGAAGGTCCCCTCTTTTCTACCCGGGCGGAATCGCACGTTTATCGCCAGTGGGGAGCAAGTATAATAGGTATGACAAATCTCCAGGAGGCAAAATTAGCACGCGAAGCTGAAATATGCTATAGTACGCTTGCAATGGCAACGGATTATGATTGCTGGCATGAGGGCGAAGAAGCCGTAACGTTAGAAATGGTCATTTCAAATCTCAATAAAAACGCAGAAATGGCAACAAAAATACTCAAAGCTGCTATTCCAAAAATCGAACAAAAAAGGACATGTAATTGCGCCACTGCGGCAAGAGACGCTATCGTTACCAATAAGGACCTTGTTCCGGAAGAGACAAAAAAGAAATTGGATGTCATTTTTGGCAAATATTTACGGTAGTAACTATTAAACATATTTTGATTTTTTGTGAGATGGACGGGTTGTTATTATATTTTATTGAGCATAATTCCCACGCCAAATCTTCCCGTTCTTCCCTCTTCTTTCCGGTGTGAATAAAAAATATCATTATTGCAGGAGGTACACTTTCCTGCTGTCTCTATATTTTTCTCCGGTATCCCCATTTTTTTAAACTGTAATTTATTTGTCTCCCATAAATCAAAATAACCCTTACCATTACCATTACCATTACGGTTACCATGTAAAATAATCTCGTTATTCTCTTCTGAAACATTAACATTCCCAGTGATTGTTTCCATATCTACGATATAACAACACGGCCCTATCGAAGGACCTATACCTATCAGGATATCATTGCCCGAACAACCAAATTTTTCTTTCAGTAATATTACCGTTTTTTGTGCAATTCGATGAACCGTCCCCTTCCATCCGGCATGAACAACTCCAATTATTTTTTTCTTCCTGTCAAAAAGAAGAATAGGCACGCAATCTGCAACGAGCACCATGAGACAAATATTTTGAACAGATGATACCATTGCATCTGTTGCAACTACCGCCGTTTCATAATCATTTGAACCACAACCTTGGTCATTCTCAGATATAATCTCAATGTGATCGCCATGTACTTGTTGTGCTGTGGTAAAATTGCACAATGGAACACCTATTGAATTTGCCAGTTGTTTTCGATTTTCCAGCACAGTCTGTGAGTCATCGCCTACGTGAAAGCCTAAGTTTAGAGAGTTATAAGGATTCTTACTATAACCATCCATCCTGGTAGTTATAAAATGGCAAATTTCGTTACATTCCAATAAGTTCTGGAAAAAACATAACATTATTGAGTTTATTTTCTTTTCAATCATGGATAATTGGCTAAAAAAAGTTTCAGGTGAATTACACATTTAAGATGTGTGTTTTAATGTTTTACTAAAAGACGATATATATTTTCAAATTGATTAAAGAATACATAAAAAATTATCACACTCAGGTAAATTCTATTTACACATTATAAACATTTTTATAAACCAGGAAAATATTAACAAATATACTGATATTATGTAGAGTTAACGACACTTAAACTTATAGAATAAACAGCATATCAACATATTATCCACAATCATTTCCCCACAACGAGCATCCACTTTTTTCTTTCCGGCATAAACTTTATTGTTTTTTTGTATCTATTTTTTGTTTATGCTTTTATTTTGTAATATAAAATTCTTCCTCTCTAAAAAACAGCTTTGTGATTATTATGGGAATCCTTGAAAATTTTAATAAAAAACTGGCAAAATGCTTAATAAGTGATTTTGACAATACAGACAACAAAATGGTACGTACCCGCTATGGTATTGTCGCTGGCTGGGCAGGAATTATTGCCTCAATTGTACTATTTGCATTAAAGATGGGCATTGGTCTTTTGTCTGGTTCCGTGTCAGTCATTGCAGATGCTTTTCACCTTCTTTCTCACCTGGCCAACTCGGTCATACTTGTCGTCAGTTTTATAGTAACCGCCCGTCCTGCTACCAGTAAAAATCCTTTTGGGCATGGGAGAATGGAACATGTTGCACCCCTCGTTATGTCTATATTTTTATTTGTATCCGGTATACAGATTGGAGAAAAATCACTTCATCAGGTATTTGAACCCCATGAATACCATTACTGGTCCACTCTGATCTGGATACTTCTTCTTACAATTTTGGTAAAACAATGGCTTGCCCAATTTATTACTTTTCTCGGGAAAAGGGTAGATTCTCATGCCATTATTGCCAATGCCGCACATCAAAATATAGAGGCAGTAATAACGTTTACCGTTATCGGAGGATTAATATCGGGACATAAATTCCATTACCCTGCAATAGATGGTTATATAGGCGTGTTGGTTTCCGCCTGGCTCCTTTATCTTGGTTATACACACGGTAAAGAAGCAATAGTTCCCCTCCTGGGACAAGCACCCAGTAAAGATATTTTAAAAAAAATACGTGAAACAGCAAAATCTGTGGAAGGAGTGGATGATATACACGAAATCATCGTTCACGACTATGGGTCTATGTATTTAATATCATTCCATGCTGAAATCTCAGAAAATCATGGACATGCAGAGATGCATGAAATAAGTGAAAACTGTGAACGAAAATTAAGAGAAGTTTTTGGCGGAGAAGCCGTGTGCCACATGGACCCTGTCCTTAAGAAATCACCGGAGATCCAGAAAATAGAAGATCAATTTAAAGAACTCCTTAAGAATTTTCCTAAGATACAAAATTACCATGATTTCAGGATTGTTGCAGCATCTCCTGAAAAAATGATCATTGTTGCGGATATTGATTTAGTGAATGATATACCGGATGAAGAAATCAATCAAATTAAAAAAAACCTCTCTTCTCTTGTTATTGCAGAAATACCCAACATTGCGTATTGTAGTTTTTACATAACTCCAAAATTTGCTTATTAACCCATTTTTCGTTAAACCTGCAATATAAACTCAGCAAAAATGGCTATTCGTTTTGTTCTGCAATAATAATATTGATAAGATATTGAACATCGCGGTTAAATGGAATAAATCGTTGCATTATTGTAAATATTTTTGATAATTATAAGATATGGAACACACATCAAAAACATACATCTGATTATATCTTTTTTTTAATCAATAAATTTGGCGCATGGAAAGGATTAAATAATGAGCCAGAAAGTATTGTACACTCCTAATGAAGTAAATGAACTTGTTTCGAAAGAGCCTGTTGTCCTTATAGATATCAGGGATACCGAGCAATTCAAAAAAGGACATATCCCAAACGCAGTAAACATACCTGAAATATTCTACTACCTTAGTGAAAGCACTCCGGAAGGGTTAGCCAATATGCATAAAAAATACTATGAACTTTTCTCTAACGCAGGATTATCGGCGGAAAAAACTGCAATTGTGTATGAAGACAGTTTAAACAACCGATACGGTGGTTCATGCAGAGGATACTGGCTACTCAGTTATTTAGGGCATGTAAAATCAGGAATCCTCGACGGTGGTTTATCGGCATGGACAAAGGCAGGTTTTCCTGTAAACGAAGAAATAAGCTTACCAAAACCAACTGATTTTGCACTCAATTTAAATAACAGTATTATGGCAACGAAAGACGATGTTCTGAGGGCATTACATAATCCGTCAATAATCCTGCTTGATGATCGTGATAAGGCTGAATGGCTAGGAGAAAGTTCGTCACCTTACGGCATAGACTTTGCGCCAAGAAAGGGCAGAATACCCGGCGCAAAATGGATAGAATGGTATGAGTTTATGGATCAAACGCTGGAAGTACCCGCCTTTAAATCAAAAGAAGAAATACAAAAGCTTTGCGCAAAAAAGGAAATTTTCCCTGACGATAATATTATAATTTATTGCTTTAAAGGGTCAAGGGCTTCAAATACCTACGTGGCTTTAAAGGAATCCGGTTTTAAAAATCTGAGAGTTTATTTCGGTTCATGGAATGAATGGTCAAGACACCCAGAGTTACCAATTGAAGAAGGCCCTCCAAAGGAACAATAAATATTCTCTCTGATATCAGTTAGTATTTTTTATAATCATGTATATGAAATTGAATCCAAAAAACTCGACAAAGTGCTTTTTGGTAATTCAAAATAGGGTTTTAAACTATTTTTTATTTCGAAAGGAGGTTCTGTAGTATTATTTTAAAATATAAATTAAATTTATTGCTTATTGGGTATCTTTTCGGACAAAAAAATAAGGAGATATTTATTATGGAAAAATATTTTCGCACACATATAACATTTTTTTTTATTACTTGCGTAAGTCTCTTTTGCATAAGTACTGCTTCCTGGGCAAGCTGTGGGGTATGCGGTAGTGGAGCAAGCCACCGACCAAGCCCGCCACACCAGCACGAGACAAAAAAAGAACAACAGGAAGAGGTCGCAAAAGACCCCATCTGCGGAATGGAAGTTAAGGATACAAAAAATGCTCCCTCCGCAGAATTCAAAGGAAAGGTGTATTACTTCTGTTCAGAACAATGCAAAAAAGTTTTTAACGAAAGAATTGGTCATTAATACTTCTTTCATTTTTACAATTTTTACACAATATTCAATTTCCCCCATAAGATTTACATCATAATTAAAATGAATACAGGTTGGATACACAATCCAACCTGTATTCATTTTTCGTCAAGCCCTATCGTTTACTTTTAATATTGCATTTTACAAATAAAGTATTTATAATATCCCCCCATATCATTTAAAATCATTTCTTAAAAATAACATGTGTTTTTCTATGTTACATCACATAGATTCATAAATATTACCATTTTAAAATAAACAAACGTATTAAATTCCTTATTATTTTTCTACTACAGAACAATTCGAAAGATGGACAGGAGGAAGGGGCATGAGACGGGTTAAGTACAGAAGTATTTTCTTTTATTTAATAATTTTCTTTTGTATTTCATTTACTACGGTTGTTACATCAATAGCTTTAGCAATCGCTTCTGAATGTAAACCCAAATCTATACAAACAAGTCCGGAAAAGAAACTCACCATTGAAAAAGGGAAGAGCGCCAATGTTACGGTAAAATTAAAATGCAAAGATGACAGTCCTGCTTCTGGTGTTACCGTCGAGACTAAAGTATTAAAAGGAAACAAAAATATATCCTTTACTCCGAAAAGTTCGGTAACAGACGATAAGGGTAAAGCTGTTTTCACTGTCACAGGAGACAAAAAAACCGAAGAGGAAAATGCCGAAATTAAGTTCACGGCAGATAAACTTAACACAACGCTAGAAATAAAGGTACAGGCAGAAGAATGTACACTTGATTCTATCAAAACAAACCCCGAAAACAAACTGACGATTGTAATTGGGCAAAGCAACGACATAATCGTCACGGTAAAATGTAACAACGGAAGCCCTGCCGTAGATGTTAAAGTTGATGCCATTATTCAAAATGGCAGTGACTCTATACAACTTTCATCATCCGGAGAATTAACAGATGAAAACGGCAAAGTTGTCTTCACGGTTTCCGGTATCAAAAAAACAAAAAAAGAAGCAGCAACAATTAAATTTTCCGCAGATAATATAAAAACAACATTAGATGTAAAAGTTAAAAAAGAAGCAGAAGAAAGCACAGAAATCAGTTCTGAGGAAGAAACAGAATCAGCAGATACAGATGAAGAAACCTCTGAAACTGAATCTACAGAGGAAACAATTGAAGAAGAAACTTCTGAAGAGGTGGAGCAAGTAGAAGAAACGGTAGAAGAATCCGCTTCGGCTGAAACAGTTACGGAAGAAGTAAGCGAGGAATCAGTGACTGAAGATGAAGAAGAAATTTCTACAGATACAACAGAAACGACATCTACCGAAGAAATAATTAAATGTAAGCCAAAATTCATAATACTCCATCCCGACAAAAAATTAACTCTTGAAAAGGGGAAAAAAGCCAACATTATAGTCAGGGTAAAATGTAAAGGAGAAAGCCCCGCGGTCGGCGTCAAATTAGAAGCTCATGTTGATAAAGGCATGAAATATATAACGCTTACACCAAAAAGTGCGGAGACAGACGAAAATGGGAAAGCAGTTTTTACAGTAAGTGGGGATAAGAAAACTGAGACAGAACCTGCCGAAATTAAATTTAAGGCTGATAAACTCAGCACAACATTAGAGGTAAAGGTTCAGGCAGAAGCTTGTGTTCTTGCCAGTTTGACAACAAATCCTGAAAAAAAGCTTAACCTCACAGAAGGGGGAAGCAGCGTAGTAACGGTGAGAGTAAAATGTAAAAATGGAAGCCCTGCAGTTGATGCAAAAATAGACGCAATTGTTCAGGGAGGCAATGGCAAAGTAAAAATTGCACCTACAGGAATGCTTACCGATGACTCAGGTAAGGCTGTATTTACTGTTACAGGTATTAAGAAAATGTCAAAAAAAGACAAAATTAGTATAAAATTTTCCTCTGGCGAATTAAAATCAATACTTGACATTAATGTTAAATAAAGACAACCTTACGAAAACTCTTGTTTGATAAATTACGTTCTTTAGCAGTAAGATAAAATTTTTATATACATAAAAAGCATGGGCAGTTTTAACTGTCCATGCTTTTTTTATGTATCCTTCAAATATAATTTGGTATTATTTCATAAGTTAAATTGTACGTTTTACTGTCCTTTATTTCACACGTTTACATTACGGATAATTATGAATAGACTTCTTGAGGAAAATAATTCATATGGAACACTGGACGGAATATACACGGTT
The DNA here is from genome assembly GCA_021646465.1 of Candidatus Kuenenia hertensis. GTDB lineage: Bacteria > Planctomycetota > Brocadiia > Brocadiales > Brocadiaceae > Kuenenia > Kuenenia hertensis. The sequence goes on along the minus strand of SOET01000013.1, from coordinate 76,786 downwards.
TTTGACAGCTCTGATGGTAATTTTGGACCCATTTGCTGCCATCCCTATCTTTTTAAGTCTTACACAAGGATACAACCAAACCGAAAGAACAAGGGTGATATTTATTACTATTGTAACGGTGGCTCTGGTCCTCATTGCCGCTTCCATTAGCGGGGAATCATTGCTAAAAACGTTAGGTACAAGCCTCGCTTCTTTTAGGGTTGGAGGTGGTATTGTATTACTGTTAATGGCATTAGCAATGTTGAGAGCCCAATCTGACAAGGTGAAAACTTCCCCCACGGAAAAAGCCGCGGCAGAAACCAAGGAGACAATTGCTGTCGTCCCTCTTGCCATCCCGTTATTAGCAGGTCCCGGTTCTATAAGCACTGTTATTATAGAAATGCACCGATCTTCGGCAGCCTATCATCAGGTAATGGTAATTTTATGCATCCTCTTTACCTGCATATTGCTTTGGACAGTACTTCGTCTTGCAAGCTCAATTGGTAAAGCACTGGGACCAATAGGGCTTAACATTCTTCATCGTTTATTTGGTTTAATCCTAACGTCAATCGCAATAGAAATTATGGCAAATGGGTTACGTGAATTATTCCCTGTGCTCTCTTAATGCCCTTTCTGCTTGTTTGCTACATTTCAAAATTACAATAACAATTGTTTTCTTTTTATTTGAACAGGGATAAATCAATGTTACAATGGTTTCTTAAAAAGAGTCTTTCTATCAGGTAAGGTACCATCGCTTTCAAGATGGTGTATACAATAAAAATGTTTTTCATATCCTGTAAATTCGGCAAACAATGAGGTTTTTTTCCCCCGTAATAATTCTGCTTATAAGCGTTTGTTCCGTTGTATGTGGAGATTCTTTATTTTTAAAAAATATCAACAAACGTATCAATATTACCAATGTTGGTTTTAAGGAAAATTATATAACAGCTGAAATATCAAAAGATGATGTAAAATCTTTAACAATGCAGTTTCCCGATGATACTTTTGATTCCGGCAAAGTTTCCTTAAAGTTAGATGACCTAACTATTCAATGTAAAGTAGAAACGTATGTAAATAACAGAGTAATTCTATCAATTCCCACCTCTGCTGTTTCTGCACTTCATATGTCATTTAATGATTCCTCTACTAAAAATGCAGATCATTTTGTTGAAGATGAATATATATTTTATGCGCCTGAAAACGATAACGAAGGTATTAATGCCCAAAAAATCAAAAAACGTATGCAAAAGAAATTGTACGCTTCACAACCACAATCACTTCCTGATGAATTAATAACAGTTGATGGTATATACATAAAAGGGGAACTTCTGAAAATTACCGATAATTCCATTACATTTTTACAGGACGGAGAAAACATCTGCAATATTCGATTGGAAAACGTAAGTGTTTTTTCCAGTAATAATGAAATTATAAAAGTCTATTCTTACAAAAACAAACAACCTCTGTTGTCTATTCTTAAACCTGCAAATGGTGAAAATATTTCCATTAAAAACATAGATCTTGCGGCCTTTAAAACATTAGATTCCGCCTACACAATTGATAAAACCATAACCGTACAAAAAGAATTACTCTCAAAACCAGTTGATACTGCTTCTACCACGAAATATTCATCACCTAAAGAATTAGTACAATCAGATATACAAACGACTGAAAAGAAAGATGACACCGTTCAAGCAACTGTTGAGGGCAAAGATACAACGGTTATCGTGGCAGAAGAAAGTGAAAAAATACCTTCTCAGCAAAAAACATGGAAAGGAAACGTTGAATCCGGTATTAATATTAAAACAGGAAATACAGAATCTACCAGGACACACCTGAAATTTGGCTATTCAAACGAACGAAAAAGGGACAAACTCTACTTCGATATGCTCGCCATTTTTGAAACACAAAAAGACGACGATACCGATGAAGATATTGAAACCATCAATGAACAAAGAGCAACCCTGAAATACGAATACAATACCTCTTTCAAGGTATACCTGTATTTACAGGAATACTTTGAGCATGATGAACTTGAAGACTTAAATTACAGATCCATTACTTCCTTTGGGCCAGGGTATCGTTTGTTTGACAGAGAAAAAGTAAAATATCGTTTTGAAGGAGGTCCGGCATATACGTTTGAAAAATTTCACGGAGGTGTTACTGAAAAGCATTCGGGTTTACGATTTGGACAATTTCTTGACTGGCAGATGTTGAACTCTACAAAGTTATTTGCAAAAAGTGAATATACCGTAAGTCTTGAAGATCAGGAGGATTGGCGTTTAGATTCAAATTTAGGAGTAAAACATAACCTGATAACGGCACTATCACTTAGTACCGAAGTACTGAATCAATATGATAATACCCCTTCTGCGGGTAACAAAAAAGAGGATACCATTTTCATTGGAAGTATTGGGTATAACTTTTAGGAACATTACCAATAATCCGCACCACTCCACCTATTTTTTATCACGCAAGAGGCTATTATATACTGACATTGTCTTGTTAAAATTTGCCTCCAATGAATACTTTTCAGACTTATTCCTTGCTGCCACTCCCATTTGTTTCCTTTTTTCTTTTTCATAAAGAGTATTTAAATAATTTGCAATCTCTTTTGCATCGATCGGATGTTCAATTATAAAACCATCGACACCGTCATCGATAATTTCAGACGCACCACTCGTTTTACTTACAATTACGGGGAGCCCTGATGCCATTGCCTCCAGGCATGCCGTGCCAAATGCATCGTATTCACTCGGAAAGACAAAAATATCACCTGCTGCATATATTTTGTGGATTTCTTTACTTGTGCCGGCAAAGATTACCCGTTCATAAATACCTTTTTCTTTTGCGATTGATCGGAACCTTCTTTCGTCTCCCTTACCAATAACCAACAACTTGAAGTTTTTTTGTAAATCTACCATCGCCAAAGCATTTATCACATGTATGAGACCCTTTCTCTTAAACCCGGAACCTACAAACATCAAAAGGACGTCATCCGGTGCTACATCATACATAATTCTCACGCTATCCCTGTATTTCAAGCTATTGCCCGGAGAAAAAAACTTTGTATTCACGCCATTATAAATTACAACAATATCTTTTGATGGTATTTTGTAATGTGACATCAATTCTTCCTTGCACATCTCAGAGATGCAGGTAACTTGCCTGTAACGTTTCTTATTGAAAATCATTTTCTCTAAAAGCAAAAGGCTCATATGCCTTGGATTGAGACATAACAATACTTTACCGAAGGCAGTTTGCGTTAAAGGATACGTATGCAGCATATAGTCCCAGTGACATCCCCCCCCTACCCTGTAAATATCCTGATACAACGTTTGTGTAAACCCATGGACAATGTCGAATCGTATACCTGTTTTTTTAACAACCAGGGGAACATTGACAGCAAAGGTCCAGTATTTCAGGGGAGACCAGAAAGAAACGGCGGGCACATGGTGAAAGACAAATCTTTTGTCTTCCTTTTCAGGATAACAATGAGTAAATACATGTACTTCATGCTTTTTGTCAATCAGTTGTTCTGCCAAATTACATACATAGCGCTCAACGCCGCCTTTTTCTTTGACAAATTGATACACCACTAAAGCAATCTTCATTTAATTAAGCCTTTGGCTACTTTAATTCCTCGACTCCGCTCGGAACGAAGCATTGAAATTCCTGAACGTTAAAATAAGCCTTCCGCAATTTTTAACAGAAAACAAAAAGGGCTTTTCAGTAATCTAAAAACTGAAAAACCCCTTTTGTCATCTATAAATAACCGTTTTCCGTTATTATAAAGATATTTTTGATTATTTTTTCCCTTTTTTCTTTACTGCTGACTTTGCCACACCCTTTGTTTTTACTGTGGCAGCGGGTTTTGTTTTTGGATCAGTCGCTTTTTTAACAGATGGCTTCGCTTTTTTTGATACTTTTCCTTTTGCCGCAGTTTTCGCTTTTGCAACTGTTTTCAGCTTTGATTTTGATCCTTTTCCAGAAAGAATTTTCTGCGCTTCATCCTTATCAGCATCCATAATATATGTTAACCCCGTAACATCTGCTGCATCACGTGTCAGCGCAACGATGTCATCCCTTGTAATATACTCCAATGCAAATTTCCTGGAACCACACATCAACTGACGTAATCCTTGTGATAAACGTTGATAATAAGAGTACACTCCTAAAGCATTTGGAGGAACTTCTTTTTTAGCCGTACCAAATAATCTTTTTGCCTTTGACGCCAACACAAAGATCTCTTCTGCAGTATTACCATAGTCTGCAATGAACTTGTCAATTTTACCCTCTTTTATCTGGTTAGCAACCACAGTACCCACATGCGCCGCACAAAGAGGTGAACGGGCCATACCAACCGCCTTCACATAGGGAGCGCCAAGCGCAAATGCCTTGAAAATGTCATCCTCAAATGCAAACCCTCCCGCGAGGATAATATCCGGTACATAATGCCCCTTTGATGCCAGTTGATGTATATAATTATAAGTAAGGGCAGAAATGTATAAGGTAGGAACACCCCATTCATTCATCATATGCCAGGGACTCATGCCAGTACCACCACCGGCGCCATCAACCGTTAAAACATCAACTCCCGCAATGGAAGAATACCACACCGCTCTTGCAAGGTCTGCCGGACGGTATGCACCTGTTTTTAAAAATACATATTTTGCCCCGGCATTCCTTAATTGTTTTACCCTTTTGACAAAATCTTCTTCATTCACCATTCCAACTCTGGAATGTCTCTCAAATTCCTTAAATGATTTTCCAAAACTATTTGCGACATCACGATCATAGGGATCAGGCAATACAATGTAACCACGATCACGTAACATTTTTGCTTTTTCCAGCTTGTTTATCTTAACCTCACCCCCAATATCCTTCGCACCCTGTCCCCACTTCATTTCAACTGCCTGGACGCCTAATTTTTCGACTCCATATTCGAGTATGCCCAAACGACTGTCTTCGACATTTTCCTGCATTACAATCAAACCGTAACCATCTTGCTGCCAATCCTGGAATGCTTTTACTCTGTATTCAAGATCGGGACAATGAGTTATTTTACCATTTGATATTTTGGATTGTTCATCCATTCCACCAACGTTTTCACCTATTGTAAGAGCTGTGCCGGAAATTGCAGAACCTATCGCTAAACCGTCCCAATGTGTCTTTGCAACTTTTGTAGAACCGAGTCCGGGAATCATTATTGGCATCCTTAACTTAATGCCTTTGTCCTTACCAAGTCGTGTTTCCGTATTTACATTGTCAAAAATAGCTTTGTCGCTATCGGGTGCAATACCAATAGCGCCAACCGCTGTTCCCATTATATTTAAGTGACTAAAATCTACAGGATATTCCTTGTCAGCACCTGCAGTTATTACCCCAAATGGTTGCGGATACAAATTTTCAGCAGATCGAAATGCTGATTTTCCTATTTCGCAAAAACCAGGACAATCATCAACACAAACAGAACACATTCCACTGGAAGCAGTCCTGTCATTTGGTGTTCTATTTTTTGTACGAGTCGCTGCCGACGCATTTGGTTTTGAAAACGACATCCCAAACCCCTTTCACTAGAATAGGTTAATTAAACTAATAGTAAACATTGATTGTAGAGAGAGAGGGTACGTAAAGTACCACAAAGTGTTGAATATATACAACTTTTCAAATTGACTGTCAATAAATTTTTTACACCTTTAATCACGAAAACATCGATTGTTAAGACTGAATAGCATATAGTATGCCAGTTAGCGGTTCAGGCTTTTTTTCATTTCAATCCCATCAATCGCTCTATTCAATACTAAAGAAATTATATACTTTTTTTAATAAATTATTATTTGTAAACAATAAAAAGAAATTATATAATTTTTTTAATAAAATACGGGTATTTTAACAATAATGCAATAATAATAAATTATTCAGCACTACTTAAAGCTGTTTCTCAAAAAGGAAGGAATTTGAATACAGTGAAAGCTCAAACTAAAACAAAAATTAACAGGGATTCCATAAAAGGAAAAATTGAAAAAATAAAAAGAGAGATTGGAAAAGTCATTGTTGGCCAGGAGGAAATGATTGAAACAATCATAATCGCTCTTTTATCCGATGGGCATATCTTACTGGAAGGATATCCGGGACTAGGGAAAACCATGACGGTAAAAACGGTAGCTGGCATATTAGATGCCAAATTCCAGCGGGTTCAGTTTACGCCTGACCTCATCCCGGCGGATATTACGGGATTCGAAATTTGGATTCCTGATGTGAAAAAAAGCAGGATTCAAAAAGGACCTGTTTTTACCAATATACTCCTTGCGGATGAAATCAATCGTGCGCCGGCAAAAGTACAAAGCGCCTTATTAGAAGCCATGCAGGAAAAACAGGTGACAATTGGCAGAGAAACGTATCATTTAGAAAAATTATTCCTGGTACTTGCAACACAAAATCCCATTGAAATATCAGGCACTTATTTATTGCCGGAAGCAGAAATAGATCGTTTTATGTTCAAAATAAAAATAAAATATCCTTCCTATGGTAATGAAATGGAAATAACAGAAAAACATGCTTCTGATCTGGAAACACCTCTGGACGTTATTTTAAAGCCTGGTGAAATACTCGCCTTGAGAAATACTATAGCAGAATGGCTCGCACCAAATGATGTACCTTATATTGTGCAATACATCACACGACTTGTAAGGGCTACAAGACCGGAAGAAAACAATGGCGTACTGAAAGATATTGTAATGTACGGAGCTTCACCAAGGGCAACCATTGCACTCACAAAAGCTTCCCGTGTATATGCATTTATTCAGGGAGACGATACAATTTTACCGGAACATGTACAGAAAATGGCATATCCCGTTTTGAGGCATAGAATTATTCTTACACATGAGGCAGAAGCAGAAGGTCTCGATTCTGATGATATTATCACAAAAATTCTTCACAGGGTTCCAATTTTGGAATAGCTGCTTTGAAAAAAAAACGCGTACGGCTTTATTTACAGAGATTAATAGGAAATCTTTTTGAAGGATCATTCGCCAGTTACATAAGTTCAACACACGGGCTGGAACTGGATGAACTTCGACAATACCAGACTGGCGATGATTTCAAGTCTGTTGACTGGAAAACTACTTCCAGAACAGGCAAATTACACATACGCTTGAAATTGGTAGATAAGCGGGCGACAATTTTTTTCATTGTCGATAAAAGCCGTTCTGAAAAATTTGGTTCTTTTTATACTACAAAAGAGGATGTACTATCGCAATTGCTTTCTCTTCTTGTTTATGCTGCATCGGAAACAGGCAATGAAATTGGATTTCTAACGTTTACGGATAAAATTGAACACTATATATCGCCAAAAACAGGAGAAAAAGAAGCTTTTAAAAATATGAAAAAAGTTTTATCAGAAAAACCTTCCTCTCATTTCACTGACATCGATACGGCGTTAACCTTTTTACACAAAAAAGTCCATTCTCCTTCACTCATTTTTATTTTATCCGATTTTCTCGCCCCAAATAATTATGAACGTTCACTTAAAACACTTTCTTATCGACATGAAGTTATCCCTATTATTGTTTCCGACATAAGGGAGACCTGCATTCCAAAAATAAAAGGCTATTTAACGGTTTGTGATATGGAAAACCGTAGTAAAAAATCATTGGGTATTTCGGAGGCTCTTGATGTACCAGCACCTTTTTATACCATGTTCAGAAAATTAGCTATCAATTATATTATTATAAATACAAATGAAGATGAAGGAGTGTGGATACAAAAAATCTCCGAGTTTTTTGACAAACGCATTCGCAGAGGGGGAAGAATAAAAAAATGAGATATTTTTTAACTTTGTTGTTATTCATTAGTGTGGTTTCCGGAGGACACTTCTTTACCATTGCTTGTGCCCAGGAAACACAACAGTATGAAGAAACCAACATATCGGAATCAGAAACGGAGATAGAATCAGAGACAGAGTCCGAATTGAAAAAAGAGCTTTTGCTTACAGACAGACCGCTTGAAATATGGACATTTATCGATGATTACAGAATCATCACCGGAAAAACGTTACATCTTACCGTACAGGTTTTATGGAAGCTGGGAATAACCGTAAATTTGGAAAATCTTGCCAATGTTGACCTTAGCCCGTTTGTGATAGAAGGAATAATCATTGGTGAACGCCAAATATTTGATAATGTTCATGATTTTGCAGTTATTACTTATGCACTTTCGTTACCATCTGATATTAAAGAAGGCATCTATTCAATACCTTCCTTCAATCTTCCCTACATTAATACCATTGACTCTACGGAAGGGGCTGTCAGTTCCGCACCTATCGCTGTTAAAAAGGTGCCGGTTCTCGTTGAAGGAAAAATCGACAAGGATGTTATCTGTATTGGCGACCGCATTACCTATACATTAACAATCAGGCATGAAACGAATATAAAATTAGTATGGGATAATTTAGATAAAATGCAATTTCCCCCTTTTGAAGTGTTAGATAAAAAGGCAACAACACAAACGGACGCGAAAATTACTACAATGGTAATTGATTATACACTTGCAATGTATGAATTAGGCGGGAAAAAAAGAAATCCGGAAATTCCAGGTTTATCTGTCTTATATTACAAAGAACCTGAGTCGCATAGCAATGGAGCGGCAAGCGAAAACAGCGACACTTCCATCATAACAAAAGAAGCTCATACCGCACCAATTTCCATTCTTATAAATACACTCCTTAAGTCGGTTGACGTTCCCTTGGAAGGATTAAAAGGCCCGATACTTTATTCAAAAAAACATGTTTTTTCCCATGGATACGTTCCCTTTGGAGGAGGCATTCTTTTGTTGTTTTTATTTGGCATTTTGACGATACGGGCATCTGTCAAAAAATATGCAGAGAAAAAACCGGAAACCATTGTTATCACACCTCAAATTGCCTTAGAGGAACTAAAAAATGCCATTGTAAAACTTGAATACACCAGCAATGACACTACAAATAGAGAAAACATACAAATTGCTAACAAGGCATTAAGGACTTATTTAAGTACACTTATAGGTATTTCGGAAGAACTCGCGCAATCATTAACAACATCCCGTTTTTTTGAAAATAACAGGCAAAATAGACTTTCAGAAGACATGGCCAACATGGCAAAAAAGTCTTTTAACTTATTGGATTCTCTTATCTTTGGAAAACAGATTAACAAAGAAACATTTAAAAAAATGAGAATTGGTCTGGAAGAGATTGTGCGTTTAACAGAGCAGGTGGTATAAACAAATGACTATAGCAAATCCCTGGTTTTTTTTGCTGCTTATTCCTTTTGGCTTACTCTATTTTTTTTGGAAAGAAAAAAAATATATCGGTTATTCAAGCCTGTATCATGTGAAAGAAACGTATGGTCTCAAAAAGATTATCAACGGTTCCTATAAACCGATTTTTTTTTGTTCTCTTTTTTTTTTAATATTGGCTTTGACACATCCACAATCCGCATATCAAAAGGAAAAAATATCTTTGCGGGGAAGGGAAATACTACTTTGTATTGACACTTCGTTCAGTACCACAGGATCTGCTATTGAAACGATAAAGGAAATCGTTGGGGCCTTTATAAAAAAACGAACAAACGATATTATTGGATTATCTATTTTCGGAACCGATGCGGCTCTTATTACAATGCCCACAATGGAAACAGCATTGCTTGAAAAATCGTTGGAACGTGTACACTCCTCCCAGATGGGATACCAAACATCAATTGGAGAAGGAATTTTTACTTCCATTACCGCCTTGTTCGAAAAAGAGATGGGAAACAAGTTTACCTTCACCGAATTAAGAGACAGCATTAATAAGGAATATCTCGATGACTACGCTGTTTCGTTTGTTAAAGAAATGAAGAGAAGAGACATTCTGAAAAATAAACTAATAATTCTCTTCACTGACGGTATTTATAATATTGGTATTTCTCCGGACAGACCTTTGCGGCTTTTGCAAAGAATGGGAATAAAGGCATATGTTGTAGCAGTAAAAGCGTCAGACGTCACCGGTATAGACCCTGATGTTGCCGCACAACATATCCGGGAATTACAAGAAGCAGTAGAGTCTACGGGCGGGAAATATTTTCATGCTGATAATTTTGAAGATGTTGCAAAATTCTATGAAGAAATCGATAGAATTGAAAAAGATGAAATAGTGCTAGAAAATGTATTTAAAAAAAAGGACCTTTATATATACCCTACTATAGCAAGTTTGTTTTTTCTGTTAACTTCTGTTTTCATTGAAAATTTCTGGATAAGGATTCCTTAACCGTAGGGCTGGCATTGCCCACCAAAAAAGGTAAAGAACTTGAGATGGTGGGCAAAGCCCACCCTACAAAGATTGAAATTCCTTGTATTAAGTTAAAAAGGAGATACCTATGTTTTATAAAGCGCTTCAAAGAATGATCTTCGTGGTCATTGCCTGCATTCTCATCTTCTATGGTTACACCAGTTTAAAAATGAATACAATCATTACGAATGTTGAAGAAAACTTAAAAATGGGAAAATACCAGGATGCCCTCTCCACGATTCATGAGTTGGAAAGTAATCCTTTTATCAGCAAATTATCAGATAAAGATCCTTTGATATCATATAACAAAGGTGTATTGTATTCTTTGCTGTCGGAAAAGAGAAAGGCTTCTATTGAATACAGGAAAACAATGGAAACAAAGGATCCCGTCTTGAAAGCAAGAGCAATTTATAATAATGCAAATATGATTGCAGAAGATATGGATTTTTCAACTGCCGGAATGCAGTATGTTGAGGTACTGAAAATTGACCCTGATGATTTTCAGGCAAAGAAAAACCTCGAAAGAATGAGAATGGGCGAACTGCAATTCAATACCATGTTTTCCCAAAAGCAAGAAGAACGTGAGGACCGGATAGAAGCCTTAAAACTTATCCCCTGGGGTAACAAATATCGCTATAGCGGAGAACAAAAAATCCGCTGGTAGAGCAAATTAGCCTCTTTTTCCTAAACAGGCGAGACTTGTAGAGACGCATTGCAATGCGTCTTTACAACAGATGCATTCCCAAACTGGAGTTTGGGAACGAGCCCCCCCCGGTGGGTTCAGGTCTGTGACCTGCCCCCCCCACGTTTCATACGTGGTAATTTAGCCATGAAATGTATATATCGCTATTAATCAGATAAACTACTGGGTTCAGATTACAAATCTGAACCCGCAAGGATACTATAATGTTAACTTTTATCCATGAAAAATATACGCCCATTGTATTTTCCCTCTCCTGCCTGATCCTGGTTTTATACATCATCCTCTACTGGAGGAAAGCGTCTTGGCTAAAAGCGTTTGGACAAAAAATATACCTGCAAAAATTCAGTAAAATACCAACACTATACAGGAACCTTTTTAAAGGAATCAGCATGAGTGCCGCCTGCTGTGCTTTAGGCCTCGTCATTTTACAACCTAAATGGCAGACAACAGAAGATCAATACGAAAAAGAAGGTCTTGAAATAGTATTTGTGCTTGACGTCTCTATGAGTATGCTTGCGGAAGATGTGAAGCCAAACCGGCTGGAATGCGCAAAAATAGAGATTGCCAATCTTGTGAAAGGGCTCAAAGACGACCGTGTTGGTTTGGTGGTCTTTGCCTCCCGCGCTTTTTCACTCCTGCCCTATCCAACAAGTGACTATGAAAAGGTGTTCCTCAGAATATTAAATATGGTGAACGAACATTACGTCAGATTCGTTCCTTATGGCACCAATATTGGGAATGCCTTTATCTCGGCCATGGAAACCTTTAGCAAGGAAAAAATGAAGAAGATAATAATCCTTCTTACCGATGGAGAAGAACAGCTTTTAAGAAGGAGCCAGGTTTCGGAAGCGGTAAGATTGCTGTTGGAGAAAAAAGATATTTCTACGTACATCATTGGTATTGGAGATCCGAACAATTCGACTCCCATACCAAAAAGAGACAAACTCGGCAACAAAAGCGGTTTTGAACGTACGGAAGATGGAGATATTATTTACACAAAGCCGGACCCAAAACTATTAAGAGAAATAGCAGATATGGTCGGCGGCTCTTACCAGCATGACTCTACAGGCAATGAACTGAAGAATATCTTCAAAAAAGTTGTTGAAACCAATAAAAATATTATCGGTATAAAAAAGAAAAATATCATTTATGACATTTCCCAATATTTTTTAGGCGGCGCACTGGCTTTGCTTGCACTATATTTTATTTTGTGACAGAAACATATGAATGAAACCCTATTATTTGCATCTAATAAATTAGACAAATACGATCATATAATTTACTACCTGAAACAACATGGATTTGTAAACATACTAACGGCGTCAAATGGGGAGGAAGCTCTAAAACTACTCGATACCCAAACCCCCGATATTGCATTTTTGGATACAGATCTTCCCGTATTAAATGGATTCCAATTGTGCAAATTAATGAACTCCTCCCCCTTCTCACGTTGCAATAACATCCCCGTAATTTTAGTCTCCGATTCGCAAAAGAATTGTATGGTCTTTCAATTAGCGAAGTGCATTGGCGCATATCTTGCAATACACCCATCATTTCCGCTGGAAGATTTATTATACCTGATGCAAAACAAATTGAAATCGACCTCCAACAAGATTACCGTAAACAATATAAAGGTTTTAATTGTCAGCAACGATCAGCCTTTTATACAACTAACAAAAAATTATCTTCTCATGGAAGGCTATGATGTGTCCGTTACAGGAAATGGGGAGGAAGCCCTTCACAGACTGGAAAAAGAAAAGCTCTCCATCATGTTTTTAGGCAACCATTTGCCCGAATCAAATGTTTCAGAACTCATCAGAAAAGCAAAAGAAAGCATCCCTGAACTATTTATTACGATTATCATCCCTCAAGATTCGGAGTGGAAAGCAATTGAATTACTGAAAGCAGGGGCAAATGACTACATCATACAACCAAAGGAAGAAAGAACTGCTTCATCAATTTTTGCAAATACATTAACAAAATACCATTTCAACCTTTGTAACCAACTTTTAGGTGTGGAAGAATTAAAATTACATTCTTTGATAGACGGTATAATTGACGGTATTATTTTCATGGATAAGAGTGGAAAGATAACTACCGTTAACAAGGCCGCTGATGGAATCCTTAGTCAGCTTAACCTGGTGAGAAGCAGCGATGGGTCAATCATTAAAATAGATTCTATTGCCACTAAAGATATTTACAGTGAACTGTTTGATAGAAAACAACTCTCAGTTTACTATGAAATAAATATTACCGGTGAGGTTGAAAGACACTTCCATGTCATCGCATACTCGGTGAATCAGTTTATCGATGAAAAGATACACGTGATTGGAGACAGAAGAAAGAGAAAAAGACTGACACGGGCTTTCACGGGAAACAACATAGGGATCGTCATCGTTTTGAGAGACGTCACCCGGGAACACCAATTAACAAATCAGGTGGTGAAATCAGAAAGACTTTTTGCGGTAAGCAATTTAGTAGCAGGCGCCGCCCATGAATTAAATAATCCGCTTGCAGGCATTCAACTTTGCACCGAACTCGTCCTGAACGATCCTGCAATGAGTGAAAAAGCACTAAAATACCTCCATAGAATACAGAAAGAAACAGAACAAATACAAGACGTTGTAAAAAGTCTCCTCACATTTACAGGAAATTATACCTTATCAAAAGAACAAATTAATATTAATGAAATAATCGAAGAAATTATAAAACAAAAAACATATCAGTTTGACCATGCAAATATCAAAACTATTATTTTACTTGGAAACGTTTTGCCATTTATTTTTGTGGATAAATATCAGATACGCAGGGTATTGCTTAATATAATAGAAAATGCCTGTGCTGCACTGGAAGTATCCGAATATGATAAATGTCTGACCATTAAAACAGAAAGTCTGGATAATGTAGTAAAAACAACCATATCTGACACCGGTCCGGGAATACCAAAGGAAAATCTTTCTAAAATTTTCGAACCATTTTTTACCAAAAGAGCAAATAAAAAGAAAAAAGGCACTGGACTGGGGCTTTCTATCGCCCAAAGTATTATTCAACAACATAATGGCAAGATATACGTACAAAGTGAGGAGGGAAAAGGTGCAACATTTGTTATTGAGCTTCCCGCCATGGAATCTCATTAATTGATGTATTGTCGGGTAAGAAACCCGACCTTACATTATTTTATCATTTGAATTGCATAACTTCTCTACAACACATTTATCGCATAACGGTTTTCTGGCAATGCAGGTTTGCCTGCCATGCGTACCCAGCAAAAGACAAGATTTTGTCCATTTCTTTTCCGGTATGATCTCACACAATTCAATTTCTACCTTATCAGGGTTGTTTGATTTGGCAAAATCTAAACGGTGCGCAACACGAAATACATGCGTATCTACTGCAATAGCTTGTTTACCAAAGACGTTACCAAGCAGCACATTTGCCGTCTTTCTTCCAACTCCGGAAAGTGTCAAAAGTTCTTCCATAGTTTCCGGTATTGTGCCATGAAACCTTTCTACTAATTCCTTTGCACACGCAATAATATTTTTAGCCTTGTTCTTGTAAAAACCAGTCTGCCGGATTTCCTGTTCAAAAACCTCTTGCTTTGCAAAAGCAAAATCATTTGCAGATTTATATTTTGCAAATAAATTTTCCGTCACCTTGTTTACTCGTTCATCGGTGCATTGAGCAGCCAATATAGTCGCAATTAATAATTCCAGGGGGTTTTTATATCGAAGCATAAGTTTAGGATCCGGATATGCCTTTTCAAGGAGGGATAATATCTTTTTTGTTCGTTCTTCAGTCATAATGCTTACTTTATTTACATTTCCGCAGGTGCATGCATGCCCAGGATTCTTAACCCATTTTTAATAATTTGCCGTGCAGCATCTACCAAAAGTATTCTTGCTTTTGTAAGGTCATCATTTTCAGATAATACTCTGTGAGAATTGTAAAATTTATTTACATTAGCACAAACATCAATAAGATAATTACTCATCAATGAAGGTTCATAATATTGTGCTGATTTCAATAATACGAAAGGATATTGCCATAAATTTTTTACAAGATTAATGGTATCATCTTCATTTAATAATGTATAATCAATGTCTGCCATTACATCTTTTCCATATTTCCTCAAAATACTGCAAAGGCGTGCATGGGTATACTGCACATAAGGACCTGTCTCTCCCTCAAAATTTAATACAGTATCCCAATCAAATATGACATCTTTATTTCGCTTTGTACTTAAATCCGCAAATACAACTGCCCCAATACCAACATCCCTGGCGACCAATTCCTTGTCCTTCAAAGAAGGATTCTTTTCTTCAATTATCTTTTTGATGCGTTCCACCGCCTCAATTAATAAGTCCTCTAACAATATAACCACTCCCTTACGGGTAGACATCTTGCCATCTTTAAATTTCATGAGGCCAAAATCTACATGAACACACTGGCCTGCCCAGTCATATTCCATTAACTCCAAGACTTTAAATACCTGTTTGAAATGAAGTTTTTGTTCGGAACCAACTACATAAATCATTTTATCAAAATTGTACGCAGACTTCCTGTACTCAGCCGCTGCAATATCACGTGTTGCATACAATGTCGTATCATCTTTCTTTCGCAACAAGCATGGAGGCATATTATAACGTTCCAGATCAATAATCAATGCCTGATCGCTGATACAGGCCAAACCTTTCTCCCTGATCCTGGACACTGTATCTTCTACCATTGTATTATAAAAACTTTCACCAACAACGGCATCAAAGTGAATACCCAGCATCTTATACACTCTTTGAAACTCGAGAAGGCTGATATCCTTGAAACGTTTCCATAATTCTATTGCCTCTGTGTCTCCTCTCTCCAATTTTTTAAACCATTCCCTTGCTTCATCCTCCAAATAAATATCTTTTTCCGCTTCCTGATGAAATCTGACATAGAGTTTATTTAAATCGGTAATTGTATAATCTTCGAGATTTTTCTCTCCCCATTTTTTATACGCAACAATCAGTTGTCCAAACTGCGTCCCCCAATCACCAAGATGATTGATTCCCACACACTTGTATCCTAGGTTTCTGTATATATTGTACAGCGCATTTCCAATTAACGCGGAACGGAGATGGTGAACCGCAAGGTGTTTTGCAATGTTTGGAGAAGAGTAATCAATAACAACCGTTTTTCCTTCACCGATAGTATCAGAACCATATAAATTACCTTCATTACTGATTTTTTTTAATACGACCTCAGAGAATGTTGTCTTGTCTAAGAAAAAATTCAAATAGGGACCAATTGCTTTTATCTCACTTACCGGACTCGTTGGCTTTAGGCGGTCTGCTAATTCTGAAGCAATTTTATTTGGGGAGTTTTTTAGCGTTTTTGAAAGACTAAAGCAGGGGAATGCATAATCACCCATCTTCGGGTCTGGAGGGATTTCAATGCATTTATCTATTTCATCTTCGGTAAGATATGTTTTGTCTGCTAACAAACAGACAATTGTCTTTTTGAATTGGTCTATCATCTGTTTTTCTATCTTGAACTGTCTCTAAGCCAGTCCCATTCGTTCTCTCACTTCTGTCATGGTAATCTCTGCCATGTTTTTGCATCTTTTCGCACCTTCACGCAATATATCAACGATAAAATTCTTATCTTTTATCAACTGTTCATATTTTTCTCGTATGGGAGATAATGCTTTTTCGATATTTTCAGATAATATTTTTTTGCATTCAATACAACCTATCTCCGCGGTGCGGCATACCCTATTAATACGTTCTATTTGTTCACTCGCAGAATAATATTTATGCAATGTAAAAAGATTGCATATCTCCGGATTACCCGGATCTGTACGTCTCTTTCTATTCTCGTCAGTTACTGCGGTAGATAATTTTTTCCATATGGATTCCGGAGATTCTACCAATGAGATATAATTACCCTTGCTCTTACTCATCTTTGTCTTCCCGTCAAGTCCCATAATCCTTGGGGCGTCTGAAAGTATTTCTTTCGGATCAGGAAAAACATCTCCGAACCGCAAATTAAACTTCCTGGCAATCTCTCTTGCTAATTCTATGTGTTGCACCTGATCTTCACCGACAGGCACCGCTTCTCCTTTATAGATTAATATGTCTGCCGCCTGCAAAACAGGATATGTTAACAAGCCTGCATTAATATTATCCCTATGCTGCTTTGCTTTATCCTTGAACTGCGTCATTCTCTCCAGATGCCCTATCGGAGTCACAGTATTCAATATCCATGCAAGCTCGGTATGTTCCGGTACATGAGATTGCACGAACAAAGTACACTTATTCGGGTCAAGGCCGGCTGCAATATTAACTGCTGCAGCATTGAAAATACGATTTTGCATTTGTTTCGGATCGTACTCTATTGTTATCGCATGATAATCAACAATACAGAAAATGCAATCGTATCGATCAATCATCCCTACCCAATTCTTTATCGCACCCAGATAATTTCCTATATGTACTTCTCCGCTCGGCTGGATTCCACTAAACAATCGTTTTTTCATAATTTTTCTTCTATCCTCTTTGCGGCTTTCTCAGTATCTTCAATACTGGGAACCAAAGCGAATCGAACGTATCCCTCGCCTGGGTTTATGCCGCTATCAGTTTTATCACTAATCCATCCTCCCGGCGTAGTGACTATGGCGATATCAGGAGAAAGGAGTTTTTTGGCAAATTCCACGGAACTCATTCCCTGCGGTACTTTTTGCCACAAATAGATTGTAGCTTCCGGAGTGCAATCGGGAAGGTTGATTTTTTTGAATGCCGCAACAAGTAAATCTCTTTTCTTTTTATAATCAGACCGCATTTCCTCAACGTGGGCTTCGTCATTCAATGCCGCTATCGCGCCATCCTGTATAAAGGTTGGCGTCCCCGAATCAATGTTCGTTTTCACCTTCTTAAAAACATCGACAATCTTTTTATCTCCCGCAATCCAACCAATCCGATAACAGGTCATTGCGCTTCTCTTAGACAATGAATTAAAAACAATAACTCCATCTTTTGCTATTTCAAGAATGCTATGGGGAGGTTCATTAAAATATATCTCACTGTATGCTTCGTCCGCTGCAATAATAATGTTATGTCTTTTGCCAAATTCTACGGCTTCCTTTAAATACGATAATGGCGCAACCGCTCCAGTCGGGCTGTTTGGATAATTGAGCCATAATATCTTCGCCTTTCTGCATACTTCTTCCGGAATTGATTTCACATCAACGAGAAAGTTATTTTCTTCAAGGAGTGGTACGTAATAAGGTATTCCCTCGGCGAACAACGTTCCGCGCGTATAAGGAGGATATCCGGGAGTAGGGATTATAACATAATCCCCGGGATCAACCAATCCCTCATGAAAATTAAAAATTCCCTCCTTTGAACCAATAGTAGAAGAAATCTCAGTGGCAGGGTCCAGCTGTACACCGAATCTTTTATTTGTCCATTGCGAGATTGTCTGCCGAAATTCGGAAGTTCCTATATAGCTTGGGTAGCCGGACGATTTACGATTCGTAATCGCCTCCTGGGTTGCATTGCGGACAATCTCAGGAGTCGGGACGGTTGGATCTCCTACACCAAAATCAATTGGAGCAACTCCCATTGATTTTAATTTTTCAACTTCCTTATCTACCTCCGCAAATGCGTAAGAACCAATAGACTGTAATCTTTTTGAAACAATAATCTCCATAATAATTTTCCCTTAATGTGTAAATTATTTACTTTTTTGACGGATCGGCATACGCAGGCCTGGCAGGACTTCTCTTCGCAGTCATTTCCATGATCTGTATTTCGAGAACATTAGTCCTGGTCAACATCGTGTCAGCGAATGGAATTCTAGGATTTTGGGGGGCATATTTTTCGGCAATTTTCTGTAAGGCCTTATTCTTTTCAGCAAGATCAATTAATTCCTTTATTGTGCCAAACAAAATTACTGAGCGATATGCAACGGAAGAAGCACACGTTGGTTGTTTCACAATTACATCTGCTACATCATCAACCTCAAAGCAAACATTTTGGTTAACCCGAATATTCTCCAGTTTTTTCCCTTCGTTGGCACAATGGAGAAATATTTTCAATGTTTCACTGTCATACGCAAAATTCATTGGTGTGACATAAGGAATATCACGGGAACATGTCCCAAGCCTGCCGGTTTTTACCTTTGTCAGTACTTCATCAATTTCTTTTCGGTCCGTAATCTCTTTATCTCTTCTGCGCATAAGAAATCTTGCAATCTCTCGATCTGGAAAAATATCATTACTATAAATATATTGATGTTTTTAATCTCTTATGCATCACTTGAATTTAAATATCTCTTCCCACTGCTTTGGCAACAGGCTTTAACTCCTGCATCAGTTGTTCAAAAGAATCAAGATCGATCGTTTGCGGACCATCCACAAACGATTTTTCCGGATCCGGATGTGTTTCTATAATTAAGCCGTCTGCACCAGCCGCAATAGCGCCTTTCGACATGGGATTCACAAGAGATCGTTTTCCCGTGCCATGGCTGGGGTCTACAATAACAGGCAAATGCGTCATTTCTTTCAGCATCGGCACAATGCTTAATGACAAAGTAAAACGTGTAAACGTCTCAAAAGTTCTAATTCCCCTTTCACACAAAATTACATTGGGATTATTTTGAGATAATACATATTCTGCGGCAAGCAAAAATTCATCATGAGTTGCCGACATACCCCGTTTTAAGATTACCGGCTTACCGGATTCGCCAACAGCACGCAACAGCAGAAAATTTTGCATATTACGTGTTCCGATTTGTAATATATCACTATATTTGCTCACTAATTTAACATGTTCGGGAGTCAGAACTTCAGTAACGATTGGTAGCCCTGTAACATCGCGTGCATGAGCCATGTGAATCAGGCCTTCTTCCATAAGGCCCTGGAAGGTGTAAGGATTGCTTCGGGGTTTAAATGCCCCGCCGCGTATTGCAGTAGCACCCGCGGCTTTTACTCTTTTTGCAATCTCAATAATCTGTTCCTTGCTTTCTATCGCACAAGGGCCTGCTATTACTGCAATTTTTTCCCCACCAATAGTTTTACCATTTGGTAAATGTATTATCGTGTTAAAATCTCTCCCTTCTTTGCTTGCCAGTTTATATGGAGCTAAGATGGGAACGGTCTTTTCCACCCCCGGCATTACGTCCCAAAAATCCTGCGGTAAAATACGTTCATCACCAATTACAGCAATTACATTCCTGTTTATTCCTTGCAAAAGAACGCCTTTTAATCCGGTCTTCTCGATTTCTTTAAGGACGTGATCTACATCTTCCTTTGCAGATCCAACCTTCATTACGATAATCATTGGCTATACCCCTCCACCATATTCTATAGGCAAAAAAAAACCCTAAAACCGTTAGTTTTAGGGTGACAATTTTAATTTTTATACAATACTGACCCTAAGAACACCTTATCTGTATAGAAAAATATTTAAAATACATAATTTTGCTCCCGTATACCTATTTAATCAGTAAAAGCTAACATATTGGTATATTTAATGTCAAGTTTAATTTTACTCATATTTTATCCCCTGAAATATATCGGGAATGCTCCCCTTTAAACCTTAAAAAATAAAACTACTTCACAATATTTTTTTACTCTTTTTCTCTCCGAAGAGTAAAAACCAACCATCTCATGTAAGTTTTTTAAACACCACCTTTTTTTAACCAGGAAAATTTATTCATTTAGCAGGAAATAATTACTCCCTTATTCCCCAAAATATTGAGAAATAATTATTTAATATTTTACAGAAGAGGCACATAATCATTTGCATACGTTGATCTTAGGGATATTCATCGTATAACTCTAAATTTATCTTCATATTTGGTATCTTGATTGCACTAGTGGATAGCAAAAATTTTTAATACTTTTTTACAACCATGGAGGATGTAAAAACATGATTAGCGGTTTATATGCCGGAGCAACAAACATGATGGGTCAGGGAGAATATCAGGCAGTTATTGCCCGTAATTTAGCAAACGTAAATACCGTAGGATACAAAAAGAATATTGCCGTATTTGAGTCTTTTGTCGCGGGTTCAAAAAACCAGGCAAAAGAAACCTCTGAGGGAACAGGCAGTACTTTGGGGAAAGTGGCAACAGATTTTTCTCAAGGAGTAATGCAATACACTGGTAATGATCTTGATCTTGCAATAAAAGGCGATGGTTTTTTTGAAGTTCAAACGAAAGCAGGGATTGCTTATACAAGAAGCGGACAATTTATGCTTTCACGCGATAGAACAATAGTAACCCCTGAAGGTTGGCCTTTGATGAGCGGTGGGGGCCCTATTCAAATACCTGATAACGCAAAATCATTTACCTTTAAGGCAGACGGGTCTGTTTCCATCGATGGCAAAACGATAAGCAAAATCAATATCGTTAATTTCTCTAGCCTTGACGGCCTTAAATCAATCGGCGGAAGCGCTTATGTGGCTTCAGACAATGCAGAACCCTCCTCAGCGCAGGGAAGTTTTGAAATTGCACATGGGTATCTGGAAAAATCAAATGTTAATGTCATCGATGAAATGGTAAATATGATTGCCAATATGAGAAACTTTCAATCAGGCAACAAATCAACAGACGCCATTAACGATTCTATGAAAAAACTTATCGGACTTGTCTCGTAAAAAACTAAGGAGATGAAAAATGTTAAGAGCGCTTTACACAGCAGCAACAGGTATGAAAGCGCAACAGCTTTACCTGGATAATGTTTCAAATAACTTGTCAAATATTAACACTACGGGATTTAAAAGAAGCCAGATTAACTTTCAGGACCTGCTTTACAGCAAACGGTATATAGCAGGTTCCGAGTCGGCGCAGGGTTTTGAAATCCCGGCGGGTATCCAACTGGGAGGTGGTGTGAGAACAATTTCCATTTCCAAGGTATTCTCCCAGGGTAATCACGTAAATACAGAAAGAGAATTGGACCTCGCTATCCAGGGAAAAGGGTTTTTTCAAATCCAGCAGGCAGACGGTACCATTGCATATACACGAGACGGTTCATTTGAATTAAACAGCAAAGGGGAAATAGTAACAGCAGACGGCTTGCCTTTATCACCTTCCATTACAGTTACTGACGCAACAGAGATTTCCATCGGAACCGACGGAACGGTATATGTAAAAGGTTCCGACGCAAGCGGAACCCTTCAAAATGTGGGCCAGATTATGCTGGCAATGTTTCCTAACTCTTCAGGGCTTGATAGCCTGGGAAAAAATTTATACCTTGAAACGGTCGCCTCAGGCGCTCCTTCAGTAACCGTACCGGGTGAACAGGGAAGCGGCGAAATCTATCAGGGATTTCTTGAAAATTCCAATGTTGAAACCGTTACAGAGCTTGTAAACCTGATTACTGCTCAACGCGCTTACGAAATTAACTCCAGAGCAATATCTGCAAGCGATGAAATGTTATCAACGATTAACAGTATGGCAAGATAGAGGATGGTTTTAAGCTGTTTGAATTGATTCTTTATATAAACTTTTGAAAATATTTAAAAGGTCTCACATCATATACTGGAAAAAAGAAATGGGGCTGTTATGAAAACTAAATTTTTACTAATAATTCCTTTTTTAATGTTGACCACCATTTCCATAACCTTTGGGGAACAGATTACAATTGAGCTAAAAGATTCCGTAACGCTGCCCGAAAAGGAAGTAACCCTTGGCGATATTGCTTATATATCCTGCAATGATTCAGACCTTTTGCAGAAACTAAATAATGTGTATATCGGAAATACCCCATGGCCGGGCAACGTGAGAAAAATAGAAAAAAATATTATTACTTCCCGTCTTCTGGATGCGGGAATAGACCCCAATGAAGTCTCTTATGGTAAAAATGATTTCTCAATGATATCCGTAGAATCAATTACCATTACCGGAGATGAAATTCTGCAAACTGCAAAAGATTACGTTACTTCAAATCTTTCTTTTTCAGAAAGAAATGAAGAAATCGTTGTCGAAGCCGACAGACCTCCAAACGATGCGATGTTGCCTTTTGGCGGAGGAAATATTCGTATGGAGGTATCACAGGTAAACGCAAACAAAAGCAGAGGCAGAGTTCAAGTGGTTGTACGAATATATGTTGGCGACAAGCAATATCAGAAAATACCGATGTATTTTAACATACGACATTATGAGGATATAGTTGTTGCCAGCAAAAGAATTAACAGAAACGATATTTTAACCGCTAAAGATCTTTATATTAAACGTGTAGAAACGACAAGGATGCCGGGGATTACTACATTTGACAATATGAAACCTCTTTTGGGGAAACGTGTTTTATACACAATTTTGCCGGATAAACCTCTTACTCAAAACATGATTGATGAACCTGCTGCGATAAAAAAGGGAGAACTCGTCAAGATTCTTGTAAAAATCGGCAATCTTAGCGTTATTACGAAAGGAATTGCAAAAGAAGACGGTTATAAGGGAAGGGTGATAAAGATCATGAACTTAGACACAAAAAGAGAATTATACGGAGAAGTTAAAGATGATTATACTGTGAAGGTAATCCTTTAATGAAAGTGTGTACTGCTTTTAATAAATACTCAATACATTTTTAAATCAAGGACCCCATCGCGGGGATTATTATGAAAAAGAAAACTATTTCATATATTATTGCATCTTTAGCATTTATCGCCTTTACAACTGACGCAATGGGAGAATCTCTCTGGCAAAAACGAATTACGTTAAATACAAATCTTTATAATGACAATCGTGCAATGCGTATTGGAGACATCGTAACGGTTATAATAAATGAATCAACCGCAATTACAGGAACGGAAGATTCCAGCGCGGACCAAAGTACAAGCCATGAAATTAATGTAGATGCTTCAGATTTTTCGCGAAAATTATTCGCACTGCAAGACTATCTGCCCAATGTATCATCACAAACACAACACTCTTTCAGCGGCGAGGGACAATACGACAGCAGCCGCAGTCTCCAATTAGAAATTACGGCGGTAGTAACGGAAATATTGTCTAATGGGAATCTTATTATCGAAGGAAACAGAGAAGTAGACGTTAACAAGGAAAAATATACTATAAAGGTATCCGGAATCATTCGGCCAATCGATGTGAGCGTGGATAACATAATCCAATCAAGCTCGATTGCGAATGCCAACATAAGTCTGGAAGGTAAAGGATTTTTGACGAATGCCGCCAAGCGGGGATGGTTTTATCGTATAAAGGAATTTATATCGCCATTCTAAGTTAACAGTAAATATCTCCTTTTATATTTTCATAAACAATAAAGCCCTGAATGCCTGTATTTGAATAAAAATTATTTATAACTACTACTTACGGTGAATGCTATGAGAAGAAAACAATTTACAATCAGATTTATCCTGAAATGTATTCTAACATCTTTTATTATCGCAAGCACAATACTGATAACTCCATTTGCACATCAGGCACATGCTGCCGTACGGATTAAAGATATTGCGTATGTGCAGGGCGTCCGAGAAAACCAGCTTTATGGATATGGTATTGTGATTGGGCTTCAGGGAACAGGCGATAACAGCCAGATTTTTAAACTTACCAGTCAATTGGCAGTAAATGTTTTTGAAAAACTTGGAGTACTGATGGAACAAGAAGATTTTTTCTCCAAAAATGTTGCCGTGGTCATGGTTACTGCAAATATTCCCGCATTTGCAAGGCCAGGCGATAAGTTAGACGTAACGCTTTCTTCTATAGGTGATTGCAAAAGTTTGGAAGGTGGTGTATTACTTCAGACAGCATTACAGGGCGCCGATAATGAAGTATATGCAGTCGCCCAGGGAGCTCTCACCGTTGGCGGGTACAGCATCGAAGGGGAAGCCCAATCTTCAAGAAAAAACATAGTTACCACCGCACACATTTCAAACGGAGCAATAGTTGAAAAGGAAATTTACACTTCCTTTCTGAAAGGACAATCGTTGAGTATTGTACTGAGAAACCCGGATTTTACCACTGCCACCCGTGTGGCAGAATTAATAAATAATTTGTATCCGCATTCCGCGATTGCAACCGACGCCGCTGTTATTAATATAAAACCCCCGCAAGAATTTCAGGCAGAGGAAACTATTGTAAAATTTATCTCCAATATCGAAGAACTTTACATCAAAACCGACAGTATTGCGAAGGTAATTATTAATGAACGGACCGGAACTATTGTTGCCGATGAACATGTCAGAATATCAACTGTAGCTGTTGCCCATGGAAACTTAAGCATAACGATTAAAGAAGAAAAAGAGGTTTCCCAGCCTAATATGCTGGCATCGGGAGAAACAAGGGATATGGCGCGTACCGATATACAAGTAGGTGAGGAAAAAAGCAGATTAACCGTACTGCAGGAAGGTGTTTCTATTTCAGATGTCGCCCGCGCACTTAACGTATTGGGAGTAACCCCCAGGGATCTCATCTCAATATTTCAGGCCATTAAAAAAGCAGGAGCATTGCACGCGGAACTGGTAATCATGTGAAAAACGAAAACGTCTTACTTTTTCATGACACCAGTTTCCGGAAGTTTATTATATCCGATTTTTGCAAAGAGTTTTTTCTGCAAATCAGCCGCAATATCGGGATATTTTTTAACAACATTTTCTTTTTCTCCGGGATCATTCTTCAAGTCATACAACGCATACGTATCATAATCATTAGCATTTTTTACAATCAACTTCCATCTCTCCGTCCTTATGCAACGCAACCTGATCTTCCGCAATTCCTCGGTACTCTGATAGCCGCCCATAATTGTTTCACAATATATTGCCGCGGACTGAGCATCTTGATTGTTCTCTATCAACGGCAACAAGGAACGTCCCTCTAATTTATTTTTTACAGGAATATCCAGCATATCAAGAACAGTAGGCATAATATCTACCTGCTGCACGTGTGCGTCAATTCTTTTGTGCTTTATTTTTTTCGGCCACAAAATGATGAGTGGTATCCGTATGATTTCTTCATACAGCTTCGCCTTTAACGAAGTCGAAGCATGACCAACAAAACCGTGTTCAAACAACTCTTCTCCATGGTCAGAAGTAATAATGATTATCGTGTTATCATATAATTTCCATTCTTTTAATTTCCTGACCAATCTCTCTACATAGTCATCTAACGGCAGTAATTGACTATCATACAACTTAACAGCACAACTTTTATCCTCATCGGTAAAAACAACATAATCGTGTTTGATAACCGACTTCGTTTTTATCAATGAAATCCCTTCGGATTCAACAACAGGTTGCTTTCCTTCATCTTCAGCAATTACACAGCTATGTAAATCAGAAGAATCATAGGGCAAATGCAGTCCATGGTAATGATACCATATGAAAAAGGGTTGATTTTCTTTGTAAGCATGTAATAATTTCAACAAATCCTCTCCTTCTTTCCCTCTGAATTTCCCTTTTTCCTCCGCATCAAAACCAAGATTCCAGTAATTCGGGATATCGACAAATCTCGGTAACACAGGCACCGCGTATCCGTTTTCTTTTAAAACCTCAGGCAAGGTTACGACTTTCGTATTCAGTGAATCTCCCCGGGTTTCCACCCTATGGGTAAACGGATACAATGAGGTAAATATCGATATCACTCCCGGCGTAGTCCATGCCGACTGACTGAATGCATTAGTAAACAATACCCCCTTTTCCGCAAGACTATCAATATTCGGGGTGAGTTTTCGGGAATACCCATAGCAACCAAAATGTTCAGGACGGCAGGCATCAATGGTAAAAAGCAGAATATTCGGCCTGTCTTCCTTTGCATACGCACTACGGCAACTAATATATGCCATTATAAATAAACTAAATAGTAGACATATTCGTACAAAGTTTTTCATTTTACCCAAGTAAACAAATTTTCAATGTTTTGTAGAGACGCATTGCATGCGTCTCTACCCTGTACACCTATAACTGTATTACACAAGACGCATACAATGCGTCTCTACACAGGCTGCATATAAGCAGGCATCATCTGAGCATATTCACATCGTTCGGTATAAACTCCGTAAAAGCATTTGAAAAACAGATGCTTTTGACTATATATTTCAGCCAATCGGTTAACACCCTCCAAAAAACATTTACAAAGAAGCGCTGGCATTTCTTACCCCTTCCTGGGCTTCAACGGTCCACACCTTTCTGCCGTCTTTTTGGATTTCACTGTGATAGCGATACAACCATTCTACAGTTTTCAAAAATACTTTCTCATGGCAGAGATATTCATGATCTCTAAAAAGTTTCTCAAAATCCTGTTTTAATAACGCCTCACTGATAGCAACACGTTCTTCATCATTATGGATTAAACGTAATGCTGCCTGAATATATTCTTCCTTACTATGAGTAAGCAACCAGTCCGGCAAATGGCTTAATTTAATAAATATGGAATCAGTCCGGGAACTTGGTTCATGCCCTTCCAGTGCAACCATCGGAATACCTTGTTTCATAGAATCAACGTTGCTATTTGTCCCTCCAAAAGGAAAAGGACTTAAATGAATATCACATGTATTTAACAGAGTAATATATTTATTATATTCCGTAAACGGATAAATAAGCGCTCTCGGCAACCATTTCAGAATTCGTTGTTTTTCCTGATAAAACTCGATTCCCTTCGTACCAAGAAAAAAAATAACTTCAATCGGTTTTTGACTCTGAGATACTATTTGTTTACAGGTCTCCATAAAACCAACATTGAGCTTCATTGAGGTGCTTGTGATGACAAGCCGCACGGGAGAGGGATTTTTATTTATTTGCGGAGGTACGTTTTGTTTATCATTTTCTGCTGGTATCATTTGCAGTGCATCTGCGGTATTCAGTAACACAACTTTTTCGCTAAAACAATCAACCTCGTGAGAAAAAACAATGTCAGGAAGTAAAAAATAATCAATAAATGCGGAATGACTCGTGGCTGGGTGGCCCCCGGTCATAAATTGTACAGGGGAAAGCCTTAAATTCGCCAAAAACAGCGCCCACAATGACATGCCAAGACTGGGATAATAAATCATATCCGGTTTTATTTTAATCACCTTTCCGACAAGCTTTCTTACATTGGAAGGATTGTCGGAATCCAGTTCTATCACCTGGTCAAAAAGCTTTCTATTAACATCATCAATTTCATTGGGAACTGTCATCAAAACCAGAAAAAATTTATCACGAAGTTGCTTAATAGAAGGCGCATAACACCTATACATTGCGTGTGACGACAAAAAACGCTCAATGGGAAGCAATATCACAGGACGTTCTTTTTTTACATAATGAACAGGCAATGCAGGCCCTGTTACTCCTTTTTTCTTCATCCATTCCTGCAGCATACTATTCAAATATTTTTTGATTTCATGTTTGTTTTCATGATCATAGTAGGAACATCTCATCCACAAACGTGCCAGCAGTACGTAAATACGTTTCACTAAACCTTCCCTCTGGAAAATAGTTTCCAGGTCAGCCTCTTTTACCACCGATGGCCCGATTTCCAATAAGTTATTTCTTCTCTCATTTGCTTGTTTATTTAAAACACATACCTCATCCATCATACTCAAGTATCCCAGCAACACAACTGGTGATTTCACTTTAAAAAAAGCGATATAGTCGATTTCAATTTCTGAATAGATTGTGTAAAATAAAAAGAACTTCAGCCACTGTTGTTCATTCTGAATAGAAAAACTTAATTTCGACCCTTGTATTTCAGTAACGTTAACAATTGTACCCAGGAGATGGTCTGTGCCTCTGAAACCACTTACCTCAAAAATAATAGAAAATTGATTTTTGCTTAAATAGAGCGAATAAAATAATTCATTCTCTAACTGCACCTTTTGGTTAGCAAAAAGAATTGTTATTATACTGGCAAAACGCGTATTGCATCTTAAATAATACTCTTCATCGTTTAAAGGTTTCGTTAATTTCAATCGCTTTAAATCTTCGAAATCTTTATCAAACCAACGGCCTAACAGCCTCCACATCAAATTAAAGGTTTCCCCGTATTTTTGTTGATATGCAGCCACCTCGAGTTCATAAATATCTACCGTTTTTTCGGATGGCAAATTACTATCTTCTGTCATTGGTTTCTCCAAACATAAAATACACAATACTTGAATATATATTTCTTTACCGTGTCAGATATTTTTTTACTTTTTACCATTTAAAGACATGGATAATACGTCACAAATATAAACGATATCCTTTTCCTCTAATAAGGAATGAAACGGCAGTCCCAATAAATAGTTTGATAAATTTTCAGTTACCGGTAAATATGCCTTCCCATCAGGTGGTATTGTTTTATCACCGATAAATGCCGGATGTTTATGCAACGGAGGACTATACCAGCAGCGTGTCTGAATACCATGGTCTGTTAAAGAATCAATGACCGTTGATAAAGAGTTTGAAAAAGGGATCAAGATAGGTAATAGTGCTGGTATATAGCGCTCCGGTGTTTGCTGAAAGCTAATTTCGATGCCTGTATTTTTCAACAAATGCTTATAAATTTGCAAAAGACTTTGTCGTTGCTTTACTATTCCGTTCCATCGGCTATACTGCGCCAAACCTACCGCCGCATGATATTCACTCATTTTAGCATTACAACCACATCGGGCAATAACGCCCCCATCAAAACCAAAATTACATAACTGCCTGATCTTTTTAATAAAGTCCGCAGATTTAGCAACAACCAAACCGCCTTCACCTATCCCGAAAGCCTTCGTACCATGAAAACTAAAAGCAATGGAACATCGGGTTCCGATAGCCTGACTGCCAAAAGAGGCGGCAGCATCTATCAAGACAGGAATACCCGTATCACTGTTAAATTTATCCCAGGTTTCTATCGGCAACGGGCATCCAAAGGCTGCAACAGGCATAACCATACTACAAGAATTTTTCTCAAGCACTTGATATGCAATCTCCGGAGTCAATGTCCATGTTTCAGGGTCAACATCGGTAAGAACTGGACATAATCCGGCACGTTTCACTGAGGTAGCAGTTGCAGGGAAGGAAAACGAGGGAACAAGAACACAACTATTTTTTGGCAAATCATATGAAAGCAATGCAAGTTCCAGCGCCGCGGTACCGGAGCTTACCGTCGCAAGATAAGCCGTATCCAGCGAAAGAAGCCGTGCCAGTTTTGATTCAAACTCCTGAACCAGCGGGCCAAAATTTGTATACCACCTGTTGGAGTCAATTTTAGCCAACCAGGGAAGCAATTGTTCCTTTGTCGGCAAATCTGGCACCAGGACGGGATAACGCATCATTTTTCAATATATTCTACAGAAAAATTTTGAATGTTTGTTTATTTTCATGTTTTACTAAATGTAGACAAAATTACCATTTTAAAATAACTTAGTATATAATTATGCTATACATCTGGAAAAAGAATTTCATTTTTTCATAATTCGGTAATTGATTGACAATGCATATTTTATTGAAAATAAAACATAAAGCAAGTAATAAGAAACGATTAGGCTCAATATTTATTTTAAAAAAGGAGATTCCCTTGGGCAAAAAATTTGATCCGGGATACTATTGCGAAGATGATTTGAAGGATGAAGGATTTAGAAAGTTAGGAAAAAACGTAAAAATTGCAAAGAATTGCACAATTATTGGTGCAAATAATATTTCTATTGGAGACAACGTACGTATTGATGGATTTTCTTCAATTATAGCATTAGGAAATGGATATGTCACTATTGGTTCTTTTGTTCATATAGGAGGCTATTGCATTTTAACCGGTGGAGAAGGAATAATCATGAACGATTTCAGCGGATTATCACATGGTGTTCAGATATATAGTCGTGCTGACGATTATTCAGGAAATCATCTTACCAATCCGACTATTCCCAGGAATTACACAAAGATAAACCGGGGCACAGTTTGCCTTGAACGTCATGTAATCATTGGGGCTGGAAGTGTAATTTTACCCAATATCGCCATTGGAGAAGGTTCCGCTGTTGGGGCGCTTTCATTAGTAAATAAAAATTTAGCGCCATGGGGAATTTATTTTGGATGTCCGGCAAGAAAACTAAAAAACCGCTCAAAAAAGCTTCTGGAGCTTGAGAAACAACTAATGGACGAATTAAAACAATAAAATAAAAACTATTTTCTGTTTTTGCATCTTTTTGTATGACTTACTTACTTTTCTGGCATTTTTCGCTATTCACTTGTTTAAAGGAAAAATATAATCATGAGCATTGAAGAAAAAGAATTATCTATTGAAGAAGCAATGAAGCTGGCCATCCATAATTATCAACATGGACAACTTGATCAGGCAGAGACCCTCTTAAGAAAAATACTCCAGGTCGTTCCGAACAAACCGGATGCCTTGAATAATCTCGGCATTATTGTTATGAAGAAAGGAAGAATACAAGAGGCTTTAAAGCTATTCGTTCATTCGATTTCACTCAATGACAATGATATCAATGTGTGGAACAATTTGGCTGAACTCTATAAAGTTCAGGGAAAATCAGGCGAAGCTTTACGACATCATAAACACCAGGGAAAAGTAGAAACACTATTCCGGCTGGCTTCTAAATTTCAATCATTCGAAAATCAGGATGCTGCCGAGATGGTACTCCAGGAATTATTACAAATCAGTCCCGATTCAAAAAAAGCTCATTTTGAATATGGAAAAGTACTGTTTTCCAAAAAAGAATATGAAGACGCAAAGGCCCACTACCTAACAGCTACTGCAAAAGCAAACGATTCGCAAATTCAAATATATCCGCTATGTAGTGCTAAAGAATGGTGTAGACAATCTTCAAACCACTATCAATTGGTCAAAGAACAAGAGGAGATTGTCGTCCCTAAAATACCATTTGATTGTGATACGCCAGGTCTATACGATAAAAAGACATTTCTGGCAAACGAGTTATATGTTGCTGAAATCCGCAATGCAAGAATCTTTTCCCGATGCAACTTTGTTATAGCTGAAGACCGTGCCGCACTGTATGATCTTGCTGTGGACCCACGCAGCTCAAGGGTCAGTTTGAGGGCAGATTCCCTTGTAATTAAATATAATGATCAGCAAAAAATACTATGCGATTATACTGGATTTCAAACAACTCATGCTAAGTGCGGAATAATGTTATCCGGAGTGCCAAGTAATGTATATGGTCATTGGTTCGAAGAGTATTTACCTAAAATTCAGATGTTTGAACAGTACCCAAATTTTAAAGAATATCCGATTTACATTGATGAATTACCAAAAGATTTTATCCATGCCCTGGAGTTACTGACCCACAATCAACATGAAATCCGTACTATCCCTCCAAATAGTTCTATTATCTTTGATAAATTATTAGTTGCTCCGAAATTCGGTTTTTGCCCTTATGATTATTTACCCAATACACCTATAGAAAAACAAACATTTGGAGAACGAATAACGCCTCAGTCGTTACGATATATCCGAAATAATCTTTTGATACATGGAAAGCTTAAACAGGAAGGCAAAAAAGCAGGAGTACGCATTTATTTAAGTCGACAAAAAAATTCTTTAAGAAAATTGCTCAATGAAAAAGAAATATGTGATTTTCTCGTAAAAAATGGATTTGAAATTCTTTATCCTGAAAAATTATGCATTGAGGAAACCATTGGCTATTTCAATACTGCCGATGTCGTTATTGGCCCTGCAGGATCGGCGCTTACAAATATGGTTTTTTGTAAGGAAGGAAGTAAAATTATCATCCTGTTGAAAGAAGGAAGTATGTTTGATTTGCATTTGAATGGTTTGATGGCTCAGATTTCCGAGAGTGAGTTGATATTGATTTCTGGTCCTGGCAAGCCTGGTTCACACTGGCATCCGCTTCATGAAAATTTTTCTATTCCCATAGAAAAAATTAAAGAAAAAATACTCCCATTAATTTGAATAACTACAAAAAATTCCAGAAAACAATCCTGTCTATTCCGGTATCATATGAAAACCACGCAAGGATAATGGTCAGGTACACACAAACTGGCAATATCCCAGGTAAGGGAAAAAATGCGGCTGCATCACTGCAATTTTCATTTTTTATCGTAATAGATATCCTTTATATACCCATAAATTAGTAACTATTCAGCGAAATTTACCATATTCCCCTTTATTAAAGGGGGTTAGGGGGTTGTCTTAAATTTAATGTTTTATTACAACCCCCTGAGTCCCCCTTTTTTAAGGGGGATTCAGGCGATGATTATTTCGCTGAATAATTACATAAATTATTGTAAAATCACAAGGGAAATGTTGTCGTATTATGCTGCAAATACAATACATAACAAGAAAATAAGCTTGATTATGTTTTTGGAGTTATCTATTATGATGCCAGCACTTAGCGGTAAGGTATACAAATAGAAATATATTTCACAATTGCCGTAAAATAAATGATATTTGGGACGTCTAATATAAAGTTCGGCGGAAAGAACGAACTAAAGGATAAATATGACTGAAAAAGACCCTGATATCTTATCATTGGATGAGATAGAGCGAATTGAAAAACTGACTTTGCGCTGGATATTTCAAGCAGTCCTTGATTTTGGAATGGAGGCCCATGAAATATTTCTTAAATCACCAGATAGTGTTAAAGATATTGCGGAAGATATCACAAGAGAACTGCTTGATAGGCTTTCGGGATTTAATGTTCAACAAAGAGTGTATGGCACAGTAGATTACAAGAAAGCAAGGTATGTGATACTTCCTGATGAAACTGTCAGACAAGCCTTGTTCATTGATTCAAAAGCCGAGAAAGAAAATCGCTCCGCTACAATTCAAATGTCCCAGACATCATTGTGGGTAAGGCAAAGGCGATCGGGTGCAGAGGTAAATGAAAAAGGATTTCTCCCAGAAATATCCGAATATGGAGGGAAAAATTATTTAACGACAACATGCCTTATACATTTTATGTACGATGATGACGATACCGGTATTCATAATTTGCGTGAAGTCACTATAGCTGCAATTCCTAATGGGAAGTTACAAGACAGGTATAATCCAAGTGCAGATGATGGAATTTGGCTGGCTGGTAGAAATGCTCCGACATTGGGCGAAGACTTCAGGGTAAGGGTTAGTTTTAGCAGGTTAAAAGAAAAAGCAAGCTGGCGTATCCAAACATTAACCTATGATCATGATAGAAAGGAGTGTATAGGCGTATGGCAGTCATAAAGATGTTTAATCCGCTAACTCCGAACGAAATTTACCATGGAGACTCCAGAAATCTATTAAATAGAATTGAGAAAAATTCAATTGCTTTAAGTGTATGGTCTCCGCCTTATTTCGTTGGCAAAGAATATGAAAAAGATTTGTCATTTGATGATTGGAAAAACCTATTAAGAGATGTTATTGCTTTGCACTTTCCAATTATCAAGCCTGGTGGATTTTTGGCGATCAATATTGCTGATATTTTATGCTTTAGGGATGAAGGTATGCCAAAAATCATGGCCGAAAACATCTCCCGAAGAAAAATTTCGCTTTCCAAAGAAAATATATTGGCAGTCAGGAAAAAACATCCTGACTGGAACAGATACAAACTCGCAGAGCACTTCGGATGTAGTGAACAAACTATCGATAGAAGGCTTAATGGAAATAACATCAGAGGTGGAAAATACCAATCGCAAACCAGGGTTTTCTTAGTTGGAGGGTTAATAGAAGAGGCAGCTTTATCCGCTGGATTCTACTTGTATGATCGTAGGATATGGGTAAAAGATGCAGCATGGGAAAATTCACGGTGGCACACTATATCCTATCGTTCTGTAGACGAGTCTGAATATCTGTATATTTTTTGGAAGCCGGGAATTACTAAGGTTGACCGTTCAAGATTGACAAAGGAAGAATGGGTAAATTGGGGTTCAAGAGGTGTATGGGAAATACCATCTGTTCGTAGCAATGCAGATCACGATTCTAAATTTCCTGTTGAACTTCCGAGAAGAGCGATAAAGCTTTTTACTGAACCGGGTGAGGTTGTTCTTGATTGTTTTATGGGGAGTGGAACAACTGCGATGGCAGCCATTAGTGAAGGAAGACAATATATTGGAATTGAGAAAGAGGAAAAATCAGTAGCTATCGCAAAAAAGGTTACAGAATCAATCAATACATATACTAAGGAACCTGTGCAGATGGATTTAATGATCAGGGAGTTAGAAGCATCATACGGCACGGAGTAACCGCCCAACAAGGCGCTCCACCGGACGGCAATTCCGCTGCGCTCCATTGCCGCCGGTGAGCTTATCGTTATCTACTTATAGGAGGTAAAAATGACCTTTCTTGTAACATTCGTAAATACGCAAGGATGCGAAGGAACAAATTGCACATTATGGTGAAGTTATAATAGACCTTGCCGTTGACAATGAAACTTGGGAAAGGCTTTCCCGGCAAAGTTTGGCAGGATGGGTTTTAGAAGAAACTTCCATTTTGATGACATTTTGCGAGGAAGAAATTGAGGCTAACCTACGATCCAAGATACAATATAGCGTATATAAGACTACATGAAAAAACATCTGAAGTGGAGACAATAAAGGTAGGTGAGGAAATCAACATCGATATCGCTCCCGACGGTACCATTTATGGGATAGAATTGCTTAACGCCAACGAACAATTAAAAAAGGAAGATGCTGGCAGGCTTTTTATTATTAACAAGGCAACCGGAGAAAAATCAGAACTGACCCTGCCTTGAAATAATAATCGTGGCGGGGAAGATTTTATTCCTGCATCCTTGATGACAGACACGTATACGCCGGTATCGTGAGAAAACCACACAAGTACAAATGGTCGAGCGCAAACAGCCATGTAAATCAGACGCGAATCCCTATCTTATAAAATCATTGTCAGAATGTATTATTCTCTAAGCAAACACAACCGCCACCTACCCATACAAATTATCAAATTTATTATTTTGCCTGCTATACAGGATTGTTTTGCGCGCTATTATCATCCGGAAAAAATTGTTGATATGTAATACCATATACAGTATCATTTGCTAATGGGCATAATAAATACAATTCTTGATACAAACGTATTGTATGCTGGATTGTATTCATCACGAGGAGCTTCTTATCAAGTTCTTAGATTAATCGAAAAAGAAAGAATAAAGATAAACATTTCAACTGCACTACTATTTGAATACGAAGATGTGCTAAAGAGAAATAAATCAATTTTAAAGTTGTCATTTAAGAAAATCGAACAAATTCTTGATAATTTATGTGAATTAAGCAATCATCACAAAATATATTTTTTATGGAGACCCTTTTTATCAGATCCAAGTGATGATCATATTTTAGAATTAGCAGTTGCATCAGAAACGAAGATTATAGTAACTCATAACACCCATGATTTTAAAGGAGTAAATAAATTCGGAGTTAGGGCTATAACTCCAAGAGAACTTTTGGAGGAAGTAAAATGAGTACATTAAGCTTACGATTACCTGACTCAATACATAGGCATATTAAAGAAGTTGCCAGAAAAGAAGGCGTTTCAATTAACCAGTTTATATCATCTGCAGTTGCAGAGAAAATATCAGCAATCTTAACCGAAGACTATTTAAAAGATCGGGCTAAAAGAGCCAGAAAAAAAGATTTTAAAAAGTTATTGGATAAAGTACCCAACCGTAAGGCTATTCCCGGAGATGAATTATAATGCAGGAATAATTAAAGCAGGACAGATTTTATTAGTGCATCCCCGATAACAGACGCATATACGTCGCTGTTTGATATAGAGAAAACAATCCTACCCTTTTTTATATTATGAAAAAAAAACTTCGATTACAGACTTTAACACTCTGGGATTTTCCTTCCCAGCATTATCTTCGCGAACAGGAACATGCTCAGAGCTACAAAGGGGCCACTCCTTCTTATATTATATGGAACCTCCTGCACCGATACACACGGCCAGGTGATGTTATTGTCGATCCCATGTGCGGTGCAGGCACTACCATTGACGTCGCAATGGAGTTACACCGTAAAGCATTCGGTTTTGACCTGAACCCGATACGCAAGGAGATCAAGCTGGCGGACGCGCGGAAAATCCCCCTGGAAAAACAAAGCGCCGATTTCGTTTTTATTGACCCGCCCTATTCAACCCACCTTGCTTATTCGGGGAAGGAGAAATGTATCGGTGAATTAGAAGCAAATTCCAACGAATATTATGAAGCTATGGAACGGGTAATCCGGGAAATACATCGTATACTCAAACCAAGCCGCTATATGGCTCTTCTGGTCTCCGATTCGGCAAAAAAGGGGAAGCCATTTCTGCCCATAGGGTTCAATTTATTCAGTATCCTCGGTGATTATTTCCTTCCGGTGGATATTATCGCTATAACCCGCCACAACGCGAAACTCTTGAGAAATCACTGGCACAGTTCCGCTGTTGAGGGCAATTATTTTCTCCGTGGCTTTAGCTATCTGTTTATTATGTACAAGACGGATAAGGGCGAGAGTCCGGGAAAATGGCTTGACCGCAGGTCTCCTGATGAATGCAAAAAACAGCTTGACTCTTTTACTATCAAAAAGAAACGATAATAAGAATTATTGAACGGCCAAGGCATTGTCTTATTGAGGTAACAGGCAACAAACTTAAGGTATTGTCGGGTAAGAAACCCTGCCTTATGACTAAAGTGTTACTATTTTTCTTTTTTTGAGACAACAAGGGAGGGGTGTAAAACAAACGCAATAAAGAGTTCTCCCAATCCTCCGGAAAACCAGTTCATCACGATATCCCGCACATCAAAACACCGCATCGGCAACATTGCCTGGATAAACTCATCTACAGCGCCCACCAGGCACACCAAAAGGGTTATATATACATATATCCATTTACTTTTAACATCGATTCTCAATGTCCAAAACAGAACACCGCTTAAAATTCCGTAAAGGAGCAAATGGAATCTCTCCGCTCCGGCTACGCACATATACTTCAATAAGGCGAGACACGCCAGAGATATGAAAAAGAATGCTACATAAATGGAAATATTCTTTGTTTTTTCCCGGAAAATCAAAAAGCAAAGAAAACAGGCGCCCATTATACATACAACGAGAATGCCCAAAGAGTTTGCTTTTTCTCCCAGGATTTGCAGAACAAACCTCCAAAGCTCAGGGGCAAAAGGCAGAAATGCATAGATAGCAAAAATGTATACCGCGGTAACTATCCAGCGCCATTCTCGTGATATGTTTTTTGCTAGTCTTGGTAAATGCTTAATAGTAACGATCTCAATATGAAGTAGTTATACGTATCACGGTAATTCAACACTAAGGCCCTGAGCCATCTTTATTTCCACGTCATGATTTACCGTCCACGCCGTCCGGTGTGTAACCACATCTATCAAAGTACTTGCAGAAGGGAGGCCGGTTCCGCTTTTTTTCACTCCACCAAACGGTAAATGCACTTCTGCACCTATTGTAGGCAAATTGACGTATCCAAGGCCATACTCACAATCCTCCCTTATCCTCCTTGCCTTTCGGAAATCTTCCGTAATCACCGCACAGGAAAGGCCATATTCTGTATCGTTATACACATTAATTGCCTC
This sequence comes from Candidatus Kuenenia hertensis, assembly GCA_021646465.1. Lineage (GTDB taxonomy): Bacteria > Planctomycetota > Brocadiia > Brocadiales > Brocadiaceae > Kuenenia > Kuenenia hertensis. The sequence goes on along the minus strand of SOET01000013.1, from coordinate 38,359 downwards.
ATCAATACTTTTCACAGGAATGATCGCAACATGTGGCCCGAAGACCTCTTCATGGAGAACACGACTCTTTGAATTACTTTGCATGCGGTACACAAAAGGAGACATAAAATATCCTTTATCGTATACTTTGCCGGTAAGCCTTGAGCCGTCCAGCAACACCTCCGCTCCCTCTTTCTTTGCCAACTCATTATATTGCGTAATCTTTTCTATTGCCGCCTGATTTATCACAGGCCCCATAAATACATCCCCATCAAGAGGATTACCGATTTTTATCCGTTTTGCAAGTTCAACAAACTGCTTTTCAAATTCTTTCAGCACATTCTCATGCACAATCAACCTGCCCGCAGAAGTACATCTCTGACCTGAAGTTTTAAAGGCACTGATAACAGAGGCATTCACCGCTATATTCATATTGGCGTCATCAAGGACAATGATAGCATTTTTCCCCCCCATTTCGCAGGCGCACATCTTGTTATAGGATTCGGCAACAACCTTCTTGATCCCTTCGCCAACTTCACATGAACCGGTAAACAAGACTACCTGTATATCAGGATGTTTTACCAGAGAATCTCCACACCCTCCGTGTATTATATTAATTACCCCAGGGGGAAACCCTGCCGCATGCGCATATTCTGCAATTTTATTCGCTACACATGACGTCTCTCTGGATGGCTTTAGCACCACGGTATTCCCTTCTACTATAGAGGGACATATCAACCACAAAGGGATGGCAAAGGGAAAATTCCACGGTGTTATGGCCGCCACCACCCCTTTCGGTCTGCGGCGCATGAAGGAATCCTTTTCAACAATTTCCGAATCAATAATATCACCGTGCGACATCCTCGTCGTGCCAAACATATATTGAATCATGTGAATACCTTCCGTCACATCTGCACGGCCTTCCGCAATCCCTTTCCCACACTCTTTCGTCACTAACTGAGACAGGGATTCCCTGTCCTTTTTTAACAACTGCACAAATTCATCAAGGTATTCACCTCGTTTAATTCGCGAGAGCTTTCTCCATTTATCATAAGCGGTCTTTGCCGCCTGAACCGCATTGTCAACGTCATTTTCAGAAGAAAGAGGAAATGTCCCCAGCACTTCGTCAATATTCGCCGGATTTCTGCTTTCAAACTTCTCGCCGGAACTGCTATCAACAAATGCACCATTGATGTAGTTTTGCCCTTTCATAATGCCATTCCCTCCTCAAATTAAAAATTGCAGGAAAAATTCCTATTAATCATAACGAGCGGAATACCATGACTCACAACAAAAATCACTATATCACATAGATGAATATGAGTCAATTTTACTTTGGCGCAGGACATATTGAGTTTCCTTAAAAAAAGTATTTAAAAACGTATCATACTGTGTTATTATTTGTTTTTGTAGTGCTTGCACTATATCCTCTAGTAACAAATAACGGTAATGAAAGGCATTTCAATACCATAACATCTGGAAAACGCTTACGGTTTGTCTACATCAATAATAAATAAAATAAAAGAGTTAAAGAAGAAAAGAAATGCAATAATACTCGCTCACAACTACCAAAGAGGTGAGGTACAGGATATTGCCGATTACACCGGAGATTCCCTCGGATTATCACAACAGGCCGCCAGGGCTGAAGCGGAAATAATTGTTTTCTGCGGGGTGCATTTCATGGCAGAGACCGCATCAATTCTTTGCCCTGACAAACTGGTACTCCTGCCCGATGAAAATGCCGGCTGCCCTATGGCCAATATGATAACCCGGAAAGAACTTATTATTCGAAAAAAAGAACATCCAAATGCAAAAGTGGTGTGCTATGTAAACAGTACTGCAGCGGTAAAGGCAGAGAGCGATATCTGTTGCACGTCTTCTAATGCAATAAAAATCGTATCTTCATTTCCCAACGATCAAGAAATACTGTTTGTTCCGGATAAAAGTCTGGGAGGATATGTATCAAAACAACTCAACCGCCCCATGATTCTCTGGGAAGGATACTGCCCAACGCACCACAGAATATTGGCGGAACATATAGTAAAAACAAAACAGGAACGCCCGCAGGCAGAAGTTGTGGTACATCCCGAATGCACACCTGATGTTATTGAACTGGCGGATCACGTGGCGAGCACAACAGGAATTGCAAAGTATTGTAAGGAATCCGGTGCAAAAGAATTCATAATTGGTACAGAGATTGGCCTTTTACACCGGCTAAAGAAAGAAAACCCTCACAAATCATTTTATGCAATTACTCAACTTTCTGATTGTCCAAATATGAAACTCATTAATCTGGAAAAGGTATTATGGGCATTAGAAGACCTTGTATATCAGGTCAAGGTTGTCGGTGACATCGCACAAAAGGCACATTCCGCAATACAGAAAATGCTGGATTTATCGTAAATTTTCAGTAAAACATTTTCAAACATATCTCACTCATATTTTGACTCTCGTTGGATATAGTTGGACATAAATGAATACTAAAGATAAACTCAATAAATTAAAAAACTATATAGAAGCATTAGAAAGTGTTGTTGTTGCTTTTTCGGGAGGAGTAGACAGTTCTCTTGTCGCAAAAGTTTGTTTTGATGTTTTAGGCAAAAAAGCCCTGGCAATCACCGCCAGGTCAGAAACGTATCCCGCATTTGAATATGAAGAGGCAAAAAAGATAGCACAAGAAATTGGTATCCCGCATATAACCATTCATACCAGCGAACTTAATATCAAGGGATTTGCGGAAAACCCTACAAACCGATGTTATTTCTGCAAATCAGAATTATTTGGAAAGCTCAAAGAAATTGCACAGGAAAAGGGATACAAAAATGTTGCAGATGGGGCTAATTTTGATGATACGAACGAATACAGGCCCGGGCTTGAGGCTGCAAAAGAACTCAGCGTGCGCAGCCCTTTAAAAGATCTCGGATTCAGAAAGTCTGATATACGTGAAATATCAAAATACCTTCATCTCTCAAACTGGGATAAACCGTCATATGCCTGCATGTCATCCCGATTCCCTTACGGAGATTCCATCACTGAAAACAAATTAGTTCTTGTCGCCGCGGCAGAGGATTATTTACGAAGCATCGGGTTGCGCCAGTTTCGCGTAAGGCATCATGACACTATAGCAAGAATAGAGGTAATGCCTGAAGATTTTCCCAAATTATTACAAAACGGCAAAAGAGAGGAATTAATTAGTAAATTCAAGGAAATAGGATATAAATACGTTACTCTCGATATAGAAGGATACCGCAGTGGCAGTATGAATGAAGTGCTGAAATAGTAGCAAATATTCTCCTTTATCCTTTTAATCTTTTTTCCATAATTTTTCCAAACCAAACTTTTCAAGATCAAGCTTCTCTTTTAACTTATCCAATCCTTTTTCGAGTTCTTCTTTACCGTAATAATTCATCATTGCGTTGAGTACATATTTTGTATCCAAAGATGGTTTCGGTTTATTCATGTTCCCGGTAACGGTAACAGGCAGAACAATATTCCCTTTTTCATTGACAAGCGCTTTCAATGGTTTTGCCTTTTTTGTCAATTTTTCCGAATGTTCCGGAGATAAGATGACTTTACCTTTTAAATCAAGGTCTCCGGTATCAATATTTATATCTCCCTTTAATTTTGCATCTGAACCTGGTACTTCAGGAACATAAATATTTTCCATATCACATTTTTTTAAATCAAGCTTTTCGTTTAAAAGAGAAAATTCACCGTCCAGAGAATCAAATCGCGTTACATTATATTCCTCAAGCACATCCTTTTTTTTCTCTACATATTTGTATATTTCTTTCATCCCCAAAAGAGAATCTATTATCGTCTCCATAAAATTTACGTTTTCGATCTCTCCTTGCAAAAGTTGAAACGAACCATCGGCATTTGCCACCATTCTCTTTTCATTGTCCAAAGAACCACTCATTTCAAAAGAACCTGAAAAAAGTCCTTTCATCATGCCACGGTACTGTGTAAGAGTATCAACTATTCCTTCAACTTTTACATTATTGATCACAGGACTCGCATTCCATTTCATACTGTTAGTGTCATAGTTACCTACCAATGAAATATTTCCCTCAAATGTACGCATTTGAAAGTTCTGTATTTTCACGATGTCATTCTGAAAATTAAACTTCCCGTTCATTTCTTCAAAATCAATGTCCTGTACAACTCCCTTTTTTACTTCAACCTTCCCGTCGGCATTTATATTGTCCGCTTTTTTCTCTGCCAATAACTCCAGACTTAACAATTCAACAAAATCTTTGGATTGTTTCTCATTTTTATTCTTATTTTCCTGACCACCTGATTCTGACAATGAAGCAGGAAGTTTAAACGCAAGTTTCGGAGATGAGACCTGCATATTCACAGATGCGTCATCAAAATTACCCTTCACATAATTTTTGATACTAATTGTCCCTTCCGGCTTGTATTCTTTGAGCATGGGAACAATTGCACCCCACCCTTTCAAAGAAAATTCATTTGTGGCATTCGTTAAATCAAACCGAGGATTCGCCATGCCCTCTATAGTACCGGAACTATTAAGAGATGCATTTTGCAGATTAACCGTAAGAGACTCCAGTTTTATGATATCTGCGACTTTATCTGCTTTAAGCGATAGTTGAAATGGAACCTGTTTTGGCTTCTGAAATATTTCGCCATATATTATTTCCGCATCATCCATTTCCGTATGTCCGGATATTTGCATAGTATCCATATTTCCCTTAGAATTCATTTCCATATTTATGGGGCCTGTGATTTGGAAATTTTCCGGTAAACCTTCTTTTAAGGCAGGATACATTTTTATAACTTCATCAAGCGCATTCATTTTTGAAGAAAGAGTCAAATCCCATTGAGGATTTGCTTTCATGTTTTCTATATTACCCCTCAATGAAACAACATTATCATTCAGATTTAAATCCAATTGTTGAAGACTGAGCCCCCCTTTTTTGTCTTCATATTTCAACTTTTCCTGAAGGGTAAAATCTACATTCTGTATTTTTTCATCAACATCTTTTATGGACATCGCCAGCTTTTCAGCCTTTATTTCAGACTCTAATTCAAGTCCTGAATTAATATCTCCCCTCATATTTACCGTCATATTAACAATTCCTTCAAGAGGACATACCATTAAATCTTCCGGAATATAGGGAGCAAATGTATTAAGAAAAATGTTTTTGGCAGAAACGTTAAGATCCACAAAAAGACCCGCAATGTCCATGCTCTCTCCCACTGGACCAATCATTCCCTTCAGACGAAGGCTTTGTTCGGTTCTCCCCGGAAATAAAGCTGATACATATACCGACACAGGATTATCTAATGACACATTTTTTAATTCGATATCTAATGCATCAATTACCGTTGTTACCGGTTCATCACGAATAAAACTATCAAAAAAATGTATCTGGCCTTGCTCGATAACAAATTGAGAAACCATTAATCCGGCGAGAAAAGGGCTATGATCATTATCCGTATCAGTTTTCTCCCTATCAGGTTTCTGTTTTTCTCCATCATCTGATTTTTTTTCTTTCCGTTTTCCATCTTTCGCAGGTGGCGTCTCTGCTTTTTCTGTATCATTTACCATATCGGAAAAATTAAACTCACCTTTTGAATTCCGAACCAAATGGACAACTGGACTGTCCATAATCAACTTCTTGATTTGTATTTCTTTTTTTATTAATGGAAATAGTTTCACCTTTATGCGAAGTTTTTGCAGGGAGAGAAAATCTTCTGTTCCGAATTCCGGATTGTCTGCAATACGCAATCCGTTGATTTCTGCTCCCAGGCCGCTGATTATGGTAAGTTTAACATCTGCAAAATCAAATTCTCTCTTCAAATAAGGTTTTGCAAGTGTAATTATCCGTCCCTTATATTTATTCAAATCAACAACAAAGGGTGCAATAATTACTGTTATTAAAAGAAAAATAAAAACAGATGATAGTATGATAATTATTTTTCTCATTTAACATATTCTCCTGCATAAAACTTACTAAGGTGAAAATGGAAGATACTATTCATAAAGTAGCAGTAACTGAGTACTTTCCCTGCTGATGATTTGATAGTAAATGTGAAGAAATTATAACAAAAAAAAACGTTAATATATAATTATATTGTTGCAACTACTTGAATTTTGGCATGAATTGCTTTTGGATAGAATATACGAAAAAAACGCCTTGATCTGATGCCTGTTATATTGGCAAATTTTCGTTTTATTACTCAGGGAAAGAAACATCCGTTTTCCCTCCAATTAAATATTTCAAAAACAAACGGATTGGAGAAACTCAATATAACTTAGCGAAAAGCCCGGCAAACGAACGTTTCACTTGCTATTATACACAGAGTAAATTATGTTACAGGAATAATTTACTCTGTAAAAAACTCCTGAAAATTTTCATCAGGAAAAAAGCCGGTATCATTACACCAAGCATCCCTGATCACTTATACCTGCCCACCCTTCTCCCTTTTGCCCCCATTCTCCCATGATTTGCTCTTTTACTCTTCCAACTTAATCTTTGTCTTCTTCTGTCTTTCATTGTATTAATCCTTTTCTAAAATCAAACAAAATTAATTATTTTTTTCCTGCTTTGCAGTATCATTCTCGATGTCTATTTTTTTCTGTGATTGCGGCTTGTTGCTGGCGTCTTCCACTTCTTCTTCAACTCCTTTCACACCTTTTTTAAACTCTACGATTCCCCTCCCCAATGATTTCATTACCTCTGGAAGTCTTTTGCCAAATATGAGAATTGCTACAATCAGGATAATAATCCACTCCCAACCGCCTGGCATACCAAACATATCAATTACTCCTTATATAAAAATTTAAAGACATTACAAAATATAACATTTAACATTATACTATTAAAGATCAATTACTTAATTTATTGACAAAATAATCTTTAGAAGCACAATTCAGTGAATATTTTATTACATTAACAAATATCATATTTTCCTGTTTAATAAAATAACCTTTCATATTTATTTCAGCATGGCCTTAGTTTCTGAAGGGCTTTAACTAAAGAAGCAACGTCCTCCGTCAAATCAACCTGAAATGCCATTTGTTTGTCCAGAACAGGGTGAAAAAATTCAATCCTATGCGCATGAAGCGCCTGTCTGTCAATAATCGGTTCTTCATCCAGAGGTCGTTCCATACCAAGCAAATCAGCATGATAACAAGAATCCTGCTTGCTATACATTGCATCTGCGACTATCGGATGCCCTATTGCCTGCATATGCACGCGAATTTGATGTGTCCTCCCCGTCTTTGGCATTATTTTCACCAACGTATATCCCCGAAAACGTTCTATTACCTCGTAAACGGAAACAGCACTTTTCCCAATATCCCTCCTCACCGCCATCTTTTGCCTGTCCGCTTTATGCCTTCCTATTGGCATATTTATTTCATTCGAATCAAATACCATCTCGCCCTCTACAACAGCAATATATTCCTTTTGGATAAGTCTTTTCTCAAACTGCATTGCAATGTGAGAATGCACTGCATCGCTTTTTATTACAAGCATTACTCCGCTTGTATCTCTATCCAAACGGTGAACGATACCCGCTTTCAAAGGACCATTAATCTGGGAGAGGTTTTGACAATAAAAGGTAATAGCATTAACAAGCGTTCCGGAAGGATGACCACCCGCTGGGTGTACTACCATATCATATGGTTTATTAATAATCATTAGATAGTCATCTTCGTATATTATGTTCAGAGGAATATCCTCCGGAACTATTTTCGTTTCTTCTGGTACCGGGACAGTAGCGGAAATCACATCACCTTTTTTTATAAAATAACTACTTTTGACGGTACTACCGTTTACAACAATTGCACCCTCCTTTACGAGTTTCTGTATATACGTTCTCGAAAAGTCAGGGAACCGGGAAGAAATATACCTATCTATTCTTTTATTTTCATTTACCCTCTTTATTTCTAAAATTACTTCTTTAACCTGTGGAGGACTTTCCTGCAGCATCATATTTATTTTATTATTGACAAACGATACCTCGAAAGAGACGCCCAAATGCTGTCAGGATCAGAATCCACCGCCTTGGTGTAATTGCGAATTGCGTTTTCCTTTTGACCTAATTTGTCGTAACAACGGCCAGCATCCCATCCCTGTTGCGCCACAAGAAAAACCTTGTTTGAAAGCAGCGTATCATTAAATTGATTACCAGCCTCCTGCAAAAGCCCTTTTTCCTCATAAGCGTATCCTAACGATTGACTTACCAGGAAAGCAATTGGATGGCCCCGGTGTCTTTGTAAAAAATCATTATAGATACGAATCGCCTCATCATATTTTTTTAATTCATAATAAATATTACCCATTTGAAATAAAACCCATGGCATTATGCCGGAAGAGGCTGAAATTTCCTTTATATATTCGAATGCTTCAATTGCAGTGTTCAATGCCTCATTTTTATCTTTTTCAGTTTTTCCCGTCTGAGAAGCCTTTGCAAGGTCATTATTGATTCTCCACATACTCTGCCATGCGGTTTCTTCTTTTCTTGACTTTGCTTTCACAAAAGTAATCATCCCTGAAGCAATTGAAATAGCAACTGCAATTCCTATACCTATAAAAATTTTATACTTGTTTAATTTACTTAGTATGTCAGATTTTGTTCCAGTCATTTTCCCTTCTCTTTATAAACCAATTAAAGTTTCCGCTTCTTTAAACATTTCCTTTACATCCGCATCATCCAAACCTGCTGCTCTGATAACTAATTCTGCATACGTGCGGTCTAACAAATCACCAGGAGAATGGGAATCTGATCCCATCACAAGTTTTGCCCCTGTATTTTTCGCCATTTTAGCAACATGGCCATTTGCGTAAGCATGCCCTTTCCTGCCGGATATTTCAAGTCTTACGCCCTTCTCCTTCGCCAAATGAGCATCGCTCTCCGAAATAAGCCCGGGATGAGTTAAAATATCCGCACCCGCCTCTATTGCCGCCCTGTTTGTACCGGGGATAACAGGTTCCGTAATTGTCTCCCCATGCACCAAAACAATGAACGCACCCAACTCTCTGGCTCTCTGCACCATTACCTTTATGTGTTCCGGCCTGAGATGCGTCAATTCAACCCCCACACGCACTTTCATATTAGTAACAGACTCTATTTCCTTACAGGCTTTTAATACATTAGGAATTACAATATCTATGTTGGAATAGTCTGCATGGTCGGTAATAGCCAGCCCGCGAAAACCTTTTATCTCACAACGGCGGATAAGCTCTGAAGGTAGAAGCACACCATCAGAAAATAGCGTGTGTGTGTGCAAATCAATCATAAATATTTTTAATGCGCCCGAGACGATTCGAACGTCTGACCTACGGTTTAGGAAACCGTTGCTCTATCCTGCTGAGCTACGGGCGCACTAGTCTCTTTAATTATCGTTTAATACAACAAAAGTATAACACAAAACTTCCGTTTTGCCTAATTCTAACACAAATTCACCTCTCACGAAACTGAAAACGTAACGCCCGCAAAAATAGTTAAATTTTAAAATTTATTAGAAAAATAAATTATATTCGTGATATTATGAAAAATCAAACAGTAATTTCTTTCTATACTATTCCGTTACTTTAAGTTTACACTATAGAAAAGAGGATGAAATCCATGTTTCTTCGTGCACATACAAAATACAACATTTTCCTGCTTATAATTTGTATTCTGGCAATAGAAGGTTGCGGAGTCCAGGACCCCGATAATTATAACCGTCAGGGAGTCCTTTTAGACAGCCAGGGGAAACTCGATGATGCCCTGCTGTATTATAAGAAGGCATTACGAATAGACCCATACAACAGAGACGCACATTGCAACCTTGCAACTGTTTACCACAAAAAAGGATTACTCGGTAAAGCCCTCGAAGAATACAAAATAGTATTGGAATTATACCCTTACGACCCTCAGGTAATTTACAACGTAGGAGCAATACAGGCGCGGAATAATAATCAGGATAATGCTATTTCGCTTTGGGAAAAGGCGGTTGAATTAAATCCTGATTTTACGGAAGCTCACTACGCATTGGGAATTGCATACGCACAAAAAAACCGTTTTACTGATGCTATCAAAGAATATCAGAAGGTACTCGAAAAAAAACCCAACGACCCCGTTTCACATAATAATTTAGGCGCAGCTTACACGGAAACAGGTAAACTGGATGAGGCTATTGCAGAATTAAAAAAATCTATTCAACTCAACCCCAACATACCAATGACGCACAAAAATCTTGAGTTTGCTTACAGAAAAAAAGGATTGATTGAAGACGCTGACAACGAATTAAAACTATATGAAGCTTTAATTAATAACACACAACAAGAGAACTGACGGAGTATTATCTCTACAAAAAACGATTACCGTACAATTATTTTACCGGATCATATCCTGAACCGCCAAAGGGATTACAGCGTAATATTCTCCATATCCCCAAAACAATACCATATAATACCCCTTTCTTTTCAATGGCGTCAATCATGTACTGGGAACAGGTGGGGTCAAACCGGCAGGCATGGTGGAAAAGCGGCGAAATGGCAAATCGATAGAGTTGAAGCAATTTAATGATGATGAATTTCATTCGCAAAACTTTTATTGACTTGATGAATTATCTTCTTAAATCCTGTGTCAATGTCAGACAATTTCAAAGAAGGAGAAAAAGTGTTTCGTGGAATAATGACAATATCCACGTTTATCATTAACATATTTTTATTCAGCCGAAATACCTCCCGAAGTAACCGTTTCACCCGGTTTCGGCATACCGCATTCCCGATTTTTTTACTCACTATCAGCCCCAGACGGGAACACTTCTGCACACCAGGCGCAACGTAGAAGATGAGAGTTTTATTTTTAAATACTTTCCCTTCGCCGAATACTCTATCAAACTCCTTCTTTCGTAATAACCGCTCCGCTTTTGTGAATTTATAATTTATTGTTCCCATATCAAAAAATAGTATCAATCCTTATTCTAATCATTCTTACAGAATTATCACTATTCTATTAAAGAATTAAATCATCTTGACATTAGCAGCGCAATACAAATATATTATGAACCAAAAAAGTTATTATATTTGTCCGCCAAATTGACACAAGGTAAATTTAGACCTTATTATTTATTCCTAATACAAACATCTTTGAGGTTTAGTACATGAACGTTTTCATGCAGGGAATGCGCCGTTCCGGGACAACTATTGCATTTGACATTTTATGGGAAGATGGAAATTTTAACTGCTACTATGAACCCTTATCAACCGCAACTGACGATGTTTTCGGAGGCGGCAGCGGAATGCGGTCTGTAGATTTTTATGAAAATGTAAGGCAATGCCGCGCATCTTTTATGAAAAAATATCCTCATTTTCATCTGGAAAAAATAAATAGGGAAGAATCCTTCTGTAAATCCGTCAAAAATATAATGTCATTAAAATTGCCGATGATAGAAAGGGAAAATTTGCTCAATTACGGCGCACCAAGAAAACCTGCGCTTGAATTCGAAACTGATTTGCCCGATTACGCAAGAGAATACATAAAGTTCATGACCTCCCAGGCAGAACATACCATGATAAAGTTTACCCGGATGTTTTCAAAAATAAGGGTGCTATGGGAAATTGACCCAAAAGCAAAATTTATTCATATCGTACGCGACCCACGCTCTGTTACTGCATCATTTTTTTTTGGAAAAAAACAACGACAGCGCAATAAATTTCCAAACGAAGATATCTTCTTTGAGAGCGGACCGGAAGTATTGATAGGCGCCAGCCGCACATTGTCAGAAGTACTGCTTCAGACGCATGAATATTCTTATCTTCATAATTGCAAGGCTTATATGCGGGTTATGCTTCTTTGGAAAATTATGTTTCAAAGAACTCACGACGATGGGCAAGCGTTATTCAGAAATAACTATTTTCTCTTTCGGCATGAAAACCTGCTTTCTGAGCCGGAACAAACATTGAAAACATTATATGAATTCCTGGAATTACCTTTGCCAAAACACGTTCTTGAATGGGTACAAAAAAATATTAATCGTACACCTTCTTTTTTCGCTCCGGATAATCCTCGTTGGCATGAAGCTGTTAAAAAAATTAAAATGGAAGAAGAACTTAAGGCAGCAGGATATGAATATCTCATTTAACTAATCAATATATTTTACACAGACGTTTTATTTTTCTCATTTTTTCCAATCCTGGAGGATCGCTTATGAATGTTTTTATGCAGGGAATGCGCCGCTCAGGAACAACAATTGTTTATGACATATTATCCCAGGACAAGAATTTTGATTTATACTATGAGCCTTTTGCCGCCGGAAGAACACCAAAACCCGGTGGCGGCAGCGGCATACAAAAGATCGATCTCTTTGAAAAAATCAGAAAGTGCAGGGAAGCGTTTCAAAAAAACTATCCCTCATTAAAGGATGTAGATATGTTAAATTACGGCACTCCAAGAGACGCCTCTTTAGAACTTGAAAATGATTTACCGCAATATTGCATTGATTACCTGAAATATTTGATTTCCCGTTCTGAAGATACCGTCATTAAGTTTACACGAATGTACACCAAAATTCCTGTACTCAAAAGAATAGATCCGGATTCAAAACTCATACTTATACTTCGAGACCCCCGCGCAATTACCACATCGTATATTTTTGGCCGGGACCAGAAACACATAGAAAAATTTTCCACAGAAAAATTATTTTTCGAAACCGTTACCCAAAAAAATCCATGGGGAAGTTACGAACTTTATAAATTACTGACAAAAACACCTGAATATACCCATATGGAAAATTGCGGCAACTATTTGCGGGTTTTAATGATATGGAAATATACCTTTCAACAGGCATACCGCACAGGTAAAAAATTATTCGGGAAAAAATTTTTTTTACTACGCCATGAAGACTTAATCTCGCAGCCATACAAAACACTGCAACTATTCTATGACTTCCTGGAAAGAAAATTGCCAGAAAATGTTCTTAATTGGGCAACCGAACATGTTCAAAAGAAAACGACCTTATTTGCACCTGACAGCAAATTCTGGAAAAAAGGTTTTGAAATCCTCAACATGAAGAAAGAGCTTGAACAGGCGGGATATGATGATTGTATTAAAATCATGAACACTTAATGACGGCACAGCTACCTCACTCATTTTTTACACATGGAAAAACTCAACATTGGAATAGTTAGCTCCTGGTGGAATCGGGGACAAAGTACCGTATCCCGTTACTTACGGTCTGTTTTTGACAGTTTGGGTCATCAAACATTCATACTCGCCCGCCCCACAAGCGATACCGATGATTTGCCAAATTTTATCTCTACGGTTGACGTGTGGAACCAGAGGAACGTTACAAAGGCTTCCCGTTTTTTTATTCCCCTGGAAGAATATTCAGACTGGATAGAAAAAAATTCACTCCGGATTATTTTTTTTGACGAAAACAATGAATATGAAAAAATTAAACATCTGCGTTCAAAGGAAATAAAAACTTACGGGCGTTTCGTCTGGGAATGTTTTGGCGAAAAACATGCAAAAAGTTTTAAAACAATTTTTCGGACGAAAGATATAAAATCACTTTACCGGTATGTGGGGGAATGTTTTACCAATAAGGATATCATCGGTGCAAAGGAAGCATTTGATATTGTTTATTCACTTACGAAATGCGAACAGGTACGGTATAAGAACTTTGGGATTGACAGCCCCTGGATACAATGGGGCTGCCATCCGGAACTCCTGGAGGTAAGACCCAAAAAACGTGAAGATGCGATTTACTTTTTCTTTCCGGGCGGTTTTCAGGGAGCAAGAAAACCCCTGAAAAAAACCGTGGAAGCTTTTATGAAGGTAAAAAAACCGGATATCCGTTTAATTATAAAAGCACAAGGGACAAGAACATCGACCGAAAATATTGATACCTTTTCGGATGCACGACTCATAAAAATTGTCAAAGATATCCCCGCAAAGGAATATTATGATTTATTCTCATCCTGCCATGTGTGCCTGGCACCAAGCAGATGGGAAGGATTGGGACAACATTTCTATGAGGCAATCTCTTTTGGACTCCCCACGATTACCAATAATATTCCTCCTCATAACGAGGTCATTGAGAATGGAAATAATGGTTTACTTGTAAAATCAGTCAAAATCGGTTATAAACAGTCGGGAATACCCATCTATGACCCTGATGTGGATGATCTTGCAAGGGCAATAGAGGAACTGTCTGACTTGAAAAAAATAGCAGAACTTTCCAATAATACAGTACAATTGCAAAATAAATATTCATGGAACACCACCACCGAACAGATAAAAAAGACGTTTGGATTATAAGAAAATAAGAAAGGCAAAATAATGCATATCGGAATAGTCAGTACCTGGTTAAACAGAGGCCAGGCTACCGTTTCACGCTATCTTCGTTCTATATTTGATGAACTTGGACACAAGACCTTTGTGCTTGCACGACCTACAAGAGATAATGACGCACTGCCAAAATTTATTGCAAATACCGACGTATGGGATCAAAAAAATGTCACCCATGCCTCTAATTTTGTAATACCATTACATGAATATAAAGAATGGGCAAGTAAAAATTCGCTGAAGATAATATTTTTTGATTCAAATTTACAATTTAGTGAAATTGCAGCTTTACGCTCAATGGGAATAAAAACCATCGGAAGATTTATCTGGGAAAGTTTTGGGATACAGCATCTCACCGGTTACAGAAAAATACCGATTAAACCATTTCGCTGGAAATTTGTCGGAAGATGTTTGTTAAGCAATTTACGAATACGTCCGATGAAAGATGCAATCGAAGCTTACGACATAATTTATTCTTTAAACAAATGTGAACAGGAGCGATACGCTGATTTTGGTGTTGATAGCCCATTGGTACCGTGGGGATGCCATCCGGAACTTCTTAATTCCGTATCAAGAAAACGTGAAGATGCAATCTATTTTTATTTTCCCGGAGGCTTTCAGGGAGGAAGAAAACCGATACGAAAAACAGTTAAGGCCTTTACACAAGTACAAAGCCCCAATATAAGACTTATCATCAAGGCACAGGGGGAGCGGTCGAATACGGAACAAATAGATGATATTACCGATAAAAGAATTATACACATTAAAGAAAATTTATCCGCAAAGGAATATTACGATCTGTTTTCATCATGCCATGTATGCCTTGCTCCAAGCAGATGGGAAGGGTTGGGACAACATTTTTATGAAGCAATCTCTTTTGGATTACCCACAATTACCAATAATATCCCGCCACATAATGAAGTAATAACAGACCGATATAATGGAATTCTCGTAGAATCGCATAAAATAGGATATACCGCTTCCGGTATTCCTTTCTTTGATCCGGATGTTGATGATCTTACCCGTGCAATAGAAGAATTATCGGCGCCGGAAACGGTAGAAAAATATACAAGGAATACCGTGGAATCACAAAAAAACTTTTCGTGGGAAAATACCATAAAACACGCAAAAGACGCCTTTGGCCTGTAAAATACTATTTTGTTTCAAATACTTTTTGGGGAGAAACATGTGAATGGATGTTTATTTTAGCACGGTTGTCCGGCAGGGACCAATTGCACAGGGTGGAGAATTGGTTCACATTGACTGGTCAACAAAAAAAGTACATGCAAAATCAACTTTATCGCCTACCGATCCTATCATTACGGAAAAAGACGATGCCAATCCACGGGGAAACTCAAGGGGGGGAAGGGGCATTGTTAAGATGAATGATACCATCTATGTTGCAACCTATCATAGTTTGCTTCTTTTTGATCAAATGCTTAATCCAAAGGGGAAAATATCAAACAATTTGTTTGTCGGATTGCACGAAATTTTTCTTAATGATGATGTAATCTGGCTTACTTCCACAGCAATAGATTGTGTTATCGGTATAGATACACAAGGAAATTGTATTGATTCCTGGTGGGCAAGAGAAGATACGAACCTGCAGAAACATTTTTCACTTACACCGCTGAAAATCGATAAAACAATCGACAACAGAATGCTTTGGTTGAAAGTATTACCTGCACGGCAGCCAGACCATACACATTTAAACGCCGTTGCAATTCATAAGGAACAGTTGTACGTCCTTTTGAACCGGTTTGGCGCTGTTTACAATACGACAACAAATCGTCTTGTGCTGGAAGACACCTCTATAATAGGTTGCCATAACCTCGTATTTTTTGAAGACAAAATATTAATTAATGATACCAAAGGGAAACGGGTTATGGTCTATACACAGAACGGCAAATTGGTTCAATCTCTGAATTTATTAGATTTTCCGGAAATAAATGCTATATACCAGGCTGCAAGCAAATCTCCCAAAGCAAAGTCATCTTCTCTTTTTAGAGGTTTTAGCCTTTTTTCCCGTTTTATGAACAGAGAACATGAAATAAAAAGTCCGTTATTTTTACGCGGTCTTAGCCCTATTGGTCAATCTCGTATTCTTGTGGGATTCTCTCCCGCGACTATTGCGGAAATTGATATTGAAAAAGGGAAACTTCTCGACTTATTTTCCTACTCACAAGATATTGCCGTTTGCGTGCATGGTTTATTGGCCTGTAGTTAATCTATACTTTTAGAAATATATTCCGATGCAGAAAAGACCATTTATTTATATTGCTTCATTGAGAAGAACGGGAGGCACGGTACTCAGCGAGGCATTAACTATGCTGCCCTATTCGTTTATTTTTCTGGAACCGAATTTGGGGAAAAATAAATTTCGCATAAGGGAAAATGATCACAAATTGTTTTTACAATTAGGAATTGACCTTGAGGAATTTAAACAAAAATATCTTACCGAAGAAGACAATTCCTTTATCAAAATTTTTAAAGAGGAACTACTTACAAAGCTTGACTCCAACATCCATCAGATTGGTGTAAAAGAAATTCACAACAAAGGATGGCAAAATTACTACCGGGTATTTAACGATATGAAGGTTATCCTGACGGCAAGAGACCCACGGGATATCTATATTTCTCTTTATTACAGAAAAAAACAGGGAAAGGGAAGCTGGAAAAAAGAATTAACACCGGAAACCTTATCCACACACCTTAACAATGAATTTAACAGACAATTGGAAATGTATGAACAGGTAAAATGTTTACGGATAAAATATGAAGAATTGTGCACTGATCGCGAAATATATCAGAAAATAAAAACATTCGTCGAAAGTGAAATTCCTGATACCGGAACCATCGGAAGTTTCAACGCGGCAAATGTGAAAAGGAGAGATGAATATGAACTGCATGGCAACTTCATCACTGATAAAAGAGTACAACGCTGGCAGCAGGAGCAGGATAAAAGCTTAGTTTCAGAAGCATCCAAAATTATCGGTTTAATGCCTCACTACTGTGATTTCTGGGGCTATAAAAAGTAAAATGCATTGGCTCCCTTTCATCTCATACTCTTTTTTAAAGACCAAATATGACCGTTTCCGGAAAACCTTAGATCAGTATCGTTTGGTGCTCAAATGGCTGGTGGGAGATTCTATCTGGCGATTCAGAAAAGAATCGTTCCTCATTCTTTTTACCAATTTTCTTGGGGTATCATTTCAGGTATGGACGATTGGTCTTGCAATTTATTACGCCAAAGCAATGCAAAGCGGCAAGACCATCAAACTCCTGCACTATGAATTTAATGCAAGGACGTCCAATTTACTCCTTATTTTGTGCGGATTATCAATATTATTTTCTCTTTTGATTGCCGCATGGTCTATTTATTTTTCAAAGTCAAAAGGCTTGAAATTAAGGAGAAAATATGAAGAATTTTGCGCAAAGAGAATATTTCTGATATTCGGTTCCGGCTTTAAAATCGGAACTCCGGTTGAACAGGACTTCAGTAACGACAAAACCATCGCACGGCTGGCAAGGCGGGATTCAAGATTCTGCAGCAGGGCGTTATGGATGATTCTTGATACGATCATACCGCTAGTCACCTTCTTTGTCGCCATTGCTACCCTGTTGTACATCAATGCACTCCTGACGCTTTTAAATTTTACCTTAATGGGTATCTCTGCCTTTTTTCTTTATAAAGTAAGTGTTTATGCCGCCAGAAATTCAGCATCACTGGAAAAATTCGCGAAAAGAACAAGCAAAGAATATTTAAGAATTATCCAGCGCCAAAAGGCATTGGTAGTTTCAACCCCTGAAAATGAACAATGGCTGGAAAAAAACTTTTTTTCCTCTGGTCCAATAAAAAAATTCCACGATGCATATGAAGCAAGGTTGAAATCATTGGAGTACAGCCATTTAATCAGCAATGTTGTATTAGCCCTTGCAATTTTCTTAATATTGCTCATTATGGGCAAATCCATTATTTCCGAAGGGAAAGGGTGGGGTGAATTAATCGTCTATTTAATTGCATTACGCTTTATGTTAACCAATATGCGGCAGGTAAACAGGAAGGCAACAGGTATCAACCGCCTCTATCCGCAAATCAGAAGATATTTCCAGTTTCTCAGCACCGCTGTCATTACCCCGGTAGCAGGGACAGTCCCGCCGGTTAACTATACAATTACAAAAACAACTACACCTGCAATAGAGGGTTCTCTGGAAAATTGGGAAATAAAAAAAGGATGCCGCATCGGACTCCTGAGCCCCAGCGCATTGAATCGCTATACACTGGGATTTCTGACGGACTGTATACTTGGGCATTCCTCGGAAAAGACAAAAAGCGCCCTTGAATCTATGTGGTTTGTAACAGCGAATTATGAATTTCTTCCGAAACGTTCTTTACGTGAATCACTCGGTTTTTCAAAAGAATACACCACAGATAATTTACAAAGAGATTTAGAAAAAATAGGGTTGTGGAAAAAATACATCGAACTGTTACCGGGCAATCTGGATACTTCTTTATCCCCTGATATTTGGAGAAGAATAGATCCCGACATTAAATTTTCGCTAACATTATTCAATGCGTTGCAATCAAATTGCCACTGGATAATGCTTGAGGAAAAAGGGTTAAGAACCTTATCTGATAGCGCAAGAAATTACATCCTTGAACAATGTTCAGACAAAATAACTACAATAGTATTTTATAAAGACCATACCACTGTAGGCAATTATTGTGAAGATATAATTGCGGCAATTGCCCATGGTGAAATTATTGGCCTGGGATCAATTAACTGGTTTAAAACAAATCATGACGCCATAAAAGACATACAAATGCAAGAATACCATAAAAACAAAGAAAAAGACACTGATGACTTCGACCTTGATGAAGACCTGGACGATGATGAGATATAGTCAAACAAATCGTAACAATTTAGTATTTTGAAAAATAACATTATCTGCTCGCTCCCAAACTCCTGTTTGGGAGCGTAAATGGACAGTAGAGACGCATTGCAATGCGTCTCTACATTGTTTCTCATTAAAATTGTGTTCCCAAACAGGAGTTTGGGAACAAGCAGGAAAACTGCTGGTGTTTTCAAAAAACTAAAGTGTTACCAAAAATCTAAAATGCTACAAAAAATCAAATGAGACAACCGGATTTTTTTATTGTTGGTGCTCCCAAATGCGGGACTACCTTCTTACATAGCCGCCTGAAAAACCATCCGGAAATTTTTATGCCCGAAAGAAAAGAACTACATTATTTCGGTACGGATTTATATCATCCCGACTTCGTCAGGGACAAAGCACACTATCTGTCTTTTTTCCAAAAAGCGAAAAATGAAAAAAAAACAGGAGAAGCATCCGTATGGTACCTTTATTCAAAAAGGGCGGCATACGAGATTAAGGAGTTTTCACCTTCAGCACAAATTATCATTATGTTGCGAAATCCGGTAGATATGATATATTCCTTACACAGCCAATATCTTTTTAACGGATGCGAAGATATAACTGATTTTGAAGAAGCGTTGAAAAAAGAAGAAGAAAGAAAAAAAGGGTTATTCCTGCCAAAAAACGCGTATCCCGTTGAAGGGCTTTTCTATCGGGAAACGGCAAAGTACACACAGCAGATAAAAAGATATTATGAAGTATTTGACAAAAATGCCATTCATATAATTATTTTTGACGATTTAAAAAATAATCCCCAGGAGACATTAATAAAAACCTTCCGTTTTCTGGGAGTAGATGAAAATATCGATCATGAAATAACATTGGTTAACCCAAACAAGCGTGCAAGGAGTGTTTTTCTGAGAAATGTATTGCAAAATCCTCCTCCTTTTTTACTCAACATGTCGAGAAAGCTAATACCTCATCCTGTTCGCAGCATTGTGAGAAAAAGCATGTGGAATTTTAATATTCGGCATGAAGCCCGCATTCCCATGAAGCCGGAATTATGCAAAATATTACGGGAGGAATTTAAACCGGAAATCAAACAGCTAAGCGACATGCTTGGAAGAGATTTAAATTATTGGTGTTCAAATTAATCTTTTGCAAATTCAATGAAAATCGCCTTACTTACCCGCACCCAAATCCCCTTTAGTCTGGAAATCTATCGCGAAAATATAAAAAAAGAATTGTCCGCCCTTGGAGCAGATATCATTTCCTTTGCAGAATCAGACCCTGTTCCTGAAAACTGCGATATCGTGTGGGAACCGGGCCTGGCGGGAAACCACACACCACCCGACATATATATGAATATTAGAAAGAGAATAGTCGCAACTGTTCATGGGGCGGCGCTATTTACCATGAAATGGAATGAAATGAACACCTCTTTTTTGCAGGCAATCAGATGTAAATTAAAAAACCGTACAACATTATCCTCGTGGAAATGGTTTCGGGAAAAGACGTCTGCAATTATTACCGTTTCCGAATTTGCCGCACGGGAAGTATCCCATGTTTTTACCGTCCCGTGCGAAAAGATTTATCCTATTTATCATGGTATCGACCACAATACGTTTAGTTATGACAATACCATTCCTGACGAATCTGAAACATATATCCTCCATGTTTCACAATACCATCCAAAAAAAAATGTTGACAGGATAATCCGCGCATATGAAAATCTTTCCAACAATACAAAACCTGAACTTGTCATGATAGTGCCGGATTATAAAACCACCATTCATGTTAAAGGAATACGACACATTCGGGAAAAGTGTGCTCCCCATGAATTGGCAAAGTGGTACAGAGGCGCCCTTGGATTTGTATTCCCTTCTCTGCATGAAACGTTCGGCATGCCTGTTTTGGAAGCAATAGCATGCGGTTGTCCGGTAATAACATCAAACAACACCGCATGCGCCGAAATAGCAAATGACGCCGCGCTCTTAGTAAATCCACGTTCAGAACAAGATATTACTTACGCAATGCAGCGTCTTCTCTCAGACGCTGCATTGCGTGATACGTTAAGAAAAAAGGGACTAGCCCGTGCGCAAAATTTCTCGTGGCAAAAAAGCGCAAAAGAACATCTGATAGTCTTTGAAAAAGTGTTGAGACAATAACAATGAATACAAAACATCTTCAACCGGTAATAATCATTGGTATGCACCGTTCTGGCACCACAATGCTTGCTTCACTGCTGGAACAGTTGGGATTGTTTATCGGTGTGAAAAAACAGGAAAATGATGAGTCTTTGTTCTTTTTCAAACTAAACGACTGGTTGCTTCGTCAGGCAAACGCTTCCTGGGATAATCCGCATAATTTTAACTTTATAAATACCGTCTTTAAGGAAAGGGTGCTTCGTGTATTGAAACAACACTTAAAAGGTATGAGAAGAATCGAATATCTGGGCTTTGAAAAATTTCTGCGATACAAAGACATTCGGCATGTAGATTTTCCCTGGGGATGGAAGGATCCAAGAAACACCTTTACCATTGATGTCTGGAAAGACATTTTCCCCCATCCAAAACTCCTGCATATTTACCGGAATCCCATTGACGTTGCAAACAGCGCGAGAAAAAGGGAAGTGGAAATTCAAAACAATTACAAGCAAAACTGGAAAAACACGTTAAAAGAACGTTTTGCATTCGGAAAGGTCTTTTACCAGGACTCTTTAAGACTTCAGAACATACACGAAGGCATTCAATTGTGGAAGGATTATGTGCAAAAGGCATTCTCTTTAGAAGAAGAATGGAAGGAAAACATACTTCATATCCGATATGAAACCTTTCTGGATCATCCGGCAGACACTCTTGAAAAAATTGTGCGCTTTATCGAGCTGCCCGCTGATCCATCCTCTATTTACGCCGTCTCAAAGCATGTGTTATCTGAGAATAATTTTACCTTTATAAAAGATACATCCCTACAGGAACTTTACCTGCAAATACAGAGTGAAGATATAATGCATAAACTTGGCTATGGTGATATCATTAATAAATAATACAACAACATCATGGTTTCAGTTTTTTAAAAAGGCGATTTTGTATTGTCTGTCTGAAAAATTATTTTGAAAAAAAAGATTTTTATGTGCCTTACCATTCCTGCAAAAGTGATATCTGTTGAAGATTCCGGAGACAATCTGCCGCTAAAAAGGATTACCATCCGTGATTCAAGAGGTGAGAGATCGATAACCGCATTGTTTGAAGACATCAGGGCGGGGGATTGGGTTCTTTATGCCTCCGACATGGCAGTGGAAAAGATAAGCGAAGATGATGCCAGGGAAATACTGGAACTCCTTGAACCCAGGAGTCATATTGATATTTCCCGGCTTGATAGTGTATTTCTGGAAATACTCAAGGCATGCCACACAAGAGAACTCCGACGTGAAGAAATAATAAGGCTTCTTCACGCCAGTGAAGGTGTGGAGATGGAGGCCCTTCTTTCAGAGGCCAATACCATAAGGCAGGCAAGACTAAGAGATTTTTTTTGCATACATGGCATAATAGAGTTTTCAAGTCACTGCGTCCGAAACTGCCTTTACTGTGGACTTAGAAGGGATTCAAATGACATACAGCGTTATAGAATGAGACCTGATGAAATAGTAAATTCTGTTTATGATGCCGTAAATCGTCGCGGTTACAAACTTATAGTTCTCCAGTCGGGTGATGATTTTTATTACACCGACGATATGCTCTGCGATATCATCAGGAAGATAAAGGAAAAGTGCCGGGTTTTTATTTTCATGAGTGTAGGGGAACGAAGCCGTACAAGCTATGAAAAAATGAAAGATGCAGGGGCAAATGGCGTTCTCTTCCGTTTTGAAACTTCCAACAAGGCGATCTATAACTCAATCCACCCCGGACAATCTTACGATGAAAGGATAGCGCTCCTCCTGGAAATGAAGAAACTGGGATATTTTATTGCCACAGGGTTTCTCATAGGACTGCCAGGCCAGACGGTTGAAGATATAGCGGATGATATAATAACCATTAAATCCCTGGGTGCAAATATGGTAACCGTAGGCCCCTTTATCCCCTCTGATGTTACCCCTTTGGCATTGCATCCCGCAGGCAGTGCCGCAATGACGCTTAAGGTAACGGCTATTTCACGATTACTGACGCCAAAGGCAAAGATACCAGTCACTACCGCCCTTGAAACCATTGAAAACGAAGCCGGAAGGAAGCTCGGACTTTCATCGGGCGCAAATGCGTTGATGTTCAATCTAACGCCTGAAAAGTACAGGGGCGACTACATGATTTATCCGAACAAGTATCACGGAAAAGAGGAGTTTTGGGAAAAATACGGCCTCTATAAAGAAGAACTGAGTTACAAAATGCTTGAGAAAAAGATGTCTGAGGCGTTTGAGGAATAGTGCGTTAATGTTAAGGATAATGTTATGGTATGTTTGGTCTAATTTTTCTTATGGTAATAGTTTCAAAAGGACAATGAGAAAAGAATTATGGCGACAAATAACTTCAGAGAAAAGGCAAACTTCATCTGGTCGATCGCAGACCTGTTAAGAGGCCATTACAAGCAGGCCGATTATGGCAAGGTAATTTTGCCGTTTACAGTTTTACGGCGGTTGGACTCTGTTTTACAGCCAACCAGGAAAGCTGTGCTTACTGCATATCAAAAACATAAAGATAAAAAGCCTGAAGTACTCGAACCCATTCTCAATAACGTAGCCAAAGTAAAATTTCACAATCGGAGCAAGTTCGACTTTGCTGAACTGGCCAGGGACCACAACAACATTGCCGCAAACCTCCGCAATTACATTAATGGGTTTTCCATAAGCGTGCGGGAAATAATTGAATATTTCAGCTTTGAAGATCAGATACGAAAGCTGGATGAGTATGACCTGCTCTATATGATTGTGAAGCGATTTGCCGAAAGCAACGGCGTTTTCAAAGATGTGGACTCTATCCAGATGGGGTATATATTCGAGGAACTCATCCGAAAGTTTGCAGAGCTTTCCAACGAGACTGCCGGAGAACACTTCACGCCACGTGAGGTGATACGCCTTATGGTAAATCTGCTGTTTGTGAACGATAAGGCAATTCTCCGGAAACAAGGTATTGTAAAAACATTGTATGATCCTGCAGGCGGGACAGGCGGCATGCTGTCCGTAGCCGAAGAATATGTTCATGAACTGAATCCTGACGCAAGGCTGGAAGTGTTCGGGCAGGAAATCAATCCTGAATCTTATGCTATCTGTAAATCAGATATGCTCATTAAGGGTCAGAATCCTTCTAACATCAAATTCGGCAACACCTTTACGCAAGACGGCCTGGAAGGCGAAACTTTTGACTACATGTTGAGCAATCCGCCTTTTGGTGTGGACTGGAAAAAGGTTGAGAAACAGATTAAAGATGAAGCAGTCAACAAAGGCTTTGCAGGTCGGTTTGGCGCCGGGTTGCCACCCATCAGTGACGGGTCTTTACTCTTTTTGCAACATATGATTTCCAAGATGAAGCGTAGTGCTGGTGGCAGCCGCATTGGAATAGTTTTTAACGGCTCGCCTTTGTTCAGCGGCGGCGCCGGAAGCGGTCCCAGCGAAATACGCAAATGGATTATTGAAAATGATATGCTTGAAGCCATAATCGCCTTGCCTGACCAGTTGTTCTACAACACGGGCATTTCCACATATATTTGGATCGTTACCGACCGAAAGAGCAAGAAACGCAAAGGCAAGGTGCAGCTTATTAATGCAACTGGCGCTGATAAGGAAGACAAAAACAATCCCTTTTACAGTAAGATGCTCCGCAGTCTCGGCAATAAGAGGAAAGAGATACACGAGGAGGCCATTAAGCGCATTACCGAAATCTACGGTGAGTTCAAGGATGGCCCATACTGCAAGATTTTTGACAATGATGATTTTGGTTACAGGCGGATAGCCGTTGAGCGCCCTAAACGTGATGCGAAAGGCAATATTGAAAAAGATCGAAAGGGCAATCCTTTGCCCGATGCAGACCTTCGTGATTTTGAAAATGTACCGCTAAAAGAGGATGTTGAGGAATACTTTAGGCGGGAAGTCTTGCCGCATGTGCCAGATGCATGGATTGACCACGGTAAAACAAAAGTGGGATATGAGATAAATTTCACAAAGTATTTTTATCAATATAAGCCGCTACGCAGTTTGGAAGAAATAAGAAAGGATATACTGGCATTGGAAAAAGAAACCGAGGGAATGATTAAACAGATAGTTGTCTGATATTCCCCATGAGGATAAGGGGTGAAGTGGTTCAGTGCAATTCCCCCTTAATAAAGGGCATACGTCTTAAGGTAAGGATTCAATAATCACCATAAAATTCTTGTTACTGTTGTATCCTTCATGTCCCCCGGTGGCTATACCATGAACTTGTCCCCCGCTGTCGGGGGTGCAGGGGGTGGAAAAGGAACGCGGAAATCATGCGAAAAAAACCAAAAGCTGACGGAACCAATAATTACGGCTACAACAAACGATTACAGCCGCTTGCAAACAGCCTGCGTAAGAAAATGACGAAAGCAGAGGCTTGCCTCTGGAAATATGCACTGCGAGCCGGACAGATTAAGGGCTATCAATTTAGAAGGCAAAGGCCCGCGCTGCAATATATCGCAGACTTCCTCTGTAAGGAATTGAAGCTGATCATTGAGGTTGACGGGATAACTCATTTAGACGTAGAAACAAGTGAAAAAGATAAGCGTAAGACCCGTGCACTTGAAAGCGCCGGGTTTACCATAATCAGGTTTACTGACGAAGATGTATTGAAGAATATGAGCGGTGTTATACAGAAGATTGTGCAGGTAGTTGACATGATTGGGCAGTCCGGTCCACCCCCTAACCCCCGCCAGCGGGGGACAGATTCATAACATAGCCAACGGGGGACATGGAAAGACGTCCAGGCTTAGCGTCTTTACCAGAACAAGGGGTTGATGGTAATTTATAAATTCTTAACATAACACGTATGCCCTACCCCTCCTTTTTAGTAGTGGGGAATAGTAACTATTCAGCGAAACTGATGGAGGATATATCTCAGAATACTTAAGAGACAATAGGGAAAACTGGCAGACGGGAAAATCCCGAAGGGATGATATGATTATAGAGAAATACATACCACAAGATTCAACCCCGTAGGGGTGAAATATCGCGAAAACAATGAGACCATGTCACCCCCTCCGGGGTTAACAATAATTGCATAACGATATGCTATAATAATGACATCCCTTCGGGATTATATAATTAATATTTTGTTCACTTGTGGGGAATAAAGCACGGATGAAACGATACGAGAAATATAAGCCTTCAGGGGTTGAGTGGATTGGAGAGATCCCGGAGCATTGGGAAAGCAAAAAGCTAAAATATATAGCAAATATTAATCCTTCAAAGCCACCTGGTCAATTCGCTAATGCATCTGACGATGAAGTCGTTTTTCTCCCAATGGAAAAGGTTTCTGAGGAAGGTAAAATTAATCAAGAGCTAAGAAGGCGTATCGATGAGGTGAGTTCAGGGTTTACATCTTTTGAGAGAAACGATGTTATTGTGGCTAAAATTACTCCTTGTTTTGAAAATGGCAAAGGAGCTTTCCTTAATGATTTAGAAACTGATTTTGGCTATGGATCAACTGAATTTCATGTGCTGAGAGCGAATAAATCTGTTTCACCGAAATTCTTATTCTACATTACAAAAAGCCATCCATTTATGAAAGCTGGCGAGGCGTTTATGACTGGATCTGCTGGTCAAAAAAGAGTGCCCGCATCATTTGTGGAAAATTTTGTAGCAGGAACTCCACCCGAAGCCGAACAAACCGCCATTGCCAATTACCTTGACGAAAAGACCGCTCAGATAGATACGCTCATTGAAAAAAAGCAAAAACTGATTGAACTGCTAAAAGAAGAACGGACGGCGATTATTAATCATGCGGTAACGAAAGGTATTAACCCCAAAGCCAAACTCAAACCCAGCGGCATAGAATGGCTCGTCGATATCCCGGCACATTGGGAAGTGAAGAAGTTGAAGTATGTAACGGAAGTAAAATATGGATTAGGACAACCACCAAGACAAAAAACCGATGGATTGCCATTAATAAGAGCGACTAATGTTGAAAGGGGGAAAATCGTTGATAACGATTTAATTTATATCGACCCTGATGACATACCATACGACAGAGATCCTGTTCTAAAAGAAAATGACATTATTGTTGTGAGAAGCGGTGCCTATACTGGCGATTCAGCTATAATCCCAAAGAAATACGAAGGAGCGATTACTGGATATGACATGGTGGTTCGTGTAATCACTGCCGATCCAATCTTTATTTCCTATTGCCTTCTTAGTAATTATGTTTTAATCAATCAGCTTTACTTGCACAGATTAAGAGCTGCTCAACCGCACTTGAATAAAGATGAATTAGGAGAGGCTTTTCTACTCTTACCTACATTTAAAGAACAACAAAGCATTGTGTGGCATATTGAAACCGAAACTCAAAAAATTGACGCCACCGTTTCCAAAATCGAAAAGGAAATTGAGCTGTTGCAGGAATACCGCACGGCATTAATCAGCGAAGTGGTGACGGGAAAAATAAAGGTGGTATAAACCAAGCCCGAAGGGCTGTCATGAACTTGTCCCCCGCTGGCGGGGGTGCAGGGGGTGGAAAAGGAACTCGGAAATCATGCGAAAAAAACCAAAAGCTGACGGAACCAATAATTACGGCGACAACAAACGATTACAGCCGCTTGCAAACAGCCTGCGTAAGAAAATGACGAAAGCAGAGGCTTGCCTCTGGAAATATGCACTGCGAGCCGGGCAGGTGAAGGGCTATCAGTTCAGGAGGCAAAGACCCGCGCGCCAATCCGTCGCAGATTTCCTCTGTAACGCATTGAAGCTGATCATTGAGGTTGACGGGATAACTCATTTAGACGGCGAAACAAGTGAAAAAGATAAGCGGAAGACCCGTGCACTTGAAAGCGCCGGGTTTAGCATAATCAGGTTTACTGACGAAGATGTTTTGAAGAACATGAGCGGTGTTATACAGAGGATTGTGCGGGTAGTTGACATGATTGGGATATCCGGTCCACCCCCTGCACCCCCGCCAGCGGGGGACAGATTCATAACATAGCCAGCGGGGGACAAATTCGTGGTATAGCCCGTGGGGGGACATGGAAAGACGTCCAGGCTTAGTGTCTCTGCCAGAACACGGGGTTGATGGTAATTTATAGAGTCTTGTTTAATTATGTATGTCCTACACATCCTTTTCAGCCAAAAATGTCGGGAGTGATAAAAAGCCCCAATGGATTCTAATAAATTATTAGAGGGAAAATTTGATGTTCCAAATAAGGACAAGTGGTTATGCTTCTAATACTATTACTATGCAAGGTAATTAAAAATAATTAGATAAACTTCAGACAAACATGACTTCTATTCACACAGAATCCATTTTTGAATCAGCTATCATTGAGCATTTAACCACCAATGGTTGGCATTTAGGTAATGATTCAGATTTCAGCCGAGATCTGGCATTTGATAAAAAGGCAGTGCTTTCATTTATTCAGACGTCTCAGCCTAAAGAGTGGGACAAGTTGAAGTCTTATTATAAAGATGACACCGAGAACAAATTCATTCAACGCCTCTTTAAAGAACTGGATTTAAGGGGCATGCTGGATGTAATCCGTCATGGTATTACCGACAGCGGTGTTAAATTCAAACTGGCTTATTTCAAACCCGATAGCAAACTGAATCCTGAAACGCTTGAACTTTATAAACTCAATAAACTCTCTGTAACCAGACAGGTTCATTTTTCTACCAAAAACAACAAGAGCATAGACCTGCTGCTTTCTTTAAACGGTTTGCCTGTGGCGACTATTGAATTAAAAAACCATTTCACCGGTCAATCCGTAAGTGAAGCGATGGAGCAATACCGCACCAGCCGTGACCCGCGGGAACTGCTTTTTCAATTCAAAAAGAGAGCCTTGGTGCATTTTACCCTCGACCCAGATGAAGTGTATTTCACTACCAGGCTTGAGTCAGGCGGCACACGATTCTCACCATTTAACAAGGGTTTTAAGAATGGAGCAGGCAACCCTCCGGCAAAGGACTATTCCACTTACCGTTCTGCCTATTTCTGGGAAGAAACACTGAATGTGGACGGTTGGCTGGAAATTATCGGAAGGTATATGCATTTGCAAAAAGAAGACTTTACGGTTGAGGGAAAGAAATATACAAAAGAATCATTGCTATTCCCTCGCTATCATCAGCTTGATGCGGTTCGCAAACTTACCACCGACGCAAAAATCAGCGGCCCCGGCAGGAATTATTTGATTCAGCATTCAGCAGGCAGCGGCAAGAGCAATTCAATTGCATGGCTCGCCTACCGGCTGAGTAGTTTATACAATGTGCAGGACAAGAAGGTATTTGACTCAATAATTGTAATTACCGACCGAAATGTGCTTGACCAGCAGTTGCAAAATACCATCTATCAGTTTGAGCACAAAACGGGCGTGGTTCAGCGCATTGATGAGGATTCCAGGCAACTGGCTGAAGCGATTACATCAGGAACGGGCATTATCATCACTACATTACAGAAGTTTCCCTATGCGCTTAAACATTTGGGAGAAAATTCCGGGCGCAACTACGCGGTAATCATTGATGAGGCGCATAGCAGCCAGGGCGGTGAAGCAAGCAGAAAGATGACTGAAGCACTCGTTGGAAAGAATGTCTCGCTCGAAGAATCAGAAAAGATTGAAACTGAAATTGAGAGCAGTGTGGAAGATGAGGATGATTACATCCGTGAAACGATACGTAAGCGCGGTCCTCAAAAAAATATAAGCCTTTTTGCCTTCACTGCAACGCCAAAGGCAAAAACAATAGAGGTGTTTGGCTTCAAAAATGACGAAGGCAAATCCCTGCCATTCCATCTTTATTCTATGCGGCAAGCCATTGAGGAGGGATTTATCCTTGATGTGCTGAAGAATTACACTACGTATGAAACTTATTACAAATTTTGCAAAACCATTGAGGACGACCCGGAACTGAATAAAAGAAAAGCAGTAAAGGCAATTGGCCGTTTTGCAACGCTCCATCCCACAAACCTTGCGCAGAAGACCGAAGTGATGGTTGAGCATTTCAGACAGATCACGATGAAAAAAATCGGAGGCAAGGCAAAGGCAATGGTTGTAACTTCATCAAGAAAACATGCCCTGAGGTATTACCTTGAGTTTAAGGATTATATTAAAGAAAAGGGCTACACCAGCATAAAACTTCTGGTAGCTTTTTCCGGGACAGTGATTGACGACCTCTATCCGGAAGGAGTAACCGAAGCACAGTTGAACAAGTTTGGCGAGAAGGAATTGCCAGAAAAGTTTGCAACGAATGATTATCAGGTCTTGCTGGTGGCCGATAAATATCAGTATGGCTTTGACCAGCCTTTATTGCACACCATGTATGTTGACAAAAAGCTGTCAGGAGTAAAAGCCGTGCAAACGCTTTCACGACTCAACAGGACTTATCCCGGCAAGGAAGACACCTTTGTTCTCGATTTTGCCAATGATAGACAAACAATCATTGATTCATTCCAGCCATACTATGAACTGACAGCAATGACAGAAACCACTGACCCGAATCATTTATATGATTTGAAGGGTAAGACCGATGCCGCGAATGTCTATTACCAGTCTGAAGTGGATGCATTTGCCAGAGTATTCTACAAGCCGGGACATTCATCGGTGAAAGATCAGGGCAGGTTGTACGCATTTATTGATCCGGCAGTCGACCGGTTTAATGCCTTACAGGAAGAGCCGCAGGATGAGTTCAAAAAGTCTTTGACTGCTTTTGTCAGGTTGTATTCATTTCTTTCGCAAATCATGCCCTTTCAGGACGTTGAGCTTGAAAAATTGTATTCGTACGGCCGATTTCTGCTGACGAAACTGCCCAAGGCAGATTATACGGAGCGATTGAAACTGGATAATGAAGTAGCGCTTGAATATTATCGCTTACAAAAAGTAGCCGAAGGCGATCTGGTTTTGCAGGTTCAGGGAGAGCATAGCCTTGACCCAACAACAGAGGCTGGTATCAGCAAACCAAAAGATGAAAAGGATAAACTCTCGAACATTATTTACTTATTGAATGAAAAATTTGGCACTGACTTTACTGAAGCTGACCGCTTATACTTTGAGCAGATTGAACAAGCGTTATTTGAGAATGAAGATTTGAAGATAAGGGCGCAAAACAATCCGATTGAAAATTTCAAGTACGCCTTTGAAGAGATATTTATCCAAACACTTATTGACCGGATGGATTCTAATCAGGAAATATTTGATAAGATCATGGAAAATTCTGAATTTAAAAATGATGTGAAGGACTGGTTGACCAGGAAAATATATCAACGGTTTAATGAGAAGCAGGCATAATCAAGAATACGCCCTTTTAAAGCCGTTGCAAACTTGGCAGCAGTGGAAAACACGTACGACTTTTCGGCAAGAAAGCAGAGAGATGTATTCAAAGAATTATTTCTAAGGTGTAAAGAGAATAACCGGGAAAAAACGAGTTGCAAGGATAAGAAAGGGAGAGAGTAACCTGTATTTTTAACAGGGGAAATCAAATGCATGAATTGTCAATAGTCACTAGCATAATAGGTATTGTAAGAGAAAACATGGCGCTGCACGGCGTCGGGCGTCTAAAAAAAATAAAGATACAGGTTGGAGAAATGACTGCCGTCGAGCCTGAAGCCCTTAGATTCTGCTTCGGGATTTGCGCTGAAGGAACGGATATGGAGGGCGCAATCCTTGATATCGAAGAAGTCCCCGTTATAGGACAATGTGTTCACTGCAAAAAAGAATTCACCCTGGACCGGTATTCCGACTCCAGATGTCCTGAGTGCGGAGGAGAGGCGGGAAATTACGTTTCTGGCACGGAGCTTGACATTATCAGTATGGAGGTAGAGTAGATGCATGATGTTCTTATCAATACAAAAATACTTGTTAAAAATAATGAAATTGCAGACCAAAACCGAAAATTATTAAAGGAGAAGGGGATATTTGCCGTCAATCTGATGAGTTCGCCGGGTTCAGGAAAGACCTCCATCATTGAAAAAACCATAGCACTTTTAAAAGATAGAGTAAAGATCACCGTTGTTGTGGGCGACATTCAGACCGATCTGGATGCACAAAGGATTGCAAAACACGGTATTCCCGTAAGGCAGATAAACACCGGAAGGAGCTGCCACCTGGACGCTCACATGATACAGCATACCCTTCCGTGGATTTTTGAACAGGGGGAAACAGATTTGCTGATAATAGAAAATGTAGGGAACATGGCATGTCCTGCCGAATATGACCTCGGCGAAGATTTAAAAGTGACAGTAATGAGTGTAACGGAGGGGGACGATAAACCGCTTAAATACCCTGCCCTCTTCAGGACGTCCCGCTATCTTTTGATAAATAAGGTTGACCTTTTGTCACATACTAATTTTAATATGGAAAAAGCAAGGCAAAACGCATTGGCAATTAATCCTGAGTTGAAAATAATAGAAACGTCTTGCACCGATGAAACAGGCATAGCGGAGTGGGTAGATAGTATTTTAAATACAGGAGATACAAAATGAAAAACCTTCTTTGCCTTCACGGACTCGGATGCGGAGGAGATACAATCTCTCTGCTAAATGCCGAAGAACCGGATTTACTGACAGCGCTTGAAATGCTTGATATAAACGTTGCATGGCATCCGTCCATTTCACTTGAAAAAGGTGAAGACGTCAGGCAAATCTGCACTGATTTTATAAACGGAATGCGTAAACTGGATTTTTTTATTTTAGAAGGCGCCGTTCCGATGAAGGTAAACGCAGTTTCCGCACACAACAAGTACCGTGAAAAAGGAGAGAGACAATAATGAGTAAGGTAATCTCCATATCTCCCTTTAACAGGGTCGAAGGCGGAAAGATATCCAACTACCAGGTAAT
The DNA here is from genome assembly GCA_021646465.1 of Candidatus Kuenenia hertensis. Taxonomy (GTDB): domain Bacteria; phylum Planctomycetota; class Brocadiia; order Brocadiales; family Brocadiaceae; genus Kuenenia; species Kuenenia hertensis. The sequence continues at coordinate 5,219 of SOET01000013.1, read as the reverse complement.
AACCCCTACAGGGTGGAATGCCTCCCCCCGTGATGAAAACGAGACGCTCGGCGCCGCAGGATACATTGAAAAACCGTTTGACGCCAAAATTATTACGGAAAAAATTGAAAAAGCATTGGGAAGAATATGAATGCGTAAAGTATTATTTGGCAGCTATCTTAGTGGTCGGTTCACGTGCATGTTTAAGGAAATTCAATCTTCAATCATAGTGGGGTAGGCAATGCCCACCAAAACAACTTAACAAATATTACCGGCCAATAATTACTATGGAAAACCCGACTCCGGATACACATAAAATTTCTATTGTTATCGTAACGTGGAATTCTTCTTCATGGATAGTGAACTGCCTGAAAAGTCTTATAAACGATCTCCGCTCTTTCTCTCATTCTCTTATTATAGCAGACAACGCCTCCACCGATCTGACAGTATCACTCATCAAAACTCAATTTCCAGAGGCAATTCTTATCGAAAATAAAACAAATGTCGGCTTCGCACAGGCATGTAATACCGCATTATTACTCTCAAACTCTGAGTATGTACTGTTTTTAAATCCTGACACAGAAGTGATTTCCGGAATGACGGGTACGCTACTGGCATTTATGGAGAAACACCGGGAAGCAGGAGCAATTGGCCCCGCACTTCTTAATCCCAATGGTTCACTCCAGCTCAGCGGCAATACCTTTCCTAATCTTAAAAATATTCTAAGCGAATCGTTTTTCCTGGATCGCCTTTTCCCAAACAGCTGTTTTTTCGGCTCTCATAAAATGAGCCATATCGACCGTTCAAAAGTATTCATGGTTGACTGGACTATGGGGTCGTGCCTCTTTGTTCGCAGAGAAGCACTCGATAAAGCAGGTATGTTTGACAGCCATTATTTTCTTTTCTTTGAAGAAACAGACCTTTGTTTGCGACTCAGAAACGCAGGATATAAAATATATATCCTGCCGGATGCAAAACTTATACACTTTGGCGGTGCAAGCAGTCCCGAACTTTACAATGAAGAAAAAATCATATACTATCATAAAAGTTTATTTTACTATTTCAGGAAGAATATGCCTTATCAGTTGGTTTTTCTCAGAATGGCGATAGTATTGCGATCATTGCTTCGCATTTTTCTCTGGCTGGCGCTGTATCCTTCAAACACAAAAACAGCAGTAAACAAATTACGTGGTTACGGCAAGGTCGTAAAATTATGTTTTTGGATTAAAGAGAAATTTTAAATGTTAAATATTGAATGTTGAATTAATTTAAAATTCCGCGCATTTGACCTTTGGTGGCTTTCATATACCAACAACTATGGTAATTCAAGAATAACTATATTTCTTATCGTGATAAATAATTCTCATACATCTTCCACAAAATCGCACGCATACAAAGTAGCAATGATCACAGGAAGTTTTCCAAACGCTCCCTGCGGTGTTGGCGACTATACGTACCGGTTGGCAAACGGATTGGCAAAACCTGGAATTAATATTGCCGTTATCACCACAGATGACGCAGCCATAACCGCTTCGGAGAACAATGCCATTTCCGTTTTCAAATTAATAAAAAACTGGCGGTTGTATAACATTTTTAAAATTATACATTGTATTAAAAAAATACAACCGGATTGTATCCATATTCAGTATCCCACCCGCGGATACAAATGGTTTCTTCTGCCCAACATGCTTCCCCTTTTTTGCCGGTGGTTCTTTCCCAAAATACAACGAATTGTAACAATACATGAATTTTCCATCGCCCATCCTTTGCGTAAAATGGGAATGATCTTTTTGCTCCTCTTTTCAGATAAAATTATATTTCCCGACCAGCGGGAGGCGGAAAGCGTTCTGAAATGGCTTCCCATAATTAAAACAAAATATACTATTATTCCCATTGGGGCAAATATAGAACCTTCATTGCACAAAAAAATGGCTGAAAAACCCCAAGACATTCCTTACATTGTATATTTCGGATTTGCCACAAAATCAAAAGGAATCGACACACTGCTTCATGCACTAAAACAATTACGCCCATTTGCAATTTCCTGCAAATTGGTTATGATAACACAATTATCGTATCCCCTTCAGGAAATGATTAATAAACTGAATCTTGAACACGAAATTGTGGTAACAGGGCATTGTTTTCCTGAACAGATTTCTCATTATTTTCAAAATGCATTTGCCTGCGTGCTTCCCTTTAATGATGGAATATCATTACGGAGAAGCACATTTTTAACGGCCATTTGCCATAATGTCCCGGTAATTACTACAAAGGGAAAAGACGTTCCCTCGTGTTTGAAGAACTGGGAGAATGTTATTTTAACCGAAATCGGTAATTCCGGAGAAATAGCCGACACAATTGTGAAGTTAATACAAAACCCGGAACTACGGGAAAAAATATCGAACAACACAAAAGAATTGGCTAAGTACTTTTCATGGGATGCCATTTGTAAAAAACATGTGGAACTGTATTCATCAATAATCACTTAATCATTTTATTTTCTATAAATTACCATGAAAGTTGCGCTTATACACGACTGGTTGACGGGAATGCGGGGAGGAGAAAAAGTACTGGAATGCCTCTGCGAACTTTTCCCCCAATCGGATATATTTACGTTGCTCCATATTCCGGGCTCCGTGTCTCCAATAATAGAAAACAGGACTATCTACACCTCTTTTTTACAAAAATTCCCTTTGATAAAGGAACATTACCGTACGTATTTACCCTTGTTCCCCCTTGCGATAGAAAGCTTCTCCATCAAATCCTATGATCTGGTAATTTCCAGCAGCCATTGTGTCGCGAAAGGGGTAATTACTCCCCCTTCTGCACTTCACATATGTTACAGCCACACGCCCATGAGATATGTGTGGGAACACTATCATACGTATTTTGGGAAAGGGAAAAAAGGAATTGCAACAAGAACATTAATGAATGTATTTGCCCATTATCTGAGGATGTGGGATGTATCGTCTTCCGACCGGGTGGATTATTTTGTGGCCAATTCGTATAATGTGGCAAATCGAATTAAAAAATATTACCGGCGAACCGCAAAGGTAATTCATCCCCCTGTAGATTGTTCATTATTCACGCTGCCGGATACATGCAAAGAAGGCGACTACTATCTCATAGTATCGGCGTTTGCCCCTTACAAGAGAATTGATATTGCCATTGAGGCATTTGGGAAATTGGAACTACCCCTTGTGATTATTGGCGGAGGACAGGAGGAAAAACAAATTAAAAGTATGGCAAAGAATACCATTAAATATCTCGGATGGCAGCCAAGCGAAGCATTGAAAGATTACTACAGGAACTGTAAAGCGTTAATCTTCCCCGGAGTTGAGGATTTTGGAATCGTTCCGCTTGAAGTACAAGCATGTGGGAAACCGGTAATTGCCTTTGCAAAAGGCGGTGTACTGGAAACAGTAAATGGGATTTATCCTGATGTTACTCAGAAACAGAACACAAACCCCACGGGAGTATTTTTTACCGAACAAACTACAGAATCATTAATGAAAGCCATCGGACATTTTGAGAATAACAAAAATATCTTTGATGCTTCCTCCATAAGAAAACACGCAGAGAGCTTTGATCGCAAGGTATTTAAGACAAAATTCAAACGCTATATAGATGATATTTGCTGTGCCAAATATCCAAAAGATCTCGCTTAGAATAAGTGTCACCCATTAGCCTTCATTTCATTCCCGCAGAAATCTCGCCCGTTAATCTCATTACCTTTTCAGCTTCTTCTGTCGTTAAGGTTCCGGCGCCGCAACTTGGCGTTACTATCGATCGTTCCTGAATCAACTTTTTCGACAAGCCTTTACTCACAAGAAATTGAACCCCTTCCTCCAGTCTTTTTACCAGATCGTCCAGTGTTACGTCCGCAATCTTTGAGGATGTAGGGACAATTCCCCATGCCAGGTAACCGCCTCTTTCTATAAATGCGATTATCTCACGCCAATACATGAGGTACTTGTCCATGAACTCATACGCATCAAAACTTACAATATCAACGTTCGATTCCATGAGCATTGCCCAATCGGTATTACCACAGCAATGAGTTCCTGTTAAACCACCGTGAGACTGAATAACCTCATACACCTCGTTGAGGGCGCTAATAATTCTTTCCCTGCTGATATTCATAAATGACGACCCAAAGCTGGTTAAATACGGTTCATCGATAAATATCAGAACAGGAAGTTTGTATTTCGCCAATTTGGTGAACTGCCAGTATGCCTTCATGGATAATAGCTTAATAATCACATCAAAGAATTCTTCGCTGTAAAGCGCCAAAATCCCGGATGCGAGTTTCAGTGAACCCGCCAGGGTAATCGGGCCGACAACCTGCCCTTTTAATGCCCGAAGTGATGGGGGACGCGATTTTTCAAGATGGTCCAGCATGGCGTAAAATCCCACAGCACATTCCCTGCTTATCTGAAACTGATCGGGATCATTTTTTAAATATGCCTCGTAGAACTTTTCCAGTCCGAACGCCGTCTCTTGAGAATCATCGATAATCACCGTCTTCTTTTCTTTGTCTATTATGGAACAGGGAAGCCCTTCCGTATATTGGATACACATGTCTTCCCTGAGATCATATTTGGGCAGTTGAACCCAGCAAGGAATTTCATTGAGCGTTTCAAACATAAGATCGGTAGCACATTCAACATCAGCATGAGGAAGGCTTCCGATTGCAGTGGCGGCAAAATTAGCATTAAAAATATTTGACATTGTTTTTCCTGTTTTGAAGAAAGTTGCTTGTTATAAAGATATTTTAATTCATTTTATACATTTAACGTTATTTATTCTACAGGGAAAATGGACTAGCGATTAGATACATTTTACTGGATTTGTAAGCTTTGTAATATAATTCACTCAAAAAGAAGAAGGAAATAAATATTTCCAAAAGACCAACCTTCAATGCCCTTGCTTCAATATCTTTATTTCCTTTAAACAAGTATATACTGGTATCGGTATCAAGCAGATAGTTTACAAAAATACCTTTCTTCCTCCAAATCCCCTCCGATGCAAACGGATATCCTTAATTATCTTTACAGCTGAGCGTTCATCCTTCCATATACCACAAAGGCCGCTCCTTTTGGTTTCATGCTTCTTGTGATGCACTTTCACAAAAGTATACTTTCCTTTAATGAGTGAATAGTTTTCACAACCTAAAGTGATAAGACTTAGGTGATAAGTGCCAGGACATCGTGGACACGAAAATGTGCCAAGACATCGTG
>SOET01000087.1 GCA_021646465.1 Candidatus Kuenenia hertensis | reverse complement strand
TATTACAGCAGGTTAAGAAACTTCGGCATTTCTTAACTTCACGGCACAAGCAAAGACGCTGAGGACGCAAAGAAAAAACGCTGAAAGAGAAGTTCCTGCCATACTTTGGACTGGAAGTTTTTATCATTCAATATTACTGCCACCTCTCCACCCTCCCCAATGCTAAAAAATTCGTTTCTATAAACAAATTCTCTATTTCCTGGTTTTTCATTAACAACTCACTCCTCTTTTTCAAAAGGATTTATAATCTTTAACCTATTTTCAATTATCTGGCCATTTTTCATGTCTTCCGTATATAGCGTTGAACAGTCATTTTCCAATGCTGAAGCGATAATAAGACTATCCCATATCGAATAGCCATATTTGTTCCTTAACTCAAATGAAGATTCTATTGTTCCTTTGTTTACAAGTGAAAAATTAAAAATATCCATGAACTCCTTAGCATATTTAACTGATTCATCATATGGTAAAATTTGCTTTTTGGTTGTTACTGCAATAAATTCGGTTATTACCTGAGAGCTTATTATTATTTCATCATTATCAATTATCAAATCTTTCGCAATGGATTTTCTTGTAATATCAATAGATACATAATAAATTAGAATATTTGTATCAATAAAGATGTTATCTTTCATGTATCTCTTCTCTATTGAATTTATATCCTTCAGGCAAAACTCCCTTTGATTGATTATATATTTTCAATAATCTCTCTCTTCTTTCCGTTTTTTCCTCATTTTCATTATAGGGTAATATTATTACTTCCAGTTTCTTGTTTTTAAATTCATCAGGTAATCTTATTGTTAAATCCTCTGATTTTGACGTAATGAGCTTTCTAATGGCTTTCATAGTTAATTAGTCTCCATAAATATTTTTTCTAAGAATTGTCAATTTCTCTATCACCGTTTCCATTTGAGACATTAAATGTATATATTGTGTTGGTTGTAACCAGAAAGTCAAGATATTTATCAGAATTGATGGCAGGGGGTAATTTTAATAGCATTATCAATTTTGTTATGGCCTGACACCGTTTAATTCTTCCTCGTTTATCGGTGGATGTATGGGTTTGGGATAGGGTTATAGAAAGCGAAAGGGGATGAGGTTGGAAACGATAATGAGGTGTTGGGTTTTGAGTTATGAGTTTTGGGACGCAAATTGCGCATATTTGTTTTCTTTATTTGAGGACGCAGACTTCGCAGATGAACGCAGATAAAAAATGGTTCACCGCAGAGGCGCAATAGGCACAAAGAAAAGACTTTGAATAATAGAATGCTTACCACACTTTAGGTTGGAAATTTGTATCGTTCAATATTACCGCCGCATCGCCACTTTCCCCAATGACGAAAAGGCCATTTCTATAGGCATATTTGTCTGAATCCTCTTCCATTACGATTCCTCCAACTGCCCCAACAACCTTCCTTTCTTTATATTCCGGGAAAAAGGTTTTGAATTTTTCCAATCTCTCAAGATGCTCTTTTACATCCTCTATCTTTAACGTGCTTTTCGCCTCTATCAATACCGCATACTCGCCGTTTATTGCCAGGATATCTACTTCCATCTCGTCACCATTTCTGTGTGTCTTTACCCTCTGGAATACCTTGTCTACTTCTATCCCCCGTTCCTTAAATAACCTTTCAACTGCAGGCGCTATCAGACCTTCAACAAACCTGCTCCACTTCCCGGTGAGCGCATACACTGCCTTATTAGTATTTTCTGATGCCTTACGGGTTTCTTCAGCCGACTTGCGGGTTTCTTCAACCGACTTGCTCAATTTATCTATTTCTTCGTCTGTTTCTTTGAATTTTTCTTTCAATATCCTATCTGTTTCTTTAAACCTCTTGTCTGTTTCCTTAAACCTCTTGTCTGTTTCCTTAAATAAGCTCCATATTTCCTGTATACTTTTTTCTAGTTCTTGGGTGGCCATATGTTTTTACTCCGTAAGGATAATTGCTTGATACTCAAATTGAATATGTTTTATTATACACTTAATCATCACCAAAGAAAAGGAAAACGATGATACGGGTTTCGAGTTGCAGGTTGCGAGCTTAAGTCCACAGATTACTCAGATTTGCGCAGATTAAAAACGGTTTACCGCAGGGTGGGTGGCAAACCTAACCTATTGACAAATCCAGACTGGTTTATTAGTTTATCACCATGGCAAAACCATTACGAAAATAAGAACATCAACTGTTTAATTAAAACATATTATTCACATTATTCACAGATGAGGAAATAAACTTAACTCTGGTTTGATTTTTGAGCCATCTGTCTACGCTTTAGCCAACGCTCGAATGAGGCTTGGCTCTCACTCGACTTCTTGCCAAGTAATATCCCTTCAACCCCTACATCTTCATCCAAATCAGGCCAGTGAATGCCGTACCCTGCTCCACTGATTTGAAAGTTGCCCCGCTCTGCAGGCGCTCCATACGCTAAACGCGGATACCAGCCAATTGGAATAGCGATCGTACGACCATCTTCTGAATCGACAGATAAGGTATCGTCTGTAACAGATACATCGATAATCCTAATTGGTGCGATGGTTAGAGTGGCAGAATGCGTCCCATTCATTTCTTAAGGTCTCCAAATTGTCTCGCATAATACGCTCAATATCCCGTAATTCTTTTCGTTTAAAACCATAGTTTGCGGCCAAGGACACATCAGGGTCAAGCCAAAATTTGGCACTCATATTCTCTCGGTCAACGTGCATATGGCGTGGTTCACCGCAATCATAGGATCAGTACTGGGGCCAGGGTCAAGCCTTCATTTTTCAATTGACAAGCTATAAATATTTTGTCGGGTCTATTAGCCCATATCTATTGACTAATTGATAAGTGCCAGGACATCGTGGACACGAAAATGTGCCAAGACATCGTGGACAA
>SOET01000012.1 GCA_021646465.1 Candidatus Kuenenia hertensis | reverse complement strand
TTCTTACGGAGGTTGAAAAAAGACTTATCGAATGGGCGCATCAAAAAACAAACGGTAATCAGGTGAGGATGGCAGAAATACTCGGTATTCCAAGAACAACGCTCCGCAACAGATTAGTCCGGTTAAAATAATGCAGGTTCTTAATCCAATTCCCCTACGGTCGCAACCTGCCTGTATTTTACCTCTTCAAACTCGGTGAAATGGGCATGGCCGCATTGTATTTTCCTTTTTTCACTCGCCATTAATTCTTTGCCTGCTGATTTGGTCTCGGCAACAAAATACACCGTCTTTTCGTTCTTTTTTATCAAAGCCCAGTCGGGATTATAATTTCCGATTGGTGTTTTAATCTTAAACCAGAACGGAAGTTTAAAATAAAATTCAATATCATCCCTGTTTTCACATTCTCTGGCAAACTCGTATTCGACATTGGAATCAAGCGGCACAAGATTGCTGTAAATTGTTTTGTCTTCATTTTGAACTTTAAAAGTCAGGTCGTTGATATGTATTTCATAATCCTCAAACAAACGCATTTCATATTCTTTCGTCCCTATCTTTTCATATTTAATTCCGTCAATCATTACATCGGCAAGCACATCTTGTATAGCGGTAATGGTATTATCCAGAAAAAGCTGTGGATTAATCAATAAATCCCCGATCCGCCCAGAAGTTTTAAGAATCTCAAAAATCGTAGAACGGGTAAGTTCGGTTCTTTCCTGTATATAAAACAACACATCAGGAATAGCAAAAATACCATCCAGCGATGTTACATAAGAAGACTTTGTTTCCATGACAATACCGGTATTATCAAATTCCAATGCAGTTTTCGTTGTCTTTATTACGGCTTTTTTTATTGCAGGCATTTGATGAACCGCTTTGGCTGCCTTTTTTATCAGTTCATCGGTGTCATATTCTACACGATAGGTGGTATGATATTTTATTCTGTCCCAGATTTCTTTGAATTTCTCGTCCAGCTCAAATCCTTTTCTGTATCTTACCGTTGTCCTTTTTTGTTTGTTTTTAATCCTGCCCTCAAAAGATACCCCGCAATCTTCCTCAATTTCGGTTTGCAACTGCCTGGCAAAATCTTCGTAGGCTTCATTTGCAATAATCGTTAAGCGGTTGATATTCATATCATATATTCTTAATCCTTCCTGATTGACCGAAAGTCTCAAACCTCTCCCGATTTCCTGCCTCTTTTTCAACTCCGATTGCGTTTTGTTCAGGGTGCAAATCTGAAAAACATTCGGATTGTCCCATCCTTCGCGTAAAGCCGAATGGCTGAAAATAAACCGCAACGGCTCATTCATATCCAAAAGTCTTTCTTTATCCTTCATAATCAATTTGAAGGTATCATCATCAGCCTGTGTATTTCCCTTTGTATCTTTCCAGTTACCTTTTTTATCCGCTGCAAAATAGCCGTTGTGTACTTCGGAAGCATCAAAAGGAATTACGTCCCCGAATGGATTTTTACCTGATATTTCCGTAAATATTTCTTCGAACCATTCGGCAAATTTGCCTTTCCCCGGATTGCCCGCCTCATCATAGTTCCGGTAGTTGGCCACCCGGTCTATAAAGAAAAGAGAAAGGACTTTTATCCCTTTGGTTTTCAGGGTTCTTTCTTTTATAAAGTGTTCTTCAATGGTTTTTCTGATTTGTACTTTCATTACTTCATCCGAAAGACTGCCAAAAGTGTTGCCTACAAAAACCGTCTCACCGTTTGAAAGCTCAATAAGGTTTGCGGAAATATCGATACCGTTTATAATGTAGCCGTTTTTATAGATTTCCCGTCTATTGGATAATTCGTATAAATCATCTCCGACCTTTGCGGTAACGGATTTTCGCCTTACGCCATCCGATGTATTGCAATCAATTTTAATTTTAGCGGAGGTACGGGTCTTTGTTGCCGTTACTTTTTCAAGGCAAAAGGTACGCATTGTTGAAGTCATTTTCCGTAACTATGGAATCAACCTCTATTTGTTTTACCAGACCATGATCGTATGCCTTTACGGGGTCAAGGCTGTAAACCATATTATAGCGGTTTGTGTGTGTAGCGGAATATCTCAGGGTGCAGAGCGGATTAAGGTTTTCAATCGCCTTTTTTCTGATATCGGTTTCCATGTTTTGAGGTTCATCTACTATTACAACAGGCGAAGTGGCTTGAATAAACTCAATCGGTTTTTTCCCGGTCAGTTTGTCATTCAACTTGTTAATGATATTTTCGTCTTTGGCAAACGAGTCAATATTAATAACAAGGATTTGAATGGTATTATTTATCGCAAAACTTCTCAGACTGGAAACTCTTTTGGAATCATACACATCGAAATTGACGGGTATTTTATCGTAAGGGAAGGTTCTGGAAATGTTCAAAAGTAATTTCCAGATTTTTTAGCACACCTTCGCGAATGGCGATGGAAGGAACAACAATAACGAATTTCTTAAACCCGTATTTTTTATTAAGCTCGTAGACAGTTCGTAGATACACATAGGTTTTTCCTGTGCCAGTTTCCATCTCAACAGAAAAATGCATGCCGTCCAGAGTATCGGAAACGGGTATCTCGTTTCTTGTCTGAATTTCCCGGATATTCTTTAAAATCTGTTCTTCGGTTATCAGCAAACTGTTGCCGATGCCGCCTTCCTGAAAAAGGAATCTTTCGGGATTTAAAGAAAAACCGAATTCTCCAAGGTTCAGAGGCTGACCTTCAAATATATCTGTGATTGAACAAATCGCATCGATCTGATATTGCTGATTGGGGTCGAAATGGAGTTTCAATTATCGGACTCCGGTCTTGGTATTTTTACAATAAATTGCTCTCCATCTATGTCATTGATTAACTCAATATTTGGCTGCTCTTTAAATGCCCTTTTAATTCCTGAACCGAACCCTCTATATGGCATTGTATTTACACAATAAGATACCAGAAGATTGTTTCTGACAACTGCATTTCCTGATTTAATATTTTCAACAGTAAGACTGTTTGGCAACGTCCCCGGACTTATAATTTCTATATGGTTATCAAAAATCATCAGTCTAATAGGGGCATTTTTCAAATAATCTCTATGAACTAAAGCATTTTGCAGAAGTTCTTCCAATGCCAATTTGGAAATTTCAGGTTTTCCCAATATGTTAAAATTTTGTCCTTGTTGACGCCACTTTAGATTACTATTAAAAAATGACATTCCCTTTTCAAATAATTCGGGTATAGTACCGTTAATATCTTTACTATCCCTATATTCTGTTCCTCCAATATCGTTTCCAAAGAACGAAATTGCTTTAATACAAAAGGCAGGTTTATATTTCTGAGGATTTTTACCAAAATAAAGAAGTCCACCTAAAGTCAGACTGTTATTTTTTTTTACGCGTATATTATTCATTATCTGTTCAATGCTAAGTCCGCTTTCTTCAATCGTCTTTTCCAATGCCTTTACAGTGTATTCTTTTAATTTGTCAATATTAACATCATTCGTTGATGTATTTGCAACTTCCATTTCATCAGCTGACAAATTACCTCCACTTTGAAAAAGACGTAGTAATTCATTATTGTCAGTAACTTTTCTTTTGTCAGCGCCTTGCTTTACCCAAATTCTCAATTCCCTATCTTTATAAGGTTTGCTTATACCTTCTTTGACATGAATTACAAGAATATTCTTCTTTTCTCCTGCCTTTTCTATTGAAACGACCTCCGTTTCAACATAAATAAGCGGTAAAACGTTATTTGTGGCAACGTTCGCCACAAGTTGACCTGTTTCGCGTAATTGATCATATGTCAAACCTATAATGTCGCCTGTTTTATCCTTTACACCCACCAAGATCAGGCCTCCAAGCGAATTGCTCATTGCTACAAATTCAGCGGCCAAAGCATCGGGCGAGCTTATTGACTCTTTAAACTGAACCTTACTTGTTTCGCCAATACTTATAATATCAAGAAGTTCCAGTGCGTTCATTTTTATGACTCCATAGTTCATATATATTTTTACGCCGGTTAAATGCCTCTTGGCCACCTTCCATAATTGTTACAATCTGTTCCTGTGTTTCGGGGTTATCGATAGTTCCTGCTATCGTATGTATTTTAGATTCTGAATATTTACATGATATTATTTTTTCACTATCCCCAAGTACAGGGATATTTGCGTTATGAGTGGCAAAAATAAATTGCATGTTCCCTTTTAATGCTTTTATTTGCTTAATTACATCCTCGTAAATTGTTTGATTGTCCAAATCATCTTCCGGTTGGTCGATAATTAAAACATCGGTTTCCCTCTGTGCCAGCAGGAATAAAATTAAAGCGGTTGCCCGTTGTCCAAGAGAATGGTCGCCTAATGGTTTTTTGTTATATTTAATAGTAAACTTATCTTCGATGCGAAATGTGAGCAATTCAAAGATGTTTTCAAAAAAACGTTTTTTTAATTCAGTTATCAGGTTATCGCTGATATTAAGCTTTAAATTAAGAGAATCAATGTCCCTGTAAATTTCAATAAAGTCCATATATTGTGTCTTTATATTATCATAAGTTGCCCCTCTAATACCTGAACCGGAAAATATTTGCCTTAGCTTAGCATCAAAAATATCTTTTCTGCCTTTATAGTCTACCGAAATAGACAAGCTGCTCTCATATTTATTAATACGAGTCACTTCATGTTCAAGAATTTTATATTCTTCATGCCACAATTTGTTGAGTTCTGATATCTTATCGTTTAGTAATTTATTCAGCTCGTTTTTTTTCTTTTCGGACTTATCAATTTCAACGAGTTTTAGTTTAGAAGTTTCAATTTTTCGATTTAATTTGAGAAAGTCATCTGGACTTAAATTTGGAACATCAATTTCCCGTTTAATTTTTGCAAATGCTTCTTTCAGATTATCCTTTTTCTCCTGAAGATGTTCATTTAATTTTTCAAATTCTGCTATATAAGTATCCGTGTTCTGCTTAATTCCATTTAAATTTTTAAATTCTACAATTAATTGCTTAAAAACTTTCTCTGCTTGTTCAAAAATGTCCTTATTTTCATCGGATTCAAAAGATGTGCTAATAAAGAAATGATGATAGTTGTTTATTATAGAATATAAACTATTTTGATAATTTTTTAATTCACTAATAATTTCATTAAACTTGGAAATATCGGATTCAAATTTACTTTGCTGTTTAAGTTTTTCCTCCACCCCTTTTTCTTTGAATTCCCTGAGCCTGAACTCAGTAGCCTTAATACCAGCTTCAATTTCCCTTTTTAATTCTTCAAGGTTTTCAAGTTTTTTTAGCTGAGATATTACATCTTCAATTTCTGCTGATTTTTGTGATATTTTTGATTTAATTGTATCTAGCCTGCTTCCAATGAGCTTTTTGACCAAGTCGGCTTCAAAATCAATATGTTTGCTGGAAAGGTCTTTCTGTCCAAAATAAACTGGGGTTTGAAAAACTGTATCGATTGAAGGCACATCTATCCTTACATTGTTTTCATATATGTCCTCTTTTTGCCCGTATATTTTTTCAATTCGATATTCTTTTTTATGGTTATTTACAACATGTACGATAACCTTTCCTCCGCTTTTAAGCACATGTTCAATAAGACCGTTTTTATAATCTTTATCGCTTGCCTGATTACCAAGAGAAATGCCAAGCGTATATCTCAGGATTTCTAATATTGAAGATTTGCCACTGCCTCTAATACCAATGAAGCAATTTAGTTCTGGAGAAAAATTTAATACCGTATTGCTAAGTAATCCGCCTTCAAAAGAAATTGATTGAATAAATGCGTTTTTAATTGTCGGCTTTGCTAATGCTAAGCGGTTGTCCATATCTATTAAAGCATATTTTATTGCTTCGAAGTTAAAATCCCCAATCTTTAAGTAACATGCCTTAACAATATCGCTGCCATTTTCATCCTTTTGTTTTCCGCAACCCCCAATTTCATTAATATTTTTACAGTCTGAACCTTCAATAAAAGCTGGCAATTTATTCTCTCCTTCAAACCATGTAACTAAATTGCTTTTTAATTCATTGGTCCTGAGTTTTTGGAATGCCAGAACATTTTTTTTGAAATGTTCGTCTTTTGCAAGTTGCATTATCCTGCCACCATCCAATTCCTTACAAAAACCACAATTCTGCTCAATATGGGCCATTACAATAAATGAATCTCGTCCTCCCTTCCTGTGCTCATCAAGTTTCTTAAATAAGTCTGAAAGATTGTATTTACATCTTGTATTGCTGTTTTCACGATTGCTAATTCCCTCAAAGGCCGAATTAAGAAACTGGTCAATATAATTATCATTATTAATTACCCATCTCTTGTATTGAAAAACAATTAAAGCATGGATTCCGTTTGAACCGTCGTTAACGGACAGTTCCACACCGGACAGCAGGTAAATACCTTTTTTACCGGCTGCTTTACGCAATGCCTTATATTCATCATTATCAAACTTATTATGGTTTGTTACTACGCCTATTCTCGTATTCGTGTTTTCAAGTTTTTCAATATACTTTTGTATGTATTGGTTTTCTTCACCTTCATATTTAAACTCTTTATCCGCTTTTGTGTGCATGTGAAAATCAGCTTTAAGCCAGACAGAACCGTTTCTAAAAATATTATTATCATTTGCCATAATTACACCACCTTAAATTAAATCCCCGTGTTTTTCATCTGCAAAACGGTCATTTGTTTTTGGCCGGTCGTTGTTATTGATAAAATAAAACATTGTGCTGGAATTTATAACGATTTGTTTAAACACTTAACCATTCATCTTTAGAGATTCCCGCCTGATTTAATAATCTCCGCAAAAATCCTGTGCCGATTTCCGATTCATGTTTGTTGGGGATTATTATAGTCAAATTGCCTTTTCGCATTTTCGGATGTTTGCCTCCAAAAAACGGCCCTGCAAACCCAAGTTTATTCATCCTGGAGACAAATATGTTCCAACTTACGGCGTTATTTTATCTGTCATGCCTGCTGTTCAACTATATTGAGATTTATATTGTCAATTTCAGGTAGTTCAAGTTGGTTTTTTAACCTGAATACAATCCATTCTTCGAGGGTTTCACGTAATTCTTCACGGCACCCCTCAAGCGTCTTTGCCCTGCCCCATACTCCTTTAAAACCCGGAATCTCTCCCCAGTAGGTATGATCATCTTCAATTATCTCGTACCTTGCCATATCCATTGCCTTATGAATATATTCTGTCAGCATAATAATCTCCTCAACAAAATTATGGTTATCTGAAACTCTGATTCACACCACCTTAAATTCAATCCCCGCATCTTTCATCTGCAACGCGGTATTTGTTTTTAACTGGTCGTTTTTGTTAAAGAGGCGGTCAAGCGTTATTACTTTTTTTGGTTTTACTTCTATAACCGTCTTAATAATGTCTTTATCAATTTTTTCCAAAACCATCGCTATTTCGTTGCTGTTAACAAGGTAAAAACCGTCTTTTTCTTCAATCTTCGCCGTAAGGGAAACGCCGGATTTTAATAAAAGTTCATAAAGCACACCTTCTGTCCTTGCGTTTTTGTCCAGAGGGTCGAGGTGCAGTTGCAATTGCTTTACCAGTTGTCCTTCATCCTCAATATTTGTCCGCCAGATTTTGAAATTGGATTCACACAGTTTGAAAACCTTAAAACCCAAATCCTGCTTGACGGTATTGCCGTCAAAATTAAGCTTCCCTTTCTGTTCTTCCTTTATTTTATGCACTTCATTATCATCAATAGAAACAAAAATCACTCCGTCATCCTTCAATAAATTTCTTGCCAGAAATAAGCGGGGGTACATCATGGAAAGCCAGTTGCTGTGAAAATGCCCGCTGTCTTTGCTGTTTTTCCGAAACAGCCCCTCACGGGTCATGTATCCAGATTCGTCTTTATCGCCGATGCGGCTCAGATATCCCTCTTTTGTTTCCGAAAATTTGTCGGGATAAATAAAAGTGTCATTTCCGGTATTGTAAGGCGGGTCAATGTAAATCATCTTGATCTTGCCAAAATAGGATTTTTGAAGAATTTTCAGGACTTCAAGGTTTTCACCTTCGATAAAGATGTTTTCCGTTGCATCGAAATTAACAGATTCTTTTTTGCATGGAGCAAGGGTGGCTGTCGTAGGTGATTGAAGAACACGGAAGGCGTCCGATTTTCCCGCCCAGTTTAAAACATAGCGTTCGTTTTTAAATTCTATGTTTTCACCCAAAGCGGCTTTTAGTTTTTCCCAATCGATCTTGTTTTCGGTGAACGCCTCAGGAATGATCTCTTTGAGTTTGTTCAGCTTTTCTTCCGTAATATTCAATGACTTTCTATCCATTATTTTAAATCCCTTGTCATTTCAAAGAAAGGAGTATAGTTGTGAGAGATATTAAGACAGAGAGGGATAAGAAAATCAATAGGAAAAAACCTGATTGCCAAAAAGATTAACCTTGACATACGGTCTTAATTTGGTATCGTAAAAAGACCGGAGGTGGTAAGATGAATATTAAAATGGATATTAAACCTGTTACCTTTCTTAAGGCGAAAGCAGCCGACTTGCTCAAGCAGATAAACGAAACTCATCGGCCTGTTATCATCACCCAAAATGGAGAGCCCATGGCAGTGTTGCAAGACCCTAAAAGTTATGAGAATATGCGGAATGCCATTGGAATATTAAAGCTGATTTCCCAGGGTGAAGAGGACTTAAGGGCTGGTAAATCAAAATCCCAGGAGGAGGTGTTTAAAGGGATTGATGCCCTGCTGAAAGCAAAGTTGAAATGAGCGGCGGATATGAAGTTATATGGTCTCATGTTGCTGAGAATGATCTGAGAAATATTATTGAATATATTGCCGAAGACAGCGTTGTCGACGCTTCAAATATATTCGAAAAAATAAGACAAAAAGCATCCAACCTCCATATTCTCCCTGAACGGGGTCGCATTGTCCAGGAGTTACGGGAACATGGAATACTGCAATACCGTGAATTAATAATATCTCCATGGAGAATAATTTACAGGATATCAGGGAAAAGCGTATATGTTTTATCAATATTGGATTCACGTCAAAATATTGAAGATATACTCTTGAAAAGACTTATTGATTTAAAATTGTAATAGTCTCTTAAAGCTAAAACATACTCACTTCCCCAACAACAGGGAGGTATTGGTGTAAAAAGTCCCTGCGATACATGCAGTCATTAAACAAGCGAGTGTAGCGGCTATGAGAGGTCTGAATCCTATTTGCGTAAAGATATGGATTTTATTTGGTATGAGTGCCGCAATACTTCCCATAAAGATTGCCAGGGATGCGATATGCGCGAACCCGCACAATGCATAGGTGGCAATAATAACAGAACGCGGATGATGCAGAATGTCTTTCCCGATAACATCCGCCAAATCCCGGTACGCGGTTAATTCCGTAACAATCGCCCGTTCTCCGATGATTTTGGAAATTGCACCTGCATCGGAAACAGGAACGCCTATAATAATAGTAAGCGGATAAAAAAGGTATCCCAATAGTCCTTTCAACGACCAATCAATCTGTATTCCCAACAGCAGGTTGAGTTTTCCTCCGAAAAATTGTAAACATACATTTATCAATGCCACCAGGCCAAGAACCGCTATCAATAAGGCAACAATTCCCACAATCAGTTTCACTCCCGCGTTAGCGCCATTAATGACTGCTTCAAATACATTTCGTTCTTTCTCATAATGGGGATGAATATGCTTTCCCAGCGTCTTTGGCGTTTCCGACTCAGGCAATATGATCTTCGACATAATTAGCGCAGCCGGAGCGGAAAGAAAAGAGGCGGAGATCAAATGGCCTGCAATTGCAGGAAACAGGTCTTTTAAGCTGAAAACATATACCGCTAAAATATTTGAGGAAACAGTTGCCATTCCAACAGTTAATACCGTGCATAATTCTGAGCGTGTCATTTCACTCAAATGAGGTTTTATGGTGAGCGTTGATTCTACGCCAACAAAAATATTACTGGCTGCGCTTAATGACTCGGCGCCGGAAATATTCATGAATTTTGTAAACAGAAAAGCAAAAATCCTGATTATGAAAGACATTACGCCCACGTAATACAAGATCGCCATTAACGCTGAAAAAAATATGATGGTAGGGAGAGATTGAAAAGCAAAGAAAAACCCCATTGACGATTCACCCAGACTATTTACAATCCCGGGCGGAATGGCGAGCCTGCCAAACACAAATTTTGCCCCTTCGGTAGCGGAATCCATAACAATCACTACCAGATTATTGAGAAATAAAAACATCTTTGCTCCCGCAGGAACAAGAAAAACAAAGAGGGCGAATAACATTTGGAAGATGAGTCCCCAGATGATTACTCTCCAGTTTATGAGCCTCTTGTGAGAAGAAAAAACCCATGCCAGCCCCATGAGCACAAATATCCCTGAAAAACTCACCAGATTATACCATTCCATTTGAGTCCGCCCACGCAGTTAATGTTTATGAATTTCAAGGTGTTCATGTAGTGGCAAGGCGCGCCTTGCTGCTATAGTCAAACAAATCTGGTTTTCGAAATATTAAATAGGTTTTTACTCAGAAACACAACCCTTCGACTCCGCTCAGGGTGACTGTGAAAGTCATGCTGAGCGGAGTCCCTGTCTGCCGACAGGCAGGGAAGCATTAAAAGGCTATTACGATATAACTTTTCTAAAACCAGACTTGTTTGACTATACATTATTAAAAATCACCGAAGGTCTGATTAATATTTTTGAAAATTAGATTTATCTGGCTGTCTCAGTTGCAATCTGTCCGGCACTTGCATCCGATACCTTTAGCCTTCAGAAATGCTTCCCTTCCCTCTTTCCATGAAAAGCCGGCGATTACTACTGCGCCAAATGAGTCAAACCAGCCCATGCCGGTGAGTTCATAACCGATGCTCGCAAAAAGGAGTACAAGAGAAAGATACACGCACGCTTTCGTACAATTTGCGTCAGCTAATATCGCCTGAGAGTGTAACGCTTTTCCAACTCTCACTTTATAATGAATCAATATCCACATGGTAATAATTGATACAGATGCGACAACGATACCCCAAAATGTGGTCTCCGGTTGATGTTGCGTAATAAAATTCAGTAGAGCAGTTCCAACAAGTCCCGCTGTAAGCAAATAAAAAGCACTACCCGTTATCCTGAGCGCCTGTTGTTCAAATGTATCCGGTCTTGCATTATTATCGCTCCTCAGTCTCCTCACCATATGCCAGATACCTATGCCTGAAATTACTTCCACAAATGAATCTACTCCAAAACCAAAAAGTGCAATAGTATCATCTCCGAGTCCGAAACATACTGAAATACTACCTTCTGCAATATTATAAAATATTGTAATAAGGGCAAGGATGTAGGCCCATTTATAAAGGACGTTCAATTTGTTTTTTACAGCCTCTCCCTTAATATCCACATTCATCCCAATCATACTTATCCCATATGCCGCCCTCGCCGCGGAAAGTTGGGATACCACTCTCTGCCGACATTCCCGCGCCGGTAAAAAACAATGTTCTTATAGTCAAACGGATTTATAGCAATCACGGCGTTTTTTAATATGTGTTTTTAATAAGGAATGGATAGTGCTTTATCTGTCTTTCTAACGCATACTAATCGTCAGAGTCAATGTTTAACATTCGCACACTTCCCTCAAAAATACCGCCTTTTTTTACAATCAACTTCCGGCAGGTTATTTTACCATGAACTTCGCCATGTTTTAGAATTTCCACCGTACCCATAGCAGTGAGATCTCCGTTTATTTTCCCTTCGATAACGGCATTCCCAACTAAAACGCTTGATATGTCGATTGTCCCCTTCTTCTTTAAATACAAAGTGCCGTGGGTCTGAAGATTTCTTCCCAAAATCGATTTTACTTTATAATCGCTCAGGTCGTTTCGGTTATAACAATAAACACACGATACTGCCTGTGCATTTTTGTCGGCATAAATTTCCTTCCCGCATTTGAAGCAAAAAACCACTTTCTTTCCAACAGGTGTGCTTTTTACTTTTTTGGAAGGAGAAAGGATTTCTTTCACATTAACATACTTATTACAATGGCGGCATGGTATCGACTCGCAGTAAATCGATACGGTAAAACTACCCTGGCAAAAGGGGCAGGTTATATTGGCAATATCAGGCGACTCATTTACTTTGGACATCATGAGATTAAAAATAAAACAAATACGAGGTGTATAGTAATGAATGTTGTATAGTATGCTCTTATTGTAACGGCACAATTTACCGCAGAGAATATTGATACTTCGTCGTGAGTTCAGTCGAACAATCGCAGAGAAAAATCTTCAGGCTTGCAAGCAGGTAAATTGACAAGCCTTTTTATTACATCTCTGCGTTCTCTGTGCCCTCTGTGGTGAATCATTTATTATTTATTATCCTGTTTCTCACTCATCTTCGGCCTCTCCGTCTTGAATCCCTCAGGATGAACACTGCATTTGCCGACAAATATGACACCTTCGTCAATCACCAGCGTTTTTGCCTGCAAGTCACCCATGAGTTTTGCTTTTTTCCTGAGTTCCACTCTTTCAGAGGCAATAATATTTCCATCTACCTGCCCCTCAACAATGGCATTCCGAACCTTAATATTTGCCTTAACCGCACCAGTACTTCCGACAATAACTTCTCCTTCGTCGGTTATCATCTCTCCGTCAAACTTTCCGTCAATTCTTAATACCGTATTAAACTTTATCGTTCCTTTGAACTCCGTGTCAGGCGTTAAATTCGTCATATTTCCCTCTGTCATTCCAACCTCCCTTCTGGATTTGCTATGTTTTTCATTTACAACAATATTTCTTTCCCTCTCGTCGGGAACTTCCGCATCTCTTCGAAACAAACCTGCCATATACTGCTACCTTTCATATTAATTTTTTCCATTTGTAAAAAACATCATTTTATATCAAAGAATTAATTTTTATAGTCAACACGCCACATTTCAATAATTATATTTTATTCTTTACTGTTATTATATCAAAGGAAATATTGCTGCGTTTTTTTTTGTTGTTTAATATTATTTAAAATCCTAGCCAATTCTTTATTGGTATAACATCATCATCTATTACCCTTCGCTCTTTTAATAAAATCATTGCTTTTCTTGTATTCATTTTGATATATTTTACCCTATTATTAACAAGAAATGGTACTATGATTTAACGAGTGTGTGAGTGGTTAAAAACGCATATATCAAGAGAAGACAGAAAAACAGGTAATTATATGACAAATAAAAGAACCGACCGCCGTAAATACCAGAGAGTAACGCCAAAAAGAGACAATCCTGTGCGGGTTGATATAAATGGGGAAAATTTTCTCGATGTTTTATACGCATTGGATATTAGTGAAAATGGAATAAGCATTTCAGTTCCTTATGCATTTGAGGGTTGCCGTATTGACAAAGGTGTGCAGATTGTTGTTGAATTACCTTCTCCGGTAAAAAAATACTTTACTGCTAACGGAAGAATTAGGCGCATATCCGGGAGCACATTTGGTGTAGAATTTGTTGGCTTAAAGGAAAAAGATAGTCACGTTATCAAGGAATACATCTCCTCTCAAATTGGAAATAATTAATTTGGACAAAAATGTCTATAGAGTATCATTGCAACAGTTATTTACCACTCTCCCCACACTTCTTCAATAATCTTTTCCACCAGCCTTTTCCGCCTCTTGGCGCAAGAGGAGCATGCCTTTTAGTAGTAGCAAGACTCCCAACATATCAATAATACTCCTTAATATACTCATACGCCTTACTAAAAAGTTCGTCATCCTTAATCACATATTTCACCCAAAGGATTTTTCTCAATTCTCTTTTTACTTCTTTTTCTCCGGTGGTTGAATTTTGCCAGCCGTCAAAGCGGACTATTCGGACTATTTCATCAATGTCGTTAACAATTCGCTCAACAATTGCAGGGGTTTTGTCGGTTTTCATTTCAAGGAACAATTCTGTCAGTGCCGCTTTGGCATTTTTCTGTTCCTCTTTGGTTTCAGTGTCTTTTTCTGCCTGCAAAGTTTCTTTTGCTATCTGACAAAGTTCCTTGATGAACTCAATGGAGTTGATTAAACCTTTCTCCGCTTTATCCCTGATTTCTTCCAATCGTTCACTTAGTTCTTTGAATTTTAGAATGCCTTTGTGTTTTGCAAGCCGGCTTATTAAAATCTTGACCAGTTTCTGTGCCTGCTTCGGGTCTTTCTTATTCATCAAGTCGTCAATCACATCTGCATTCAGAATCATTTCTTCCATGTCGGTGGTGATTCCTGAAACTACAATGTGGTCGTGAATAAGTTTTGTTGTTTGTGCTCCCAGCGCATGCCACAATAATCTGCCATTGTCGCCTGAAGTTGGTTTCACCGAAGTATACACTTGCGAAAGCCATTTGTAATCATTCTGAAACTGATTCAACGCTTCATCGGGTGAAAGTGCTTCCCAAAGTTTTGACAAGCTGCTGAAATCCTTTGCAAACGCATCTCTTTTTTCATTCGTATTGATGCAGTCCTGTGCCGCCTGCAATCCTTCAAAACCGGAAACGCTTTTGTCAATGTTGAAGAAATGCGCCAAGCATTTTTGCATTGCTTCCGGCAGTTTATCCCGCAACTCCTGCAAATTTGTAATAACAGTTTTTACGGTTTCTTCATCAAATGCCAATGCTTTTGCAGTGTCATCAAACACTCCGAAGTAGTCAACTATTCTTCCGAATGTCTTATTCGGGAACAAACGGTTGGTCCTGCAAATCGCCTGTAAAAGTGTGTGGTCTTTCAATGATTTGTCCAGATACATCGTTTGCAAAATTGCCGAATCAAATCCGGTGAGAAGTTTTGCAGTAACGATTAATAATTTCAAAGGTGAATCAGGGTCATTGAATTTTTCTACAACTTTTTCCTGTTTATCTTTATCCATTCCCCAACGCTGCTTGAATTCAAAACTATCGTTCGCAGAAGCGCTGATTACAACTTCGCTTGCTTCAGTCGGAAATATTTTGTCTAATTCCTCTTTGTATTGAATGCAGGCGTAACGGTCTGGTGTTACAATCATTGCTTTTAACCCCTCCGGTTCAACATGCCTTGTGAAATGTTCCGTAATGTCTTTCACAATTGCTTTCACCCGTTCGGGTGATTTCAGAAAGACATTCATGTTGGTTGCCTTTTGGCTCAATGTATTTCTGTCTTCTTCGCTTAAATCGCTTGTGAGTTCTTTGAAAGCAATGTCTAAATCTTCTTTGCGTATGTGATAATTAGGCAATCGTGGTTCAAAATGCAAAGGCAGCGTTGCATTATCTCTGATGCTTTCCTGAAAAGTGTAACGGCTCATGTAACCTGCTGTGTCCTGCTCCGCGCCGAAAGCCCAGAAAGTATTTTTGTCTGCTTTGTTGATTGGCGTTCCGGTCAGTCCGAAAAGAAACGCATTCGGCAATGCCGCTCTCATCTTTCTTCCCAAATCACCCTCCTGCGTTCTGTGTGCTTCATCAACCATTACAATGATATTGTCCCGCTTATTTATGTCCGGGTAAGCATCCTGGAATTTGTGAATCATGGTAATAATGATTTTCCGTGAATCTTTTTCCAGCAAGTCGTGAAGTTCCTTAATACTGTCGGTGGTAATCATGTTCGGAACTTCAGCAGAATTGAAAGTGGCTGTTATTTGTGTATCCAAATCAATTCTGTCCACAACAATCAATACGGTTGGGTTTCCCAAATCCTGCTGCTTGCGTAGTTTTTGTGCCGCAAACAACATTAATAAAGATTTTCCCGAACCCTGAAAATGCCAGATCAGGCCTTTCTTTATTTTTCCTTCCTTTACACGCTGTACGATAGCATTTGAACCTTCATACTGCTGATAACGGGAAACTACTTTCACTTTTTTATTTTGATTGTTGGTTGCGTAGATAGTGTAATACTGCAAAATATCAAGCAGGGTAGAGGGTTTCAGGAGATGCGTTAATTGCTTTGATACATCCTGTAATCCTGCAAACTGTTCCAGTTCATCTTTTGTATCTTCCAATCTCCAGGGTGCCCAGCATTCCAGAGGCGTGCGGACTGCCCCGATAAACAGTTCTTTTCCTTCTGTTGCAAACGAAAACACATTCGGCGCAAAAAATTGTGGAATAGAGTTTTCGTAAGTTATATGAATATCATAAGCGCCGTCAAACCAACTTACGGCAGGACGAACAGGTGTTTTTGCTTCTCCGACAACTAAAGGAATACCATTTACAAAGCATACGATGTCGGGGATTTTTGTCTCTCTTGCACGAACAGGCAATTGGTTGGTGAGGATGTATGTATTGTTTTTCAGATTTTTAAAGTCAATAAGGCGGATGGGAGTGTGATGATCACCTTTTCCGAAAGGCAAAGTCATTTCGCCTCTCAGCCATTTGGCAAACTCTTCGTTGGCGCGAACCAAACCAACATTGTTTACGGTAATCAGAATTGCCCGGAGTTTATGAATCACTTCTTCGGCCCTGTCCGGTTGTGCTGCAATTTCGGGATTCAGACGGCATAATGCTTCCGTTAATTCCTTCTCCAGTAAAACATCATCCATGTTTCTTTGAAGCAATTCGCTTTGAACATATTTCCATTTTACCGTGTCATACTCAACAGGGTCTTCAGCCACAATGCCGGATTGAACAGCATTCAGGTTAACACCTGTGAGGCGGTGTATAACGAAATATTCAACGCTGTTTAGTTCGTTAAAGGACATAGTCACCCTTTTTTCTTTTTAACGTCTTTCAACAGTTTCTTTTCATCAACTTCCAGTTTACGCTGTAACTTTTTAACATCATCGGCAGGTGGCAAGGTTTCCGGTTTTACGCCGCGTTCAATCAACATTTTACGGACGGCTCTGTTGTTTTCGACATGTTCGCTTGATATCTGAATTTCGCCGGTTAAATCTTTTTCGATTACGTTATGGCTCGTGAGTTCAGTTGCAAAATCTTTGGCTTTTATTGTCAGTGTTGGTAAAAAATCCGCCAAAGGCCTGCTGTTTGGCGCCTTCAGCTTTCGTTTCATTTCATTGGTGGAATATCCGCCAAATAAAGCTTTGTCACCTTTGGAGCGGATGACGGCAAAGCCTTTGTCGTCCACACCACGCTCATAGATAATGCCGGATAATTTCTTTTCTGATTTGGATAATTTATCGCGTGCCGTGACGCGATCCACATCCAGCAGCCGTTGTTCGACAACTTCCTGTTTACGGGTTTGAACTGCAAAATATGTCTGAGCAAAAGATATTTCATTCTTGGATGAGTCGCCATTTTGTGCAATCAGGTAGCATGCATATCGCGTGAGAGCCATATCATCAACTTCTCTTTGTCCACCCTTGCCAATCTCTATCATTTTGTTGATGTCAACAAAATGATCCGTTACCACAATACCAGTGTTTTCACAGGCAGTCTTTGCTTTATCCACTACCTTTAAAAAATTCCTCCATTCGGTATAACCTAGAATCTCCTGCAACTCGCGCGCACTCCAACATTCAATTCCTTCATAAAGATAGCAGGCTTCCTCAAACTTTTGAAACAACGCAACGATGAGTTCTTTTTTCATATTAATCTCCCAGTATCTCGTTCAGCAGTTTCTGTTTTAAGTTTTTCAGGGTTAGTTTTTGTGCTTTGATTTGATCTAATGTAATTTGGAGTTGTTGAAACACTTCCACAATTTTTTCCTGTGTTTTTAAATCGGGAATAGCAACTTCAAATGAGGATAAATCCCTCCACTTTGTTCTTGGCGAGAGAGAACCAGCCGAAGTGCTGATCGCATGTTGAATAAATGCTTCTGCTGATGCATAAAATGGAAGTAATTCAGGATGCATCACTTTTTCTTTTGCTCTCAATACCAGAATATCACCCGAACAGATTCCGTCAAAGTCTGCAATAGCAACTTTCTTCAAATATGCCCTGCGTTTGCCGAACAATACATCACCTTTTGTAAACCTCTTGGTGAAAGTTGTTCCGTCTGCAATATTGCCCCAAGTTGAAATTATGAGATTTTCCGGTTCAAGATTTTCCAAACCGATAAAACGGCTAACATCGTTTTTATGTTTATCATGTTGCTCAATGCAGTCTGCAATTTGTCCAAAAGTTTTTGCATTGCAATTTTTATTGTTCAACAAATTTCCGAACGATGGTTGATTGCTTGCCAAACCATTGCTCAAAGTTTTTTGTAACGCTTTCAAATTCTTCTCCTGCTGTTCGGCTTGTGAAATGAGTTCTTCAAGAGTGAGAAAGGAAGATAGAATTTTCTCTTGTAATTTCTTGGGTGGAAGAAGGAAAGTAAATTTTGCGAGGTCTTCCCATTTTATTCTTTTTGAGACAGAGCCGACTGATTTAGAAATAGCGTAATCCCAAAGTTTTGTTGTGTTAAGAATTAAATTGAGAAAACCTTTTGTAATTTCTTTTTCGTTTTCCCGAATTACAGTTAACTCATCTGAACAAACAGCATCAAAAGTTAGAACAGAAGATCTTCTTTTGAATTGAGAAACTGAAACGCTTCTTCGTGCAAAAATTATATCTCCTTCATAACAGAATTTTCCTGAGCCTATATCTTTAGGGCTTCTGAAATTTTCAACAAACAGTTCTCCTACCTCTAAATCCTCTGGTCTTATAAATTTTTCACAGCCAGATTTTTCAGGTGACAAAACTTTTTCACTGATTTCATCTGCAATGAAACCTATGGCCACTTCATTCCAATTTGATTTATTAAGTTCAATCATTTCCAGTTTCTATTCCAATTGAATTCAGTTTATCAAACAAAACTTTCACTGACTTTTGATAATTTTTAGTTCCTGATTTTATTTCTTCAAACAGTTTTTTAAGATTGTGGTTTTCGCTGCTACCGTTTGAATGCATAACATACATGAAAACGGTTAGCAGCCCGTTATTATTCAAAACTTCTTTAATTGAAACAACTTTTGCAAATCCGTCAATATCTTTAAATCCTTTGTAAGCAGATGCAATTTTTAATATGTGGCTATCTTCAAGATACGCTGAACTTCTTTCAAGTTTGATTTCATTCACAGCATTGACAAAAATGATCTTCCCTTTCCGCTCCTTCGGTTTCTTCATCCGGCAAACCAGCAGACAACTTTCCATGCTACTGTTGTAAAACAGATTTTTGCCTAAGCCTATTACGGCATCTACCAAATCGGCTTCAATCATTTTTTTACGCAACTCACTTTCTGCATCACGAAATAAAACTCCGTGTGGCCACAATACCACGCATCTGCCTGTGTCGGGTTTCAAACTTTTAATTATGTGCTGCTGAAAGGCGTAGTCGGCGCACCCCTGGGGCGGTGTGCCCCAAATATTTCTGCCGTATGGATCGTTCAACCACTTTTGCTGGTTCCAGCGCTTTACGCTGTAAGGCGGATTTGCCATAATTACATCAAATTTACGCAATTCATCATGCTCTAACAGTTGTGGATTGTCCAGGGTATCGCCCTGCACAATCTGAAACTCGTCCACATTATGCATGAACATATTCATCCGTGCAATGGCAGAGGTAATCAGGTTCAGCTCCTGGCCGTATAGTTTTAGTGTCCGGTATTCTTTCTTCTGCTCTTTCAGGTGCAAAGCGCTGTTGAGCAGGATGCCCCCGCTTCCGCAGGTTGGGTCATACGCACTCTCACCAGGTTGAGGGTCGGTAATCATGGTCATGAGTTTTACAACGGTGCGGTTGGTATAAAACTCGGCAGCGGTGTGTCCGCTGTCGTCAGCAAATTTTTTAATGAGATATTCGTAACCCTCGCCCATAATGTCATGAGGCACATTTTTCAAACTCAAATCCATTTTTGAAAAGTGCTCAATCAGGTCTAAGAGTTTTTCATCGCTGAGGCGTTTTTTATTTGTCCATTGTGCGTCGCCAAAAATGTCGTGCAGTTGCTCAAAGTTGAAGTTTTCAATTTTCCGTAATGCCTTTTGCAAATGCTTGCCCACATCAATTGTCTTGCTTCTGATATCTTTCCAGTGACACCCGTCAGGAATATCAAACCAGTGCTGTTCGCGGAATTTGGCATAATCCATATCACCGCCACTTTCTTCCATAGCACTTCTAAATTCCTCATCCCAAACATCGCTGATGCGTTTGAAGAATAATAACGGAAAGATGTATTGTTTAAAGTCGGCTGCGTCAATCATTCCCCTCAGAATGTTGGCTGCTCCCCAGAGATAGTCTTCAAGTTGTTTTTGCGTCATGTTATAAAAACGTATTAGAAAATCATTTCTAACGGGATAAAATCTTTAAATCCGTATGTGTTGCTTCGTTGATTTTTAGCATAGGTATTTGAACACCTTATTTCTACTTATAAACCACAGGATTTATACTATTCAGGTTTTCAGAACTGGCAGCGTTAAGTAAGTTTGTATCGGAGGCTACGAAAGCAACATCTTCATTTAATGTATTTTTCAGCCACAACGCAGAAGATAAATGAATGCTATCAGCTCCCCTCAGATAATGTTTTTCAGTTATATTTTTTATAATCGGCAGGAGTTCTTCGTGAATATCCAATATGGTAAAGCAATCCCAGTCAGATTCAAAATCTTTCACTATTTCTTTCAATTTATTGTTTGTAATATCTCCGGCTCTGAATCGTCTTACAAAGGCAGATAATATTTCCGGATAAGTTAGTCTGGATGTTGCAATTACAGAATTTTGCATAATAGTGACTATATTCTCAGACCCTTCTTCTGCAACATATTTTTTGACCAAAGCGCTCGTATCTAAATATATCACCTTCTTTCCTCGATTACCGTTTCAGAAACGGGTTTGCCTTTTACCTTTACAGGTCTGAAGGGCGTTAACCCGGTACCCTTTCTGGGAAGCCTTATTTTCCCTTGTTTCGCCAGTAATGCAAGTTTCTCCTCAAACCCTGCATTTTTTTCTATTTTATCAATGCTGTGAAGCACCGCAATAGGGGTGCCTCTATCTGTTACGATAATTCTATCTCCTTCCTTGGTAAGACCCAGATAGTACGTCAGTCTGTTCTTCAACTCTCTTACTCCTACAATGTGCATAATTATCTCCTTGTGGCTATTGCAGCTACATATTTAAACATAATCAATGATAAAACCTCTGTCTGGATATTATTATCTCAATAACCCCAATTTCCCGTAAATGGTCTTAAAGTCGATTTCTTTCTCCATTATCTCCGTCGCGCGTTGTATTTTTGACATGTTATTCAATTGAATAGTATCTGAGAGTTTTTCACATGTTTCAATGGTGGTAGCGGTATCAGTGCTTACCACGATTACGGGTACGTTCATTTCCTGAGCACGCCCCAGGATAGAAGCGCTCGGGTAAAAGTCTCCCGTAAGGATCAGGCATTTTGTGGAGGTTTCAAGGGCAGCTACATGTATATCGCTGCGGTCTCCTCCGGTAATAACCGCCTTGTCCGATATCTTTTTGAAATGCTGCATGGCGCTTTCAAGGTTCATTGCCCCTATCACGAAATGTTCGATAAGTTCGTCTGCTTTTTCTTCGCAACAGAGGATTTTTCCATTGAGCGCGGTCATGATGTCTCTGATTGACGTTGCTTTCAAGAAAGGATCTTTCCGTATAATTCCCAAGGTATCAATTCCATTGTTCTTTAAGAATGGCCTGATGGTGTTTTTCATATAATCCAGTTTGGAAGGGGGAACCAGATTGAAGACCACTCCAAGCAATTTTTCCTTTAATATTTTTGAAGCATAAAGGAACCCGTCAAGCATCTCGATGTATGATTCGAATTTGTCTACAAATATTACCTTGGCGTCAAGTTCTGTAATGAAATCCAATTCGGAAAATCCGAGGCATGTGCCGCAGGTTAGCCTGCCTATGCCCCTGACGATCATAATGTCTTTGCCTGACGAGGCAAGATTAAAGGCCTCTATTGTTTTTTTGCGGATATTCAGGGTTTCACCTTTGACAAGGCGGTTTAACACATCTTCCGTAAATATAATCGGGCTTATTGACTGTAACGGTTCGTTTACCTCAAGTGCCTGGGAAAGAAAAACGGCATCCTTGTCGGTAAGTATGTCATTCACAAAAACCGGTGAAAATCCGACAGGTTTGAAATAACCGATGTTATAACCGTCTTTTTTTAACTTTAGTCCCAGTCCGGCGCAAATGAGATTTT
Organism: Candidatus Kuenenia hertensis; assembly: GCA_021646465.1. Classification (GTDB taxonomy): domain Bacteria; phylum Planctomycetota; class Brocadiia; order Brocadiales; family Brocadiaceae; genus Kuenenia; species Kuenenia hertensis. Next base: position 74,856 of record SOET01000012.1, on the reverse strand, counting down.
TCCCGGAGAGGGATGAAAGCGAGGCAATAAATATGGGTATCATAATACCCTCCTGACCTGATAAAATAAAAATGTTTGAAAAATAAAAACGATATAATCTGTTTATTTTAACATGCTGAAACAGTGAAATATCAATTTGTTCTTTCCGGAGGTGAAGCGTGTATTGCGATACGGGCATCTATAGCGATGGCGCCGTTTCCCTCAGGGAATACTACCAGTGGATTAATATCCATTTCGATTATTTCGGGGAAATCCGTTACCAACTGGGAAAGTCGCAGAATATTTTCTACTATTGCATCCATATCAACGGATTTTTCACCGCGTACACCCCTGAGCAGAGGAAATGAACGGATTTCCTGTATCATTTCCCGTGCTTCATTTTTGTCAACAGGCGCAATTCTGAAGGTTACATCCTTGAGTACTTCAACGTAAATGCCGCCAAGCCCAAACATTATCAAATGACCAAACTGAGGATCATGCGAAACACCAAGAACTGTTTCTTTACCACCGGCAACCATCTGTTGTATCATAATGCCTTTTAGTTCTGCTTCCGGCATATGGTGTCGCGCTTTTCGCATAATGTCGCTAAAATGGCCTTTTACCTCTTGCTCATTTTTCACTCCTACGATTACTCCTCCTATATCTGATTTATGAAGTATATCGGGAGATGAAATTTTCATCACAACCGGATATCCTATTGCTTTCGCCGCCTTTGTTGCCTCGGTTTCTGATGCAGCAATAATGCTTTTGGGAATTGTGAACCCATAGGAGGAAATTACCTGTTTGGCGCTTTCTTCGCTTAAATAAGTGGTTCCTGCCTTTTTTACTTGTTCAAAAATCGCTTGTACCGGTTCTTTTCTCATAACAAAATTTTTTATTTCCGGCGCAGGTTTGTTTTGCCATAAAGTATATTTATACATTGCCTCAATGGCTGATATTGCACGTTCCGGGAAAGGGTAATTGGGAACTTTTCTCTGGCACATGATTTTTAAAGCACTTTCAGTTCTTTTACCGCCAATAAAGGAGGTTGCAATGGTTTTGTCAGTCCGGTTTGCTATTTCAGTAATTACTTCAGCCGTTTTCTCTATTTCAGTCATCGCCTGAGGCGTCAGTATAACAAGAATCGCATCTGCATTCGGGTCTTTTATAACACTTTCTATGACAAATTGGTAACGGTCAGATTTTGCGTCACCCAATACATCTATGGGATTATATACATTTGCCATGGGGGGCAAAGAACGGCGCAGCGTTTCTATAGTATCTTTGGATAATTCTGCCATCTGTAGCTCAGAACGTTCTATTGCGTCTGCAGCAATAATTCCAGGCCCGCCCGCATTCGTAATCAAGGCTACCCGCGCTCCTTTTGGTAATTGCTGATAACTGAATATTCTGGCATAATCAAAGAGTTGCTCAATTGTATTGGCGCGAATCACCCCCGATTGTTTAAATGCCGCGTCGAATGCTTTTTCAGACCCCGCCAATGTCCCCGTATGAGAAGAAGCCGCTTTTGACCCTGCGGCAGTGCCTCCTGATTTTACAATAATCAAAGGTTTCTTTTTCGCTGTTTTTCTTGCAGCAGCAATAAAATCATTGCCATTTTTTACGCCTTCCAGATATCCGAGTATTACCTTTGTGTTTTCATCCTCATACATAGCATTTATGAGGTCAACCTCATTAATATCTGTTTTGTTTCCCATGCTGATAAACTTTGAAAACCCAACGCATTCTTCTGCCGCCCAATCTAATATAGCGGTGCACAAAGCGCCTGATTGTGAGAAAAAAGCAATATTGCCCTTTTCCGGCATGTCGGCAGCGAAAGAGGCATTAAGGCATGATTGGGTATCAATTAATCCAAGACAATTTGGCCCCAGCATTCGTATAGAATGGCGTGTTATTTTCTGATAGAGCTCTTTTTCCCTGATAGATCCTTCAATGCCGCTCTCTTTGAAACCGGCGCTGATAACTATAATTGAATCGATTTTCTTTTCGGCACATTCGTCTACAATCTTTCCCACGTACTGGGCGGGTACCACGATAATTGCCAGGTCTGGTTTTTCAGGAATATCTTTAAGGGTTGAGTAAGTTTTCAGCCCCAGGATATCTTCCGCTTTTGGGTTTACGGGAAATATTGTTCCCTTGTAACCATGCTGAATCAGATTTTTTAGTATATCATGGCCGACTTTGCCTTTTTCACGTGAGGCGCCAATAACAGCAACGGTTTTAGGAGAAAAAAAATGTTCCAGCATATTCTTATTCTATTCCCAGCATGTCATCGTCGGAAGAATATTCATTGATAATTGCCTTATCGTTTTCATTGTTTTCTGTTTTCGGTAATACTTCAAACATGTCTTTAATAGATTTTCGAAAGGGTTTAAAGGGTACCGGATGGATATCCGGGTCTAAAAAAGTACCTTTAAGTTCCACAACAGTCAATTGTTTTCGTACGCCACCCACCACAAAGTCAAATAAATTCCCGACAAGAGGAAGTTGGGAAAGGATACCCTTATTTAATCCGGTAACAACCGTAATATTAAGTTTTCCATCAAAATCAATGGCGCCTTTACCAACAAGTTCTATGGTATCGCTGGAAATATTGCCCTCTATGATGTTGACGGTATTGTCTTTAACGCTGAAATTTACTTTTGCGGTGTGAAAGCTTTCCTTTTGAGGAAGTCGTAAATTAAGAAACTTAAAAATACTAAGGATTATAGGGATATCTGCAAGATATCCTTTGGTAACATTAAACTGGCCTTCAGCGCAAAAATCCTTCGGATCGGTGCCATGTCCCCAATACTTCACCCTGCCCCCGAGTAAGCCTGCCCAATGTTTTCCGTTGGTGTTAAATTTTTTTACTAATTCTTCCAGCTCGACTCTTGAAAAATTGAGTTCTCCGGTATATTCGTAAGGTTCTGTTTTTGTTTTAACAGAAAGGGTTCCTTCCACGTGCCCGCCAAAGCATTTCGCATCAATATGTTTGGTGGAAATTTGTTCTTTGTTGATTTCCAGCCTTCCGTTTATTCCCCACAAGGCAAACTTGTATTTCTCATTGCTGACCTCGCAGTCTTTTAAGTTAACTTCAACATTGAAATCGTTTTTTTCTGCCTCCTTAAATCCCTGAAATGTAATGTGGAGGTCTGCTTTCCCGCGAGGGTTAAGGATACTCCAAAACTCTTTGTTTATTGTTGTTTTATTGGATATTGCCTGAAAAAAATCTTCTGCAATAACTACATTGGGAATGTCAACATTAAATATTTTTCTTTCTGTTTCTATATCATAGATACCATTAATTTCCATAAAGAAGGACTGATTGTTGTATTTGACGAAACCACTGGTATTTTTTAATAAGACAATATTATTGCACATTTTTATTGGGCCATTTACATATGAAAGAGGAAAGGGGAAGTCCGGTGGACTGATAGCGACATCTTTGCAGTTAACTACCAAAAAAATACTGCCTTTCGTATCCTCTCCTTCGCTATACTGCAGTGCGATATCTGCCAAACCGGTAGGTTGTATCTTTGTCCACACCTCGTTGCCAAAACGCGGGATATTTTCCAAAAAATTTCTATTTAAGAAAAGGTTGGGAATGTTCACCACAATTGTTTTTTCTTTACCGGAAAGGTTGAATGTTCCTTTCAGGTCGATTTGTGACGTGTAGCCGTCATTTTTGATATATCCGGTGATATCCTCAAGATACAATTTATTGTTATTAAGTTCCAAAGTACCGTTTAGGTTAAAGACGGGAAGCGACCAATTCTTGTATATTGCATCCAATGAGTTGAGATTAATAGTGACGTCATAGTCCATTTTTTCCTGATTATTTTTATTGTTGAAGTTGGCAATGCATGAAATATTCACTTTTCCCTTTGGTTGATAAGCATCCCAAATCTGTTTGCCATAAAAAGGAAGTCGGTTTAAAAATTCTTCATTTAAGGCGGTGTTATGAGAGTCTAATGCAATATTCAGGTATGGTATGTAAGGGCGAAGCTCTAAGGAGAAAGAATAATTTCCCATATGTTCATCGTTGATGGTGCCCCTTGCCGCTATATTTTCAAAAGAACCTGCAAATGGTGTAAACGAAATATTTATTCCTGAAACTTTGATTTCCGGACTGTGTAATTCAGGGTTTTCCTTGGCGTGGAGTTTTAAACCTCTGATTTCAATTCCCTGGCGTAATACATCCACAAAGGCGGGCAATTTTGCATTTTCAAGACCTTCGTTTATTCCATTCAAAAGTTTCCAGATAGTTGCAGGCTTTTCTATGGTTAATTCCGGTTTGATGGCAATAATTTTAACGATGTTGAGTTCTCTCTTAAGCAAACTTTTCTGATCATATTTGATGATTACTTTCGGGCATTTAAGAAACTTGTTTTGCAATATCCCGGACTTGCCGGTAAGAGAGATATTGTCGATAGTAATGCCCTCCACAAAGTCAAAATGAGCGCGTTCAATTTTTACATCACCAAGTTTTTGAAAGGCGTCTGATATCCTGTTCTTTATTGCTTTGTCTGAGGTAAGCCTGCTAATGAAAATATATCCGGTAATACCAGCCCCTACAATGATTAATAGAAAGCAGGCAAAGATGATAAGTAATATTTTTTTCATCAGATTGAGGTGTTATTGCTGTCGTTTAAAAAAATAAGATTACTGTTATTCAATATTTATTTCAAGTGTAATCTTGCAAAAGAGTTAAATAAAGGTGTGAATGGTATGTTCGCGATGAGGAAGATTCAGGTCTCCGATGAAAACAGATATTTGTTCTGGTTAGATAAAGATATGGGGATGTGGAACAAAAAGATTGCTTTTATTGGAACATCTGTGAACATCATTGTTTTTCTGTTTTCAACCGGAGCCTTAAATAAGGCGTACGTATTATTTTGTCAAAATAAGGCAAAAAGTATTGAAAGCATAATAGCTTTACATGCCTTTCGCTACGGTTATACCCTTTGTTGCTACAAATGATGTTATACTTATTAAATCATGGTCATCGCGGGCGACAACAGTAACCACGTTCGGACCTTCTTTTAACGAATGTTTTACATCAATCTTTAATGATGCCTGTTGTTTTGGGCTTAAATATTTATTGGACTTGAAAAAGATTTTATCATTATTTACCAGTACGTAAGCGTGTTTTACCTGGGAATCGTCTTTTACAAGCGCAGAAAGGGTGAATTGTTCCTCTCCGAATAAAATATTTGGTATGCTATCCAGAGAAATGGAGGGAGGTACCCGCTGTATAAACGTTTCGAGTTCGCCGGGTGATTCCCCGGAGTTACTTATTACCGTTACATCCTTTACGGATACCCAACCGTAGCGGTTATTGGGAAGTTCCGTTCTGTACCAATCAGGGTTTTTTGCATTGGACTTGAGAATTGTACCTTCATTCATCATTGACAAGACAGGGGAGTCGAACGACATTCCCCCATAAAGCGGGATATGGTTTTTATTTATCTTTAATAGTTTGGAGTCCGATACCATCTTCTGTGTGCTTGCAACTACCGGGAAATTTAATTTATTACTCAAAAATGTACCGAAAATAGAGTCAGAAATAATAATGTCCATATTAAATTCTTTAGAGGAAATTGTTTCTTTTACGGTGAAAGTTAGTTCAGCTTCCTTGATTTCTCCCGGATTTAATTGACCAATTTCTATTCTTCCCTTTTCTACAAATACCTCTTTATCACTTAAATTTCTGAGAGTAGCCACGGTTTTTTCGGCAATTCCTTTTCCCATGTTTTTTACCATTACGAGGAGAGTAATGTTTTCACCTTTGCTTATTAATCCATCATTGTTGTTCTTGCCCGAAGAATTTATTGCAGGATCTAAAATCTGATACGAAAAGGCAAAAAGCGGCCGGGGTAACGCCTCTGTAACCACAGTGAAATTGAGATCTTCAGGATTGTTTTGATTTAATTCCTCAAATTTAATGGTAATTTCATCTTCCCGGTCCAGGGAATTTTTTGGTATTTCTATTGTTTTGGTGTATGATTTTTTGCTTCCTTTGTCTATTTTCCCAAAAATAAATTCATGCTTATCATACAGGCCATTTTTGCTCGAAGAAATTCCACGCAATTGATAGAGCGGTTTATCCCCAGTATTCTCAATAGTTACCGTAATTGTAAATTTTTCACCTGCTTTTACCTGCTTATTTGCGGGGTTTGTTAAAAGAGAAATATTTGTGGTGGATGCACCTTCATTTATTCCTTCTGACCAGTCAATACCCAAGTCCTCGAGAGCCTGTGCTATTTTCTTCTCTTCCTGTTCGGAGATTGTTTCTATGATTGGCAGAGAATTTTGCAGAAAACCCTCATCCTTTTTCCAGGTAGTTGCATTTGCCAATAATTTTTTGGCAAAGGTAATGTGGAAGTCTTTATCAAAATCAGGGAGTTTGTAAGGGTCTTCATCTTCCGTCACTTTCTCCTCATCCTCTTTTCCGGCGGCCTCGATTTCCTCTTTTTCATTTGTTTCATGGAAGTACTTAACTGTGGCGAAAGGGATTTCTTCTTTATGATGGTCATCTAAATGTTTTTTCAGATCTTCTTCTCTGATAGCCGTAATGCCATGAAAAAGATTGATGTTCTCCTCTTCTGCGATTACCGGGATAAGCTGTATGTCGGGCGTAATGCCAAAGGATTGAATATCGGTAAAAAGAGGTGTAAGGTATTTTGCAATGGTTAATTTTAACGCCGAACCATCCATTAACTCAATAAGCTGCTGAACTGATCCCTTGCCAAATGTTCTATCACCAACGATTATTGCACGGTTGTTTTCTTTCAGTGCACCGGCAACAATTTCAGCGCCGGAAGCGCTTCCTGCATCAACAAGTACAACTATAGGATAAAATTCCTCGTCAGTATTTGCTTTTTTGGCGTCTACTACTTCTCTGGGATGGCCTCCTGGCCCAACGGTAACGACAATAGCACCGCTTTCAAGGAATTTATCAGACACCTTGATCGCCTGGTCTAATAATCCGCCTGAATTGTTACGCAGATCAATAATGAGCCCTTTAATTTTATTGTTTGCCTTGTTTAGTTGTTTTAACTGATCATTAAGGCACTGAGCAGTGTCGTCCTGAAAATTTCTAATTCTTACGTAACCGTAACCTCCTTCGACAGATGCGGATTCTACTGTTGGAATTACTATTATTTCCCGCTTAAGGGTGATGAGTTTCGTCTGAACCGCTTTATATTTTAAGACAGAAAGCGTAACAGTTGAACCGGGATCGCCCCGCAATTTCCCCACTGATTCTGTTAGATCCATGTCTACGGTCGATTCCCCGTCAATTTCCACAATTTTGTCTCCTGCTTTTATTCCTACCCTTGCAGCAGGAGTTCCTTCAATTGGAGAAATTACCGTCAGAGCACCATCCCGAATGCCAACCACCATTCCGAGACCGCCGAACTTGCCCGTAGTGCCAATTTTAAATTCATCGAATTGTTTTGGCGGCAAAATAATAGAATGCGGATCAAGTTGCGTCAGCATTCCGTTGATTGCGGTATATTCAACATCGCTGGCGGTAAGAGATTCGTCCTCTTCCCGGTGTTTGTTGATAAAATCGAGGGATTCCTGTAATAGTCTGAAAACATCTTTGGAGCGACGAACTTCAGATAAATCAAATGTCTTTGAAACATTGTCCACCGTAACGGTTTCCGTCTTTTTCTCTTCCGAGTAATCGGTCAATACTTCTGGTATGACTCTTTCCTGCCAATCGAGGGCGCCTTTAATCATTTCTATATTATCAATGCGGTCAGGGTCCACATACAGGCGATTAATATAGGAAAGGACAATTCCCTGTAGGCGGAATTTATATTCAGAATCTTCTTTTTCTGAAAGGTTTTCAAAGTGGGGTTCCAAACCGAATGTTTTATTTAAAACAACAAAAAGGCCGGAGACGGAAGAGAGGGAAATAATTAGAATTAATAAATATTTAAATGGATACTTTAATCTCATGAATATTTCCTTTTTGATCAAAAAACCGCATTGCTCAATGTAATCTATCCTTACTTAATACTAAAGAATAAAGAATATGGAAGATAAGACGGAAACTGTTGAATGACAATGATTCATTGGTTGAAGGAGAGTGATAAGGCATGAAATCATAGAATAACAATTACCGTAACCATAGAATTTACATTAAAATAACCAGATTAAGTATAAAGTGAAGGTGTGGATTTATCAAGAAAATTTGCTTTTTCAATCCGCGAATAAGCAAAAAAGCATTTGATAATTATCAGAAGAACAGATAATATATTATATTTGTCATAATTTTAGCTTTCATCACAGGGATTTTATAAAATTTAAGAGGAAAATAATGGTATCCACTTCCTGGCTGCGAAAGAATCAAAAAATCGTTTATATTATCATGATATTTGCCGTTTCTGTTTGGGGTATAAGCTATTCCGCAATGGAACTGATTCCCAAAAAACCCATAGGTAAAGTATTGGGAAGAAAGATTACTCAGGATGAATTCAGCGATATGGCAATCAGGTGGCAGAGGTTGTTTTTCCCGCAATCGCAGGAATCTATTATTCCCATAATCTGGAAGCAGCTTCTGATGGTTGAAAAGGCAAATCAAATGGGATTAATGATAACCAATCCGGAAGTTGAAGACGGTTTAAGGAGAATTACTTTTCAGGTTTTCGGGCAGAATCCGGATATCGACAGAACGAGGCTCATGCAGTTTTTGTGTAATACCTTCAGACTTAATCCTGATCAAATACAACGTACAATCAGGGAAGCCCTACTGGTTGAAAAACTGGAATCTCTGTTACGCGCATCTGCAAAAATAACAAGTGAGGAACTCTGGCACCGGTTTTCTTTGGAAAATGAGCAGGTAAAACTAAAAATCCTGGCATTAAAGGCAAGCGATTTTGCGGACTCAGTTCAGGTAAATGAAGAAGAACTTGTTGCGTTTTATAATAAATATAAAAACAAAGAGAACGATGAACATAGTGGCACTCCCGGCTATATGCTTCCTGAAATGGTAAAAATAGAATGCGTAATAGCCAAATTTGATGATATGGAAGCGCTTGTAAAGGTAACGGAAGAAGAGGTAAAAAAGTATTACGAGGATAATAAGGAATTACAATATAAAATCGAATCGCCAGAAGTAAAAAATGAAAAACATTCTGCTCAGGAAGATAAAGAAGATAAAACGGATACGACCGCTGAAAACGATACAAAAGAAAAAGAGATCACCGAAAAACCCGCATACAAATTGCTTGATGAGGTAAAGGATGAAATTCGGAAAACAATCGCGAAGCAAAAGGCTAGGGAAAAGGCATTAGAAGTAATAAATAAGGTGGATGAAGAAATATATGCGAGCATAGACAAGGAATACCGCCCGAGCTTTAGCGATCTTGCCGGTAAATATCAATTAACCTGTACCATTCCTGCCGGAAAGGAATCAAAAAGCGAGTTTCTTTCTGAAAAAGATTTCTGGGAAATCTTCCCAGGCTCTGACAAGGTGGTGGATGTTGCTTTTGACAGAGAAAAATTTGAACCGTCCATGCCTCTCGAGTTTGTCGAGGGATTCGTTATTCTGCAAGTGATCGATAAAAAATATCCTGCCCCTGCTCCTTTTAATGAGATTAAAAATAAGGTTGTGCAAGACTTTACAATAGAAAAGGGTTTGCAAAAATCAAAAGAAGTAGCAGAAAAATATATAAACAGCTCCGGTTCAACCACTACTGCATTTGATGATATTGTGAAATTAATTAACGATGAATATAGCCAAAAAGATTTTCTGATATGTGAAACTGATTACATTAAACGTCCTATTAAACTTTTTGACAAAGATTCACGTTATATTGAGGCGCTCAATGCGGATCGCCCCAATCTTGCAAAAAAGGCGTTTGAATTAAAACCGGGTGAAGTAGCTTTTGCGGTAGAAATTGCCGATGAAAAAGCATGTTATATCTTTAATGTAATTGAAAGAGAACCTGCTGATAAATCTCTTTTTGAAAAAACCAGGGAAAATGTAGCGAAACGGTTTTTATACGAAAAACAGGAAGCATTCCTGAACGCATGGAAAACGGATATGAACAAACATATGGAAATTTACACAAAATTCCAATGAAGCGTTTTGTATGGCAATAATACTCGTAATGAAATATACGTTGCATACGATAATTGTTGCCGCTTGCGTTTAACGCCACATCAAAAAATTTTAGAAATCCTTGCCTCGGTATGTTAATACCATATATTTTCTGAAAAAACACATTAAATTTTTTCTTGCCGATATTTTATGGTTATGCTTAAAACAGTAGCGTAGAGGGAGCAGTTATTGGAAAAAATTTACAGCATAAATGAACTGAAAAGAAAAATTCATAATCCTGTAGTCACACTTGGTGTTTTTGATGGTGTGCATCGCGGACATCAGAAAATTATTGAATACACAAAACGTTTGGCCTCTGAGAAGGGAGGAAACTCTGTTGTCATTACCTTCAATATTCACCCAAGAATTCTTCTGGAAAACAAATCCCCCTTTTTTATTACTTCCCTGTCTCATCGCCTGGTATTATTTCAACGTCTTGGCGTTGATTATACGTTGATATTGCCATTTGACGACACTCTGGCGCAAACAGAGGCGGAAGATTTTATAAAAGACATACTGGTAAAAAAGTTAGGTTTGGAATGCATAGTGCTTGGTTTTAATTGTCATTTCGGAAAGAATAGAAGCGGGAATATCAAACTCGTGAAGGAATTAGCCGGTAAATACCATTATGAAGCATACGAATGTCCCCCGGAAACATATGAGGGACAGGTTATCAGTAGTACTATTATTCGAAAAGCCATTCAGGAAGGCTCTCTTGAGAAGGCAGAGGTCATGCTTGGAAGACCTGTTTCTATTTTGGGAACCGTTGTAAGAAAATCGGGCAGAGGTACGACTCTGGGATATCCTACGGCAAATTTGGATTTACACCACGAAATCAGGCCGCCACAAGGCGTTTACGCCACAAAAGTTTGCTGGAAGGAAAAGGAATACCTGGCATTAACCAATATCGGCGTACGGCCAACTTTTTCGAAAGAATTATTTTCAAGTGAAGATGAAACAATGGAAATAGAAACACACATTCTTGACTTTCACGAATCAATTTATGGGGAAGACCTCGAAGTACAATTTCTCTTCAAAATCAGAGATGAAACACCCTTCGGGTCCATTGAAGAACTAAAACGGCAGATTGAAAAGGATAAAGAAGTATTGCTGAAAAAGATTTTTACTGGTATTATGCCTAAGTAACCGTAAAAAACAGGGAATTTAAAATTTCTATAAAGAAGAAACATCAATCTTTCTATATACTGGCAAATATTTGATAATATATTTAATTTGGGAAAAAACGTTCTGTAAAAAATAGAGAAAATCAACCGATAAATTTCCTCTTCCCTACCAATGAAAGAACCAAAATCCCTTTTTCTGCCTGAAAATTCACTAGGTATTGTTACCGATTTTTATCAGCTTACGATGGCTGCCGGGTATTTTGAACACGGCATGCATGATATTGCAACGTTTGAATTTTATATTCGGCACCTGCCGGAAAATCGCTCTTATATAATTACTGCGGGATTAGAGCAGGTGCTTCACTACCTTACCCATGTCCGTTTTTCGCCTGAAGCTCTCCGGTTTATCAGACAACAACCCTCTTTCAGGCGCGTGAGCGATGATTTCTTTGAATATCTGAAAAATTTTACCTTCAGTGGTGATGTGTTTGCTATTCCCGAAGGAACGATTATATTTGCTGAAGAACCGATAATCAGAGTAACAGCTCCTGTAATTGAAGCACAAATTATCGAAACGTATATCCTTTCAACTATTAATTTCCAGAGTTCTATTGCAACAAAGGCGTCGAGAGTCGTTTATGCTTCCAGGGGACATGAGGTTATTGATTTCGGAACACGCCGCGCCCACGGTCCGCAGGCAGGGGTTCTGGCTGCACGTGCTTGCTTTATCGGAGGGTGCAAAAGCACCTCTAACGTTTTTGCAGCATACGAACTTGGCATACCTACTGTTGGTACGATTGCTCACTCCTGGGTAATGGTTTTTGAAAATGAAGTGGAGTCGTTCCGTAAATATCATGAAATTTTTCCTGACGCTACGGTACTCCTTATTGATACCTATGATACTCTTGTGGGGGCGAAACATGCTGCCGCTATAGGTGAACAACTTAAAGGAGTACGTATCGATAGTGGAAATCTGGTGGAACTGAGCAAAGAAGTCAAAAAGATCTTAACTAGCCAGAGGATGAATCATGTTAAAATAATTGCAAGCGGTGATCTTAATGAGGAGCGTATTGACGATTTGTTAAGAAATGAAGCTCCTATTGATTCCTTTGGTGTAGGTACTGAAATGGTGACGTCAAAGGATGCGCCCGCATTGGGGGGAATTTATAAATTAGTCGAGCAGGAACATGGCGGGAGACCAATTCCCAAAATGAAGTTTAGTAAAGGCAAACTTACCTATCCATATAAAAAACAAGTATATCGGGTTATTGATAAGAATAATTTTGTTGAAGATATAATAGGGCTTGAGAACGAGATGAGAGGTACCGTTCCCCTTCTGATACAGGTGGTAAAAGAGGGCAAAATTTGTTATACTTTGCCGTCTTTAGAGGAGATTCAAAGTACTGCACTGGATAATATTGCCAAATTGCCGGAACCATACAAACGTCTCAAAAACGCTGAAAATTATCCCGTTAAAAAAAGTGCGGTATTAGAAGCAAAAAAACGAGAAGCAGAGCATCTCCTGAGCAGGATAAACATATCTTAAGGTTTGTAGGTATAGAGAATCAATTGTAATACGAAAAAAGTGTTTCTATGATAAAAAAATTTTCCTTACGAAGAAAATATGAAAGTAGCGCTCGCGCAAATTAACCCTGTCGTAGGTGATTTTGAAAATAATGTACGGAAAATTTGTTCATTTATAGAACAAGCAAAAAAGAAAAAAGGAGACCTGGTGATTTTTCCTGAATTGGCAGTTACCGGGTATCCTCCAAAAGATTTTCTTGACGTTCCTGCCTTTGTGGAGCGTAACCTGGAGGCATTAAATGAGATAAAACAACATGTTTCAGGTATTGCTGCTATTGTGGGGTTTGTTGATAAAAATAAACATTCATACGGTAAACTTGTTCATAATGCAGCAGCGTTTATCCAGGACAAAGAAACAGTATCCGTACACCATAAGTCGCTTTTGCCGACATATGATGTTTTTGATGAATCACGTTATTTTGAACCGGCATGTTCCATTGCCCCAATCCAATTTAATAATTACACACTTGGAATATCTATTTGTGAGGATATATGGAACGATGAAGAATTCTGGGCACGCCCCCTTTATGAGACAGATCCCATAGAAAATTTTATATCAAATGGGGCAAATGTTATTATTAACATCTCCGCGTCTCCTTTTACTGTAGGAAAGCACGATGCAATACGGCTGCGTATGCTCACTCATGATGCAAAGAAGTACAAGGTTCCTTTTGTCTACGTAAACCAGGTCGGAGGGAATGACGAACTTGTTTTTGACGGGAGCAGTACCGTTATCAATGCGCAGGGCAAGCTCATTGCCCAGGCTGCAGCATTTGAGGAAGATTTGATCATTGTAGATTTGGAAAATTCCGCAATACAGGTTTCACCGCAATTATTTACTCCTATTGAAACGGTACAGAAAACGCTTCTTCTCGGGCTTCGTGATTATGTAGCAAAGTGTGGTTTCAAAAAAGTGGTTATTGGATTAAGCGGCGGTATTGACTCGGCTGTCACCGCTGCTCTTGCCGTAGAGGCATTGGGAGGTGAAAATGTAATCGGCGTGATTATGCCTTCCCAATTTTCTTCACCAGGCAGTGTTGACGATGCGGTGCAACTTTCAAAAAACCTTGGCATTGACTATAAAATATTTTTCATTAATGATTTGTTTGATGGCTACCAAACGATTCTACGTGAGGAATTCAAGGGACTCCCTTTTGATATAGCAGAAGAGAATTTACAGGCACGCATCCGTGGCAATATTATCATGGCCTTGTCCAATAAGTACGGGTATCTTGTTCTTTCAACGGGAAATAAATCTGAGATGGCCATCGGCTATTGCACATTGTACGGAGATATGAGTGGTGGACTTGCACTCATTTCAGACGTGCCGAAAACCATGGTGTATGAATTGGCTAAATACCTGAACCGTAAAAAGAGGATAATACCACAGGAAACTATAGACAAACCTCCTTCCGCGGAATTAAAACCAAACCAGCTCGATCAGGACAGCCTGCCTCCTTACGACATTCTCGATGGAATATTAAAGGCATACGTTGAAGAATCAAAATGTATAGAAGAAATTGTTCGTATGGGATTTGATGAAACTATCGTGCGTGATATTATTCAAAAAGTAAACAGAAATGAATATAAGAGACGCCAGGCGGCTCCGGGAATAAAAGTAACCTCAAAGGCATTCGGTTCCGGCAGGCGAATGCCAATAGCGCATAAATTTAGTGGCGAATAAACGGCCATTCAGAAATATTTTATTCCTGAACACGTGTTATATTGGCGCCGAGTTGAGACAACCGTTTTTCAAGTTGCTCATATCCCCTGTCCAAATGGTAGATACGGTGGATGTGAGTTGTGCCTTTTGCTACCAGTCCCGCAAGGACGAGCCCGGCGCCTGCACGAAGATCAGATACCATAACGTGCGCGCCCGAAAGAAAAGGTGTGCCGTTTATTGTGGCATACGGGACGTCTACCTGGATATCTGCCCCCATTCTTCTTAATTCCGCTGAGTGGATGAATCTGTCGGGGAATATTCCTTCGGTAATTACACTTTTCCCGGATACTGTACAAAGCAGTGCCATAAATTGTGCCTGCATATCAGTTGGCAATCCAGGGTAGGGCATTGTCGTTATATTAGCGGGTTGGTAATCATTATTACTTTTTACCGTGGTATAATTTCCATTTGTAGTTATTTCCACACCGATTTCGCGTAATTTTTCAATTGTTGCGGCAAGGTGATCCTCCCGGACATTTTCCAGGGTAATTTCTCCTCTCGTTATCGCCCCGGCAATCATAAAGGTTCCTGCTTCTATTCTGTCTGGAATGATTTCATAGTCTATACCGTGTAATTCCTTAACTCCTTCAATAGTGAGTGCATTGCTTCCTATTCCGGAAATCTTAGCTCCGGCTTTATTAAGAAAATGAGCAAGATCCTGCACTTCAGGTTCGCATGCCGCATCATCAATGATTGTTGTGCCTTCTGCCAGTACTGCGGCGGTCATAACATTGCATGTTCCCAATACCGTTGTACCGTATTGTCCCTTTAAGGAAATGCGTGTTCCTCTTAATTTGTTTGCCGAGGCGATTACGTACCCTTCCTTTGTTTCAATGCTGGAGCCTAATGCGCTTAGTCCTTTCAAATGTAAATCTATAGGACGTTGTCCGATAACACAACCTCCCGGATATGAAACCTTTGCATTGCCTCTCTTGCTGAGTAAAGGTCCCAAAACACAGACGGATGCTCTCATTTTTCGGACCAAATCGTAAGGGGCCGTAACCTTTTCTTTATTTTCTCCATCCCGAAATATTATCTCAAGGGAACCATCTTCAAGATACCGAATCTCACCTCCGAGGTTCTCCAATATTCTTATCTGCGTTCGAATATCTACAATATCAGGTATTCCTTTTATGCGGGAAGGGCCGTGTAGTAATAAACATGCCGCCATAATTGGCAACGCTGCATTTTTTGCCCCATTTATTCGTACTTTTCCTTCCAGGCGACGCCCACCTTCAATTACGATTTTGTCCAATGTGACCCTCCCTTTGTGCAATAAGGACGCGGGATATGTTCTGGTAATCTTTTATACGCTGTATTGATGTAAAGATGTTTGTATTTTTTATCATTTTTATGACCTGGCGTGCTTGTTTTTCTGCTACTTCAAAAAGGAGAAACCCCGCCGGCCTGAGCCAGGAATTTGCTTCTGCCAGAATGCGTTCAAATATTTCCAACCCGCTATGGCCGCTGATAAGTGCAGTGAGCGGTTCATAATCCCTTACTTCCTTTTGTAACAAAGATAATTCGGCTGAAGCTATATAGGGTGGGTTTGATACGATGAAATGCGCTTTTGTTTTACTGTTGCATGATTTTAATGGTTCATATACATCACCGTGGAGAAATGTAATTTTATCCAGCACCTGGTGTTTTCGTGCGTTCATTTTTGCAATAACTAATGCGTCCGGAGAAATGTCTATTGCAAATATTCTTGCAATCTCTATATTTTTGGCAAGAGAGATCGCAATATTCCCACTTCCAACACCGATGTCAATAATTACAATTTCGTCTTCATGGATGAAACATTTTGCCTTTTTTATGACCGCTTCTACCAGCAATTCAGTCTCCGGACGCGGTATAAGCACCCTTTCGTCGACATAAAAGTCTAAAGACATAAATTCCGCATGGTTGGTAATATATTGAAGCGGTACCCTTTGTGCCCGCCTCTGAATGGCCTTTTTATAACGTGATGCAATTATGTGTTGTAACGGTTTGTCCGGGTACGTATGAAGTCTTATGCGATCACAGCCTAACAGATGTGACAGTATAACCTCTGCATCCAAGCGGGGAGAATCAATGCCGCAATGTTGCAGCTTTTTGGCAGCCCAGTGAATAATGTTCCCAACGGTATCATTGTCTGTGGGCATGCTGGTTTTCTCTTTAGTGCATTTCCCAATCACATGCTTATGGCTAACTGCTTTAGTTGATCTTCTTTATAGTGGTTTGCCAGGGCCTCAATGATTTCGTCCAAATATCCCATCATAACTTGTTCCAGATTGTATACGGAAAAATTAATCCGGTGATCGGTAACCCGATTTTGTGAATAATTATACGTGCGAATTTTTTCACTACGATCTCCGGTTCCTATCTGAACCCTCCTTGTTTGATCCCGTTCGAGCTGGTTTTTTTCTTCAATTGATTCATACAAACGGCTTCGCAATATACGCATTGCTTTTGCCCTGTTTTTATGCTGTGATTTTTCGTCAAGACATTTTACGACAATACCCGTTGGGATATGGGTAATTCTTACGGCAGAACTTGTCTTATTTACCTTTTGTCCTCCCGGTCCTGAGGCGCGGAATGTTTCTACAAGGATATCGGCGGGGTTAATGTCAATTTCGACCTCTTCAGCTTCCGGTAGTATGGCTACCGTGGCTGTTGAAGTATGAACCCTGCCGCTTGCTTCCGTTTGCGGCACCCGCTGAACACGGTGTGTACCGCTTTCAAAGCGTAATTTTTGATAGACATTGTGGCCTTCTATAGAAAAGACGACCTCTTTGTATCCGCCTAAATCAGTTTCGTTGTAATCGAACAGTTCGGTTTTCCAGTTTTGACTTTCGGCATATCTGGTATACATGCGAAACAGATCTGCTGCGAAAATAGCGGCCTCTTCTCCTCCTGTTCCTGCCCGGATTTCCGCAATAACGTTTTTATTGGCGGTTTTGTCTTCGGTAATAAACAAGTCCTTGATTTCATCAAGAATAACCTTTTCCTGTTCCTCCAGTTCTTCCAGTTCTAGACGTGCCATATCTGCAAATTCCACATCAGATAATAGATTTTCCGCCTCCTGTTTTCTTGTAAGGGTTTTGGTTAACTGGGTATATTTATGAACTATTTTGGAAAGGCTTCCGTGTTCCTTCATGAGGGACATATAACGGCCAGAATCGGCGATAACCTGCGGGTCTGCCAGCAGATTTTCCAATTCGTTATATCGCCTTTGCATGTCTTCCAATTTTTTTAATAAATTTTTATTCATTGTGGTGGTGTTATTATTTTGTTGTATTTGATTCTTGAATTTTTTTGCTTTTTTTCAATCGTTTGTTAAAACGGTCGATTTGACCGGCGCTATCTACAAACCTTTGCTTTCCCGTGTAAAAAGGGTGACATTTTGAACATATTTCTACGGCAATTTTAGGTTTTGTGGATCTGGTTTTAAATGTTTCTCCGCATCCACATGTTACAACTGATTCTATATAATTTGGGTGAATGTCGCTTTTCATCCTATTTTTATCTCCTTAAATAAAAAACACCTATAAACACAAAAAAATAATACAAAAATAATAGCATAAACGTCAAATATTAGCAAACCAACAAACCTTCCGCAATAGAAATATTCAACCTGGCCATATAAATGAAAACGTAACGATATATTCACCTATTTAAATGGATACCCTCCCTTTGCCGTGTTTTGTGTTGGGAAAATTCATTTGAATATCTTGTATTATTTTATAAAATAAGGAGTTTATGGTATTATTGTTGTCTTGCGATTATAAGTCAATAAGGTTATACTGTAATATAATTATTGAGGAAAGGGGGGGAGTACCGTAAAAGGTTTGCCCTGAAATGGTTTTAATTAGCAGATTAAAATTTAAAAAGTATTGTTTACTCAGTTATGTTTGAATCAATTACAAATAGTTTGGAAAGTGTTCTTGGTAAGTTCCGCGGGAAAGGAAGATTAACCGAAGGGAATATTAAGGACGGATTGCATGAAGTGCGCCTGGCATTGCTTGAAGCGGATGTTAATTATAAAGTAGTAAAAAACTTCATAAAGCAGGTTACCGAGCGTTCTGTGGGTGAAGAGGTAATTAAAAGTGTTGCACCGGGCCAGCAGGTAATTAAGATTGTCCATGATGAACTGATTAATCTGATGGGAGAATCTGATACCTCTATTCCTTTTAAGGAAGGTGAACAGACGCTGGTGATGCTGGTAGGTTTGCAAGGTAGCGGTAAGACAACAACAGCCGGTAAACTTGCAAAGCTGATACTTTCAAAAGGGAAGAAACCATTGCTTGTTGCAGCAGATATTCAACGTCCTGCGGCTGTTGAACAATTAAAGGTGCTGGGTAAGCAACTGGATATAGAAGTATATTTTGATACTACTTCACAACCGGTAAAGATTTGTAGCGATGCGGTAACATATGCAAAAAAGAACGGACATGATGTGGTAATTCTTGATACAGCAGGAAGGTTGCACATTGACGATGAGCTGATGCTCGAATTGCGGGAGATAAAAGATACCCTTGGTCCTGACCAGATATATTTTGTTTGTGACGCAATGACGGGGCAGGATGCGGTGACTAGTGCAAAGGAGTTTGATGAGCAATTGAGTTTTGACGGTGTGATTTTGTCTAAACTTGATGGTGATACACGAGGTGGGGCGGCGCTTTCAATACGGGCAGTTACCGGAAAACCTATCAAGTTCGTGGGTATCGGTGAGAAGCTTGATCGTCTTGAGGAATTTCATCCGGACAGGATGGCTTCCAGAATATTGGGGATGGGTGATGTTGTTTCGCTGGTGGAACGCGCGCAGCAGGCCATTGATTTGGAAGAAGCACAGAAGCTTAGCCGGAAGATACAAAATGATACACTCAGCCTGGAAGATTTTCTTGTTCAGCTTCAGCAGGTAAAAAAAATGGGGCCTATTAAAGAAGTATTGGGTATGATTCCCGGTTTGGGGAATAAGATGGATGGTCTTAATGTTGACGAAAAACAGTTGCAAAAAGTTGAAGCCATCATTAAATCAATGACGATTCAGGAGCGTTTGGTTCCTGACATAATAAATGGAAGCAGAAGGCAGCGGGTAGCAAATGGCAGCGGGACAACCGTTCAGGACGTTAATCAACTGCTTAAGCAATTTAAATCGATGAAAAAATTAATGAAACATTTTAAGGGAAACGAGAAAAGTCTGAAGAAAATGGGAATGTTTTCCGGTGGTATGCCCTTTGGCAAGGGAATGGCAAGGTAAATTTTATCTAAAGGAGAAAAAATGGCAGTAAGAATCAGGATGATGCGGATGGGACGTAAGAACAGGCCCTTTTACAGAATTGGTGCGTTCGATGCTCATGAGGAACGGGATGGCATGGCCATCGAAAATTTAGGGACGTATGATCCTATGGAATCAAACAGCGAAAAGCAGGTAACCCTAAAAAAGGAGAGAATTGATTATTGGCTTAGTGTCGGGGCGAAACCAACAGAATCGGTTGCCGGTATATTTAAAAAATTTGGTATTGCATTCAAAAAATGATACATGCGTATTGATATCTTAACACTCTTTCCCGAGATGTTTGAAAACGTGCTGGGGCATAGTATTTTAAAGATCGCCAGGGAAAAGGCCCTTGTACAATACAATATTTTTAATATCAGAGACTATGCGGAAAATCAACGTTGTGTAGATGACAGGCCTTATGGCGGGGGACCCGGGATGGTAATGAAGCCGGAACCTGTTTTCAATGCGGTAGAGACGATTGAACGGCAAACTGCCCTATCTTCTAAAAAAATTTTATTAACACCACAAGGTTGTTGTTTTTCACAAACTGTCGCTAAAGAATTGGCAAAAGAGAAGTACCTCATGTTACTATGCGGCCATTACGAGGGGTTTGATGAAAGAATCAGAATCGGGCTGGATGTGTTTGAGTTGTCCATTGGCGATTATATTCTCTCCGGAGGAGAACTGGCGGCAATGGTGGTTATTGATGCGGTAGTTCGCCTGATTCCCGGTGTTTTAGGAGATACGAACTCAATAACCGAAGAATCTTTTCACAATGGGTTGTTAGAATATCCTCAATATACCCGTCCTGCTGAATACAGGGGCATGAAAGTTCCGGAAATATTGCGTTCTGGTCATCATCAAAAAATAAAGGAATGGCAAAGATCCTTTGCGGAAAAAAGGACTCTGGAAAAGAGGCCTGATTTAGTAAACAAGAGATAAGGTTGTGTTTACCCTGTAAATATATTAACTGAATGAGGAGTAAAACCATGAATATTATTGACGCAATAGAAAAAGAACACATGAAAACCGAAATCCCCAAATATTCTGTTGGAGACCAGGTAAGTGTTTCTATAAGAATCAAAGAAGGAGAAAAGGAACGCACGCAGGTGTTTAACGGATTGGTAATTGCAAAGAACGGGGGAGGTATACAGGAAACCTTTACCGTAAGACGTATTGTTCAGGGAGAAGGGGTAGAACGTGTATTTCCTATACATTCTCCAAAGGTGTTGGATGTGAAGGTGAAAAAATCGGGAAAAGTAAGACGCGCTAAGTTATATTACATGAGGGAAAGAACCAGTAAGGGTATCAGGTTGAAAGAGAAAAGAATTGATAATAAGGAAACATAGGAATCATAAAACTATTGTTTCCGTATTGCAGATCATTCTGCATGAGAAATCCTAATGCGACACAGAGTTGCTTTAGGATTCTTTTGCATTGGAGTTAAACCTTACGTTTTTTTGTGTATGAAGTATCTTACCGCTCTGAAAAATATATTCAGGAAAACCAGTGGCATACAACCTTACAAAACGGTTATCGCTGAAAAGGGAGAGCTGGTTGCCGCAAAGTTTTTGAAAAAAAAGGGATATAAGATACTCCAGAGAAATTATCGGCGTAAGGTAGGAGAAATTGATATTATTTGTTACGATCATGGCGTCATTGTATTTGTAGAGGTTAAGACCAGGAGTACAGATAATTACGGACCTCCGGAATTATCCGTAACAGAAACCAAAAAAAGGCAAATTATAAAAGTTGCTTCCTATTACATTGCGGAAAAAAAGATAGAGGGGATAGATTTGCGTTTTGATGTTGTTTCCATTGTTTACTTGCCGATAAAAAAGCATCCGGTAATTACACTTTATAAAAATGCGTTTACAAAAAATGGTAGTGGTGTTTTTCGATGATTATTGATACACACGCGCATCTTGATTTTCCTGAATATAAAACAGATTTGGAGTCTGTTTTATTACGTGCCAGAGAGGCAGGCATCGGAAGTATTATTAATGTGGGAACAAGCCTTGCTACCAGCAAAAAATGCATTGCTTTAGCGCATCGTTTTGAAAATATCTACGTCAGTGTAGGAATCCATCCGCATGATGCCTCAAGGGTATCAGAACAAACGTGGCATGAACTGGAGTTGCTGCTTGGCGAATCGAAAATTGTTGCGATAGGAGAGACCGGTCTTGATTATTATCGTAACAAGAGTCCCCACGAAGCCCAACAGGCACTATTCGAGAAACACCTTGCACTGGCGAAAAAGCATAATCTACCGGTGATAATACATTGCCGCGATGCCAGTGACGATTGTTTAAAAATTCTGAACAAATATAAAAACGGGGCATTAAAAGGGGTCGTTCATTGTTTCAGTGGAACGAAAGAAACGGCAAAGGAGTGTCTGGATATGGGATTGTTTTTATCTTTTGCGGGGCCAATCACATTTAAAAACGCGCAGAATTTAAGGGAAGTTGCTAAAACCGTTCCAGTAGAAAGGCTCCTTTTGGAGACGGATTGCCCATTTTTGGCCCCTCACCCGAAAAGGGGGGAGAGGAATGAACCATCGTATTTATCCTTTGTTATTCCTGTTTTTGCTGAAATTTATGGCCTTTCGCCCGACGATATTGTCCGCATTACTTCTTTTAACGCATATACACTGTTCGGTATAGGGGAACCGGTACCGGAAGGGGAAATAGCTTATGCAATAAGAAATTCTCTTTACATAAATTTAACCAACCGGTGTTCCATGGAATGTTCATTTTGCATGAGAACATCCTATCCCATTGTGAAGGGGCATAATCTGCATTTAAAACGGGAGCCGGCAACCGAAGAAGTGCTGGGGGCGATCGGAGACCCTGGCAGATATGATGAAATTGTCTTTTGTGGCTATGGTGAACCTACCGAGCGGCTGGATGTCTTAAAAGCCGTAGCAGCGGATTTAAAATCAAAAGGAAAACGCATCCGGTTGGATACAAACGGACATGGGGACCTTATCAACGGAAGATCAATAGCGAATGAATTAAAAGGCCTTATTGATACCATCTGCATAAGTTTAAATGCTGAAACAGCGGAAAAATATACTGCGATCTGTAAGCCGGTTTTCGGTGAAAAAGCCTATCCGGCAATGTTACAGTTCATTAAAGATGCGAAAAAAGTTATTCCCAATGTGCAGGTTTCTGTTGTAGAAATTCCCGATATTGATATAGAGAAGTGTAGAAAAATTGCAATGGATTTGGGTGTAGATTTCAGGATAAGAAAATACAATGTCCTTGGCTGATATCACAGAAAAAAAACAAATATTGCGTAAAGCAACAATAGAGGACGTAGAGAAAATATATAAACTTATTAACAGTTTTGCGGCAAAGGATGAGATGTTGCCGCGTTCTCTGAGTGAGCTTTACGAAAATGTGCGTGATTTTTATGTATTCATGGAGGACACACAATTAATTGGATGTGCCGCATTGCATATTTTTTGGAAAGACCTTGCGGAAATAAAATCATTGGCAGTTCAGGGTTCATACCAGCGGAGAGGAATAGGGCGAAAGCTTGTATCGGTTTGTATGCAGGAAGCGCGGGAACTTTGCATTGCCAAAATGTTTGTGCTTACGTATTCACCTGAATTTTTTGAGAAATGCGGGTTTTGCAGGGTAGAAAAAGCGACACTTCCCCAAAAAATATGGTCAGAATGTGTAAAGTGCCATAAATTTCCTGATTGCGGGGAAATACCTCTCATTATTGATGTAACCAAATAAAATACCTTCTTGTGCCAAAAGAACAGGGAATTTGTTCTTCTCTTCTCTGTTGCCTGTCCATAATTTATCTGGTTTTCGACTAGAAGACCAACTCATCCGTATACGTTACTTATTTTGTTCTGCATTTCCTCAACTATTACCTTGACTTCTGATGTCTATATTGATATTTTATCGGGCAGTTTTTACCGAATTTCCTGAAAGTTACAATTTTATTCGAAAAAGTTAAAAAGTGATCAAAAAAAAGCAAAACAGAGTTTCTAAGGGTGGAGTTAATCTTTTTGGCACCTATACAATACATTTCTGTAATATTGTCGAGGAAATTTCTTCTGACAATCCGCCTGAATTATTCAATTTTGCATTGCCGAATAAACAACAGGTAAAAAATATTATTGTTGCCTTATGCCCCACGGAACCATGGGCATTACCTAACTGGGTAGCATTAGGTCATAAAACAAAGGTTTTCCTTGATAAGATAAAAGAAATAAAGACCGCTCACTTTCCGGAAGCCAAATGTTTTGTTGTTATCAATAACAATGAAACCGAACATATCGCAGCGGCAAAGGAATATGCGGTTACGAATGAATGGATGGAAGTTTTTGTTATAGAGGCGAAATATCCGCACGATGATCCGGTGGTCTTATCAAAAGCCATCTTAAATACGGAAGTAAATTTTGGTCAGGATACACTGTCTCAGGGTATTCTTTTTCTCGACGCACAAACAATATCGGCAATCCATAAAAGTCGCGTGCTTAATAAAAATGTAGATTCCCGCTTTATTGCCCTTTCGGGCACCGGTCTTAAGGAAAATGAGTTCGCCAATGTGCAGTTGGGAACGTCTATTGAAAAAATATTAAAAAACAGGCTGAAGGAATCTTCTCATTGTCGTGTATTTGTAAACGGCCCGCTGAGAGGAAAAGAAATTAAAGATTTTACGCAAAAAATTGACTGGACGGTAAATAATATTGTTGTTTTAGAGGCGCTGGATAAGAAAGTAATGTTTCCTATGATCAATACGGATAGGCTGCACTTTACTACTAATTTACTTGGGGAATTGCGCACCTGCGTTTATTGTAACTTCTGTGACGATATATGTCCCGTCGATTTGGAACCGGCATTGTATTACCATTGCTATAAGAGGGGAGAAAAACAGAAGGCACGACTTTATAATATGGGAAAATGTATTGAATGCGGACTATGCAGTTTCGTGTGCCCTTCAAAAATTGAATTGTTGGGGATTATCAAGGAATGTAAACTGCCGGATTAATAAAAATCATGAAAAAATTACTGAATAAATTCGAACCGCCCCTTAATAAAAACCTTGACAGGATAGAATCTTTTATCCATTCGCACGGGAAAGTCAAATTTCTTTTTGGGGCGATTTTTGAAGCGTTTGACGGCTTGTTGCGCAGTTCAAAACATACAGCGCAGACACAGCCTTTCATACGAAACAACATTGACACAAAAAAGTTTATGGGTGCTGTGCTTATTGCTTTAGTAATAGGGTGGGTACTTCCAGCAATGTATTTTTATGGATTACAGTGTGTAATCTCGAGATTGATTGTGTCTTTTGTCGTTGGCGTGTTTGTCGTTGATGTGATATGGGCAATTATTGCCCGGGAAGACCACATTAGTGAAGGCGGGTTTGTTTCGTGTATGCTTGTTCCTGCGATTCTGCCTCCGCAGGCGCCTCTCTGGCTGGTAGGTTTAGGGGCGGCAATGGCTATTCTCTTCAGAAATATAATGGGAGGGGTAGGACACAATCTGGTGAATCCTGCATTGTTTAGCCGTTTATTCCTGACAATATGTTTTCCGGCGCTTTTGGCTGCCGGATATCAGGCGCCTTTTACCGGCATGCCCGATCTCCATACCTTGCGATATGGTCTTGATACTGTTACCCACGCTACTCCATGGACAGAATTTAAAACAGAGGGAACCATTACCTCTTATCTTTCCCTTCTTCTGGGCACGGCAACTGGTTCTTTAGGAGAAACCTGCCGGTTAGCGCTTATACTCTCCGGTATATGGCTCGTCAAAATGAGGGTTGCTAACTGGCGATTGCCCGTATCATATTTTGGCAGTGTTTTTGTTTTTTCAGGCATCTTTTCACTGCTGTCAAAAAATACGGTTGCGCCTCCTCTTTTTCATCTTCTGAGCGGAGGGTTGGTGCTTGGTGCGTTTTTTATGATAACAGATCCAATCACTGCCACCTATAACCAGAAGGCAAAATGGATTTATGGTATAGGGTGTGGATTTATTACCGTGTTGTTAAGAAATTACACTACGCTCTCAGAAGGGGCAATGTATGCCATATTGCTTATGAATCTGCTTGCGGTTCCCATACAATCGTTAATGGTAAAAATACGATATCGTACCTGAAAGAGTGATGGATAATTACAGAGATTACTAATTAAGTTATTACAATGGTTTAGCAAAAAAATATTATGGAAGAGTTTAAAATCTTTATACTCCGTATTTTTTCGATTCTTTTCATCGCCTTTATCCCTTGTACCGGATTACTCATGGTATATTTTTACACAGCGCCGAAAATTGCTGAGTATAATGAAATAAAAGAAAAACGTGCCGTCCTGGATATCTTTGGCATTCCGTATCGTACATCGAAAAAAGACATCATGGGTTTTACTTTCAAAGGGTATGATAAAGACAATATCAGAGAAGTATTTGATTCATCGATAACCGTTGAGGAAACAGAGGGCGGCGGAGCAAAATCTAAAGAAGAAAGAAAAGTATATAAATTTATTAAAAGCGAAGAATTACAGGGTATAGGGTTTATCAGGTCCAGGCTGGGATACGGGTATAATAAATCAAGTAATATGTCACTATTTATTTGTCTGGAACCTGACGGGGAAACACTCAAAGGGATAGAAGTATTGGAGCACAGTGAAACTCCCGGTCTCGGAGGGAGAATGGCGGAAGATCAGTTCAAAAAACAATTTGTTGGAATGAAATTAAAACCGCGAATTAAAATGGTCAAGGAGAGGAAAGCTACA
Source organism: Candidatus Kuenenia hertensis (assembly GCA_021646465.1). GTDB lineage: Bacteria > Planctomycetota > Brocadiia > Brocadiales > Brocadiaceae > Kuenenia > Kuenenia hertensis. The sequence continues at coordinate 48,312 of SOET01000012.1, read as the reverse complement.
GGAGAGAATGAATTCGACGCAATTACCGGCGCTACCAATACAAGCAGAGGTGTTGAGGAGTTTATCAATGACGCGGTACGAGAATTTTGGGGAGAACCTGGAGAACTTAAATGGTAGGACTAAAGCGACACATACGAAAAACTTCTAAATTTTTCTTAAGAGACAATCTTATTTTAACCGCAGGTGCTGGTTTGGGATTTTGTTCTTCCCTTGCGGTTACAAATAAACTCGAAAATTCTCTCACCATGGGGCTTGGTGTGCTGTTTGTTACAATGGGGAGCTTTGCCCTGGTTTATCCGTTCAAGAGATTAATATCAACAGCGGGGACTCATCATAAGATTTCACTGTTGATGATTATCGTTTCCGTTTTTGTAGCAATATTTGGTTTTTTTGCCCAGGCTTTTGTGCCTGAAATAGCTGCGAGTATAAGGGCATACATTGATCTAATTACTACGAATTGTATAGTGCTTGCCGTAATTTCAGAAGGGTTAACGGTGCAATTCTGGGAAGCTCAGAAGAAAATTGTAAAGGCGTGTATGGGATATGCGTTTGCGCTTATTTTAATTTCCTTTCTGAGAGAGCCGTTAGGTTTTGGTACGATTATGGGTTTTCCTGTACTCCCGGAAACATTTCCCCGTACAGTATTGATGATTACGCCGGTGGGTGGTTTTTTTGCGCTGGCAGGTTTTCGCCTCTTATTGCGGCCTTTCCTGCTCAAGGCAAGAATTGTTTATCCGGAGGCTATCTCGTGTGAATGTGCTGCTACTGTAAATGGAGGTAACCCGGTACCAGTCCCGCGTTCAAAGTTTGAAGTCTCCAAAAGATCATTAATTACCATCGGACTGGGTGTCTGTTTGTTTATCAGTATTATTGTACATATTCAGACAAACCCCACATTGCATAATCAGTTTCTCATTCTGTTACCAATATTACTGAACGCTCTTTTCTTTGATGGTATAGTACTCAGCAAGCTTTTAGGGATATGTCCGCTTTTAAATAAATCCCGGCAAATTGATGCAGCATGGAAGATGGGTATTGCCGTTATAATCGTTATGACACTTTCTACTTCCTTAAGCTGGGTAGTCTATAATAAGGTATTGATAAAAGGGAGCGATTTTTTAACAAAATTTTCATCAACTCCGATACGGCTGGAAAAAATCTTCTATTTGACCGTGTTTATCGTAACTATTGCCGTGTTTGTGCAGACATTGAGTGTGATGTTGAGAAAATTTGCAAGGGCGGTATACGAACAGATGGGACAGTTTCTTGAACTTATTACCGTAAATTGCATTGTCCTTGGTAGTGTAACATTCACCGTTCCCACAGGCGCGTCTTTTATGGTTTCGACCATTACCTCTTTTGGATACGGACTTCATTGGTTAATGGTTACTGTTTGGCTTGCATTATTGAGACGCCAGCGTCTCTTTGTGCCCACGAATGCATGGGATGAAGATACAATTGCGATCCTTTTACTTGGCATTATGGCCGCAATATTTACCGGCATTGGAATGATTCGTATTTTTTAGGTTGGAGTAAACATGCTTACCCCTCTATTTTTAGGCGCAGGTATTCTTGCCGTTCTTGTACTGACATTAAGTTTAGTGTGCGAGATTGTATTTCAGTTTTTTGGACGCGGAGAAAAACGAAAACTTACGGTTTTAAGCGATGATGAATTTAAAAAAGAGCTGAATATTGAGGGAGGGGAAAGGCTTTTATCATTATTACAAAATAATGGTTTCAATATCCCTGCTGCGTGCGGAGGTATGGCAACCTGCGGACAGTGTAAAGTAAAGCTTTATACCGATGTAGGTTCGTATACTGTCGTTGAAACACCGCATTTTGATATGCGTTCAAGAGAAACCGCAAAGAAGTTTCTGGAAGAGGGCGTAGGAGGCAGTTATGAACGCCTGGCATGTCAGGTGCGCGTGGAAAAAGATGTTAGCCTGTATCTCCCGAAAGATGCCCTCCATGTGCGAAAATACACTGCGCGGGCAGTCAAAAAGATACTGATTACCAGTGATAAAATGGAAATTTGGCTCAAACCTTCAAAGCCGATTGATTATAAACCAGGCCAATACATTCAATTAATGCTGCCGGAAGATTTTGTGGAGGAACATTACAACAAATACGAGCATCATATAAAGAAGGCGTGTGAAAACATGGGGAAAGAGTTTATTCCTTATACTCCCGGAAGCACCATGTACAGAGGATATTCTCTCGCTTCGTATGAGCCTGACCTCTTAAAACTTATTGTCAGGTTGGCTCCGGTGGATCCTTCAAAATCCGTGGATAGAGGGGGCGCTCCATGTATTGGGCCGAATTTTGTGCATCACTACATTCTTGAGCAGAGTCTATGGAATTGCTTTCATGGTGAAAAGATTCATTTTACAGGTCCGTATGGTCATTTTTCCCTGAAACAAGAACCACACACTGCGGTATTTGTGGCAGGAGGGGCGGGGCTTGCCCCGATACTGGCGTTATTGGAACAATGGTTCATAGAGGGGCGGCAGGATAAGGCGATATTTTTCCTGGGAGAAAGGCGCTTTCAGGATATTCCCATGATATATCTTCCAAAATGGTTAAAGTGGCAAGCGAAAAACCCCAATTTTAAATTTATCCCTGTGCTTTCCGGCGCGTTTCGTGATGATGATCCCGCAATACTGAATGAAATAGATAAAAAGTGTTTTTCAACTCTTGCCGGTGAAGATAAACAACTTGCAAAAAAACAGGGTTACATCGATGAACAGGAGTTGCAATGGAAGAGCGAGAAGGGCTTTATCGGTCCACTTCTCAACAAATACCTTAAACCCGGTCCTAATATTGTTTTCTATCTTTGCGGGCCGGCTCCCATGACCGTTACCGTAATTGATGCCGCTGCCAACGTGCTGAATCTTCAGAAAGAAAATGCGCTGTTTGATGATTTTACCGGTACACTCACTCCTTCCGTGGATATCCTCTACCAAAAACTGGAATTAAAAGAGAAAATGCTTTCCTTAAACATTCCGGATGCCGAAAAAATCATCGAAAAACTCACCTTTACGCTTGTTATTCAATTACTTTTACGGGATAAAATTGAAGAAGGTTACGATTTTATCGGAAAGGTAAGAAATATCATAGAAACATCCGGGCAAAAAGACAAAGGCCTTATTGCTTTACTGGATTCATATAAAAAATAATACCTGCCTTATGACCTACCTTGCGGGAATAATGGCAAATGACACTCAACATTCCAAACCTTGAAAAGAACAAACCTCTTGCACCGTTTACTATATATAAAATAGGCGGCCCTGCTGATTGGTTTGTTGAAGTACATACCATTGACGAATTACTACATGCTGTATCAGAAGCAAAGTGTAAAGACATCCCTTATTTTTTCTTTGGCTGCGGTGCGAATATCTTGTTTACCGATAAGGGATTTCGGGGGCTTGTAATCAGAAATATGGCGAATAAAACTGCTTTCCTTGAAAAAAACAAGGTTGTTGCGGAAAGCGGGGCAATTATTGCCGACCTTATTATTCTCTGTTATGAACGAGGTCTCTCAGGGTTCGAGCATTTTACGGATATTCCGAGCACAGTGGGCGGCGCCATGTGGCAAAATCTGCATTTTTTGTCTCCCGATAGAAAACGAATGATATTTATTTCCGAAATAGTATGCGAGAGCCGAGTCCTTACCGAGAGGGGAAATATTCAAACAGTCGATGTTGATTACTTCCAGTTTGGATATGATACGAGCATTTTACACAAACAGAAAGACATTGTGCTGGACGTTACCTTCCAGCTTTTACAAAAACCGAAATCGGAAATAAAATTGGTAATGGACTCCAACCTCGAATGGCGCAAGGAAAAACAGCCTCGATTGCCAGAATATCCCAGTTGCGGTTCCGTCTTTAAGAAAATAGAGGGGATAGGGGCGGGGAGATTGATAGAACAAGCAGGTCTGAAAGGCATGCGCATCGGCGGTGCGGAAATTTCAGAAAAACACGCAAATTTTATCGTTAACCGTGGAAATGCAAAGGCAAGTGATGTTTTGGCATTAATTCACTATATACAGAAGGTGGTGAGGCAAAAATTCGGTTATGCATTAGATACCGAAATTACCGTTGTCGGAGAGGGATAAAATGATTTTTATGTTTCTATGAACAGAAATTAATGGTAAGAATTATTGTATTGTGAGAGTGCTGAATTGCCTGGTTTTCAAATTCAGGCAGAAGGGAGTAACTTTCACATATAAAGACATGTATTCAGGAAGGTGAATGCCAAAAATAAAAAAACGCATTCACTATCCTGGAAAAAAGTGGGGAAATGGAGAACCAGGAAAAGTGAATGCGCTTACTGTTATGTAAAACATTTAAATGGATAACTTTGTTCCATCTGCAATGCTATGGACGGAATAGCGGACATTATCAAAGAAATCTCGTAACTATTCATCGTAATTTATAACACACCCCTAAATCCCCTCTTGATAGAGGGGACTTACACGTTTTTCTGAAACGTCTGCAAGATAAGTCCCCTCTAAAAAGAGGGGTGGCAGCGTAGCTGACGGGGTGTGTATTACATGCTGAATAGTTCCGAAATCACTCCAAAATTGCAGACAATACAACATCGGTGCTTCTGATCCATTCGAAAGGAGACACGATTACAGCACCTGCCGGCGCTAAGGGTGTGATGAAACGAATCGATTCGAAGCACAAGCAATTGGTCTGGCTTGAGCGAAGCCATCATTTGATAATGTACGACAGGGAGAATGACACTGTTCTGAATGCGATGAAGGATTTTCTGTTAGAGGGTTTCTAAAAAACTGTGGGAATATAAAAACAGCTGTTCTTTTACGCAGACATCATGGCTTTATAATCCGCTCGCCTCTTTCTATTATTTTTTCTGAGAAAATAATCGCTATAATTTAAAGGTGCAAAATATCTCTGAATAGGGTTTATGCTTATGACAACACGAGGTAAATACTTCGGTTTTTTTCATTCCATACTGATTATCATTTTCTTATCGATGGCTGGCTGTGCACCGGTTATTTCGAAGCAAATCAGGGAGCAAGTCAGTCCGGATATCACTTTCAGGGATGTAATAAATGATCCTGAGAGTTACAATGGTCAAATGATTATTCTGAGCGGTATCGTTATAGAAGGCAAAAATACCGACGAAGGGACTTTACTGCAAGTATTACAGCGTCCCACTGGTTTCCGTGGACAACCGAAAGATGTGGACGAAACCGAAGGAAGATTTCTGGCGCTTGTCAGCCGTTACCTGGATGTGTATGTATATGCAAAAGGACGAGAAGTCACAATCGCAGGAGAGGTTCAGGGAAAGAGGATTTTACCTTTGGACGAAACAGAGTACACCTATCCATTGATCAATGTGAAAGAAATATACCTTTGGCCTGTAATTGAAAAAAGATACTACACGCCTTACCGCTATCGCTACTATTACTATGATGACTACTGGTGGTGGCGAACGCATATACACAGGAGAAAGGAGTTTCGACCGAAGAAACGCCGAAAAAAAACTGGCTGGATGTTCAGACATCAAACAATAGCAGCCAGCCCTGAAACAAGAGAGATTTTATAAACTACACGTAGTGGGGTGGGATAATCTTTTGAACTATTACGCGCTTCTGAATATATTGTTTACTTGTTTCGTCAGAAAAAAACTTCACAAGGAAGAAAAATATTACTATTGTTAGAAAAAACTACCAACTCTCGCAAGGTGACTACCTACCGCTTCCGCTTTCTTCTGTTTTTCAATTTCTTCTTCGCTCTTAACTGCTATTCTATGCACAGTTTTCCCTTTCAGATTCGCTCCCAAGTATCGAGAAAAATCCTTTAACCACACATTATTGACGCAGAGGGTCCACGCTCCCGCATGGGGAGCGACAAGATGAAGACAAAGAACCGGAAGGCTTTGTTGTTTCAATCCACGCTCCCGCATGGGGAGCGACTTGGAGGAAAAAATGGAATCGCCATACGACAAGCGTTTCAATCCACGCTCCCGCATGGGGAGCGACCCAGTACCGCTTCGTGGTGCTGACCTCAGAACAGTTTCAATCCACGCTCCCGCATGGGGAGCGACCAAAGAGAATCCCTCTTGCGAATGTCAACATCAGTTTCAATCCACGCTCCCGCATGGGGAGCGACCAAAAAGAAAACTCAATATCATAGCCTTGGTATGTTTCAATCCACGCTCCCGCATGGGGAGCGACTCCGCACTCATAACATAATAAGTGCATGCTACTTATATGATATTTTTTGCGAACCTTTGTTTTTCAGAACAATAAATCATCATATTGCCAAAGAGCATTTTTCTAACATGCCTATTTATAACATTATATTGATTTGCGAACCTCACAGGAAAACTTTGTGGACTTAGGGTTCGCAATGTCCTTCTTAAACAATAAGCGGCCCATCCTGGTCTATTGACTTTTTTGCGCCTATATGCTCAACACGGTGTTTCCAGTTTGATCCTAAAAAGTAAAACCGCAGACTGTCTTTTTCAGGATCAATCTCATCAATAAGTCTCTGACGCAATACCGTCCATTGTGCAGGGTCTACGATACACTCAAATACCGAATACTGTACCCTCTGCCCATAGTCAAGGCACGCTCTCGCTACCCTGCGTAGCCGTCTTTGTCCGTTTTTTTCTGCGGCAACATCATAACTGACCAATACAAACATAGTAGCGTATTACCTCCATATAAATGGCGGATAGGCGTCAAGATCGCCCCGTAAATGGCGTGCCAGAAGCATTGCCTGAATATGAAAAAGCAAACCAATGGTTATTTTTTCATTAATGAATGGATGCATGATCTCATCCTGTTTTCTTGTCTGATATGCGGTAAGTACAGTTTTTCTTGTTTTGTCATCCATCAGTACTGCGCCGTTTTCTTTTGTTTCAAAACCTTTTCCCTTTACCTGGCCGAGGTTAATCAGTGAAAGAACAAGCCGGTCAGCAAGAAACGGGCGGAATTCTTCCATGAGATCAAGGGCCAGACCGGGCCTTCCGGGACGGTCCCGGTGGAGAAAACCGACCGCAGGATCAAGGCCGACTGCTTCTAATGCCGATCTGATATCATGCATAACAATCGTATATATAAATGATAAAAGACAGTTCACCGTATCCAGAGGAGGACGACGATTTCTAATATGAAAGGTAAAATCGTCTTTCTGTGAAGTAATGAAATGATCAAATACCCCAAAATAGGTCAAAGCTGCTTCTCCCTCTATCCCGCGCAAAATATCCAGAGAAGGCTCCGACTGCAATCTTTTCATAGAAGTTGCAAGTTTCCTTGAAGCCATGGTTATGACATCAATATTGACTTTTTCCGGGTGATCCCGCAGAACACGCTCAATCACTATGCGGCAATTGGCAATCTTGCCGGTTAATATTGCTCTTGCAACGAATGCGGATATTTTAAGATCATCCGCCTGACGGTACTGTTCACGCCGCAGGAGAACGTTTCCGGATACAGGCCCCTGCACCTTTGCAAGGAAACGTCCGTACTCGGTTAAAAAACTTATGGCAACATTCTGCTCAGCGCAGTAACCCATCAGATAGGGGCTGCAGGATACCTGCCCGAAACAGACAATACCCCCGATAGTATGCACAGGAATGCGAAGGCGCACTTCGTTGTCAATTTTAACAATAACGGTCTCACCCTCTTTTGCAAGATATGCCCCTTGTGTTGTTACAAATAAGGTATTAAGGTGTCGTTTCATATTAAGTTTATTTCAAAGAATATTAATGTTTGTCGCACTTCGACTTCGCTCAGTGTGACGTCATTTCGAGTACATTCACTGCGTTCAGTATAAACTCCGCGGTGAATCAAAGCCGCCGGAGTGGTATTTGGTGGGCATTATCCACTCTATTCTGTTAAGAACAGCCGAAGTCCTGATTAATTCTTCATAGCTGATCGGGTCCAGTATCCATTTGATCAATAAATCCTGCCAAATATCTGCCTGCCTTTCCTGCAATGCCGCATACTTTTGGCATGCATAATTCTACCAGCGAACAGCTTTTACACTTTTTTGAATACTCCGGTTTAGAAGTTATACCGGAGCGGATAAGATCGTGAACATTTTTCGCAGTCTCATCCGTCTCTGCTCTTAAATCCGTGTCGAATATAACATCCTGTCTGCGTCTGGTTGTCCCGTAAAACAGGGCGCCCTCAGTAATCGTGCAATGAAGCATTTCTTCAAGGCATATGGCTTGTGCACAGAGTTGCACCTTGTCGCAGTTATCTTTTTTAGGCTTTCCACGCTTATATTCTACGGGAAACGGACGCCAGCGTTTCCCCTCTCTGTGAAATTCCACCACATCGGCCTTCCCGATCAAACCAAGCCGAAACGACCTGAGAGGAACACCATATTCAATGCGGATGTTTCCTCTCGACTCTCTGTCTGCCGTATCAACCTTGTCGTGTATGATTCTGCCTTCGGCAGTAAACTGATTTTCACCCCATAACTGCTCGATGTGTATCAAGGCGCATCTTCGCGGGCAGTAAATATAATGATTAAGCGCGGATAGAGAAATAAGATCATCAAATTCTGAATTATTGTTATATAACATAGTTTTCAATATTTCCTAATTTCAGAACGCCAAGCATATAACCTAAAAAATCACTATCATAATCAAGCATCCATGCATAAAGGTCTTTGAGTCCATGCAATGGTCTTAATGCAAATTTGTCTATATTATTACTATAAATTGAAACTGATTTTTGCTGTAACTCTCTAAAATCAACTTTCTCATGCCGTTCTATTCTTTCGCACATGTCTCTATCAATTATTGCGGTCACTGTTTTTGCAGGTATTACTTTAAACTGATTTTCAACCGATGGGAAGTCCCTGTTTCGTTCTGCTATCACTACAGGATTGCTATCGGCGCTAAGCTGGTTTTTCTCCCTCACTTCTCTTTTCATTGCCTCTGTGCAATATCCAGGCGCAACCTTTCCTTCGTCAAAGAATTGTTTTAATATTTTTGCTGATGTTACAAATGAAGGATGTTCTTTGAGAAAATCACCCGGCACTATCCGGAAGTTCCATAGATCGCTTTCACCGTATTCACCTGAACGATTGATTCGTCCCGCTGTCTGAATTGTACTTACAAGACTGCAAAATTCTCTTGCGGCTGTGCAAAATGAAAAATCAATCCCTGCTTCAACACATGAGGTCGCAACTAATGTCCAATTATTATCATCAGGATTTTTGAGTCTCTGTTTTATTCTTTCAAGTATTGCCTTCCGGTGAACCGGAGCTAATGCTGTAGAAAGATGTTCTACAAAGCCTTTACCCTCCTTGCTCAGTCTTTGTGCAACTGAAGCGGCAGAGTGCACGGTATTTAAGATAATCAACCTCGGTCCTTGCATTTCTCTTATCCAACCACAAATTTCATCCGCACTAAGCGGTGCCTCTCTTTTTATATAATTTATCCGAATTGATTCAGCTTCCAATGCCGATTTTTTCACAGTGTCATCAATAAGTTCGGGGATATCCATTAATGGTGGGTTTGAAAATTCTGGCAATTCCCAAAACCGGTTAAGAGAGCCAGATGCAAGGACAATATAGCATCCCCAATCATCAATGAGTTCCCGAAGCCATTTCCACGCTTGCGCCCATAGAGGTGCTGGCAGTGCCGCATGTGCCTCGTCAATAAAAATTGCTGAACCAGCAAGCTGGTGAAGCTTACGAAGAGTCGCGGGATGATTACTGGCGAGTGTTTCAAAAAACTGAACAGAGGTGGTTACAGTAACAGGGGCATTCCAGAGAAAAGAAAAGGCACGAGTTTCCAAGTCTTCAAACTCGGCTTTATGATGATGAGCAGCAATGACCTTTTCTTTAGACTCTTCTCCTGAAACCAGCGCTTCGCGGTAAACTTCCACCGATTGGTCAATGATATTTGTAAAAGGAAGCACAACAAAGATTCTCCTGAGATTTTTGGTCTTTGCCGTATTCAGTAAATGAGCCATAACAGCAGTCGTTTTACCAGTTCCAACAGGGCTGTCACAGGTAATGAAACCTATATTTGATGGGGATGCATTGCGGCATGAATCATAAACCTTCTGTCGCAGTTTGTTTCTTTCCTGCTCTCTTTGGGTTAGATTTTTCCCTTCGCTATCCTTCAAAAGCCCTTCAACATAATGGTCAAGCAGTTCAAGCCTTTTTTCCGGTAGTAATGGAATTTCTCCCTCCGGCACAACGTTGTTATAGTGCCACGCTGTATCAGTATGGTCAGCATCCACAAGGCAGGAAAGGGCAAACCTTAAAAACACTGGTCCAGGAGCACTCTTTTCCTGTAAATTTGGGCCTGCCCCAATTTCAGCCTCATGTTCTTTGATGTACCTTACCAGCTTTTCATCCGTGAGTTCTCTTACTGTTTTTTCATCGCTTCTGGCAAAAGTACGCACCCTGAACGGATACATCTTGGATTTTTCTTCGGATATCGAAGGGATGCCCACATGATGAGAGAAAACACATAAAGCGGACGGAATTGATTTCTTCCCCAAGAGATGAGCCGTACCAGCATCCCAATGATCTACAGGAAGGGACTCCCTTGTCTTTTTCCAAAGAACCTTCTGGTTTGCCTCGTCAATTTTGCCCAGGTCGTGGTATTCAGCAGCAGCACGCACGGTTATCAAAAATAGATCACCAAACGGTGTATGAGGTGCGGCTTTGGAGGCGAACTCCAAAGCCCTTCTAACAACCTCAGATACATGCTCCTTGTAGGTCTGTTCTGGACATCCAAACCTTACGCTATGAGCCAAAAGAACTTTACTCTTCATGCTCTATTGCCTCATTAAGTCCATCAGGTCGCGGATGGTAATCTTACACTCAGAGTTTTCTTCATCTTTAGTATCTTTGTTAATCCATATGCCGTCGCGAAAGACCAGAATCTCTGCCTTAAAGTCTTTAAAGATATCAGGATTTACTATTGGATTTGGTATGTTGTACTCACTTCGTGATAAAGATGGTTTGTTTGCATCCACATTCTTTTTAGGCATAAGTGCATCAATCAAGACAAAATCGTTGCATGAACCCTTCTGATTTGTGTGTTCCATGTACCACGCATGCAAAACTTCTACCTGTGTCCGTACTAATGAAGGATTATGCGAATACACGTATGGGATGAGTTCAAGGGCAACATCAACGTCTTCCTTCTTGCAACCGGTCTTACTTGCTGGCGTAGGGTTAACGAAAAATGGAATGGCATAAATACCGTGTTCAACGAACTTGAAGGCACCCGGAGCCATCCCCGCTGTTTTTCCCTCTTGTACTCCAGCCTTATTGGTAAGGGTAAAATCTGTCCGTAAGGCTACCGGAGCAACAGACAACCCGAGTCCAAAGTGAAGAACACCCGTTTTTACATTTCTCTTTAGGGCAATGGCCTCTTTCGTTTTTGCATTTTTATCTGAGTCTGTTTTCTTAGTAGTTTTTCCTGCAGACGTGCCTTCTTCAGTTTCTCCCTCTGCCCCTTCAAGGAAGGTGTTACCAAAGACGCGACCATCCCAATATCTTTTGACAAAGCGTTTCTCTTTAAGAGGTTTAGTATCATCCTCTATTATCATTTTCTTAATTTCTTCTCGTTTCCTATCGCGCTCTTCCAAGATATCAAAGCGCTCTTCTTTCAAATTGAATTTTCCTTTTAAATAAAGCCAGATGGGACCATTTTTGTTTCCAACTAAATCCCGCATCTTCCGCTTGACCGATACTGGAGAAATTTCTCCGATATCCCCTCTCCGTCTACGGGGTGCTCCGTCCCGTTCTGGATCACCGTTCGGATTAGAATTGCGAACCTCAACAATGATCAAACCTGTGGCTCTTGGAATGCCTGTACAATTTGTTTTACTCATGATCTTTTACCCTCCTTATTATTTTGTAATTCCGTACCGTTATTATCCTTTTCAGATTCTTCCTCTTTTGGATCATAGGAAAGGTATCCAAGGAGCAACTTCGCTTTTCCAGCATCATCTATTTCATTTGGAATTTGGGTTTCTGTTAGCCTGCTAGTAATTTCAGCGATGTCCTTAAGGCAGTCTTTAGCCGCTTGCCTTGGAATAGTGTCCGGTTTCACCCTCTTAGCCCATGAAAAATAGGGATGATTCAATCGTTTGTTGAGTGAAATAAAAGCTTCCAGTGGATTTTGGAGAGCAAGCGATACCTGATCATTACCAATCAGCCGCAGAGGGACGTCTCCATTTCTCACATCGAGTGAGTATTGAATGTGAAGTTCATCCACTACGCCAAAAAACCTCCCAAGATAAAACACATCCTCATTCATATAGTTCTCCTTTCTGATTCCTTTCTTGTGCAAAAGCAGCCCGTAAAGTGTGGAGAGCATATGCAGATAATCGCTGTTTTTGAAGTCCAACTTCTCGCCCTTTCCATACCGGTCCAGGTCGGCTTTTAGCCTCGCCATGATGAGAGCGTGAATGCTTTTCTCTACTATATTTTCAAGACCAGCATCAACTCGTGCCAGAATTGTCTCGTTACTTTCAAAAAGGAAATCCAGCGCATCAGATGACGTGAAACGTTTTGAAATAGGCACCTTCTGTTTGCCTTGTTTTCGCGTAATCATCTCACCATTTTGTCTCCACGCACTATTCAGTAGCCACATGGCTCGTGTCGGATAGATGGGCAGGGCACCTCTTAGCACTTTTTCTTTTTTGACAAGACTAGGCAAAACAACGTCAGGAATATTTGTACAGCCCTCCTGCCATCGGAGAGCACCTGACATGTAGTATGTAAGAGGGTAATGTCTGGACGCAAGAATCTTAGTATTGCCCTTGTCTACCGTAGCGATAATGCCGATCACAATCTCTGCTGCTGGTTCGCTCTCGGCAATACCTTCGAGTGTTTTCAATGCAGTTTTTGTAGCCTCTTCGCTTATATATACATTTTCCTGCCCCTCCATTTCATCGGAATCAAACACTTTTATGACATTGGTATTTGTTAGTTTTGTACAGTAAGCGAATGCCACGGTGTTTCGGTTTTCATATTTTCTAAGACTTATCCAAGTTATTGCCTCCCGCTTCCGGTTAAGAATATATTCTAGGGTTTTTCTCGCCTGCTCTCTTGCATCACGTCCGGCTGGAAACAGATTGGAACTCTCAAGACCATAACGTGTCAAACAAGGAATCTTTTCATATGCAGCAAAAAGCTTTATTTGCCCAAGTCCGGCAGCATTGACATCATCATATTTTTCCTTCGCACCTGCAATATCAAACCCGAAGGCATCTTTCGTCCCAAGGGGCTTGTATAGATTTTTGCTATGTTTTTCAAAAGTTCGTGCCATCCAACTCTGTAAAGTGCAATGATACGGCGGGAAACGATCTTCCCCATACTCAGGTTTGTCCCAATCTTTAATTGACAAGAGAAAAAGGAAATCTTTTTCATGTTCCTTTCCACGCCCTTTCTTTTTACCCTCTTTTTTGAGGGCAAATAGCACCTCCGCGAATTCCTTTTTTCCTGTGTTCTGTAGTTTTTTCATAAAGATTTCCCTAACCTCATCTCGAAATCTGTCCGGCTGGCAAAGCCCTGATCTTCTGACCAGTTCCTTATATGCGCTGTATCCTCCAGGTTTTGACGCATCAACTTCCAAATATTCATGTTGCAGTTCATTTGGTAGTTCATTAAGGCACCGGCCTATCAGCTTCAAATCCTCTTTCCAGAGATCATTACACCCATCATCAATGAAGGATTGGAAATTAGGCTCATCAGTATTTCCCTTTTGTTTCTCTTTCTTTTCAGTGCCACCATCTTCCTTCTTTTTGTTTCTCTTGAGATCCTTTTCTTTGAGGGCGTTAGTTATAAATGTTGGTATCAAGGAAGGATCGCAGGTCACTTCATAGAAAGCCCTGACATTGAAGACGGGGAAGGAGGGGGCCATTTTGTCTTTTTGCCATCTATAAACAGTTTCCATGCCGAAGTTTGGAATATCGGCATCTTCAACATGTCCATTTTGGTCAAGGAATATTATGAATCCCTTTTTTTTAGGACAACACTTGAAGTTGGGATGCGATTCGCCTAAATCACAGCCCATTGTTTCTAATACAGAGTGTGTTTCAAGCCATTCATTCAGCATATTCCAGCCTCCCGTTAGCGATTGTTCTTCCAGAGGGATTTTGTACATACCTTGGATTGCGTTCACCAGTAGCTGAGTCAAATACACAATACAAAAACGATGGCAGAGTCTCGTTAATGCCTGTCTGAACTTTTCTAACTTCTGTATCCTCTCTTATAGGACCTATATAATCTGGCATAAACTCTCGCCATCCAAGACAAGGAATTTCATAAAATTGACCATTATGAAGACGCCTATTAAAAATTTCTTGGCAAGCATGTTGCGAATTAATCTTAGCAAATCTTGAGGCTTCAGCAAGGGTTTTGGGTACATACTTGAAACTTTCGATTTTTGCATAGAACCTGTAACAAATATTGATTAATACAGTAGCCTTATGCTGAAAAGAATTGTTGTTTGTTATCTGTTCATCTTTTCTAAGTGGGCCTCCGTAGTTTGTAGTATAATCGTGAAAAATTATCGGGGAACATATCTCAACAGCAGTAGGATTGACAATTACATTCTTTAATCGTACAATTGATTCAAATATTCCCTTTGCCGCTGACCACGGTGGCACCGGATAGCTCACTGGCGTTGCGCCAGTATCCGGCCTTGTCCACATGGCGGTTGCTCCAGATATTTCCAATGAAATAGGATATGGTTTCATTTATTTATCAACCTCCTTTCGGTAACTGTTCTGATTTAATAACCATGCCACTATTCATCAAGATAAGTCTATTCTCCCGACCCAGAACTCATCTGCAAACGATTTTGCAAGTCCGGCAACCTCAAACAAATGATCTTCAAGCAGATGCCATTCATCAATAGGTTTATCTTTCAGAGAGTGCGCGAAATATTTTATCTTCACTCCTTTTCTCCAACAAAATAAGTTGTTTTGTTTTTTTCAAAAGATAAATCCGTTATACAAAATTCAGAAGTATCAATATTTTTGAAGAAAATTCGTTGGCTTCTCCAGCTTTTTCCTGATTGAGCAAAAGCGCCAGAAAAATATTTGTAACGATCAGATACATCATCCACTTCACCATTCCATAGACTGTTTTTGCAGCGCACGGATTGTAAGTATTATAAGTTTTTGTTTATCAATGTCCATTTTTTTATTTTTTAATAAAGGGGATCTGTTATTTTATATTCAATAGGGGCACACATAGAGTCAAAAGGGGAGCATTCCCGATTTTTTGTAACTCTTTACATATATACCAGCGACGGACTCTTATTGTATCGCAAGCACCCTGCTTGTGATATTTCTAACTCAAGCTAGAAGCTTGAGTTACTATTAGCCCCTAATTGTGTTTTTACAAAAAATCGGGAATGCTTCCAAAGCATCTATTTTTCAAAGTTTTTGCTTTAAAAACTATTCCTCCTCTGCTACATTACTATCTGAATGGAGGAGATTTTGTGAAAAAGACAATTATCATTATTGCTATTATCGTTATTACCGCATTGTTAATTGAATTGTATGTTTACTATAAACACCATTAACCGAATGAAAGGAGACATAACGTGTCTGAGAGTAGAGAAAGAAGATTATTCCCCAGGGTCAAAACGAATTTTCCCGTTACTTTGTATGTTGACGGCAATACGTTTTCCGCCAATAGTATTAATTTGAGTGAACAGGGGGTATGTTGTGAAACTACGGAATATTTTCCTTCTTTTACATCGATTAAAATAACGCTTGATCTGCCTGTGAAAAACGAAACGGTTGTGAAATCAGGAATGATCGTAGGTGTTAGAAATAAAATCTCTGCTGAATCTCAAAGAAAAACGTATAAGACCTGTATCCATTTCGAAGAGATCGATGCTGATGAAAGGCAGAAAATAGCAAAGTATCTTTTAGAAGCAGGCAGTATAAATGTGGGGTAAAACAGAACTATAATGAATATTGATGACGCCAGAAAAGAATTGCTGCAGATAATTATCGAAAGATCGTTTAAATATAATGAAAAACCTGTTTTTAAACTTACCTCCGGAAAAACAAGCAATTATTATATTAATTGCAAGGCAACCACCCTTAACCCTGCCTCAATGTTGCTCATAGGGCATCTTATTTATGAAAAAATCAGGCAGCTTGATGTGAATGCCATTGGAGGGCTCACTCATGGCGCCGACCCTATAGCATTTTCAACCGCAATGGTAAGCGCAATGAAAGGGCGCAATATTCAGGCGTTTGTTATCAGGAAAGAGGCCAAATCGCATGGTCTTATGAAGCTGATTGAAGGCAATGTTTCGGAAGGTGATAAGGTGGTAATTGTTGATGATGTCGTTACCACAGGAGGCTCTACTATTCAGGCAATAGACAGGGCAAGGGAACACAAACTCGAAATTGTTAAGGCTATTGCGCTGGTAGACCGGCAGGAAGGCGGCCGGGAAAATATAGAAAAGAAAGATGTTGTGTTTGAATCCCTGTATACACGGGATGAATTGATTGAAGCGTATAAAAATAAAATAAAACAGGTTATACATTAAAACGGAAGTGAACAATATCACCGTCTTTCATAACGTATTCCTTGCCTTCCAGCCGTAAAAGCCCTTTTTCTTTTATCTTTTGTTCCGAGCCTAAGGCAATGAGGTCATTGTAGTTGTAAATTTCCGCACGGATAAAACCCCGTTCAAAGTCTGAATGAATTACTCCTGCCGCCTGAGGGGCTTTTGTGCCTTGCTTGATTGTCCATGCCTTTATTTCCTTTGGCCCCGCGGTAAAATAGGTAATCAGTCCCAGCAAATCGTATGTTTCGCGAATCAGCTTTTCAAGACCCGATTCTGCCATTCCCATTTCTTCATAATAGGACTTTCTTTCTGATGGTTCCATTTGTGCGATTTCCGATTCAATATCACCGGAAATGACAACAAACCTGGAGTTTTCTTTTTTTGAAAAATCGGAAATAGAGTCGATATGTTTTTTGTCCTGTTCATAATCAAAAATATTTGCCACATATAATACCGGCTTTGATGTTATTAAATGCAGGTCTGCAATATCAGCTTTTTCCTCATCGGTCAAGGGTATCAGACGTACCTGTAGGTTGTTATTTAAGCCGTCTTTTACCTTTTTCAGAATATCAATTGTTGCCAGGATTTTTTTATCACCGGTCTTTGATAGTTTTTCACTCCTCGTTAATCTCTTATCCACCGTTTCAATATCCGCAAGGATCAATTCCGTATTAATAATATCGATATCCCTTATGGGGTGAACACTGCCTTCCACATGGATGGTATCGCTTTTTTCAAAACAGCGCACCACATGCAAAATTGCATTTACATTTTTAATGTGGCCGAGAAACTGATTTCCCAGTCCTTCACCCTGGCTTGCACCTTTTACCAGGCCTGCAATGTCAACAAACTCAACTATTGTGGGAACAATTTTTTCCGTTGGTATTATTTCTGCAATTTTATCTAAGCGTATATCCGGTACCGTTACCACCCCCACATTAGGGTCGATTGTGCAGAAGGGGTAATTTGCAGATGTTGCCTTCGCAGATGTTAATGCGTTAAAAATGGTAGATTTCCCGACGTTTGGCAAACCTACAATACCACAGTTTAAGCCCATTTTTTGTCCCCGTTCTTTAATGATTTATTGATACAAAAATTTATAAAAATATATATATTACCTGGAATTTCTCTTTTTAGCAAATTTGGGTAACTATATGGTTTTTTTGGGGTTTTCTCAATAAAAATTTAAAAATTAGTAACACTTTAGCGTTTTGAAAAAATATGATAGAAACATTTGCCAGTTCGAGGAATGTTACCGCCAGCATCCTTGCTGGCGGGTAGTCAGGAGCAGGGATGCTCCTGTTACATTAATGCGGCACATCGTTGTTGCCGGAATTTTTCAAAAAGCTAAAGTGGTGCATTCCCGATTTTTTGTAAAAACACAATTGGAGGGATAATAGTAACTCAAGCTGGAAGCTTGAGTTAGAAATATCACAAACAGGATGCTTGTGATACAATAATAATCTCTCACTGGCATATGTAAAGAGTTACAAAAAATCGTGAATGCACCCGTTTATATTCTAATTGACAAGAAAATACACATGCGGTAAACTCGAATACAACTAAGAAAACGATTATTTTATGATTTATTTACCCACATCATACATACATTTGAATTGTTACCGGTTAACCTGCTACGGTAAATTATGTTCATTAAAATCCTTTCCGATTTTTCTAAAAGATACCTGTTTACCCTCCTTATTGTTGTTTCTTTCGTAATTCATGGAATTCTTTTTTTCTTCTCTCCTGCGGCAAATCAGCTACTGAGTATCAGATCGCTCAGGAATAGTTTAGTGCGTGAACCGGAAGAGTATACAATTACATTTGAGCTTGAAAATAAGGACGACGAAAAAGAGCCTCCGGTTTCCGGGTTGCAGAAAGAAAAAAGCAGATTAGAAAAGGAGGAGAAGAAATATGAAACGTTTACCGATACTTCCAAAAGCAAAGAAGATGAAGAACCATCTGCTGAAACTGACAGGATTGGTGAAAAAGGGTCTTTAGCAAAAGGGAATAATCCGGATAAAACAAAACCATTCAACAATAAACCTTACGCCGATGGCCAGTCAAAGGCGCCTTTACTGGGAAAAGGTGAACAGGGATTTTCCATTGAAAATCAGCAACAATATCAGGCTCATGAAACGGCAGAACAGTTCATTAAGAAGGAAGAAAAATCAGGAGAAAACAATGTTGCCCGGAAATCGGCTCAATCAGAAGGAAATTCGGCTATCCAAAGCGAACAAATGAACATTACGGAGATGCAGGAGGAAAAAGCTGTCAGAAAAGAATACAAAAAAGCACAATCCGGGGAAAGACCGAACGAATTAAACAACCCTGTTCAGGCGGAGAATGATGTAAGAAAACAACAAAACCAAAAATTAGTGGCAAAAGCGGGCGCGAGGCAGGAAAGATTTCCGGAAGATTTTTTAATTCGGGAAGGAATACAGGTAATGGAAGAATCTGAAGAATCCAAGGATAATGAGAATGCCTCAAAACCAGAAGAAGGAAATTTGTCGTCAGCAACACAAGAAATGAAAGAAATGATGAGAAGTGAAAGTGAGGAAGAAGCAAAGGATGAGGTCAAAGATAATAGAATATCGCCTTCGGGTTTAACCGGAATTATGCAGCAAAACAAAACGGAAACACCACTGGAAAGCCAGGAAGCCCTGGCAGAAAAGGAACAGCCAAAGGTATCCTTTAATATGAATGCCAAGGATGAAGGCTCCGGCAATGATCCGGTATTGTTTGAAGACACGCTATCGAATGCGGAAATTCCAGGGGCGCCTTCTTTTAACGTGAAGCAACATAAATATGCAGCATATTTTAAGCATATTCGACAGAGAATATCGCTGTATTGGTTTCTGGGTTATGGCACACGGGCTGAGATTAAACTGGAGACGAGCAAGGACAAGCCGATTATTATCGAGTTTAAAGTATTGCCAGATGGTACGATTGAAAAAGTAAATATAGTGGAGGATGCGGGTAACTTTCAGCTTGCCTCGCGGCTTGTTTCTTCTATTAAAAGCGCTTCCCCGCTTGATCCTTTTCCAACAGATATGAAGGAACCATCGATTGATGTGAGGTTTAATTTTTTCTTTTTCTAAATTATTCATTTAAAGTACTGAACAGGAGGGTATGGAATTGTGGAATGGTTATTAGGCGCAGGTCCGATAATGATACCGTTATTGGTATGTTCGGTTTTTTCACTTGCAATAATTATGGAGAGAGCCATTAGTTTAAGAAGAAACAATGTGCTCAAACCGGAAATAATACAGACAATAGAAGCAATAAGAAGTCCCAGGGATATACCATTTGCGATTTCAAAGTGTGAAGTGATAGAAGGCCCTTTTTCTAATCTCTTACGTCATATTCTTTCGAACAATCACCTTACACGGGAAGAGAAGTTTATTGATATTCAAGCCAAGGGAAGACAGCAAACAAAATTTCTTGAAAAGCGCCTTTGGCTCCTGGAAGTGATTACTGCAATCGCTCCATTGTTAGGATTGCTGGGTACCGTATTGGGTCTGGAAGATATTTTTGCTATTATATCAGAACTTGGCCTTGGCCATGCAAAAGCATTTGCCGGAGGCCTTGCGGTTGCCATACGCACAACAGTGTTTGGTCTGTGCATTGCAATTCCCTCTTTGGTTGCATATAATTATTTCGATAAAAAGGTGGATAGTTATGTTCGTGAAATAGAAGAATATTCCATGATTATTCTTAATAAACTTTATCCGCCGGAAATATAAGGAGAAAAAAACCATGTATAAAACTATAGAAGCTTATTATGAAAATGGGAAAATTATATACAAAGAAGCCATGCCAGCGGTTAAAAAAGCCAGACTGCTGATAACCATTATCGAAGAACCTCGAAACACTCAGTCATTATCTCGTTTTAAAGGCATATTTAAAAAGAAAATTGACGGGTTAGAGTATCAAAAAAAAATGAGGACTGAATGGGACTGACATGTCAGATTATTTATTAGATACTAACGCTGTAATCTACTTTTTTAATGGAGAAGAAAAAATATCGAGGTTGATAAATGAGACAAAAGGCAGGGTCAATATCTCCTTCATCACAAAAATTGAACTGCTTTGTTTTGAGACAGATGATGCAGTCTCAAAAGAAATTGCCGAATTCGTAAAGGAAATTGATGTAGTATTAATCAATGATGAAATTATCATAAAGACAAAGACTATCGCAAAAACTTAAAGCTAAAAGTACCTGATGCCATAATTGCGGCAACGGCAAATGTGCGGGAGTTGATTCTTGTAACGGCTGACAGGTCACTTGCTCAAAAAACAAAAGAACTAACGATTATAAGTCCAATTTAAAACAATGAGATTCAGAGAAAAAACACCTTCAAAATCATTTATTAATCTTACTCCATTAGTGGATATGTTATTCATTATCCTTTTGTTTTTCCTGGTTACTTCCACCTTTATAGAACAACCAAATATTAAATTAGAACTTCCCACGACAAAACATACTCCAACCAGCAAAATAGAGGAACAGGTATTAACTATTTCCCGTGATGGGAGATTGTTTTTCCAGAACGAACCCGTTGCTAGAAAAAACCTTATACCAGTGTTGAAAAAGGCTTTTTCTCAACAAACCGAAAAGACCTTGGTTTTACGGGCGGATAAGAACGTTTCCTATGGTCTTGTGGTTGACGTGATGGATGCAGCCAAAGGGGCTGGTTTGAAAAAGATAGTTGCCCCTACGGTCATTGACCCTGAAGAACGGTCGTTGTGAAATTTTGTTTGCGACCTTTGGTATTCTTTTATAAAATATAGGCATTAATGAATTTACAAAACTAAGGAGTATTAACCGATGCTGAAAAAGAAATTTATAAAAAGTAAATGCGTAACGTGTAAACAATGCATGATTGAGTGTGCGGTAAGGCATTCATCGTCCCGCAATCTTTACGAGGCTTTTACGGAAAGCCCGAAATCACAGTATCGTTTGCAAGTATCTATCAGAAAAGATCATCCGCATATGACGGTATGCCAGAATTGCGCGAAACCAAAGTGTATGGCATCCTGTGAGTATGGGGCGATCACCAAATATGAGGACGGGAATGTCGTAATTGATAGAGAAAAATGCGTTGGGTGCTGGGAATGTGTGAGTGCTTGTCCCTTTGGCGCCATTACTAAAAATACGGAGTTAAATTTTGCCTTTAATTGTGACGATTGCAGGGGATTTGATACTATGGCATGTGTTGAGGCATGTAAGACAGGGGCTCTCGTATACGCATCAAGTGAGAAATAGCCTGAATTTGTATATAATCAAACAAATCTGGTTTTCGAAAATTTATGAACAGTGACGGCAGGAGTAGAGACGCATGGCCATGCGTCTTTACTCCTGCCGTCTTGATACGGCGTGGCTTGCTGTCAGGAGGAAACTCCTGACAGCACAATAACGCTCAGGGTGACAGTTTCGTCATGCTGAGCACATTCGCATGCGCAGTATAAACTCCGTCGAAGCATTAAAAGGCTAATCAAAAACCAGATTTGTTTGACTATATACCGTAAACAGTTCAGCATCTCCGGGCAGATGTTTTTTATCAGACAGGTGTTTTTTTAAAATAACAAAAGGGAAGTTAATGTAGTACTTACCGATGCTAAAAAAACACAGTAAATTTTTTGAATCATTGTTGTTGCTCGCCGACTGGTTTACCCTGTCCGTTTCATGGATAACCGCCTACTACTTACGTTGTTACTCAGAAATTATTCCCGTTTATAAGGGTATCCCTCCCCTCAAAATATATATCATTTTATTAATTTTTATGTTCCCCCTGTGGGGAATTGTTTTTAAAACATTTGGATTGTATCAGCCTCGCCGGGTTTCCACTAAATTATCAGAGATTGCGGATATTGCAAAGGCCTCTACCTTTGCTACATTAATACTCATTTCACTCACGTTTCTTTTTCGTCAGGATGAATTTTCCAGGTTAATATTCCTTTATTTTTGGTGTATTAGCATTATTTTACTGTGCTTAACGAGGGCATTATTTAGGGAATTTTTGAGATTTATACGGCAAAAAGGTTATAACCAGCGGTATGCATTGGTCGTTGGGACGGAAAAATTAGGACAAGATCTTGTTGGCAAATTAAGAAAACATTTGGAACTAGGTATTCAGGTAACGGGGTTTCTGTCAGATGATTCAAATAGTGTGGGGAAAAAAATATCAGGAATAGAAGTATTAGGTAAATTCTCGGATATTCGTGATTTAATTATCAAACATGCTATTGATATTGTTTTTATCACGTTGCCTTTTCATTCACATCACCAATTAAAAGAAGTATTAGAGAATATTGGTGATGAAATGGTTACAATTATGGTATTGCCTGATCTTTTTGATTTTGTAACATTACGCGGCAATGTCAGTGAATTTGAGGGTATGCCGCTTATCGGCCTTCGTGATACCCCTCTTTACGGCTGGAATGTTATTTTCAAGAGGGTTTTAGATATTGTTTTTGCCACAATTGTACTGATTATTACGGCGCCAATTATGGTAATTATTGCGCTATTAGTTAAATTAACATCGAAAGGGCCGGTCTTTTATAAACAGGAAAGGATGGGGTTGGATGGCAGACTTTTTAATTTGCTGAAATTCCGGACGATGTGTATAAATGCGGAAGATCAAACAGGCCCAGTATGGGCAAAGAAAGGCGATCCCCGGTGTACGAAAATAGGGAGATTGTTAAGAATGGTCAGTTTAGACGAATTGCCGCAATTTTTTAATGTGTTGAAAGGGGACATGAGCATTGTAGGGCCTCGTCCTGAAAGGCCTGTTTTTATAAAAAACTTCAGAAATACTACGCCAAAATATATGTTAAGACACAAAATGAAGGCCGGAATTACCGGGTGGGCGCAGGTATGCGGCCTGCGCGGCGATACTTCGTTGGAAAAACGGATAGAATATGACCTCTACTACATTGAGCATTGGTCTATGAAATTTGATTTGAAGATTATATGGCTTACGTTATGGAATGGTTTTGTTAACAAACATGCCTATTGATCCCTTATGGAAAACATATTAAGGAAAGTCCTAAGCTATTGTTTTTTGTTTTGCGTTATCTATGGGTTTTTTTCTTTCCCGGGCATAGTCAATATTGTTTTTTATGTGTCCGCGGATGATTTTATTCCGGACAATGCATGGGAGATTGAGAAAGAAAAAAATAGACTTGCGAATGTTATTCTTGACATCGCAATGGAGTCCTATCCAGAGATAGACAAAACACATTATTTGCAACAAGTAGATAAAATAAGCGAGACGATAAAAACATCTGTTGGAAATAACAAAACTCCGGAGCATATAATTAATACAATAAATACGATACTTTTCGATGAATTTAAGTTTCAATATGTTCAAACGGGAAATCTTGAAAATATCCTTTTAAATAAGGTGCTGGATAATAAAATTGGCAACTGTGTTGGATTGTCTCTCTTGTACCTTTGTATAGCAGAATATCTCCAGTTGCCCATTTATGGGGTAAGTGTACCGGAACACATGTTTGTCCGTTATGATGATGGCAGTTTTGTAAGAAACATAGAAACAGGTTACAAAGGACTGTCCATGCCAGATCGTTATTATGTGAAAATCCCAGGAAAAGCCGTTTCAGAAAAAAGCATAAAGAATGGATATTATTTGAAAAATCTTACCGTAGATGAAGTGCTTGCCAGTGTTTATTTAAATCGTTCTCTCATTCAAAAAGAAACCGGCAATATAAAAGATGCTTTGAATGATGTGAATAGAGCCACAGAATTGCGTAATAACGATGCGGTCTCTTTTTGCAACAGAGGTGTGCTCTATGAAAAAATCGGGAATAATGAACAAGCCATAGAGGACTATAACAGGGCAGTTGACCTGAACCCTGATTATGCGCCTACGTATTATAACCGGGGTTCTTATTATGCCAAAATGGAAAAAATTGATATTGCTATAACGGATTATAACAAGGCAATATCATTGGATCCCAATTCCATACTGGCATATTATAACAGGGCTATAGCATTTTATTTAATCGGGCGGGCAGAATTATCAATACGGGATTTAAGCACTGTTATTGCTTTTGATCCAGAATATGCCCCTGCATACGCAACAAGAGGCTTGATATATGCCGAATCAAACGAACCGGAAAAGGCTTTAAAAGATTTTGATAAGGCATTGGAACTTGATTCGAACAATGTGGATATTTACATGAAAAGGAGTATACTTCATGCGGATGCGATGCGTTATGAAGAGGCGATAAAGGATATAACCGCCTTTATTCAATCTGCCCCGGAAAATGCCTTTGCATATTATATAAGGGCAAAGGCATATCGAGGAATCGAGCATTTCAGGGAGTCTCTCGAAGATTTTAACAGAATGATAGAGTTGAAACCAAGGCTTGCAGGTGCGTATTATGAACGTGCCCTCGTAAAAAACTTATTGGGAATGTATTCTGAATCCCTCACGGATTTTAATACTTCCATAGATATCTTTCCTTACAATCCCCTGGCCTATCTTCATCGTGCCAATACCTATCGGGAATTGGGAATCAAAGAAAAAGCGTTGAAGGATTACCTGACCTATTTAAAACTCAATCCTGATGCACCAGATGCTGAAGAAATAAGAAAAAATGTTGAAAACATAAAGAAACAATGAAAAAAACGGGGTACTCGTTCAGCAGATTGATTTGTGTTCATTTTAATAGTACAAGGAATTTCAAGGTTTAATGACACTACATGTTGTAGTTGGAGTCAAGTAGATACCCCATTAAAGTAAAATAATAAACACACCAGCAATCATTACCACGCCACCGATAAGCCGTTCGGCAATATTTTTTTCTTTAAACAAAATTGCCCCATAGAGAATGCCAAAAAGGAGACTCGTTCTTTTTACTGAAATGAAATAGGGTACTTCTATTAGTGTTACTGCAAAAAAATGACTGACAGTTGAAAATACTATTACCAATCCTATTATAATAAAGAGAAAAAAATGAGAACTCAACGGCTGCCTTATTTTACCATTGTTTTTCCACAAAATAAGAGGAAACAGAATTACTGAGAGGAAGGGAAAATAGATTGCTGAAAAAAACAATGGGCTGGAATGCTGGATCGCCAGTTTCCCCAAATTGGAAGTAATGCTGTAGATAAAGGCAACAATGATCATGTAAACAGAACCGCGTTCCTTCAAAATTGCCTTAAACGGCTGCAATACTCCCCGCCGGGTCATTTTAACATTAAGCAAATACGCTCCCAGTGTGGTAAGGAATACACCGGTAATGCCGTATTCGTCCAGCCGTTCTCCAAGAATAATATTTGATGTTATTATCAAAAAACAGGGGGTTAATGCGAGGAAAGGCAATGTCATTGACAACGGTGATATTTTTATTGCCTTCATATACAATATGAGTGCCGTCGTTTCCAGCGGGATCAGGAAGATGAGAATAAGAAAAAAGGTGTGGTCCAGTTTTGGTATTTCTATGAAAGGAAGGAAACACAATAAAAACGGTGAGGCAAAGCCAATGCGTGCCCATAAGACGATATATTCGTTCTTTTCCTTCAGAACCTTCTTGCTCAGGGCGTCAGCGGTTGCCACGCAAAATGAACAAAAAAGAGAGGTGAAAAACCAAATCAAGAGAGCTTATAACCTATTTTGCGCAATAATTGCCTCCGGTCAAGAATATCTTTCTCGCTCTCGACTCCCTGCGGACCATATCCGTCAATTACACCAATTACTCCATTGCCCTGAGCGGTCTTTGCAACAATAACCTGAAGAGGGTTGGCGGTGGCACAAAAAACGGAACATACCTCCGGGCATAATTTCAAAGCATTTAACACATTTATGGGATATGCATCCCTGATAAGGATTACAAAGGTATGGCCAGCGGCTATGTTTTTCGCATTTTTTGTAGCCGCTTCTTTCAGATGGTCATCATTCCCCTCGATTCTTATCAGCCGTTGGGCGGAAGCCTCGCAAAAAGCAATGCCACATTTTATTCCTGGTACGGCATTTATAAGGATTTCGTAAAGATCCTCTGCCGTTTTGATAAAATGGGTCTGGCCGACTATTATATTTGATCCTTCCGGCATTTCCATTGTTATTGCTATCGTTTCAACCACAACTTATTTCGCCTCGTTTTTTGTCTTATTTACAGGAATTTCCGGATATTGTTCCAATGCAATCTCGTTGACTTTGCCAAAAGTATCAAGAGGTTTGTCAAATTTATCTTTATTTCCAACAACAAGAATACTGATTTTATCCGGATGTAAATATTTTTTCGCTACCCTTTGTATATCCTCAATAGTCACTGCTTGTATATTATCCACATATGTTTCCAGATAATCGAGTGGTAATCCTTCGTATTCAATATCAACCATTTGTGCAACTATGCTCGCACTCGTTGTAAAGCGGAAAACAAACTGATTTACAATGGTTTCTTTGGCATGCATTAATTCTTCGTTATCTACCAATGTAGAACGCATTTTTTCAATTTCTTCCAGAGCGATCGAAATAGCGCGATGTGTGGAATTCAGCTTGGTTTGGCACATTACGTAAAATATGCCAAGGTCTTGTGATGTCTGAAAATTGCTAAATGCAGAATAGGCAAGGCCCTCATCAGAACGTATCCTGCTGGTTATCCGGGCGGTAAACCCGCTGCCGCCCAAAATAAAATTCATAATTTCGATGGGAAAATAGTCAGGGCTCTTCCTATGTATTCCCAAATGCCCCATAATGACGTTTGCCTGATTAATGTCTTTAGATACATAGTTTACCGATTTGTTTAATTCGTTTTTCACCTTTGGCACTTCAGGAAAATCGATATCTTCTTTTTTCCATCCTTTGAATACTTCGTTCAGTTTCTCTATCATAGTTTTCTTGTCAAAATCGCCTGAAATACCAAGTATTATGTTATTTGGACGGAAAAAATTTTTATGAAAGGCAATCATGTCTTTTCTCGTAATTTTTTCTATTGATTCCAGTGTGCCATCGACCCTTCTGCTATACGGATGAATGTTTTCATAGATAATTTTGCGAAATTCTCTCCCTGCTATTTGCTGCGGACGATCGTTTTCCCTTCGGATGGATTCTATGGCTTCATCCTTTTTCATCCTTATTTTATCTTCAGGAAATGCAGGATTCCTAAGTATGTCGGCAAAAATCTTTAACCCTTTATCCAGGTCTTTTTTTAGTACGGAAAGGCTTGCACTTCCCGACTCTCTGCCAATGGAAGTTTCCACAGAGGCCGCCATAAATTCAAGTTCTTCATTCATCTTATCAGGCGGCATTGATTTCGTACCTCCGCTCCGTATGACTTCACCCGTCAAACTCGCCAACCCCGCCTTTTCCATAGGTTCATAAACAGCACCTGTTCTGATTTGCGCGGTCATATTTATGATCGGTAAATCATGATCTTCCAGCAAATAGAGAATCATACCATTTTCCAGTACTAATCTTTCTGCCTTTGGAGGATTAAAGTCAAGTGGGGTGAATTTGAATTTTGAGAGTATCCTTGCGCCCTCAGATTTGGGTTCGCCAGAGGATGGGATAACCTCTTTTTGATGTTGTGCGCGGAGCAGTCCGGAATTGTTAACGGAAAAAACGCTTATGATGCAAACTACACATAAAACAAGACGATGATACTTTTTCATACTCACTTTACACTCTCCCCATTTTCTTTCTTAACCAACACAGCAACGGTACGGTTTCTCTTATTCAGATATTTGTTTGCCACCCTTGTTACATCCGAGGCAGTAACTTCACCTACTTTTTCCAGGAATGTATTAATATATCTCCAGTCGGAAATAATCTCATAGTGTCCTATCTGGCTGGCAAGACCTGAAGCGCTGTCCAGGCTCCGTATAAAACTTGCCTCCAACTGATTTTTAATCTTTTGCAATTCCCAATCGGAAGGGGGCTTTGTTTTCAGCAATTCTATCTCTTCATAAAATGCCTCCTCTACTTCTTCTACGGTGTGAGGTGCACGCGGGGCTGCATAAAAGGTAAATGTTTCCGGAAACCTTCCGACACCAATCCCGGCATTTGCCATTACCGCTATTCGCTTTCCCTCGATCATAGATTTATACAAACGGGATGTTCGTCCTTCAGAAAGAAGAGAACTCAACACATCCAATGCATAGATGTCAGAATGACTGATTCCCGGAATGTGATATGAAATGGCCATGTAGGGGTTCGAATCAAACTCCACATCTATACGCCTTTCACCCTGTTGTTCTGGTTCTAAGGTCTTTACCCTTGGAGGGTCTGGTTGGCGGGGAATTTCACCAAAATATTTCTCTACCAGTTTTATCGCCTCTTCTGCCTGAAAGTCACCCACCATTACAATGATTGCATTATTCGGGGAATAATACCGTTCAAAATATTCCGCAGTTTCTGCCTTTGTTACGTTTTGAATATCGGAACGCCACCCTATCGTTGGCCAACGATAGGGGTGGGCGATAAATGTTACCGCATTAAGTTGTTCGATCAATGCTCCAAATGGGCTCGTTTCCGTTCTTAAACGCCGTTCTTCCATCACAACGTCACGCTCTGAATAGAATTCTCTCAATACGCGGTTTTTCATCCTATCCGATTCGACAAATGCCCATAATTCCAATTTATTAGAGGGAATGTTACAAATATAGAATGTTCCGTCAGAAGATGTTGCGGCATTTAATCCGACCGCGCCATGCCGTAAATACAAGGAAAATATTTCATCCTTTACTATTAAATCTCTTAGTTTTTCTCTCGTCGTTTCTAATTCCTTTTCCAATGCGGCAATTTTTTTATTGTCCCGGGTTTCCCTTCCCGTTTCCAGGGCAAGTTCACCTACCAGGGCTTCTTCTTTTTCAAGCAATGGTTTTTCCGCGGCATAATCCTTTGTTCCAAATATCTTTGTTCCTTTGAACATCATGTGTTCAAAAAGATGGGATACTCCTGTAATTCCTGGTCTTTCGTCCACTGAACCTACGCGGAAATTAATACGGAGGCATACAATAGGTGCATCGTGCTTCTCCAGCATAAGCATCTTCAAACCGTTTTTGAGTACATGTTCTTTTACGTCTATTTTGAGCGGATTAGCATGCACCTCCCATAAAAAAAGAAATGTCAACAGCAAATTTACGATAGTAAAAGGTATTATGCGTTTCGTTCGTGCCATTTTATGTGTACTCCCTGTTATTCATCTGATAAAAACAAAGAAGGTAATTTAATATACCGGATTATAAAAAAAAGCACCTTATTAAAAAAACCCTCTTTACCACAACCATATTAATAATATCGCAAGAGGAAAATTGCTTTACTCATTCTAAAATGAAAGCGGGCTTTTTTGCAATGTAAATTTTAAAACTTTATCTGTCCTCTTCATTGCAAAAGTAATCATCTCAACGTTTTTATTAGATATGAATAAATTTGCAGAAATGAATCTTGAATAAAGATGGTATTCTATGTTAGTATAGCCATGCTTTTCTATTCATATTAAATATTTTTGTAAAAATAATTTCGGGAACTTTTCGAATTTGTAGTATGTTTAGACGGTCATGTAAAATTTGTCATTCCTTTATTTCCATTCAACATAATCACGTATGAAACTTTAGGAGTCTTTACAATGAAAAAAAAATGCCTTCTTGTTGCAATGATTTTTTCGTCGCTGTTTTTTACCCGGACATATTCTATGTCTTATGCAAAGGAACTAGCGCATAATGAAGAAGCCGTAAAACAACTTGAATTGATAAGGAAAAAGCTTAGCGGTTTAACTGAAATGAAATTAAAAGATTCTGAAAATTATTACAAAGAAGCCCTGAAGGATTTAAAAAAATTTGAAAAAAAATATGAAGGAACGTGGGAGGGTCTGGAAGCAAGCTTTTACATTGGCAATGTGTACAATATGATGAGGAATTTTGATGAAGCGGTGCAATACTTTGATATTGTATTAAATCAGGAAGGGCTCGACAAAAATTTTCATGCACGAACACTTTATTTTAAAGCACAGGCTCTTTTGGGGAAGGGTGACGTTGTAAATGCAAAAAAAACTATTGTGGTATTAAAGGAAATAGAGCCAAGGGCAGCAGCGAACTTTAGGGCAGACCTGAGTAATGTTTCGCAGGTAGGCACAGATGCTCCAACATTCAGCGTAAAGGATGTAAACGGGAAAACAGTTAATTTGGAGGACTATAAAGGAGAAATTGTCGTTCTCTTCTTTTGGGCAACATGGGCGGAACCATGCATCCAGGAATTTCCGAAGATTATGAGAATGTACACCAATTTGGGGAGTCAGGGTGTAAAATTTATAGGAATAAGCCTTGATGATGATCTTGGAAACCTCATGAGTTTTATGCAGCATGAACGGTTTGACTGGCCGCAGATATTTGACGGAGAACAGTTTAAAGGAGAGTTGGCAACAATGTATACTGTCCAAAATTTACCGTTGTTGTATGTCCTGGACAGGAAAGGTAAAATTCGCTACATAGGAAATGAAGTCCGTAACATAATGATGACAGTTGCAACAATTCTTTCCGAATCGGAAGATATACCTTCATTCAGGTAGGAAAACGAGAAAAGCAGTTTTGCAAAGGGGGGGGCTTCGTCGGGAAAGGAAAAGAGAAGTTTTTATGGAAACCCCTCTATTCCCAACTGCTTACTAAATTGTATTATCAAAAGCAAAATACCAAATACAATAATAGCAATTATTAATACCCAGTCTTTTTTCTTCTTTTTTTCATCACTGGTTTTTTCAGGCAGAATGGAGGCAGACTGTTCTTGTGTTTCTTCTTCCTTTTCAGCAATAAGAGAAGAGGGTGTTTGACCTGACTGTGGGGTGGTTATTGGTTTTTCATCTTTCCTGGTAATGGGTTGTTGCGGGGGATTTTTTTTGCTTTTCTGCATCTTCGTTCTTACATGGATTTTCTCCAGAGAGGGAGGGTGACCGGTTTTGGGTCCTGTTTTTCCTGCGGACTCATTGCCTTTATCGTGAGAAGGAGTTAAAAATTCACCGCAAAAACGGCATTTAATCGCTTCTTCCTTTATCTCTTCTGCACAAAAAGGGCATTGTTTCATAATTTATATCCTTGCCAGAATCAAACGATTTCTTTTTTGTTATTTTTCGATTTCGAGAAATAAATGCATATTACTGCTGCAACACAAAGCCAAATTTGAATTACAATGACGTAATATGCAAACCCTTTTACTAATTTTGCAAAAAGCGATCTGACCGGTGTTCCGTCACTTCTTTTAAAAGGGTTTTTCGTTAAAAAAGAAGCAGTGGACTTTAATTTTTGCATGAAACCCTGAAAGGTTGGATCATCGCCTTTATATACCTTTTTATATTTGGAACTATAGCCAGTATCGAGATGCGGTTGGTATTTCCTTTCGAGGAGAGGGCTTGTCGGTTTTGAAGACCTTGTTTCCAATGCAACCGGCGGTGGTTCCGGAGGAAGAATGGGCGATCGTACTTCTTTTTTTGGCGGTTCTACTGGAACTACTGCTACGGGTTCGGGTTGTTTTTTTACTTCAGGTTTCACCTCTTCAGGCACTGCTTCCTTTTTTGCTTCAACCGCTACTTTTTCTGAAGGTTTGGATTCAGCCACATGCACTTCCGGTGATGTGGTTGTCTCTGAAGGGACTGATTTTTCCGGTTCAAGCTCCACCTGTCTTGTTTCGACGGGTTCCGGCGGCTTTTCTTCCTGTTTTTCCCCAAGTTCATTTTTGGGAGGAGATGTTGGTTTTACTACCCGCGGGGCAGATCCCGACATGGACTGCATACGTTCTTCTATCAGTTTGCGGTATTTGAGGAGTTCCTGCTCTGCTTTTTCACTCATCCCCAGTTTTTTATATGCCAGCCAGAGTCTTTGATATGCCTCAACGTAATTCGGTTTAATTTCCGTCACTTTCGTAAATTCTTCAACGGCCTTCTGGAAATTTTCCTGGCGAAAGTAAATGCTCCCCCTTCCAAAATGTGCTTCGGGATGATTGGGATTTAAGGATATTACTTTTTCCAGCAATTCCAGGGATTCCTCCAGTTTTCCCTGCTTGTACATATTGTACGCATCCAGATAAAATTTGTTTGCCTCGCTGTTTGCATCGGCAAACACTGAATGCATAGAGCAAATGCCCACTAAAATGAATATTGGAAATAGTTTTAAATAATTCTTCATAAAAAAATATTAACACTTTTGCAAAAACTATACAAATTAAATTTTATTCGCTTCCTTTTAATTTTTCATAAGATTCCAAAGCTTTTTGTGCTTCCTCCTCCATCCCCTTTTTTTTGTATACCTTATACATCTCCTGATAAATGCTTATAAGGTCCGGTTTCATTGTAAGCGCAGTCTTCAGTTCTTGCAGAGATTCGTCGAGCATGTCTTTTTTGTTATATATCATGCCCAATGCTGCATGAGCCTCTGCAATGCGTGGATTTTTATGGATGGTTTCTTTCAATAAATGAATCGCTTCGTCATACTTTCCTTGCTGTACATATTCTCCAACAGTCTGGATGTATGATAACGTTTTGTGCTGGCGCTTCAAATATACGTAAAGACCAACAGATGTCAACAGAACTACAAATGAAGCGCAAAGAATCAAAATAAGCATTTTCTGTTTCATAATTTTTATGTTTTTTATTTTAGCTACCGGTAAAATAATTACCCAAGGCGTATTCCCAATTCTCTTAACTGTTGCGGATCTACTTCAGAAGGGGCTTCTGTCATGGGACATGTAGCTTTCTGTGTTTTTGGGAATGCGATTACTTCACGGATATCGTCAAGGTGAAGTAGTAATGCAATCATACGATCCACTCCTAATGCAATTCCTCCATGTGGCGGTGCTCCGTATTTTAAGGCATCCAGTAAGAATCCAAATTTCTGATATGCTTCGTCATCATTTATTCCCAGCAGACGAAATACTCTTTTCTGTATTTCCGGAGAATGAATACGTATACTGCCTCCGCCAAGTTCAACTCCATTGAGCACAAGATCGTATGCCCTTGCTCTGGCTTCTAAAGGTTTCTCCTCCAGCAGAGGAAGGTCTTCCTGCCGGGGGGAAGTAAAGGGGTGGTGGAGTGCCACGTAACGTTTCGCATCCTCACTATATTCGAACAACGGAAAATCAACAATCCATACAAAATTAAATTCCACAGGATCAATAAGATTGTTCTTATGGCCAAGATGCACCCTGAGATGTGCAAGAGACTGAGAAACTACCTTTTCCTTATCCGCAACGAACAGAAGCAAATCACCCGTTTTTGCGTTCATGTGTTGCTGGATTTTTTGCAATATCTCAGGAGGGAAAAATTTTGTTATTGATGAAACCAGTCCTGTTTCTTCCACTTTGAACCAGGCAAGCCCTTTTGCACCAAACTGGCCAACAAATTCCGTTAATTCGTCTATTTCCTTTCTCGAATAATTTCCGCACCCTGTCGCGTTTATTGCCCGTACCTGTCCTCCGGACTTAATTGCATCTAAAAAAACTTTAAAGTTTGATTCTTTTACAATGTAAGAAACATCCTGTATTTTCATGTCGAAGCGTAAATCAGGCGCGTCGCATCCATAGTATACCATAGATTCACGATACGATAATCTGGGGAACGGCGTGTTAATCGTTTTTCCCACAACCTTTTCAAAAATTGCAGCAATCAGCCCTTCGATAATCTGCATAATATCGCTCTCATCCACAAAAGACATTTCCATATCTATTTGCGTAAATTCAGGTTGCCGTTGGGCGCGAAGATCTTCGTCCCTGAAACATCGAACAATTTGAAAATACCGGTCGTATCCGGCAACCATAAGCACCTGTTTAAAGAGTTGCGGGGATTGCGGCAAAGCATACACCTTGCCCTGGTTCACCCTGCTCGGAACCAGATAGTCTCTGGCGCCTTCCGGAGTGCTCTTTGTCAGTACCGGAGTTTCTATATCGATAAAACCAAGGCCATCAAAATACTCACGCATCACTTGGCAAACTTTGTGGCGAAAGACCAAATGTTTTTGCATTTCGGGGCGTCTCAGATCCAGATAACGATGTTTCAGTCTTAATTCTAAGGAAACATTGGAATTGTCAATGATTTCGAACGGTGGTGTTTCCGATTTATTAAATATTTCAAGTTCATCGGCAATGACCTCTATTTCACCGGTAGCTAAATCCGGATTAATGGTGCCGGCAGGTCTGGCAGCTACTTTTCCCCGTATCCCGATAACATATTCCGATCTTAATTGATGTGCGAGTTCATACGATTTATTTGCCGCGTCAGGGTTAAAGACCACCTGAGTAATGCCGTCTCTGTCCCTTAGATCTATAAAAATTACTCCCCCATGATCCCGAACGCTGTCTACCCATCCCATCAAAACTATAGTTGAGCTGACATCTTTTAAGCGCAACTGTCCACACGTACACGTTCGCTTCAGTTTAGACATGTGTTTACTGCCTCCTGTGGATTACAAATTTTCCATTAAAAATGGTCCGAAAAACAATGTATTTCATTATTGTAAGGAAGATTTAGGGTGGGATTTTTGCTTTGAAGCGAGAGATATAACACCAATGCTCTTTGTCTAAAAATTCCTTTTTTTCTTTATAACATATTCCGTTGCACTGAAACTACGGCCATAATTACAAAATTACCATTTATGGTCATAGTTTCTGAAGAAACCAATCGATTATCTCATCCTGCCTTATGATAGCTTCTTCGCCCGATTCCATTATTTTAACTTTAACATTGCCGCGGGCCAACTCGTCAGGCCCCAGTACCAGAACGTATTTTACCCCCAGCTTGTTTGCAACGCGCATTTGAGCCTTTGGGCTTCTCCCTTCATAATCAAGATCGGCGGAAATATTGGATTTTCTCAAATTGTTGAGTAGGTAAAAGCAATGTTTTTTGACCTCTTCACCTATATAAACAATGTAAACGGACGGTGCGGGTCCGCTAATATCCTGCGGAGTGGCAGTGTTTTTTTTATGTAATACGTTTTCCAACGCCAGAATAGTCGCCTCCATCCCGATAGCAAACCCAACGGCGCCAATGGAAGGCCCTCCGATATCCGATATCAGATTGTCATACCGCCCGCCGGCACAGATTGCGTCACGGGCGCCTAATGAAGAATGGGTAATTTCGTAAACCGTTTTTGTATAATAATCCAGTCCTCTTACAAGGTGCGCGTCTGCGATATAAGGGATGCCTATTTCCACAAGGGCTTCTCTGACGGTATTTGCGTGAATCCGGCATTCATCGCATAGATAGTCATTTACGGGCGGCAAATGATGTGTTATTTCCTTGCATTTCTCATTCTTGCAATCAAGGATACGAAACACATTCCTGTGGAGTCGTGCCTGGCAAAGTTCGCACAACTCAGTTTCGTGCTCGCTGAGCTTATCCTTCAGAATGGCTCTGAAAATGGGTCTGCATTGCTCGCAACCGATGGAGTTGATTTTTACATTGTAACCTTTAAGACCGATACGATCGAATATTCTCACCGCAACGCCAATCGTTTCCACATCGAGCAAAGGGTCGTTTGCCCCTACTGCTTCTATGCCCATCTGGTGAAATTGCCGTAGCCTGCCGGCCTGAGGGCGTTCTTTTCTGAATTGCGGGCCGATATAATAGTATTTTTGAAATTTTTTTGTTTTGTGCTGTTCGTATTCCAGATACGCACGCATAACGGGAGCGGTATTTTCGGGACGAAGGGTTATACTCGAGTCTTCACTGTCTGAAAAAGTATACATCTCTTTTTCAACAATATCCGTAGCCTCCCCGAGGCTTCTCACAAAAAGACGAGTATCCTCAAAAACAGGGGTACGGATCTCATAATATCCGCATAACTCAAACTCCTGCCTTCCGACCTCCTCCAGTTTTCTCCACAAAGTCCAATTTTCCGGCAAAATATCCGCGGTGCCTCTTGGCGCCTTAAATACATATCCTGATTTTTTATCAGTTTCAACGCTCATATCTCATTCCCAACGCTTATTACTTTCATAAATATTCAACTCTCTATTTTTAAAAACCTAGATTTTCAATATAATTTTTCCAAAATTATCCCGGTTAAGCATCCTTTGCTGTGCTTCTCTGGCTTCTTGCAGCGGGAAAACAGAATCAATAACCGGTTTCAATTTGCCATATTCCACCAGATTTAATACGTCCAGAAGTTCGTTTTTACTGCCCATATAGCAGCCATAGATAACATGCTGCCGCATGAATAATGAACGGATATCTATAGTAGTAGCAAGACCGCTGGTGATGCCGCATACGGGCATCCTTCCACCTTTTGCAAGGCACTGTAAATTTTTTTCCCACGTATCAGTTCCAATGTGTTCAAAAATAACGTCCGCACCTTTATTGTGAGTAAGGAATCTTACTTTTTCCGCGTAATCTTCTTTCGAATAATCAATTACCTCCTCCGCTCCCAACTGTTTCGCCTTTTCCATTTTTTCCGTTCCCCTTGCCGTTGTAATTACACGGGCACCCGCCAAACGTGCAATCTGGATAGCTGCACTTCCTAACCCGCTGCCAGCGGCATGAACCAGGACGCATTCCCCAGGTTTGATTTTCGCCTGGCTAATGAGCATATGCCAGGTGGTCAAAAATACCAATGGTACAGCAGCCCATTCTTCAAATGATAGTTTTTCCGACACAGGAATGATGTTGTCAACATGCGCTTTTGCAAGTTCTGCATATCCGCCCTGTACCTGAAATCCTATTATTTTGAATTTTTCACACATACTGTCTCTGTTCGAAGTGCAATAAACGCACTTTCTGCAACGAACACCGGGAGCAATTACCACCCGGTCACCTGCCCTGAATTTTTTTACCGCAGTCCCAACTTCGGCAATCTCTCCTGCTATGTCACTGCCCAAAATATGGGGCATCGGTATTTCAATGCCGGGGAAACCCTGTCTCACCCATATATCTAAATGATTTAATGCACATGCCTTTACTTTTACAAGCACTTCATAGGGAGAGATTCCAGGATCGTTTGTTTCACTGTATGCCAGCTTGTCAATATCGCCATGTTCTTGGAAAACAACTGCTTTCATAGATCACACCTGCACATAAAATACATTATTTTATTAAACGATAATAATTAAAACAGGAAATTTACATTTTACTTTGTGATGGTAAAAATGCAAGCGAAAGAGTTTAAAGGCGTTATATGGGGGAATAGGGAAAAATCTCTTATGGTTTGTATAATACCGGTTTTTTATCAGATCAGTACAATATCATTTGCACCCATAACACGTTCGCAATAGTGGCATCGCAGTTTTATCGGATTTTTGTTGATCAGGTGTTGTTTTGCCTTGGTGTTGCCATAGTTACTAATGCAGTTTGGGTTAAAGCACTTTACGATCCCCTCAATTACCTCAGGAACTACGACTTCGAATTTTTTCACCACTTCATAATCCTTGATAATGTTCACTGTGGCATTTGGGGCTATCAGGGCAATCTTGTTTACCTCTTTCTGATCGAGAATTTTCCCCCCGATTTTTATAATCCCCTTTTTCCCCAGGTATTTGCTTGTCAGGTTCATGCCAACAAGGACCACGTCCTCCTCGGCCTTGATATTTAAAATGTCCGCTACTTTTAATGTACTCTTGCTGTCAATATGATCGATTACCGAACCGTCTTTAATCGCTGAAACGTCTAACTGTTTCATTCTATTACACCTAATACAGTCGCCAAAATAGCCTTTCTCACGGGAATCCCGTTACGTGCCTGTTCAAAATATATTGCGTAATTGGTTCCATCAAGGCTTTCGTCCATCTCATCAACACGAGGTAGTGGATGCATTATCTTTAAATCGTCCTTTACCCCTAATCCCTCAAGTATGGGTTTACTCAACCGGTAAATCCCCCGTACCTTTTCAAATTCTATCGGATCGGCAAAACGCTCTTCCTGTATCCGTGTACAATAAATCACATCGAGGCGTTTCCCGATATCTTGCAGGGATTCTGCTTCGTGACATGCCACGTGCCTGTTCTTCAGTTCTTCCATATAATCCTTCGGCATTCTCAAATTAGGAGGAGAGATAAAGTACATCTCCGCCCCGAAATAGGCAAGGGCATAGGCAAGAGAGTGTACTGTTCTGCCGTATTTGAGGTCTCCTAAAAAACCGATTTTAAGACCCTCCAGGGTTCCTTTTGTCTTTTGAATGGTATAGAGATCGAGAAACGTTTGGGTGGGATGCTGATTGGAACCGTCACCAGCATTGATTACAGGGACATTAACAATGTCCGCCGCCAACTGCGCAGCACCTTCAAGGTAGTGGCGAAGAACAATAACGTCACAATATCCCTCGATCGTCTTCACCGAATCGCTGAGGGACTCACCTTTTGCAATAGACGTGGCCCCTGATTCCGCAAATCCAATTACCATACCGTCAAGCCTTTTCATCGCCGTTTCAAAGCTTAACCTTGTCCTTGTTGATGGTTCAAAAAATAGCGCAGCCAGCACTTTCCCTTTCAGGATATGGGAATAATGGGTTTGTTCCATTCTTTTTGTAACGTCAAGGAGGTATAATAACTCTTCTTTATTGAAATGAAGGATAGAAATAACATCTCTTTGTTTAAAACTGATCATTTATTCCTACCAATTTTTATGGTATAGAGAAGTGGTGTTAATTAACATTGGAATGATCTTATCAGACCTATTTCAACATTACAAGCACTAATTATCGGAGAATATAAAACCATATTAAAGAGGGCAAATTTTATTGACAATAAATAAATTGTTTCGTTATAGTAAATTTTTTTTACTTTTAAAGTTTCAAAATTTTATGAGATACAAATAATAGAATTAGGGATAATTATGAAAAGAATAAACGTAGGTATTATCGGTATGGGTACTATTGGAACGGGTGTCGCAAAAATCCTTTTGGATGATGATTCTCCCCTTAAAGAAAAACTCGATGATATCCCTGTATTAAAGGGTATCGCTGATTGTAATCCGGATGCTAAGAATAAAATAGATTTGCCTTCGGAGGTGGTATTTACCACTGATGCGTATACATTATTAAATGATCCAAATATCCATATCATTATAGAGCTTGTGGGGGGGGTGACGATCGCAAAGGATTTTGTCATCAAGGCACTGGAAAACGGAAAGGATGTTGTTACCGCAAACAAAATGCTCCTTGCACTCCATGGCTCGGAATTATTCCGGAAGGCGCATCAGCATGGGAAAAGCATTTCTTTTGAAGCAAGCGTTGGAGGGGGTATCCCTATTATTGCAGAACTGAGAGACGGTCTTATCGCAAACAAGATCGAATGTATTTTGGGAATCGTTAACGGCACGACAAACTACATATTAACCAAAATGACAAAAGAAAATGTCGAATATTGCGTAACCCTTGAAGAAGCCCAAAGACTTGGCTATGCGGAAAAAGACCCTACAATGGACGTTGAGGGTATTGATTCGGCGCACAAACTTGCCATCCTTGCACGAATAGGGTTTGGAGTAGACGTTGATTACGAGAGTATTTATTGTGAAGGTATAAGTAAAGTGGAACTTTCTGACATCTGGTATGCTCATGAATTGGGATATACCTTAAAGCTTCTTGCAATAGCAAAAAAGAGAGAGTGTGACCTTGAACTGAGGGTACATCCGACACTCCTGCCGCACGAACACCCTCTTTCTTCGGTAAATGGGGTATTTAACGCTATCTGTATCAAAGGAAGCGCTGTCGGAGACTCAATGATTTATGGAAGAGGCGCAGGAGAAATGCCCACGGCAAGCGCTGTCGTTGCTGATATTGTTGACGTAGCACTTGGCAGAGCAAACATCACTTTCAATACAATGAAAATCTTTTCGGGACAATGTGAACGTGTTTCTGTTGCCGATATGAAAGAGATTAAAACACGGTATTACTTACGGTTTTCGGTAATAGATAAACCTGGTGTACTGGCAAAAATTTCCGGTATATTGGGAAATCATGAAATAAGCATTGCCTCGGTAATTCAACGACAAGCAAAAGAAAAGGGACATGTACCTCTCATTCTGATGACTCATGTCGCGGAAGAAGGCAATTTGCTGAACGCGCTTTCTGAAATCAAACAATTAGACGTCGTAAAAGACCAAACACGGTTCCTGCGTGTTGAAGAATAGGAGACATTCTTGAAATACTGCATTATCATTCCCGACGGCATGGCCGATTATCCCTTAGAAAAATTGGGCGGAAGGACGCCCCTTGAAACTGCACGTACTCCCTGCCTTGATCTCTTGTCGGAAAACGGCAGGATAGGCACCGTCCAGACTATTCCTCGCGGATTTCCGCCGGGAAGCGACGTTGCCAACCTTACTATAGTAGGATATAATCCAGCTGACTATTACACCGGCAGGGCACCTCTGGAGGCGGCAAGCATTGGTATTCAACTGGGGGAAGAAGACTGTGCTTTTCGGTGCAATTTCATTACCACCAACGAAGATACACTGGTGGATTTTTGCGCGGGGCATATTAAAACGGAAGAGGCGGGCATCCTTATACAATTACTTAATGAACGATTCGGAAATGATGTTATTCAATTTTACACAGGGAAAAGCTACCGCCACCTCATGGTGTATAAAGGGCAGCAGAAAATAGATGCTAAATGTTTTCCCCCCCATGATATTATGGGAGAATCGATAAAAGCACACCTTCCGAAAGGAAAAGGAAGTGAAATCCTCATTGACCTCATGGAACGTTCACGGGGGCTGCTGCATAATCATGACATAAATAAGGTGCGTCTTGATCTTCAGGAAAACCCTGCCAACATGATCTGGCTATGGGGATACGGATATCGTCCCAAAATGCCTACCTTCCAGGAACGTTTCAACCTTAAAGGGGCGGTGATTACCGCGGTGGATTTGATAAAAGGGATTTCTCTCTATCTTGGATGGGATATTATAAACGTTCCCGGCGCTACCGGATACCACGACACTGATTACGGCAATAAGGGAAAATATGCCATTGAAGCATTAGAAAATCATGATATAGTACTCGTACACATCGAATCGCCTGATGAGGCAGGACACGAAGGCAATATAAAGGAAAAGGTAATTGCCATCGAACAAATTGACAGTAAGATTATCGGGCCAATTATGGAATCCGGAAACAAATTTGGGGAACTTCGTATTCTGGTGCTTCCCGACCATTACACACCGATTGAAAAAAGAACACATACACCGGAACCAGTGCCTTTTGTGATGTGCGGTACCGGAATTCAAAAGGGGGAAGGATCTCCGCTGACTGAGGCAAATGCTGCTGCGTCAAAACTTCATATCAAAAAGGGACATGAGTTAATTGATCACCTCATTTCAGGTTCTTTCTGATGTATGAATTATAGTTGACAAATGCCCCTTCTCTACGGAGTTTGCCCAGAGTATACGAATGTGCTCAGGGTAACAACGAAAGTCATGCTGAGCGGAGTCGAAGCATTAAGAATTATAAAATTTTCGAAAGACAGATGCTTTTGACTATATTAGTCCCGCAAACCAGCTTTTGCACAGATAATCTCCTGTGCTTTTTCAATGGCTTCCTCTTTCGTTGTTATATTTCCGTCAAGCTGTTCATCTTCAATCTTTGTCAATATATGCTTAAAGGCAGGGCCTGGGGTTAATCCCATTGCAATAAGGTCATGGCCGGAAATCAAGGGTTTCGGTTTGACCTCCTCCTTCGAAAGTTTTTCGTACATCTCCCGGCAGAAATAATAGTCAGATAAGTCGCCAGAACTCGCAAGGGCGTCAATCCTGCACAATTCTTCAAGTTCTTTATACCCTTCATGCGCAAAAAGCCGTTTCAATTTGTTAAGCCTCATCTTCTGTGCATCCTTAAAACAGAGATGCTTTATAACGAGCCAGACAATTTGCTCTTTATCGGCATTCGAGGTTTTTAGACGATTGCAGATTTTAGCGGCAATCTCAGCTCCCACCTTTTCATGCAAATTGAACCGAATACGGTCTAATTCCTGGAAAGTAGGCGGTTTTCCAACATCATGCAGCAATACACCCATCGCCAGCGTCCACGAAGGATTTTCCATTTTGGAAAGACACAACAAAGTATGCGTAAAAACGTCCCCCTCCGGGTGAAAATTTTCCGGTTGCCGAACGCCTTTCATCCCTGAGACCTCAGGGAGTATTTCGCGTAAAATGCAAAGCTCGTCTAAAAGTTGAATCCCGATATGCGGATTCGGACCGGTAAGTATTTTTTGCAATTCTTCACGAATACGTTCGGCGCTGACGACATGAATCTGCGGTGCAAGGTTGATAATTGCACCTTTTGTATCTTCATGGACCTGAAACTGAAACCGGCATGCAAAGCGGGCTGCGCGTATCATGCGTAACTTGTCTTCGGTAAAACGTTCAACAGGGTTGCCAATTGTTCTGATGATGCCTGCGGCAATATCATCCCGTCCCCCGACATAATCCAGTATTTCATCTTTTATCGGATCATAGAGCAGGCCATTAATAGTAAAATCCCGCCGCCTGACGTCTTCTTCGGGAGTGCTGAAGGATACATAATCCGGATGCCTGCCGTCGCTGTATGATCCTTCCGTACGAAACGTAGCTACCTCGAAATTATGCCCTTCTCTTACAACAATCACAACGCCATACTGCGCACCGACAGAAATGGTCTTTTTGAAAAGATTCATAATGTCCCGTGGAAGGGCGCTGGTGGCAATATCGTAATCAGCAGATTCCCGCTGCATAATCATATCACGTACACACCCCCCCGCAAAAAGGGCTTTATAACCCTTATCCCGTAACGTTTTTACAATTTCAATGGCATTTTGTTTTATAGACATGTTTATTTTAAAGGCAACAGGCAGAAGGTCGTTTATTGAATGATCTGGTTTACCGAATCTAATGCTTCAGTATTTAACAGCAAGTTGTTTTTTTCTACTTTTTTTAAGTTGATACTTATGTGCGAACCAGCAGGGATGTTAACTCTTTCTTTCTTCTTTTGCCGGGAGAGCAGATCAAGTGTTAATCGTGCTGCTTGTTTGCCGATGGTTGGAATATCTGCTGAAATAACCAAAGTTGCTCCTGCATCAATAAAGGCTTCGCTATACGTAAACACAGGTATATTTGCGGTGTCGCATTGCTGGAAGATATTCCTGACAGAGTCTGTTTTTGATAGCACCAGCGGGTCCGAAGTCAGCCAAACGGCGTCAACATTTTTTAAAAGTTTTTTCAGGGCTGACCGTATGTTTGTTTTTTTGTTTATTGGCATTCCTACAAGGCTGATTCCAATATCTTTTGCGTCGTCCCTTGCCAACTGCATCCACTCTTCATTATATTCTTTGCTGTAAAGTACACCGATTTTACTTGTTTTCGGGAAGAGATAGCGGTACATCATCAATTGCATACTCGGAAGCAGTTCGGATGATATGCCATACGTATTTTCTTCCATTGTGAGACGACGCCAATTGATTATCGAAGAAAAAATCAGAGTTGTATCTTTTGCCAGTTTATGGGAAAAAAGATACGCTTTAATTCCTATGCAGTAAATTATAGCCGGATTTGATTTCTGAATCATTTTCTCCAATTCTGCCTCATCTTTCCATTTGTTGCCCAGGTCTATTTCGCCTTTCGGGTTTGGTATTACTGATTTGAATCCGGTATGTGCGAGAGAATAATTTTTGATGGACATGTCCGAATTTATAATGAGGACATTTTCAGTGGTGTCTGAAAATGAAGTATTTGTACTGCATGGCAGGAAAATAAATAAAATAGCAAAAATTGCCGGAAATATGTGCTTTTTATTCTGATTATGCAGAAGAGCAGAAAGCATTGGGAATTTGTTTATTTGATTGTTCTTGTTTGTGTTCATTATTCTCCCAGATACTCCTTTTCTGATTCATTGAGTGTTTTCCAGCCTTCAAACCCCAGCATGTTGAGTTTGTTTTTCCCTTCCACCGCAGTTTCCATGTCTTTTATTATTTTTGTCAGTTTCAAATGATTTTCATCCCGGAGTTTGGGAATTGCAACAATCGGAAGCAGCGTTTCATCGCTGATCAATAATTGTTTTAACTTGTCATGGAGTTTCCGGTTGATTGCAGC
Source organism: Candidatus Kuenenia hertensis (assembly GCA_021646465.1). Classification (GTDB taxonomy): domain Bacteria; phylum Planctomycetota; class Brocadiia; order Brocadiales; family Brocadiaceae; genus Kuenenia; species Kuenenia hertensis. Next base: position 3,750 of record SOET01000012.1, on the reverse strand, counting down.
GAGTTTTGCAAGACTATTATCAGTGGTAATAGCGCCGTCTGCCATTCCAAACCCAACGGACATCAATGCGTCGATGTCTTTCGGAACGGAGAGTATTTTTATGGAGGTAGCAATGGAACCGTTATTTTCTCCAAACATTTGAACAAGAACGCTTTTCGTATAATCTTCGCTGCTGGCGGAAGCTACGTTCATACCGGTTAAAAGTTTTATGTCATCAATAGTCCTGTTTGTTGAAAATATTCGTCTGCACGTTGGTTTGTTTTTCGCTATGGCAACCATAACGGGTTCAATAGGAATGCGCTCTTTTAGTTTTTTATAATGCCAGCTGGAAATAATGAAGATACCGTCTTTTTTATTGGCGATAAGTTTTTCAAACATTTCGCGTTCGCTAAACGGCTGGAATTGATATCCGCCAAATTGAGAAAGGTAGAGGTCGAATTCTTTTTTTAATGAAGCAAAATTGTTGATATTAGTTTCCGGGTTATAAAAATATATGGTGTATTTATGTTCGGCGCCAAACGCATGGGTATTAATGAATAAAAGGAAGATGAACGCGAGAGGCAATATTCTAAGCAGGCACTTTTTCTCGGGAGCTCTATTATAAAAATACGGAATCATATGGTTACAGGCACGAGGTAATATGTATTTTATTTTTCCGTACATTCCCATACAACTGTATAAAAAAAGAGGCTGGAAGTTAGTTCACATAAATTACAAGCACAACGGGAACAGCAAATATACACTCAAAATACTATAAGATTATATGTTTGTGTCAAGTATTTTTGTAAAAGATATAGTTTAAAGAGTTGCTTTGGAAAAGGCATATTTGTATAATCCCGTAAATTCTTGTCTGAAGGGAGGAAAGGGTGGAGGGGAGGTGTTCTTGCGTTTACGCATATAACAAGTATAACAAGAATGTGTAAACTGTATAAGAATGAGAATGATGTACGTTAAATTGTTTTCATAATTATCACTTTCAACATCAATAACAAATGATTTATAGCAAATACCGGACAAATTCAAGATGTATAATGAAAAGAGCGGTAATGCTGTTATTGTATGCAATTTACACGGGTTTCAGATTAGCGCAAGCCTTTGCTGATGATTTTACAGGAGACAAAAACAATGAACGGATTGAAATTACCGATGCAATACAGGAAGAAATCAGGTGGCTGCTGGCGGAAACGGAAGTAACGATATCAACCAGGCATGAAGTTCGGATAAGCAAAGCCCCAGGCATAGTAACAGTATTGAATGGGGAAGAAATCAATTATTCCGGATATCGCACCCTCTCTGAATTATTACGAACGGTACCCGGCTATGAAATATTAAAATCAGAAGATTTTGGCGCGGTAATTCCTGCGGTGAGGGGGCTTGACGGCGCTAACAGGGTGCGGGTAATGATTGATGGCCACCTGGTCAATAATCCGTTAGACGGCAGTGCGTTTGGCAATTTTGACGATTTTCCTCTGGAAAATATTAAAAAAATTGAGATTATACGCGGGCCGGGTTCAGCATTATACGGAGAAAATGCCTTTTTGTCAGTGATCAATATTATTACAAAGGACGGGGCGGATATCGACGGCATTTTTCTGGATAGCGGTTTCGGAAGCTATGACACGGTAGAAGAAAATATTGTATTTGGCAAGCGATATGGAAATGTTGAAGTTTCCGGCATGATGCATTACAGAGATACGAATGGATATGATGGAACTATAGAAAGTGACAGCCAGTCTGTGCTGGATAATTCATTGTCCCCTTTTGGATTTCCTGCGGTATCGCAAGCTCCCGGAGAAGTAGAAGACTGGAGGAGGGAATATAGTCTGAATTTAAAAGTGGCATATAAGGATGTTTACTTTCAGGGGTGGTACAATAATAAAAACCGTGGGCCTTTTGTTGGTCCGCAGCACGCGCTGACCGATGAATCAGATATTGAAAGCAATTATGTGTTTGCTGAAGCAGGATACAAAAAAACATTTGAAGAACTATTTACGATAAAACCAAGGGTTTATTACGATCAATTTGACAATGATACCTATGTTGAATCTTTACCGGAGGGATCAACGCTATCCTTTGATACCGATAACGATGGTTCCTATGATACTTTTAAAACGTATACAGACGGCTTTGTTGGCAATGGCAAAGTTATACAGAGAATTGCTGGCGCTGAAATACCTTTTGACTACGAACTGTTTGACGGCAATATCCTTACATTAGGATTCGAATACCGGTTTATTAAACAATCGGATGTTCAATTTTCGGCGAACTTCGATCCGGTAACCTTAGACCCGCTTGAATCCATGACCGATTTTACAGATACCTATCCTTTTCTGAAAGAAACAACGAGGAATATCTGGTCAGTTTATATACAGGATGCCTGGGATATTACCGATGACATAAGTCTTACTTTAGGCGCAAGACATGATGAATATAATGATTTTGGAAGCGCGACAAGCCCCCGTTTGGGTTTTACGTGGAAATGTATGAAAAATGCAACGGTGAAATTGCTGTATGGAGAAGCGTTTCGTGCTCCAAGCTTTCTGGAGATGTTTACCGTGAATCAGCCGGCAATACTTGGGAACGAAGATTTGGATCCGGAAATCATCCGTACCCTTGAAATGGGATTGACATATACGTTTAATAAATATGTTACGAGTGGTATCAGTTACTTTAACAATAATGTAAAAGACCTTATTGTGCTTCGCGCCCTTGATTCAACTCAGGAGACATGGCAGTACGACAATTTCGGTGACGCGCATATACAGGGATTTGAGGTGGAAACCAAAATAAATGTATCACAGGGCAATTATGTTTTTTTTAATTATACGTATCAGGACCCGGAAGATGATCACGGAAACGAACTGCCCTTTGTTGCGAAACATAAAGGTAACATTGGGATCAATGCACAACCCTGCAAATATATAAACACAAACCTCAGCGCCTTTTTCAGCGGAAAACGTTACAGAGAGGAAGATGACGACAGAGCCGATATGCCATCCTATGCCTTAGTAAATTTTTCTGTTATCGGTAAGGAATTTTTCAGGACTATGAACGTGCAGGGTACGGTATTCAATGTACTTGATAAAGATTATGAAGACCCCGGAACTGTTTCCATATCGGGGGATTTACCGCGACCCGGGAGGACATATTTTGTAGGACTCAGTTATCAGTTTTGATCAGGTATTAATTAAACAAAGCCTGCAATAAGCCGAAATCCTCAGGCAAAGCATTTTGAAAAAGGTGTTTGAAGGGCGATTGATTAAAGAATGAAAGAATGAAAGAATGAAAGAATGAAAGAATGAAAGAATGAAAGAATGAAAGAATGAAAGAGAATGTAATTGTAAATAAATCGTATGCTTTTGCCGTTAAGTTGGTAAAGTTTTGTTTTGAACTTCAGGATAAGAAAAAAGAATTTGTTCTATCTCGCCAATTGTTGAAAAGCGGAACAAGTATCGGAGCTAATGTGGAAGAAGCACAGGGAGCAATTTCTAAAGCTGAATTTATTGCAAAAGTGCAAATTGCTCTCAAAGAAGCCAAAGAAACCAAATACTGGTTGCGGCTTATCAAGGACGCGGACTTATTTCACAACGACCAATTAGAACAGCTACTTGCAGAGTGCAATGAAATAATTGTCATTCTGACATCAATTCTAAAAACCTCTAAGGAAAACAAAAAATGACCAAAAACATTCCTTCATTCTTTAATTCTTTAATTCTTTAATTCTTTAATTCTTTAATTCTTTAATTCTTT
>SOET01000055.1 GCA_021646465.1 Candidatus Kuenenia hertensis | reverse complement strand
ATATAAAATAAAGTATCGAAAAAAATTTATTCTATACTTTTTAGCCTACTATATGCCTTTTCGGTAAGTTTTATTTGGCCCAGTCTGTCCTGTTTGGGAATGTAAATGGACGAGAAACTCAGTTTCTCATTAAAACTGTGTTCCCAAACAGGAGTTTGGGAACAAGCAGGAAAACTGCTGGTGTTTCAAAAAACTAAAGTGTTACCAAAACTTTAGCATTCCTGTTTTTATATAACGTAGCATCTTAGTAGAGTCGCATTGCAATGCGTCTCTACAGCGTAGCTATCAAAATAATGAATATGTGATTGATGGGTCTGCTTCGTCCATTCGGCATGCTCAGGACAGGCTTTGATCCACCCTACATTTAAATAGTAACATGCAGGGCAGGGCATTGCCTGCCGAATGAAACCGCCATGACCTGACGGCCACAAAAGGGGATGAAAATAATCCACAGATATTATAACCAGACAAATCTGATTTTCGAATATTTACACACCCTTAAATCCCCTCTTGATAGAGGGGACTTGTCCTCTCTCCCCTCTATCAAGAGGGGTCGGGGGTGTGTTTCATCAAATAAATCTGTTTTTTCCAAAAGCCTAAATTTCGAAAATCAGATTTGTTTGACTATACAAATTTAAAATATCGGTTTTATTTTTCTTTAACAACCTCGTCATATAGTTCCTTTAGTTTTGTCTTTATTTCTTTCAGTAACTTACTCCCGGCAGGAGTGATTTTATAATATTTGCGCTGCTTATGCTGCACTGTCCTGCACGTGCAGGTTAAAAGGCCCGACTTTCGCATCTTTTCCAATGTCGGATAAAGTGTGCCTGGCCCGAGTTTATACCCATGCCTTCCGGGTTATAATTCATCCAATGGACTGGAAACAACGGAAATATCTTTTTCCATAACATGAGTGTAAATTTCCGTGGTCTTAACATCAGCATGTCCCATGAGTTCCTGAACAACCCTAATATTAACCCCGTTTTCGAGTATATGTGTTGCAAAAGAGTGGCGAAATGTATGGCAGCTTACCCGTTTTGTAATGCCTGCACGCTCTACCGCTACCTTAACGGCCTTCTGAAGTCCTGATTCCAGGACGTGGTGCCGGCGTTTTACGCCGGATCTGGGGTCAACGCTGAAATTTTTTGCAGGAAAAACATACTGCCAGCGGAATTCCCGCGAGGCGTTTTTGTACTTTCTGGATAACGCCTCCGGCAGGTAAACTTCTCCAAAACCTTGTGCCAGGTCCTGTTCGTGACGCCTTCTCACTTTTTCAACATGGGTGCGCATCTCTTCCTGGATGGATATGATTCACATATTGAACGATCCAGTCACAATATGTCTGCTCTGTACGGTAAGCATAATGGTGGTAACGCAACACCTGGCATACCTGATCTAAGAGTTTCAAATTAACGTCCGGCCTGAATTTTTTCTTGTTTTCCATACTATACTATGTTTTATTACCATCAAAACGCGGAAAATTTAACCGTTAATTTTCCATGTTTTTAGTTGTATATAATAAATAACAGGAAATTTTTGTATTTTATAAGAGTGATAGAGAGAAAATTTTCTATTTATTCATACTGTTAGATGAATATAAGAGGTGAGCATCAAAAATGCAGTTAATCCACCATTACACTAACATCGATACTCTTGCTCTTATTTTACAAAATAAGACATTAAGATTTAACAGGCTCGATAGAGTAGATGATGTAAGTGAATGCCAAGAATGCTCAGGGATAAAGTTTGGACAATATTACTTTGTGAGTAGTTGGACAAAACTAAAAGAAGAAAGCATACCGCAATGGCATATGTATACCAATGAGATGTCAGGAGTAAGAATCAGCTTCCCTAAATATCCGTTTAAACGAGAAAGACTAATCCCGCCAAAAGAATGGAACATGATACAAGAGGGCGAAATATTATCACCGGTGCCTTTCGATAAAATATTTAACAATGAATTTGTTATTCCTCCACTATTTTTTAACGATGATCAGTTTTGTGGTGATATTGAATATGTAAAAAATATTGAAGAGGAGTATAAAAAGGCTGTTGTTCATAGCAAAACTCCTGACGGTAAAGACCAGTTGAAAATCTCTAACATTGGTCGTCTAGCCAGGCTGAAGAAGCTCGACTGGAAATTTCAAGACGAATATAGGTTTGTTTTGTTTATCCTTCCTGGAATTGATATACCGCACGATGGAATTGGAAATGAAAGATACATTACAGAACTCCCAAACCATATGATGAATTGTTTATTTAATGGGGTTCCCCCGACCATAACTCATTTTGATGTTGAGATTGATCAAGAAGCTATTGATAACATGACTGTTACTATTGGACCGCTTTGTGGCGCGGGAAATAGAATAATAGCCGAAACATTAGTCGCTAAATTTAGTAAATTTGGTAAAGTTTTGCCGAGCGAATTGACTGGAACTATCAGAAAACCAGTGAAATAAATATCATCTAACAAGGCGGCTCAACCAGGATGCTCCTGACGTCGCACCTGTTAGCCGCAACGTTAAATCACAACGGTACCAAAAATAGGGATTAATTTTTTATGGAAAAGAATAGAGAATCCTTAGAAAAGGAACGCGATAGAGAAAGTGCCCTCTTCTGGGATAGAAAAGCGCGCTTTACCTATTATCTACTAAGTTTGCCATTCGCACTATTTGGTGGTGCAATAGTATCCTATAAACCAACACCCTCTGTTGAATTATCCCAGCTGTACATTGAAGTCTCTGCATGGGTTCTCTTTTTACTATCAGGTTTGTCTGGTTTAGTTAGCAAATGGGGTGAGATGGAAACGGCACGAATGTCTTCAGTCATTGCGCAAGTTGAATTAAGGCATATTGAGAGCCATAAAAATGGTCGAAAACCCACAGAGCAAGATGCAAAACTGTCGATGAAACAAGAAAATAAGAGGCTCAATGCAGAAAAAGCGGAATATTTGGGTAATTTGTTATTAAAATTTCTTTTTCCAACAGGGTGCATCGTATGGCTTACAAGCCGGTTACTATTACAGCTTTAATGATTCTTCAAAAATGATTTAACAAAACACCGGTGCCGACCCAAAAAGCCGGGCGGCTGATCACGGCGTTATATTTATTTGTAAAATTAGACTGATACGTTCTCATAAGTTAATTCAATTTCAGCCTTTTCCATATTTCTTATTTTGGCGTTGACCACTATACCGGATTCCGGTATAGTTGGTATAAATTCGTTAAGGTTTTAAATGGCTATTCGAAATTTCAAAAACAAAGGAACTAAAGACATAAACTATGGGAAGGCCTCCAAGGAAGCGTTTCGAATTCTTCCCAAGGAGTTACACCGGAAAGCCCAGATAAAGCTCGCCCGTTTGGGGGCTGTGATATCAATGCAAGATTTACAAGAAATACGTGGGAATCGTTTTGAAAAATTGAAAAGTGGTCGAAAAGGCCAATACAGCGTTCGGATAAATGACCAATATCGAATTTGTTTCAAATGGGAAAAAGGAAATGCAGTTGATGTCGAGATTGTCGACTATCATTGATAAAGGAGCCATAAGATGAATAAAACACATTACACCCCTGTTCATCCCGGTGAAGTGTTGAAGGATGAGCTTGATGAGGTAGGTATCACCCAATCTGCACTTGCAAAACATATTGGAGTTTTACCGAAAACTATTAATGAAATATGCCGTGGCAAAAGAGGCATTAGTGCGGAAATGGCAATGAAGCTTTCAAAGGCTTTAGGGGGCAGTGCACAGTTTTGGTTAAACCTCCAAAATAACTGGGAGATCAGTCAACTGGATGAATCTGTTATTGAAGGTATTGAACACGTTGTCGCATAACGGGAATATACCTCGCCACTTCAGCCGACCGCAAAAAGCACGGCGGCTGACCGGCACGTTATGCTCTCTTAACGAACAGTAATAATTAACGCTTGATATTAGTGTTCCTCCACGCAGAATCAATGAAATAGTACATGGAAAACGCAGAATTACGGCTGATACAGCGCTTCGTTTGTTGCATTATTTCAAAATGTCCCCACAGTTTTGGCTTGGCTTGCAAATGGATTACGATCTCGACATTGAAGAAGATAAATTTTCAAAACGAATTAAAAAAGAAGTAAGTATTTGCAAAACAGTTCACGAATTCACATCAAATAAATAGGGACATCCAGGAGATATATCCATATCTTATGGAAATTTTATTTTAATAAAAGCTTTCGATTGGTTTTATTCTTCTTTAACAACCTCGTCATATAGTTCTTTTAGTTTTATCTTTAATTCTTTCAGCAACTTACGTCCGGCAGGAGTGATTTTATAATATTTGCGCTGCTTATGCTGCACTGTCCTGCATGTGCAGGTTAAAATACCAGACTTTCGCATTTTTTCCAGTGTCGGATACAGCGTGCCTGGCCCGAGTTTATACCCATGCCGCCCCAACTCCTCTATCAATCCGATTCCAAAGACCTCCTCTTTAGAGGCGTGATAAAGAATGTGCACCTTTATAAATGCAAGATGAATGTCTCGTAAAAGTTGGTTGGTATTATCTTCCATAGATATTTAAGTACGATATCTTTAAACGTTATTTTTTTCAAGCTATCTTTCATAAAAACGTTTAATGGTATGAATATTTATGCCAAACCAATACGCAAGAACTACAAACTTATTAATTAACAATTGTTTCAATACACCATTCTTAACAAATCTTCTTGCAGATGAAACAACAGGTGTTCGTATAAGTATAACCTTTCCTTGTCTTGTCAGCCTTTTATAGAAATCATAGTCTTCCAAAATCGGTATTTCCTTATAGCCTCTGAGCCTTCGAAAAACTTCGTTTTTTACAAAAAAACCCTGATCACCAAAATGGAAGTGCCTGAAGTTGAACCGTGTAATGAATGAAACGCATTTAAGGATAATATTATCTGCATCGAATGTGATATAAAATGAACCTCCGGCTACCGTACCATCCTTCATTCTTTTTCGTATCTCACGAAATGCGTTATCCGGCAAGGTGGTATCGGCATGCAGGAATAACAGGATATCTCCGCTGCACGCCCTTGCACCGATATTCATCTGACTTGCGCGACCCCGTTTACTGTTGATTACACATACGTATCTTTTTGCGATAGAAACAGTATTGTCTGTGCTGCCGCCGTCCACCACACACACTTCATAATCTCCTTCCTGCTGCATAACGCTCCGGAGCGTTTTCTCAATATGTAATTCTTCATTTAGGGCGGGTATTATTACGGATATTTTCGGCATTAACAGCATTTTGGTCCGCATGATGTTTTAGCGTCCGTGTTCTGCGTATTTGATATAAAAAACATTCCCTCATAGGGATGGTTTGAAAGCTTCCATGCAGTGTCGGTACAGACTTCTACAGGAATCCCTGCCGGATATGTATGCCCGTCATCATCCGTAACGCTGTGAAATGGTCCGCTATATACCGCATATTGCCCTGTATATACACATTCCTTTGATTTCTTATATTTATATGCCTTTGCGGTAACAGAGTAAAACTTAGAACCGTTAACCTCTTTGTAAAGATAGCGGCTTACTATGTTTACTCCATAAAAACCAACCGATTTTGTTATGTGAAAAAATTCTTCTTCGGTAATTGCCCCGGATATACACTCGCTCCATAATTTTTTATCTTGCTTCATGGATAAGGGGACTTCCTTGTCTGAAACTATGTCGGATATTACAAACCTCCCGCCACTCTTTAATACCCTGAATATTTCCCGAAAAACATTTTCCTTCCGGTCCGATAAATTAATTACACAATTGGACACAACCAGATCAATGCATTCATCGGTTAAGGGTATTTCTTCCAGAAAGCCTTTTACGAACCGAACATTGTCATAGCCCAGATTCCTTGCCACGCTTTCTCTGGCGCTATTCGCAGTAGCTAACATTTCATCAGTCATATCAATTCCTATAACGCGTCCTTTTTCTTCCACCATTTTGGCTGCAATAAAACAGTCCACCCCTCCGCCGGAACCAAGGTCAAGCACACGCTCTCCCGGTTTAATGCCGGCAAGCGACACAGGACTGCTGCAGCCATATGAAATATCAATGATTTTTTGTGGAATATGCGACACACTGGCAGGATGGTAACTGGTCGGGCAACATAGTTCCTTTTGTGGTTGCTTAGCGGCATTGGTATAAAATGCACGAACAGATTTTCTAACGGTATCATCTTTTATGACGCCGACGTCTTCATTCTTACAGGTTAGTCCTGATGATACACAGGTATAGCAAACAGGAGAGTCCATTAAATATGGACTAAGGGATTCTTTTAGCGTCATCCCCATCAATGCATTTGGATCTCCAACAAGGAGCGGACAAACAAAAACCCCTTTACTGGTTACAATTCGGCTGGTAGTACATTGCAGATTATCTGTTGGAAAATTATCAAGACACTTCTCCGTAACTCGTTCACTTTTATGGTATGGCCTTATTAATTCAGCGCATCTCCCCAGAAGAACCAGTGGCAATTTTTTCATCCTTAGCCGTGTAATTCCAAGTGAATCTGACAATAACTTAAATTCTTCATCCATTGTTTCGGCATCCCCTTCGTGTTTTGGCAAATCGGAAATGGTAATAATAGGATGAAACCCTGCTTTTACCAGAAAGCTTATGCCCTGTACCGCCTTTTGAAAAGAACCTTTTCCGCGAATTTTATCATTCCCTTCCTCCTCATAACTTTCCAGACTCACCCTGAATTCCAATTTATGTCCGGATAGGTGAGTTATCCGCGCCAAAGCTTGCGCCACATCCTGTGTTATCAAAGTTCCATTCGTGAGGACAGTGGTTGGGCCATAGTTCAGTGACTCCCTTAAAATTTCTGCAATCTCCGGATGTAAAAATGGTTCTCCCCCGGTAAAATAATATTCTTTTACTCCCAGCTTTGACGATTCCTCTAAATAACGCCTAATAACGTCCGTCCCAAGAACATCAAGTGTGTTGTTTTCAGAACTGCAGGAAATGAAGCAATGTGTACATTGCAAGTTGCAATGGGTACCAGTTATCTGAAACCATAATGTTTCAAAATATTTTAAATAAACCTTAGGCATGTTCATAATTTTATTCCTCAAATTATTTCTTGTATCAGAATAAATCTTTTTCTCAGATCTTTATTTGTTTTCCTCCATGAGGCTTCTTATCGCCTCCGATACTATCTTCTCATGCTGCTCTGTCGTCTCAGCTCTTCCATACTTTTCGATTATCTTTTCCCATTCAGGCGTTCCGTGATGCTGATGACATCCCATACATATCCCCTCTCTTTCGACAACATTTCTTTCTTCCCGGTTTAAAGGTCTGTCTTCCGGGAGGGGCATATTCTGTATTTGTTTTCCGCTTCTTACTACAAGCTGATCGAGCGCATAAGGAAAATCTTCTATTTTCGGAGTCTGCCACCGCGCGGTCTTTGCATCGGGAATATCCCCGTATACGCCCGCCGACAAGTCCTGGAACAGGGGTTTATCACCCATGAGCTTTCCGGCGCTCCTTGAGTTGCCAGTGCCATACCCGATAGACTTGGGGTTTGTATGGCAATCCTCGCACGTTCTGGCAACCAGACTTGTTGCATGGGGATTCATAGGGGCTAAGGTGGGGGAATTATGGCCTGAAGATGTTATATAATGTTTGTTGAGTGCCGAGACACCCCCTTTTTCGTCTATGAAGGTGTAAAAGACCTGACATCCCGGCGCAAGGGGAGATACCTTGCCTCTTAGATTGATTCCCAACATCGGGCTTTCCCATCGCATAAACGACCTGTTTTCAAGCGATAAGTCACCGAATTCTTCGGTTACCGTCTGTCTGCCGGTTGCAGGGTCTACTTTTTTGGAAGTGGTTATCCAGTCCGTACCTTTTACCCTTCTGTCATATTGCATATGGCATCCATAACACTGGGGCGCCCATGTTGCATGGCAGGCATAACATTCCAATTTTTCAATATGCCTGTGAATAGTTGACATAGCTACCTTACCCTGTTTGGTTTTGAATGTATCGTGTAACGTTATATCCTTGAGCAAAGGTATTTCGTGCTTTTTGCCAGTATAATTGCTCAACACGTAAACCTTTCCTTCTTCCCTTATCCAATTTGACTTTACATTACCCTTTGATGTAAGCAGATACTCTCTGATTCCATCCCTGAATATCCCTCTGACACCTTCGAGGGTCACAGGTGTGCCATACCCTACGGGGAGTTCCCAGGGGTATTTTTCCGGTATGCCGTGGCAATCGTAGCAGGAAATCTCAACCTGATAAACCGTTGCAGGATAAATATTGCCGTCACCGTGAACATCAATTGACGTGTGGCAGTCTGCGCACTGCATGCCCCTTTCAAAGTGCACATCTTTTCTTACGTGCAAATACTCCTTCGTAAAGAGCGGTTCCTGCGGCTTGGCATGTTCATCAAAGGGAGGCGCATGGCCATCCTTTACATAGTCATACTCAAACATGCCGACAAAGGTTGTTCCGATCCTTCTCCCCCGTGTGTGACAATGGGTGCACTGAGCCGCAGGTATGGCGGTTGTAATACGGTGCCGCAACGGATGTGGACGCGACCCCGTGTTCTTGATATTCGGATCGCCACCCTCATATTTACCGTCATTCCCATAGAGCACATGGCAAGCGGCACAACCGGAGGCTCGTAAATCACCCCGTTTGTTTCTTCCTTCACCCCAAACATGGCAGCGTGCGCACTGTTTTCTGTAAGTATCTGAAAATCCCGCCTTTTCCTCGAAACCAAAAAGATTCATCCCTTTTTTAAAGTCAGGGATTTCTTCGACTTTATCAAGTACTCGCAGAAATCCTGATTTAATGGCAGCATCTACCCATTCCCTGTATTTGTCAGAACCGACCCTTGGAACGGGACCATCGGTGTCTGTCATATCAAAGTTTCCGTAGGGGAATGTGCCTTTCGGTATAACTCCGTTTGAAGAAAGCGTTTTACTGGCTATCCCCGTCATGAGGGAATGCAGTGACATAGACGTCCTGTAAGTATAGTCAACTCCCAATACACCGGACGGTTCTAAAGAAAGGAATTGTCCGGACATAAGTTCTCCACCTGCAGGCTGTTCGAGTGGTTTTCCCATAAGCGTAGTTATACTCCCTTTATTGTCGTGGCATTTCGCACACCCCTTTCCTTCATGAAGCGCCCACATGCTGGATGGGTTTGGGATGAGGTTGTTATGGGCTTCTTCCTTTTTATCGGATGCGGGATTTCCTTCATGGCAGATGGCGCATTCGTAACCCTTTCCTTTTCCATATTTTACTTTGGCAAAGCTCAGGAGAAATGGCTGCATCCTGTCATTAATGACATCAATTCCCTCATGGCATGATAAGCACCCTTTTTCTTCCGCATTTCCTGTTTCATTTTCTGCTGTATATATCGCTTTATTTGCAGGTAAAGTACCATTCGTGTTATGAGGGTTGATGCCTTTACACCCTTCAGACATTCCCGTAATAAAAGTGATGATCCCTATCAGGAACAAATCTTTTTTCCTCATGTATAAAACTCCTTTCCCTATTTGGTTCAATTTCTTTCATGAGTTTCAAACCATTCATCATATTCAATCGCAGCCTGCTCAAAAACATCCATAAATATTTATGAGAAATAATATTTTGTGACTTCTTTTCGAAAATGCTCACGGCGTATAATTGGAATGGCAAAGCGCGCCTTGCCGCTACAATTTTAACCTTCCAACTTGTTCACCTAATCTGAATATTTAATTCCTTGAAACGGTATTGCCAGCATACCAGGAAGCATTACACAGCGCTTTTTATCCCGAAAATCATGCAGACCGATAACCATACCCTCATGCCCCATGCGTGGCTGATTGCGGTAAGTACCCAGCAGGTAATCCCACCAGGGCAGATTAAACCCGAAATTGGAATTTGTTTCATGCTTCTCGGCGGAATGATGCACCCTGTGCATGTCAGGCGTTACAACAAACCAGCGCAAGATGCGGTCTATACCATAGAACATCCGCACATTGCCATGATTAAACATGGATGTTGCATTCAGCGCCACTTCAAATATAATTATGCTCAGCAACGGTGTTCCCATCACAACAATTCCGGCAAATTTAATAAGCATTGATAGTAAAATTTCGATGGGGTGAAATCGGATTCCCGTAGACACATCAAAATCCAGATCCGCATGATGCATGCGGTGGATGCGCCAGAAGACAGGAACTGCATGAAACATTACATGCTGTAAATAGATGAAAAAATCCATGGCAACCACCGATATAATGACGGCAACTGTATAAGACAGATGCATGTGATTGAACAATCCCCAGCCGTGTTTTTTCGCAAAGACGGCCATACCCACAGCAGCTGATGGGAAAATTATGCGGAGTAAAAAACTGTTAATAATTACAATCCCAATATTATTACTCCAGCGAAGGGGTTTCGAAATAGCAAGTACTCTCCTGGGCGCTACCCACTCCCACAGAGTCATAACCCCTAAAATTCCCAAAAAGAAACCCAGGCGAATGACAATCTCGTGGTTTGTGATGAACTCAGTGATACCCATAGTTTAAACTCTAAATGGCTAATTTCCTCAAAATCCAATAAGTGCTGCCACTAAATACGGCTGCAACGGGTAAAGTTATAAACCATGATAAAAGTATTTTTAATGCCATAATAATATACCTCTCCGTTCAGTTGCCAACTTTTTTAAAATAACAATAAATAAACTTTTGTTCTTTATCCCAGGGTGTTATATGCGCTTCACTAACACTGTTGAGAAGTGCAAAAGAATCACCAAGCTCGTTTTTCATTTTTTCGGGGTTGTATCGTTCTACATCAAGCCCACTGCATTTAACGGGGCCATCGATAGCAAAAGCGGCAATAACAACGTACCCCCCTTTTTTAACTGCCTGTTTCAATCGTTGCACATACCTGGTGCTATCTTCTGCATCTGTAAGAAAATGAAACACTGCCCGATCATGCCAGAAATCATATTGACCTGAATGTTCGAATTCTGTTACGTCAGCTTCAATCCAATTTACGTTTTCAGTCCGATTGCCCAGTCTCTCCTGTGCATACTGAATCGCTTTTGATGAAATATCGAGAACCGTTAAATTCCGATATCCCATATCTAACAATTTATCTACCACGACAGATGCGCCGCCGCCCACATCAATAATTTTTGCAGTAGTGTCTATCTTTGCCGAAGTGATAAACTCCAGTGACACAGCAGGGTTCACCTGGTACCAACTGACCTCAGACGGTTTCTTTTGTTCATAAACATTTTCCCAATGTTTTTTTCTGCTACCGTTCATATCTTTTCTTTGCCTCCTCTCTTTATGATGCCTTGCTCATAATTATAATTCCTGATTCATAAATCTTTTTATTTTATCAACAACGTCTGACAATCTTCTACCGAGGAGAACATACCTTTTCCCGACTCTTCCCTTCTCTGTGGACCGACTCCGGCGAACGTCTCACCACAGGATATTCCTCTGATAAGAATGCAAGCAATTTCTCAACCAACTTTGGACGCGTAATGTAATAACACCTGAGTTTGCCGTCCTCATGGTAATCAACAATCTGGTCATGGCGAAGGGCTGTTAAATGCTGTGAGACGTTAGACTGAGGCACATCAAGTAAATCCTGTATGTCTGTGACACACTTAGCGCCGCGGGAAAGTTCTTCGAGGATCGCCAGCCGCACCGGATGTGCAAGAATCCTCAGTAGATCAGCCTTTTTTCTTAAGTCCAGATTTTTCAAATTTTCTCTCCTTATTGTAACGGTAAATTATATTTTTCTTCCACATTCGTAATGGTGGCGGCAGAAGTTACCTCCTGCCGTCTTGATGCGGTGTAGGATTGCTGTCAGAAAGAAACTCCTGACAACACAAAAATATTTCGATAACCAGATGTGTCTGACTATATATTATTCCTCCGCAGTCGTTTTATGAGCCGTGGCAGAAGCGCCGCAAGGGCAAGCAGCCCTAAACCAAGCAATGCTTTCCGAACCATACCCTCTCCACCCGCCGCTGCATTGCGTCCGGCATAACCAAGGTATGTATAAGCTACGGCACCCGGCAGCATGCAAAAATAGGATGTAACAATGTAATAAAGCAAACGGATACGCGTAAGCCCCAGGGCATAGTTCATCAAATTAAAGGGAAACAGCGGCGTAAGGCGAACAAGGGCAACGAAGCGCCAACCCTCCGCCTCCACGCCTTCGATTAACTTCCGTAACCGACCACCAGTCTTGCGTGCCACAAATTCTGATGCAAGATAGCGGGCGATAAGAAAGGACATTATGGCGCCAATAGTTGCGCCTGTCAGACTGTAGAATGTTCCCCAAACAGGTCCGAATAACACCCCGCCCGCAATGGTCAGAACTGATCCAGGCAAAAACAACACCGTTGAGATCACATAAATACCAATGAACAGAAGCGGAGCCATAATCCCTGCATCTGCAAGCCAACTCTCGAGTACGGTAATATCAAATTGTCTGCGGTATATGACCACAGTTACAATCCCGGCTATCAGAAAGATGAACATAATAATTCGAATAATGGTAGTAGACTTCATTGGTCAGCTCTTTATTTGAGACTCGTGATTTTTTGTTTTTCGCAAAATTATTACAAATAACCCCTTCCCGAAAAACCTTTCTCAATATGTAAAAACATCGTATTAACCTTCGTAACCACCAAATCAAAAGTATTGTCAGGATAAGGAAGGTTTTCAGCATCGCCTTCATCAAACTTGACCTGGAGACCCTCTGTTTTCGCACGATTCCGTCCTTGTTCGAGAAGATTAGGAACAATATCGACTCCGGTAACACATGCGCCGGTCCGCGCACATGGCAAAGCAATATTTCCGGTACCGCATGCAACGTCAAGTACTCTGAGACCAGGGGTGGCTTTCAGTCTATCAACAAATTCCACAGCGTCGTCTTCATACGATTTTGCAATCTCTCCGAAATTTCCCGTTGCCCAGGTCGCCCGGAATTGAGCTTTAAGCGCACCAATATCAGGAATGGTTTCACTCATAATTATTCTCCTATAACGTTTTATTCATAAAAGTTGCGGATTTCTCTTCCCAATGTTAAAAAGCCAAAACACATGCTCAATAATATTATAATATTGCTATATGATAATCAATAAATTTATGATTTTGTCTATTCAGCGTAAATTCATAACACACCCCTAAATCCCCTCTTGATAGAGGGGACTTCCCATTTTCCCTTCTAAAAAGAGGGGTGGCAGTGTAGCTGACGGGGTGTGTATTACACGCTGAATAGATTTTATAGTTATGTTTCAGAATTATGTATATGGAGCCAAATATGCTGATTGAATAATGAAGGTGGGTCGTGCTCCGCCCACTATGGCAGGGTTTACTTTGTCAGAGGGAAATCCTATGGGCGCAAGCAATAGGCCGTGCGACTGACGCTTCTCCTGGATTTTATCAAAAAATTAATGTCGAAAAAAGGCAAAGAGGATAGCGGTAATAACACCCACAATAGAGGCGAACTGGCCAATCCAGAATATGAACATCCATTTGATAAGTCTTGCTTCAGACTGTGCAGGTTTTTTTTCAAAACGTTCTTCTACAATGACGATAACGTCTTCTTTCGCTCCGTTATTGGATTTGTTTAACACCTCAACAAGGGCATCAACGCCTTCTTCGGAGAGTTTTTCGCGCAGTATTTTTGGTATGGTAATGATGGCCATAAAAAAAACCATACCATAATTCATAAAAAAGTGTCAATAAAGGATCGTTAATTAGAAAAATCAAAAGGACATCTTTGGAGTTTGATATTCGGTTAGATTAAGTGATTTGCCTTATAGGGAGAGACTTTTCTGATTTCATCATCAGGCAAAATATCCGGAATAGGAAAACATCCATGATTTAGCAATCACAAAGAGGGATGAAAATAATCCACAGATTACACAGATTTTCACCGATTAGCATGTAGCCGGAAAAAAGTATTTTCAGGAAAAATGGTTTGAATCCTTTAAAACGATACAAGTTTCATTTCCTTTATAGAAAACTTTACATGCTTCCCAACATTGTAACTATTTTCATCATACAAGACAATTTCCACTCCTGAACTTGAAACATGATATCTGTACCATTCACCCATAAAGTCACGTTTTACCAATTTCCCTTTGCAACACCCACTTTGATCTATTTTCACCTGATGTGGCCTGAAGAAAATTTTTGCAGTTCCTTTTGTATGGTTATCTGTAGGATGCGATAATTCTCCCCATGGAGTTACTATCCTATTAATACCGGCAATATTCACTTCAATACAATTTGATTCTCCCACAAACTGCGCAACAAAAAGCGATTCAGGAGAGAAATAGATTTCCTCTGGACTGCCAATTTGCTCCACTTTCCCTTCGTTCATGACGGCTATTCTATCTGACAGGAAAAAGGCGTCTTCCTGATCATGGGTTACGTAGAGTGTGGTAATGTTTGTTTCCTGCTGTATCCTTTTTATTTCCCGCCTTATATCCTGCCGAAGTTTTACGTCAATATTTGATAATGGTTCGTCCATGAGCAGCAACCGCGGACGGGTGATTATAGAACGGGCTATTGCAACGAGTTGTTTTTGCCCGCCGGAAAGAGTCTGAGGATATGCCCTGGCATATTTCTGCATATTGATACTCTGCAAAACTTCTTCTATTTTCTTTCGCCGTTCATCTCTTCTGATGCCGTTTGTCTTCAGACCAAATTCGATATTTTCATACACGGTCATATGGGGCCAGAGCGCCAGGTCCTGAAAGACCATGCCTATATTTCTTTCTTTTTGTGAAATGCATATTTTCTTATCCCTGCTTGCCAGCTTCTCATCAATATAAATCTCCCCGCAATCAGGTATCTCAATACCTGCAATTATCCTCAATGTTGTTGTTTTTCCACACCCGGAAGGGCCAAGGAGTGTCAGAAGATGTCCGTTTTCCACATCAAAAGAAATACCTCTTACTATTTCTTTCTTATCAAATATTTTAACCAGTTGTTTTACCTGAAGACTTTTCATGGTGTGATTTTCTGCGAAAATACATATTTCGAGATAAGAAAAAATATCCCTACAGGGAGCAGCGTCATTCCGATTAACAGTAACGTAAGCGCGGAAACGATATTTTCTGGACTGTTTGCCATAACGGTAAACAGCGTAATGGGAAGGGTTTCATGTCCCGGAGGATATACCAATATCGTGGCGCCCAATTCGCCAATACAAAAGATAAAGGAAATAATCCATGTGGCAACAATACCGTGCTTCTGCAACGGAGCCAAAATATTCCCTGCAATCCGAAACCACGAAGCGCCCGTAACAGCCCCTGCATCTTCTATAGATTGCGGCATTTGTCTGAAAAAATTTGCCATAATCCTGCTTGAGAGAGGTGCAAATCGAATAATATAGCCAATAAGTATAATCCCGATTGTTCCGTAAATGAACTGGAAAGCGCCATGAGGTCTGTTCCACAATTTAATAAGCCCTATTCCCGCCACTGTTGCAGGTACGGCAAAAAATATCCAGACAAAAGAAGATATCCCTTCCTTCAACTTCCACCGGGTTTTTTCCGTTGCATATCCCAGAAAAAACCCTACTACCGTGAGAATTGAAGCGCCAATACCACCGAACACCACACTGTTTACAATACCATTTTTTGCCAGTGCAAAGGCGTCGCGATATACTTTGAACGCTTCTACACTAATGAGAAGAGAACAAAATGGCAGAATTATTGTAATCAGAAAAAGAACGGTGCAAAAGACCAATCCCGAAACCCTTAGCCATGCAAAATGATATTTCATGAAAACCTGAGAACCGCTTCTTCCCAATATTTCAAAGGACTTGCTCCGCGTTTTAAACTGTTCTAACAAAAAAATAACAATGGTAATGATAATAAGGGGAAACGCAAGGGCTGTTGCCGCCTTTTCATTATAAAACGCGCTGAATTGGGTAAAGATTTGGGTAGTAAGCACGTTGAGTTGCAAAAGCGAAGGTACGCCGAATTCAGAAAGTGAAAATACAAAGGCAATCATCATGCCTGAAAAAATGACCGGTGAAATTAGCGGAAAGGTTACACCCTTCATTACCTGAAAGAAAGTGCCGCAAACAAGGCCGCTTTCCTCAAGAGGGGAAGGAATATTTTTCAATGCATATTCGGTCATAATCATGATCAAAGGGAAAAGATTCATGGACAAAATAAACGCCGCTCCGTATATGCTGTAGATAAAGGCATAAATAGACTGCGGAGAGAGAAAGAAATAGTGGGAGAGAAATTGGTTTAAAAATCCCGCCTTCCCCAAAATATTTGTCCACGCAATCCCTATTGTATAAGAAGGAATGATAAGCGGAATGAAAAAGCATACTTTAAAGAAATTTTTCAGAAAAAAATCGGTCTTTGCAAGAAAAAATCCGGCAGGCACCCCCATCAAAGTCGCAAAAACGGTGGCAACGGAGGCCAATATCAGGCTGCGCAATATAATACCCGCATATTTTCCCGTTAAAAAGATATCATGGTAATAGACAAACGAAAAACTCCCGCCTTCGTACAAAGAGCTTCCAAACATCCATGCGATGGGAAAAAATGCTGCACAAAAGAATAAGGCAAGAAAAGACCACAGTGTTACTGTTTTCTGCATGATATCTCTTCTAAAACCCCGTCCAGTCTTTGAGGAATCCGTTAATTTCTTCCAGCTTTTTTGCAACGGTATTATAGTCTATTTTCATTCCGTTTATTGCGTTAATAGATAATACATGCGCCGGTTTCTTGATATCGTATCGCAACGGCATCTGAGCGCACATTTCCCATGCCAGTCTTTTTTCAACCTCACTGCCAAGGAGATAATCAATCAGCTTTCTTCCGTTCTCCTGATTGGGACTGTCTTTTATGAGACATACCATATTGGGCATGATGAGTGTGCCTATGCCGTCATTGTCGGGAAAAACAATTTTTACGGGGTAGTTATCCCGGATTGCCACATTGGCGTCATCCGTATCCGTAATGCCCGCCTTCACTTCTCCTCTGGAAACCAGCCGTTTGACTTCACCATTCGAGGAAACAATCTTTACGCCGTTTAGCTTTAAATCATTAAGAAATTTTTTTGCCTCTCCGTCACCCAGCACAATAAATAATGCCGCCATGTGTATTGCCGAAGTGCCAAACAGAGGATTGGCAATGGCAACCTGATTTTTCCACTTTGGATCGATAAGTTCAAAGAGAGACGTGGGTTTTTCGCTTGTACTCACAAGATCGGTATTGTAAAGAATCACTCGCGCCCGGGCGGAAAAACCCGTCCAATGCCCCTCTTCATCTTTATACTCCTTCGGTATTTCCGATGCTACGGGAGAAACATATGAAGCGGTAACTCCTTTTATCTTGAGCAGGGCTGGGCGTATGGGGTCGCCGCTCCAGAAAACATCTGCCTGCGGGTTTTCTTTTTCCGCAAGCAAACGGTTCATCAACCCGGTGCTTTTTGTCTCTTCCGTATCAAAGATGGCACGCACCTTTATGCCTGTCTTTTCCTCAAACGCCTGTAATATAGGCTCGGAAAATATTTTGTCTTCCGAAGAATATACAACGACCTCAGTCCCTGCAATGCAGTTTTTAGAAAACCACAAAAGAGGGAAAAACAGTATAATTATCACGTATCTCATAAAAAATCTCCTATTATAATTTCTACGGTTCAACTAAACATATTTGCTTCAGAACATCACCCACTCGAACCCGGCAGTTACCCCCCAATCTACAGTGCCTTCTCCTTCCGTAAACCAGAAGAAGGGAGCGATGTCAAATTCTATTTCGCGTCCTCCGGTAATTTTTATAATATCAAAGGGGTTTGTCCAGTCAATTCCTGTTAAAACTACATGACGTCGCGGGTCGTTTTCGACCTTTTCTGCTCCGTATTCTGCAACAATTCTGAAATCCTTATGCGAGGGCAACGGGTAATCGATAAACGTCCCGAATGCAAGCTTCAGGTCGTTTCTTCCTCCCAATTCTTCTATTTCCCCTTCAACAAGAAAGTGCAAATCGAATTTATCATAAACCTCCCACAGGCTTACCGCAAAAAAGCCTGGCAGGTTTAATTTCCCGGTAACGCGTCTTTCACGCGTCGTGGGAAAATCAACCCCAATCTCTCCGCCTATTTGAAGATCCAGTATATCAAATTCCCATGTTTTAAATTCCTGTTTGTAAAAAATTGCAAATTCGCTCACCGGCTCTGCAAGGGTATCGTCGCCATCAATAAATAAGGCTTGTGATCTGAGATCAAACCCTATTTCTGCATTCCATGGAAGACCATAATCAAGATCAAGCTCTCCGGGAAATTCAATTACCGATTCCTTTGGATCGCTTGTCCTTATTCTTTCGAAAACAAAGCCATACTCAAGTTCCCAGAGACCGGGAGATTCGGCATCGGCATCATCCGCTATCTGAAAAGGACGAATTGCAAAAGCCGGTACAGTAGTTCCTAAGGTCAATGAAACGGCAAAAAGTATAAATGTAATACTTCTTTTCACATAAATCATTTTTAAACCTATCTCAAAGTGAATATTGTTTTTTACTTAATTTCCTGAACGACAAGATCGTCAAAATAGGTAACGGCATCTGCCTTTGTCCATAAGCCGACTTTGCCCGGACCCTGAAAGGTTTTATCGGTAATTTCAAGATATTTTTTCTTATCATAGTAACACTCGATACATTCACCAATCATTTTCACCTGAAGCAGATGCCATCCATCACTGTGTTTAATGCGTGCACTCTGTAATTGTATACGTTTCCCATTCACGACCTTGTATACACGGTAATTATCTTCCAGAGGATTGTACCTGGCAATATAGTAGTTGTTCGCATCCCTCGCCCGCCAGACTATGCCTCCGCCTTGATCCTCCTCTCCGGAAACTGATTTCATCATAACAGATACTTCTCCATCTTTATCATATGATTCATCATGCAAGGTCATATTAAACGTCGAACCGGAATTCCTCGCCATCTGTGCTAATACATTTGGCGCTGAAAAAGCAGTATCATCCGCAACCACCTTCCATTCACCTTCTTCATTTGTAAACCCTTGGGCAATTTTGCCGACAGTATCTGTGTCAAAATGCCACGATGTAGGTACCTGTTGTGCAGCGAGATTGCTTATGGAAACAAACATCGTACAAACGATAAATATTATCAATTTCATTTTTACCTCCTCAATTTTTTTTACTTTAGAATCTCTTCCTTTTTCTTTATTTTTCCTTTGAATAAAAAGCATACAGGGAGTCAAATGTTTCTAGCCCCTTTTCCAATCGTGCATTATCATTCTTCAATTTCAGGCACATTCCATCAATTACGCGTTCAATACCTTCCGCCTCTTCTCTTCCATATTTTTCATCCTTTAAGTCAATATCGTGTACAATCTCCGCTATGTGTTGAAGCGCGACATCGTTGATTTGAAATGCCTTGAGAAATGCTTCAAGGGTGCAGTCTTCTCCGTGATGGGTAAATTCAGAACCGTACATATCGAAGGGAATGGTATTTTTTGGCAGCACACGTGCATTTTTTTTCACAAAAACGAACTGAGCCTTTGCGTCAATAAACTTTTTTATAAACCAGGCAGATGCTATGCGGTCAATATAGACATCCTCCCTGGTTACCCATTTTTTATTCAAATAATCCTTCACATGATACACTTTGCTCAACTTTGATTTTTCTTTTCCTGACTTTTCCGGCAAAATTTCCAGTTTTTCCTGCAAGCGCTGTAACTTTTTTTCGGCAAGTACTCTTTGCGGGGACTGAAAAAAATCCACTTTCTTTATCTCAGCGTACATCTTTGTTAATTCCAATAATTTTTTCCTATATCCTTTTACCGTACTTTCCGTTAATCCCTGAGTACTTTCAACTCGTTCTACTTTTTTTATAAAACTTTCGCATGTTTCAATTAACCCGCAATACTCTCTGTCGCATAACTCTTGAAAGGTTTTAATAATTTCATCATCTTGTTCTTTATCCAATGATTCAGTAATAAATGAAGAAGCTTCTCCCCCGCTGTCTTTAATATTTTTACAGAGCCAGAGGATCATTTCCTCATGCTCCTTTGAATAGGGCAAGATATACACGGTATTTTTAAAAAGCACCGCACCATAGCGCTTTAGCAATCTCCACACCTTGACTCTCAGACTCTGAGAACTACGCGCAACATGATAGGAGAACAGAATCCATTTGTTCATTATATTTTTTAAAAAATAATGTAATATATATAACACTATTGTTACATATATAACATTTGTTACTAGCGGTGTCAATTTTTAAACTGGGAGCGTAAATGGACAGTAGAGACGCATTGCTATGCGACTCTATATTGTTTCTCTATAAAATTTTGTCCCAAACAGGAGTTTGGCAACAAGCAGGAAAATTTCAATTTTCGTTGCAATGAATGAACACACCAAGCGGTTACGTTTTCCCCCAGGCGGGTTCAGGTCTGTGACCTGAACCCCACGTTTTATGCGTGGCAATTTAGCCATGACAATGTATATATCGCTATTAATCAAATAAACTATTGGGTTCAGATTACAAATCTGAACCCGCAAGGGATTTTTAAAAAGCACCGCACCATAGCGCTTTAACATCCTCCATACCTTGACCCTCAGACTCTGAGAACTACGAGCAACATGATAGGCAAAAAGAATCCATTTGTTCATTTTTTTAAAAAATGATGAAATTAACAAGTTTTGCATTTTTTAATTGGAGTTATTTATGATATTCTATATAGCGTTTTTGAATTTGATAATCCATTAGTTTATTAAATGATGAGGAAATAAAAATTATGGTCTTTTGGATTGCTACTCTTATATTTGTGGTATCTTTTGGGTTAATTGTCTCTGAAAAAATTGATAAAACAAAAGTAGCGTTGATTGGCGCGGGTTTAATGATAATCCTTAAGATTGTTAGCCAGCACGAGGCTTTTTATGAGGAACATTACGCAATAGATCATAATGTAATATTTTTGTTAATAAGCATGATGATTATCGTCAATGTCCTTAAAAAAACTGGAATATTCCAGTTCGTTGCGATTAAATCCGCGAAACTCGCAAAAGGGAAACCATTTTTGATTCTTGTTTTTTTTGCGTGTATAACAGGATTTGCCTCTGCCTTGCTCGATAATGTTACGAGTGTTTTGCTTCTTATTCCTGTCACGTTATTTATTGCAGAAGAGTTGGAATTGGATCCTTTTCCTTTTTTAATTACTGAGGTTATGGCCTGCAATATTGGCGGTACGGCAACCCTTATAGGCGACCCTCCCAACATAATGATTGCAAGTAAGGTGCATCTGACGTTTATGGATTTTATTTATCATTTAACGCCCGCAGTACTATTTATATTTGCAGGATTTCTCCTGACTATTCGATTTCTTTTTGCGAAAAAGTTGAAAGTAAAAGAAGAAGTGAGAAAAAAGATACTTGCTATGGACGAATACGCACTGATTAAAGATGTTGGTTTGTTAAAAAAATCTCTTAGCATCCTGGGGTTGGTTATCCTTGGATTTATTTTTCATGGGGTATTTCACTATGAACCGGCGACAATAGCGCTTGTTGGCGCTGCAGTGTTGCTGATTATTTCAAAAGAAGATGTGCATCATGTGTTCCGGGAGCTGGAGTGGTCTACCCTTTTCTTTTTTATGGGGCTGTTTATTATTGTGGGTGGGGTAGTAAAGGTCGGCCTTATTTCAAAACTTTCTGAAGGCTTGATTGCAATAACTAAGCCAAGTGCAGAAGGGATGTTCACTCTGTCGGTCGTCTTGTTGTGGTTTTCTGCGATAGGTTCTGCGATTGTTGATAATATTCCTTTTGTAGCAAGCATGATTCCGCTGGTAAAGGATACGGCAGAGGCCGTATTGCCGCAGCAGGAGTGGGATATTACGCCGCTTCTCCAGCATGCAACCCTTATGCCTGTCTGGTGGTCGTTAGCATTGGGAGCCTGCCTTGGCGGAAACGGTTCACCGATTGGCGCCTCAGCAAATGTTATTACCATAGGTCTCGCAGGAAAAGCAGGGTATCCCATAACCTTCCGGAAATTCCTTATCTATTCAATACCTATTACTTTCGAAACATTGGTCTTGTCTACCATTTATATCGTAATACGATATTATATGTTTGCCTGATGGTAAAATTTTGCATTATTCAGGAAAAATAGTCCGTGCGGCTTTTCTATACATATTTAAAAATAAATGCTTATGGAAGTATTCATGTTTGTATTGGACTAACCTGGAAATTGGTACTTACAATCAATAAAAAAATATGACAAAGGTCTGACACTGAATGGCCATATTTGGACACTGTTTATCTTATTTGTTATAGGGCGGATGCGACTCTGTATTGTAAGAGAAAAAATGTATAGATGACCATTTGCAGTCTTTCGGAGACTTTTTCTGATCATGGTGTTTTGTGTGCCTTTCGATAGTAACATACTATTTAGTATGGATTTAAGTTATTATTGCGTTTTCCTTGTATTGTTATTTTATGAAATGGCGCAGTTATTGCTCTTATGGTTAGAACAGATTAGATATTTTTTTGTATTTACTTAAAATACAGATTCTTTTTTAAGAGGTGAGGAGGGGGTGATTTACAGACAAAATTTGAGTTTAAAAAGCAGTTTAAGGTATTGTGAGTTAGGATTTAGCAGTTGCTATGAATTTTGAAGGAGGTAAACGAAGAATTATGATACGAAAGGGAATGATAGGAGCGTTGATGCTAGGAGCAGCAGTAGCGCTGG
>SOET01000054.1 GCA_021646465.1 Candidatus Kuenenia hertensis | reverse complement strand
CAAAAAAATTTTGTTGATTATTTGCTTCGCAAATACTTAACCGGACAACGCTGAAAATTTTTAAAAGTTATTATTCACTTTAGATGCTTTTAATGTTTTCTTTTTTGGATTGACATGAAACAAAAGCTCTGATACTCTATGCCGCGATATGTTAATATTTTTTCTATTTTCTGTAATTAATAGCAAATTCTGGGAGTATTTACGTAACAAAATTTACAGTATCTTATGATATATTTCTCATTAACAATAAGTCTTATTTTAATATTATTTCTCAGTTATGCCACAAACGGTCTATGGGTGAAATATATTAATAACAAGTTTCTTAAAGGGTTTCTCCTGCCAGGGTCTATTATCCATGAACTCAGCCATGCTCTTTTGTGTCTAGTTACGGGAACTACCATTAGCGAATTGAATTTATTTCGAACAGATAATACGGGAATAAAATATGATAAGCCAAAAGTTCCCTTTGTTTTCGACTTTTTTATCACTTCTGCACCTATTTTTGGCTGTGCGTTTTTTATTATATTTATATCGAAAATTCTGTCCAATCCGATTCACATGAATAATACATTTCCAGAAGAAATTCTTTTTTCATTTAACGGGCTTTTCAATTTGATCCGTTATCTGCTTGACTCAGTATGGATTACATTTAATTCATTTCGCAGCCAGTTTCTTATAAAAGAAGTAAGGCATATTTTGTTCCTTTTCGCTATTATTGTATTTACCGTATCAATGTCGCCGCACAAACAGGATTTTAAATACATGATTCTTGGATTTATCATTCTCTCTGCCATTCTTTTTTTTCTTGAGAAGATAGGCGTATCATTGTTAACATACTCCTGGTGGGATTCCTTCATAAAAGAGCTGTGGCAGATAACCACCCTTTCCATTTCCGTCCTTGCAACTCTCCTTTTTTTTACTTTAATCATTATGGGATTTATTAAAGGGTACCGACTAACGTTTGGATACAAAGGATCGAACAAATAATTTAAAAAAAATTTATTTTAGTATATTTCTTACTCCTATCGGCTGTGTATACATAGAAAAAACAGAAAAAGGCGTTTTCAGAATAGCGTTCCCGCGCACTTCTAAGAAAGACTTACTCATCCAGGGCCAAAATGCAGTCTATACAAAGCTTTGTGAAAATGATTCCTTCTTAAAATACGAAATAAGTATTTTAAAAAAATATTTTGAGGGAAAAAGAGTTGTATTTAATTTTCCAGTCGACTTAAGCAGCGGAACGCTTTTCCAGAGGAAGGTATGGAATAAACTGAAAGAAATTCCATACGGCGAATGCCGGTCTTATAAGTGGGTTGCTGAACAAATTGGCAATCCTAAAGCGGCACGTGCCGTAGGAATGGCAAACAATAAAAACCCTTTACCACCCATCATTCCTTGTCACAGAGTTATCGGGGCAAATGGTAAATTAGTAGGATATGCAACCGGTCTTCATGTCAAGAACTGGTTACTGGAAATGGAACGGCGAGGTTAAATTTCTCCGGATGAAACGCCTGGATAATGTTTAATTAGAGGTTCATTATCACGTATTATGTGTTTGCTGTTCTTTAACTCTTCACGCAAATATTTTGGCAAGTTGAAAAGTGAATGATGGGTAATGCTGTCATAATAGCGCAATGTAAAATTTACCCGCTTTTCAATTCGGGAATCAATTTCCTCATCGGTAATGTCTAAATTACCAAGATTATATGTTGCAAGAGTAAATCCCCACAAACATGCATACGAAGGTATGTACGTAATGTATGGAAATACGTGAGGAAATACCTCGTTCAACGTATGAAATATACCTGAAAACAGGTCATTATCCGTAATAGAAACTGCACCGGATTGAACAACGACGATTCCATCCTTCTTTAATCTGCCTGCTGCGATGTGATAAAATTCTTCGGTAAAAAGCATAGCCGAAGGGCTGCCATCAACAGGATCATTTACATCAATAATAATAACATCAAATTGCTGATCTGTCTTTTCCAGGTATTTTCTTCCATCTTCAATAACAAGCGCAGTTCTTTCATCATCAAAAGCCCCTTCATGAAAAGAGGGAAGATGCTTTTTTGCGCACGAAATTACTTCATCATTAATGTCAACCATTACGGCTTTTTTAATCGATTGATGACGAAGCGTTTCTCTTAAAGTTGCCCCCTCTCCTCCTCCTATAATAAGAACGTTTTGCACCTCAGGATGCATTATAAGGGATGGCTGCACGAGGGATTCATGATAAATATATTCATCTGCTTCTGCCGACTGAAATTCATTGTCAAGTATAAGGCATTTGCCAAAACTATGAGTATCGACAATGATTATTTTTTGATGTTTCGATTCTGATTGATACAAAACACTTTTGAACGCCAGTTTATGAAGTTCATATTCGCTGAAATAATCATCAATCCAGTTTATTGGTATTTTTTCCATGATTATGGTAGTAATAAAATCTTATATTGACCAAACGCATAATAGCTACTGTTGACGGCAAATCGTTTCCGTCTTTTTGGGAAGTGATTCTCCCCTTTTTAATTCCATAGTATAGGTTTCTTTTGCATGAAATGCTTGTGAAATATACGAGGCCGCTTTTTGCGGGTTCATAGTGTTTCCGCACAGAAAAATATCTACTGCTGCATATTCGTACTCTGGCCACGTATGGATTGATATGTGTGATTCACATAAAATTGCAACTCCGGTAATACCATAAGGACTAAAATGATGGCATATGATGTCGACTAATGTCGCATTTGAAATTTCAGTTGCTTTTGCAAGAATCTCCTTCACTGTGGTAACATTGTTAATAATGCCTTTACCGCAACCTTTCATTTCCAAAATCACATGCTTTCCTAATATAGTCAACGATCATTTCCTCTTCTAAATATAATTTTTTAAATACATTAATTTCTTGTTTTCCCGTACCGTTTAAAAAAACAGTTTTTCAGGAAAATGCATCTGGTATCGATATAGATTTTTATATTACCGCTTTGTTTTTCTTTATTTTTCCTATGCCAGTATTTAAATAAGGATCAGTTAAACTAAGCTTGAGAGACAAGAGAAACGCTGAAAATATTCAAGAAATGGGCATTTTAAATGCGTACATTCCAATTGTCAAGAATTGAATATAATGCAAAAAGAAATATTTTGACTATCAAAACGTCGCAAGATATATTTTAAGACATTTATGAAACATCTATCAAATCAAAATACTATTATAAATCCCCGAACATATCATTTTGTCGGTATCGGTGGCATTGGAATGAGTGCCATAGCGCAGATCTTAAAGGAACAGGGACACAATGTCAGTGGCTCAGACAGGAGTTATGATAAACAAATTGCGCCTCAGATATTTTCGAAACTTTCTTCCATTGGTATCACTCTGACTCCCCAGGATGGGTCCGGTATCAATGAAGCAACAGATTTTGTAATTGTTTCTTCTGCAATAGAGGAACAAAATCCTGATATTATGAAGGCACGTTCACTCAGCAAAACAATTACAAAACGTGCCAGCCTGCTTGCCAATATGTTTAATGATAAGTTTGGTATAGCTATTGGAGGAACAAACGGAAAAACTACTGTTAGCAGCATGGTTGGTTATGTGCTTGACCATGCAGGAATGTCTCCCACGATAATCGTGGGAGGATGTATTAAAAATTATCTTTCTTCGCACTATTTGGGCAATGCAAAGGTAGGCACGTCAGATATTATTACTATTGAAGCGGATGAAAGTGATGGAAGCATTGTTTATTACACACCAAAAATCTCCATTATCACAAATATGTCAAAAGACCATAAACCGCTTGAAAATATTTCGAAAATGTTTGAAACATTTTCTCTAAATACACAGGATGTATTTATTATTAATGCTGATTGCCCGGAACTAAAAAAAATACAATTTCGGCACAACAATATCATAACATATGGTTTCAGCAAATCGGCGGATGTTTATGCCTCAAATATTGTTAATAAACCATACCTATCGACGTTTGACGTTGATGGCCAATCCTTTGAATTAAAGATTCCCGGAATGCACAATGTGTCAAACGCATTGGCTGCAATTTCTGTAGCAAGGTGTATGAATATTAAGGATAATAAAATCGCGGCCGGCTTATATGAATATAAAGGTGTACAGCGCCGGATAGATATTATTGGAGAATACAATGGCATAAAGGTGATAGACGATTTTGCTCATAATCCTGAAAAAATTGCTGCTGCAATAAAAACAATCAAACTTGGGTGTAATAGGGTAATTGCCATTTTTCAACCCCACGGTTACTTCCCCACTCATTTCATGAAAGAGGAGCTGATAAATGCTTTTAAACACTCTCTTTCACCGAACGATTTACTTTTTATGCCTGAAATCTATTATGCTGGCGGTTCCGCAAGTAGAGAGATTTCTTCTGCAAATCTTATCCACAAAATAAGTAAAAGCGGCAGAAATGCATTTTTTATTGAAAAAAGAGAGGACATCATTCCGGAAATAGTAAAGACAATAAAACAGGGAGACTGTATATTGGTAATGGGTGCGAGAGATAACACTCTTACTGATTTCTGTTACGAGATTTTACATACACTTCAGAAAAGCAAGTAACATTGCTAAAAAATTTCCTTTGGCTTGATGCTCCTCTTACAGCCCCAACCATTATTTTTCTTTCAGTGGGAAAACGCTCCTTAGTAAAATAAATTTATAGACTTCGGGGTAAACTAATAATAAGATAAAATATTTGATACTGCGGAATAAGTAAACAAGAAACAATAGCGTAATAACACCATTCTTTTTTCAATGTGAGAAAACAGGTATTTAAAAGAAAATTTTTTCCCCGTGGTAAATAAAGGAGGTCTTGCAGTGAAAATTTTTTGTAAATGTGTATTTATTATTTTTTCATTTGTTTTTCTTTCGTCTATTCCAAGCTACGCAAATAACACCAAATTCAATGGGACATATAGCGGTGAATTAGATAACGGTATTGAATTTTCTCTTACTTTTGGCAATGACAAAAGCAATAAAAATGATGGTAATTATATATATCTCCCCAAAAATAGTCCTTTCCATGTATATGAAGGTACCGATGATGATAATGATAAATTTACTGTGACGATTATAATAAAAGGCAGAACTATTTATTTTACCAAAATAGGTCAATATGATACTATTCCCGATTATGGTTGGGCTGATTATGTTAAAATGAAATTTAATAAAAAATATAATTCTGTAAAATTAAGTGGTTTTGAAATTGTTGAAGATAATTCGGGAAAGATATCTGAAACTGCAATAAAAGGCACAATCTATGAAGAATAACAGCAATAAACTCAAAATAAAGACCTGAGAATTAACGCTTTAATGTGTCTCGAACATTATCAATGCATGTTTTTTTGAACAAGGCAATAGTATACAGGGAGTTTATTACATATTGCAAATCTCTCTGAATTGATGAATCAAATTTAACAGGAACTTCTTGTAAACTTCCATCATTTGTAAAACTTAACACTCTGTTTTTCATATTTGTTTACTCCACAATTGTTCTGTAAAAATTAAAATTTCTTCTGTTTTTATTCTTGTTTAAATATCTAGTTTTAGCAATATATGTACCAAATACAATGTACACATATTTTTATATAACAAATTATTGTTAACCTTCTCACAAATAAATATTTATAGCATAATACCTTTTCTGTGTAATCAAGTTTTGAAAAGTTAAATTTTAAACAATGCATATTAAAAATGATTAATTTCCCCATTTGAAAGGAAATACATTCTTTCTCGTTTTATAGAAGATATTTGCGAAAATGAATACTGAAAATAAGGGACTTTTGTCATGGTTTTTACAGCGGATCAGTGCATTATTGCTGGTGCTGGGTATGTCAGTGCATTTCTTTACCTTTCATTTTAGCCCAAGTCGCTATGCCTCCCGTTACTATGATGAAATTGTTCATCGTTTTTGTTCTCCCGGGTGGATTGCTTTTCATATTTGTTTGCTTATATTAGTAATTTTCCATGGTTTAAATGGCATATGGGGTATTTTTGTTGATTATAATTTTAAAAGAAAGTCGGGCAATACATTCAAACAAGTTTTATGGTTTATCGGAATAGTTTTATTTGGCACCGGAGTTTATATACTTATTTGGTTTGCCAAAACAAAAACAGAGGGACTAATATTATAACTTTTATAATATTCTCTGATATTGCACCTTTAATATTCTTTTTCGAGTTTTATTGATGATTATACAAAAGCTAAAAGAAAATCTTTACGATCTCCGGAAAAACAAAAACATTGGTATGTTCGCCTTTTGGATACATCGTATTTCCGGTGTCTTGCTGACAATATTTTTATTTCTCCATATATGGACACTAAGCGCTGTTTTCCGTGGTAAAGATGCTTATGATTATGCAATTAGTAAATTTGATACTGATTTAGGGTATATTTTTCAATATATATTACTTTTAACGATAGCATTTCACCTGCTCAATGGAATAAGGATTACTATTACCGATTTCTGTAAACTTACCCGCAACCAAAAACACATGTTGAGGCTATCACTCTTCATTCTCTTTATAATTGCAGTTATTGGTTTTTATACGGTGATTCTGTAAATACACTACACAAAAACAAGAAACATGAAATACAGAACAACAGCCATACTTGTTTTGAGGAATTGTTATGAAGTACCATGACGTCATTGTTGTAGGTGGTGGATTGGCAGGTTTAAGGGCTGCCATCGAGGTAAATCGTCACAATGTTAAAGCTGCAATAATTTCCAAGGTACATCCTTTACGTTCTCATTCTGTTGCAGCCCAAGGGGGAATAAATGCTCCCTTAGAAAATCACTTCCGTGGAATTTACGACAACTGGGAAAAACACGCGTTTGACACGGTAAAGGGAAGTGATTATCTGGCAGATCAGGATGCGGTTATCCGCATGACAAAAGATGCTGCAGACCGTATTTATGAATTGGAGCATTGGGGATGCCCTTTTAGCAGGACGGCGGAAGGACGAATCGCACAGAGACCTTTTGGCGGGGCAGGGTTCCCACGGGCTTGTTATGCCGCAGATAAAACAGGCCATGCATTGTTACATACTCTGTACCAACAAATCATTCAATTTAAGCAAGCATCAGAACGAGAAGAACTGGTACTATATGATGAATGGCTCGTCACGGATCTTGTAATTGAAGAGGATGTTTGTGTTGGTGTAATTGCAATGGATATTATTAGCGGGGAAATAGAGGCATTACGGGCAAACGCAGTAATTTTTGCCACGGGAGGCTCCGGACGAATATATGGCAACACAACAAATGCATTAATAAACACAGGCATGGGCATAGCCGTTCCCTATTGGGCCGGTGTACCTTTAAAAGATATGGAGTTTATTCAATTCCATCCAACTACTCTACTTGGGAAAAATATTTTAATGACTGAAGGTTGTCGTGGGGAAGGCGGATTTTTGCTGAATAATAAAGGTGAGCGATTCCTGGGAAAATATGATGATTCAAGAAAGGATATGGAAATTGCACCCAGGGATATTATTGCAAGGAATATCGTAAAAGAAATTACGGCTGGTTATGGTTACGACGATAGCTATGTTCTTTTGGATTTAAGGCATCTGGGAAAAGATAAGATTTTCCAAAGACTACCGGGTATTCGGGATATATGCATGGAATTCATTGGAATAGACCCTTCTGAGTCTCCCATACCGATTAAACCGGGACAACATTATACCATGGGTGGAATTGATTGTAATGCGGAATGTGAAACAAAAATAAAGGGATTGTATGCCGCGGGAGAATGTGCGTGTATCAGTGTTCATGGAGCAAACCGCTTAGGCGGAAATTCATTGTTGGATACTATTGTATTTGGAACCATAGCAGGAAGGAATGCCGCAAAATATGTACAAAACATCAGAGGGGAAAAGGGTGAAAAACGCCTCAATGACAATTTAAAACTCACAAAGCAAAACATTGATAAAATATGTAAATCAACTGGTGGTGAAAAACCTGTCACCATTAAAAATGAACTCAACAAGATAATGGATACTAAAGTGGGAATCTTTCGTGATGCTTCGGCATTGCGGGAGGCGGCATGTGAAATAAAGGCATTACAAGAAAGATATCATCAAATTAAATTAGATTATAGCGGAACCCGGGTAAATTTAGGGCTGATTTGGGTATTAGAACTTAAAGGGAATCTGGATGTAGCGGAAGCATGCGTAATGGGCGCAATGGCACGGGAAGAAAGTCGCGGAGCTCATTTTCGCACGGATTTTCCAAAAAGAGACGATTCAAATTGGCTCAAACATACACTGTGTTATTTCACGAAAGACGGAACCAGACTTGATTATAGCCCTGTGAATATTAAACAATTCGTACCACGAGAGAGGAAATATTAAAATACCTATTATTACAAAAGGCACTGGCAGAGTTAAATGATTACGATCGCGATTTAAATAACCTATTTGCATTGTTAACTTGAGAAAACAAAAAGGGGATGGTCATAATGACCATCCCCTTTTTGTTTTCTCAAGGTTTATTATATATATTTTTTCAAAAACATTTAGTTGTCTTTAACCACTTCTATCGTTGTTTCACCTTCCAAAATTAGGAATTCTTTAAATTTTTCAAGCTTTTTATCTTTTACTCCTTTTACAGTTTTAATTTCCTCAAGTGTTTTAAAAGGTCCAATTTTTGTTCTATGCTCAATTATTTTTTTTGCTAATTTATCACCAACACCAGGCAGCATCGCCAATTGTGCTTCGGTTGCAGTATTAATATTAACATGCCCTTGCAACTTTGGTTTTGCTTTTGCAAAACTAACTTTGCTCTGACCTACGACAAAGGCTACTGCAAACATTAATAAAACAACCATTACGCGTTTTTGCATTTTATGCATCAGCGCCCTCCTCCTAAAAAAAAGTTAGAAAATATAATTTTCACGATGTCTATTTTGTATTTTAATAAATAAACTAAGCACTAATTACGGCAGAAAGTTCCTTTTCGAAATTTTCCTATAAGGTAGTTATTTCTTTTTGTCCCGTAACGATTCTATTACTTCATCAATTAAACCATATTCCTTCGCATCATGTGATGACATGTAAAAATCACGGTCAACATCAGCCTCTATACGCTCTAAAGGCTGTCCGGTATGTTTTACAAGAATTTCATTCAGACATTTTTTCATTTTCAGAATTTCTTCCGCTTGAATGCTAATATCAGTAGCAGTCCCCCTCATTCCTCCCCAAGGTTGATGCAGCATAATACGGGTATGAGGAAGGCCGTATCTTTTATTTTTTGTCCCACCAGCAAGGAGAATGGCAGCCATGCTGTATGCCTGACCAATACAAAAAGTAGCAACATCACATTGTACAAATTGCATGGTGTCGTAAATAGCCAGGCCAGCGGTGATAGACCCTCCTGGCGAATTGATGTAAATATTAATATCCTGATTTTTATTTTCATTCTGGAGAAATAATATCTGAGCAATAACTAAATTTGATAAAGTATCTTCTATTGCTGAGCCAATAAAGATAATACGATCTTTCAATAACCGTGAAAAAATATCATAATGCCTTTCACCATATCCGGTTTTTTCAACAACATACGGTACAAAAAGCGCCCCTTGTTTCATTTGTGGTGAAACAGCTGGAAACTCACCATTCTCCAAATATGACAGATAATCTTTATACACAAAAACTCCTTTATGTTAATAAATCAGATTTTATTTCTTTGCTTCTTCTTCAATTTTGGCTTCTTTAATTAAAAAAGCCAATGCTTTGTCTTCCCGCATTTCATTTCGCAAATAAGATAAGTTTCCGTGCGTCTCCAGTTGTTTGCGAACGATCTTCTTATCAGTATTGTAAGAATATGCAATTTCTGCTATTCGTTGATCAACTTCATTTTCAGTAACAAATATTTTTTCTTTCTTCGCAATATGATCCAATATGAGCGATGCTTTCAGTTCCTTCATAACAGATTCTTCCGAAGCGTTTTTTATTGCTTCAGTTTGTTTTTGAACCTCTTCGAATGGAACTCCTCTCTTTACCAAGTCCAGCTGGTGTTTGTAAAGTCTTTCTTCCGTATGTCTGTCAACAAAGTCTTTTGGCAAGTCAAATTGCGTTTGAGCCAAAAGTGTATCAAGAATCTGCTTCCTCAAATCATTTTCCGCCCATATATTTTTATTAGCTTCTAAACGTTTTCTTACATTTATCTTTAAATCATCCAATGATTTAGAATTTAAGGTTTTCGCAAAATTCTCATCTATTTCCGGAGGTATTAAACGCTTTATCTCATTTACAACAAGATTTATTTTTGCTTTTTTGCCACAATATTCTCTTATCGTAAAATCGTTAGATAATATAACATCTATTACGCATGATTTGCCAGTTGTTTTTCCTTTTAATTTTCCTGCCAAATCCGGTATTGCCGTATTTGCTATCTTGCTTTCATCAAGCACTTTGATTTCTACGTCGTTATCTTCGAAGATAGTTATGCTGTCAACGTCTATTTTGCAGTCACAAATAATAACATCCCGCTCTTCTATGCCACCACTAT
Source organism: Candidatus Kuenenia hertensis (assembly GCA_021646465.1). GTDB lineage: Bacteria > Planctomycetota > Brocadiia > Brocadiales > Brocadiaceae > Kuenenia > Kuenenia hertensis. Next base: position 12,468 of record SOET01000054.1, on the reverse strand, counting down.
CTATGACGCTCAATTGCGCTTTTTGTAAAGCCAATTCTTTTAACGTTTTCTCTATTTCTTCATCTAATACATCAATCGCCTTCTTCTTTAATGGTATGCCTTTGTACTCATTTACTTCAAATATAGGTAAAACTTCCAAAGTAACATCAAAGGCAAGAGGTTTCCCGATTTCAATATTCAGATTGCCAAAGTCGGGATCGAATTTCGGATCACCTACGGGTTCAATTTTATTTTCTTCTAATGCTTTTTCATACGATTCACTTATGATGGTTTGCTTCACATCCTCTTTGATTTGAGTTTCAAACCGCTTCTCAACCAACTTTCTAGGCGCTCGCCCTTTTCTGAAACCAGGGAGCTGGACAGCGCTACATGCTTCCTGCGTCTTTTTTTCAAATTCACTTTCTATGGTTTCCTTAGGAATTTCAAATTTTAAAAGTTTTTTGCATGGCCCTGCATCTTCGATTGTTAAATTCATGATTCATTATCCTGTATTTTAACACTAGATAAAAAAATGGAGCGGGTGATGGGGCTCGAACCCACGACATTCACGTTGGCAACGTGATGCTCTACCACTGAGCTACACCCGCTTTTTGTAAAATATACTTTTTTTATGCGAGGGGGGGGAATCGAACCCCCACACCGTCAAGGTACAAGATCCTAAGTCTTGCGCGTCTGCCAGTTCCGCCACCCTCGCAGACATTGGTTTAATATCAAGAAACAAAATATCCAAATAAAATCTTATGTTACAGCAATAAATTTATGTTAATTAGACCAATAAGAATCAAGTTTAAGTAACTTTTACCACTTTGTCAAACATACTGCGATAAAACTATAATTTTACTGGTGCGCCCTGGAGGGATCGAACCTCCGACCCACTGATTAAGAGTCAGTTGCTCTACCATCTGAGCTAAGGGCGCTAAAGATTATTAAAAAGTTAAAATGGCGCGCCCGGCAGGACTTGAACCTGCAACCGTTGGATTCGAAGTCCACCACTCTATCCAATTGAGCTACGAGCGCAAAAACTAAAGCTCAATGCCAATAATTTTTTTTAAATAAAATCGGACAATAAAAAATAAAGAGGTAATTATATATGATATTGATTAAAAGTCAACTTGATTCCACAAGACAAGGGTTTTCAAAACCCCTTCTGAATTAGTCATGTTTATCCTGAAAATTCATGCACATGGAACCAGAAGGAATAAAGAAGTAAGATATCGATAAATAACACAAAAAACTCTTAATTCGGAAAGCAAAATGGGGTGAGCGACGGGATTCGAACCCGCGACCCTTAGAGCCACAGTCTAATGCTCTAACCAACTGAGCTACGCTCACCACATGTAAGATATATTATGATTTTATTGAAATGAATATGGCGCGCCAGGAAGGATTCGAACCCTCGGCCGCCGGATTAGAAATCCGATGCTCTATCCAGCTGAGCTACTGGCGCTTTGTGTGAAGTGAATTATATCAATACTATAATTAAAATATCAATATAATTTTGAATTTATTACATCCGTATCGGAATTATTGTCGCAAACGTCTCAATTGATTTTCTGAATGGTGTATTACGTACATATTTCCAGTTCTCATCGTTTGGTTGTTGTTCCAGATGGGTAATGTTGCGGATAAAAGGAAGCCCTTTGAGCCCTTCTGTAAAAGCAAAGGCATGTGTTCTGGAATTCGCTTCGCCCATAGGAATTACATCAGTAACAAAATCCGCCAATACCTGTGTGTTATCAAAAATCGCTGTCGTTACTATCTGACCAGCCTTAAAATTGCCAATGGTTGCATCAGGAATGGTTTCTAATAAATTAATACTTGCAAACATTGCATTTTCTCCAACGTGTATTGCACTCCTTGGTATACCAACAACAATATCTTTGAAAACTGCATCAACAAATATTTTTTTAAAAAAGTGTTTTGTTGCGCCGAGTGCATTAGTTGAAACACTTTCCCCTTCTGGTGTATATTTACCAAATGTTAATCCACTGGCAATATCTTTGAAGAAATTAATTATGGTGCCAAAGAAACCAACCTTTTCACCTTCCTGAAGAGAACCGTTACTGTCAACATACTTAAATGGGGCACCAAGCCCCATATCTTTAAAAATATTTATAAAATTTTCGCCGGCATCTTGTAAGTCTTTTTCTATTCTCTTGCTAAATTTAGATTGATCTGAATTGTAATCTATTGTATTTGTTTCTTTATTTAACGTTATATAATCTCCCCCTGGTTTTGATAATAATTGATCTTCTTTATACATTTTTAGCTGTTCTTTAAAAGACAATGAATTTTTTTTCTTTTTTATGCTTTCAGATGCTGTTCGAACAGAAAAGTTATTGCGTTCTAACTGCGTTAAGGTGGTGTTATCGGTTTCGGTAGGCTGGGAGGAAGAAGTTGAAATCGTTTGAGAAGCTTGACTTTCTAATTCCCGGTGAATAATATCCTGAAATAATGCATTGCCTGTACCTGCGATAGAATCTGTGGAGGATTCATGATTAACCGACATACTACTACCAGTGGGAAATTCTGTACTATGTATCATAATCAAATCTTTTAAACCATGTTTTTGATATTATTTATGTAAAAAATATTTCGCAAACATAGTACCTTGAAAAACAAAATATCCTCCATAATACTTATTTTTTTGTAAATCTAAATATAGTAATGTATTATGATATTTAATGTAAAATGAATAATTGATTTATCTAGATTGGAATATGTAATTAAAGAAAACTGTGCGGAAAAATTTTCTCAATCCCATATACATGATGTGTTTAAGAGAGGAATATTTTAATAATGTCGGTATTGATTGAAATGAGCACGATGTGTTTTCTGAATGCAAATGTCCTCACAAAGATTAAGAATTGTAAGGAAATAATTGAATCACAAGGATTTGAGTTTGGTATCCAGCTTCATAATTCTACTTCGAAAGAATTATATAATAAATTAAAGGGGCACGATGTAAAGTATACAGTTCATGCTCCATTATTTTCTCAATACTTTATAAATTTGGCAGGAGATAATTTTGGTAGCATTGTTAGAAATTTTAAAAGTACTGCGAATTTTATGGAAAAGATGAACAGTAACATTGCTATTTTGCATGGTTTTTTTATGACAAAAAAACCAATTAAAAATGACCCTGCCAACTATGGTAAAGTATTACGCGATGCTATAGACAGTAAATATCTTTTACATAACACACGCGTAATGGATCCTAAATACTTAGAAACAGAGGAGTTTAGAAATTACCAAAAAAGAGTTAAAACAAATATGGAACGTTTAAGAAACCATTTTCCAAAATACATTTTGTGCATGGAAAATGATTTTCCCGGTCTTGGCAATGGAAATCAAACACTGGAACATTTGAAATACCTCGATTGTCCAATTTGGATAGATACCGGACATTTATGGGCTTCAGCAATATTAAATAATTTTGATTTTTATAAAGATCTCGACGCTATCTGTAAACAATGTAACGTTATGGGTGTTCATTTAAATACGAACCAAACACCTTTAAACTGGAATTTTAAGGTGCCATTGGGAGACACTCATTCGCATTTTTCTACTGACTATGATATGGACATGAGCAAAATTATTTCTATTCTTAAAGAAAATCAGATTACACATTTTACTATTGAAATTATCGATGGTAACGAAAAAGACGTAAATTTTTTAATTGAGATGTATCAGGGTTTGTAATAGTTAATACGCTTATATTACTAATCAATAAACTTGACAAAATAAAAAATATTAGTATTATGCGTGGGTTAATTGTTTTTATTTTGTAAAAAATCGTATCTATTAATTAAATTTTGAAATGGTAAAGGTAAAATGTACAGGATATTAGTCGCTTCGAGTATTGCTATTTTCACATTTTTGGTAATTATGGGACCATTGACGTATCGTTCACTCATTCCCGCGTTGGAATTTGAAGCAAAAAATCATTTGATATCGGTACGGGAAATAAAGAAAATGCAAATTCAAAACTTCTTTTATGAAAGATACGGGGATGTGCATGTGCTCGCCAAAAACCCAATCGTAGTCCAAAGTCTGCCCCGCTTCTCCAATGCCTTCAAATCAGCTGGCTTAGATTCTTCTTCATATAAACAGGTTGATACCTACTACGGACCTCTTTTAGAACATTATCAAAGGCAGTATGGGTATCAAAATATTCTCCTCGCTGATAAAGATGGAAATGTTGTTTTCGGAGTTAAACGCGATGAATACCTTGGAACAAACTTAAAAACAGGTGTTTTCAGCTCATTTACTATTGGAGAGGTTTTTAAAGAGGGTTTAAATAATATTAAATTTTCTGATTTAACATGGTGTGAGGAAACAAAAGATTTTATCTTCCTTGGCGCTTCTCCTGTTTATGATCTTTCTAACAATCTTTTAGGTTTGGTTGTTGTTGAAATACCTTTTTCAAAGATCGATCATATTTTATTGCAGAGGGATGGGTTAGGCGAAACAGGAGAAATTTATGTTGTCGGAGAAGACAACTTCATGCGATCAAAATCAAGGTTCTTAAAGCAAAATACCATTTTAAAACTTGAAATAGATACAGAAGCAACGAAAGATGCCCTTGCGGGACATACCGATATAAAGGTTATAAAAGATTATCGTAATATTCCAGTGCTCAGCGCCTATACTCCCCTAGAAAACCTCAGAGATGTTACATGGGTGCTTCTGGTTGAGATTGATAAAAAAGAGGCGTTTTATGCCGTACTTGCTTTGAAAACGAAACTCATTATTATTTGCACAATCATAGCCGTTATCACGATTATTTATCTGTATTTTTACTTCCGCAAAAGACGTTTGCAAAGTGAACTTTTAACGCCTTAAAAGGAAATATACAAATAGGATATTCCCGGCATTTTATAACCTTGTTATAGGCAATTTTCTCCTTAATAGCCGTTAGAGTTTTTTGTTTATCTTTGAACTCATGGTTTATTTGGTTAAAAATTGACATATTCAATTCTTTGATTTGATTGAATAGTTGCTTTCGCTTCTCTTTATCAGTATCTTTATCTCTCATCTTTTCTATTAACTCATGTTTCTCATCAACACTTTTTAAAAACAAGAGATCTTGATTTGTTCTCTCTGAAGCGTAACGTTCGGGATTGGCACGTATATCAACCAGTTCTTTTTCTAAAGCGTGTAACTTTTCAGTATCAATATCATGCGTTTCGACCGGTAGAAACAATGTAGTTGAAGCAGTAATGTAATTTGGTGGATTTACGTTAAGGAACTCTTTAATGATTTCATCTGTTATTGCATCATATTTTGACCCGCCAATTCCATGGATAAACACATCTGAAAAGAATACTCTTGAAAACATCGTTGTGGCAATCGCCCTTGGTCTTAACTTTATATGAGAAGATGCCGACTCCAATGATTTGAGTTTGGAAACGATTTCCTGTATATCTTCATCTTTTTTCAGTTTCAATCCAATTTGATTACCATTTGTTATCATTATCGAATCTGTGTCAAATTGCGCGTAACATTTATTTCGGGCACCACCTTTTTCCCATATCCAAAAAGGGGTTTCAACTAATGATTCCTGGATTTTCAGATCAGGAATTGGATTCGCTTTGGAATAAATTTTGTGAAAATTTCTATAATCATTTAATTTTTTATTATAAATTTTTGCGAAATGTTCGGCATTAAACAAAATATGTAGAAAAAAATAGTAAAACCCCTTTGTTTTGCACATTAAGGAGACAGGGATTTCAAGATTGTTAATACCAAATGCACCTTCCAACCCTTTTCTTGCAGTAGTAAGCAAGCCCGTCATATCTTTACAACCTTGCAGATACGAATGCCGTAATTGGTGAACAAAACAATCAAACGTAATTTGCATATTTTTAATATGTGTTTTTATATTAGGATGGTTGTTTTTCTCCATTAATGCAACTACTTCTTTCCTAAATTTTTCTATAGCATTTGCATCTTCGAATGAAATCTCTTCGTACGCATGAGTTTCCTTGTCGTTAACAAATGGTACTTTTTGAATGGATGCAGATTCTTTGGTAAGAAGCGGCACATACGTAAAACCCATAGTACATGCATCACTATCCACAATAAGATTTATACTGATACCATCTAAATGTTTTGCCAGATAATAAGCAAGATGGTTTTTTACCCATATTCCGGGATGATAGAGGATTGGTTCATGACCCGTCAGTATTATTGGAATACTTTTGAAAGATTCAGGATGAGAGATTTTTGCATCAATACAAGAAAAGCTATGGGATAATTGATCTAATGCCTTTTTTCCTGTAACATTCCTATTCTGGCAACAAACTCCGTGGAATTCTTGCAATAACAACGACTGGATTTTTTTTGTGTATTGCAATGCGGCGTTTAATAATTCCATGCGGGTTTCATTCCGTAATGTCTGAAAAGGGATATCGACTACTTTGAAGTTATAGTACTGTATCTCCCGCATGTTGTTGCGTATTAATTCTAAAGCATTCCTGATTGGAGGGTAAAGAACAGTTTCCTCCTTTTCCGGTATTTTATAATGAATGTTTTTTGTTGCCATTTCTCAATGATTCTGATTTAGTATTTTAGATTAACATTTTCATGGTTTTATTCCATTATGGAATAAAGCTATGGTTTTTACAGAATATGTTTCATAAAAATATTTATGACCAGGAAAAGAAATGCTTGAAAATAACATTGAAAAAGTTTTAATCCTTGATTTTGGCTCTCAGTACGCACAGCTTATTGCCAGGCGAGTGAGAGAAAATAATGTATACAGCGAAATAGTAGCACATACTGTTACCACAGAACAAATAAAAAAGTTAAATCCAAAAGGCATTATACTTAGTGGCGGCCCTGCCAGTGTCTATTCAAAAAATGCACCGAGATGTGATGAAGAAATCGTGAAACTTGGAATACCAATTTTGGGCATTTGCTATGGGATGCAGTTGGGATGCATGATGCTTGGGGCAAAAGTTATCGCTACTACCACAAGAGAATATGGGCGAACATTGTGTATTATCAGCGGTGAAAATAGATTTTTAGAAAGCCTTCCTCAGGAAATCACGGTATGGATGAGTCATGGCGATATAGTCGCTGAATTGCCTGCAGAATTTGAATCGCTTGCACATACGCAAAGTTGCCCTTATGCAATAGTAAAACATAAGGAAATGAATTTCTATGGAGTACAATTTCACCCGGAAGTAACACATACACCAAACGGCTATCAGATGATACGGAATTTTCTTTACAAAATATGCAACTGTTCCGGGAATTGGAAGATGGACTCTTTCATTGAAAAATCAGTGAATGATATTACAAAACAAGTCGGAGACGGGAGAGTCGTGTGTGGTTTGTCCGGAGGGGTTGATTCCGCAGTAACTGCAGCGCTTATTAACAAAGCAATTGGCAATCATCTTTCGTGTATTTTTGTTGATAATGGACTGTTGAGAAATTTTGAAGCGGAGGAAGTGATTAAGACATTTGAGGAAAATTTTTCGATAGACCTCCATGTGGTTAGCGCCCAAGAAAGATTTCTGGGAAAATTAAAGGGGGTATTCGACCCTGAAAAAAAGCGTAAAATTATTGGCCATGAATTTATAGAAATTTTTAAATATGAGGCACAAAAGTTAAGTAATGTAAAATTTCTTGCCCAAGGGACTTTGTATCCTGATGTTATTGAAAGCATACCTGCACATGGAGGCCCAACCGTTACCATAAAAAGCCATCATAATGTCGGTGGGTTGCCTGAAGAATTAGGATTTGAACTGGTTGAACCTTTACGCTTGTTGTTTAAGGATGAAGTACGGCAAATTGGAGAAGAATTGGGACTCCCGAAAGAATTGGTAGGACGCCACCCATTTCCCGGGCCAGGCCTGGCTATACGAATTATCGGAGAAATTACAGAACAGCGTTTAGAAGTTTTGCGTAATGCGGATAAAATAGTCATTGAAGAAATACGCAAAGCCGGATTATACGATAAAATTGCACAGTGTTTCGCGGTTCTTCTGCCATTAAGCACAGTGGGTGTTATGGGTGATGAAAGGAGTTATGAAAACGTAATTGCCGTGCGTGCCGTAGAAACAACTGATTTTATGACAGCAGACTGGTATCGTATTCCTGGCGAAATACTAGGTAATATTTCTCATCGAATTATCAATGAGGTGAAAGGTGTCAACCGTGTTGTATATGATATAAGCACAAAGCCACCAAGCACTATCGAATGGGAATAAAGCTTACCTTTTTAGTGTTGTTTTTTGCTATTAAATATATATCCAAAAAAGGGTTCACAGGAATGGAAACATATCCTGTGGACCCTTTTTGGTTTATTTGAAGACTATTTACATCACATTTAGTTTATTGGAATAACTGCATTATGCTTTGCGGTCCTGCGTTTGCCTGCGCCAACATTGCGCTTGCTGTTTGTTGCAATATTTGAAGCTTTGTTGCCTCTAATTGTTCGTACGCCATGTCTGCATCCTCAATGCGGCTCCTTGCAGCCTCTGTATTCGTCCTCGCGACTGTCAAACTGGTTTCCTGATACGTTAATCTGTTTACTACAGCACCAATGTAACTCAACGCCTCTGATACATCCGCAATGGCGGCGTCTATATTTCCCATCAATGCAAGTGCAGATGCATTTGAACTAACCGCCCTGCCTGCCGTTCCAACACTTACCCTCAATCCAGCTGCTTTAAAATTCGTATTGCCAGACTCAAGGCTCACATTGCTCTTCTGTAACAAGTCAAACTTCAACACATCATTGGTGCTGCTTGCACCGGCACCAATCTGGAATTTAAACTGAACACTACTTGCGGCTCCTACTGTAGTTGTAGAATTACCTAAACCAAATATTGAATTTGAATTCCATGTCGCCTGAGTAACTTCAAGATCAATCTGGGTTCCCAATGCTGACAACTCCGCCTGAATAGCAGTACGTTCAGCAGTCCCTAAAGAATCGTCTGCCGCTTGTGTTGCCTTTGTCTTCATCTGTGTCAAAATATCAAGGATATTATTTAAGTGACCTTCTGCGACAGCCATAAGATTCTTGGCAGATCCTATGTTTGCAAGGGCCTGACCGAGTCCCTGTGCGCGGGCATTAAATTTCTTGGCTATTGTAAAACCTGCAGCATCATCGGCTGCGGCATTGATCCTCTTTCCCGTTGCCAATCTTAACTGAGAAACCGATAAACGACCGTTAATATCGTTCAGCGACTTCAAGGCGTTTAATGCATTAATGTTAGTATTAATCCTACTCATATTGGACTCCTTTCCATAAAAATGTAATTAATTCCTTTTTAATAATAAAGAATAAAAGATCGAGTAATTTTTGTTGCTATAGCAAAAACTTTGAAAGCACATACGAGCAATACTTGTGCCAATGGCTTTTTGTGTCGGTATTACAAGTCGTATCTGCTGCAATTACAATGTTATACTATGTCATTGAAATAGTTTTTAATTTGTAATTAATGAGTTTAATTTTTAAACAGCCTTATGATTTGTTGAAAATTTTTCCGATCAACTGGGAAAGTATTTCTGGTCTTTGTAATGTGATGATACAAAGAAATTTCTTGCCTTATATGTGGAGTGTGCTATTCTCTTTTTAATAACAATGGTCGGAAAAATTTAAGGTTTCGAAGAGAATAATTGTACTATCTCAAAATGGATGAATTTCTTTTTATACAATGGATTCGTAATAGACAGAAAAAATCAAAAAATGTTATTTGTGGTATTGGTGATGACTGTGCAGTAATAAATACTTCCAAAGATAATTTATGCCTCATTACCACTGATATGTTGGTTGATGGTACTCATTTTAATCTTAAGAAACATGATGCAGCCGATGTGGGAAGAAAAGCAATCGCCTGCAGTATTAGCGACATAGCATCAATGGGTTGTAAACCATCCGTAGCGGTAATTTCTGTTTGTTTTCCCCAAGGAACAAAAAACAATTTTGCAAAAAGACTATATGCAGGTATATGGGAAATAGCAGATAAATATGCTATTGACATTGTGGGTGGAGATATTATCAGCGGGAAAGGGCCTTTCTGTATTAATGTTACCATGCTGGGAAAGAATGAGGGGTTGAGACCTATATATCGTTCCGGTGCAAAAGCAGGAGACAAAATTTTGGTGACGGGAAAACTTGGTGGTTCTTTATTGGACAAACATATGTTTTTTGAACCGCGACTGAACGAAGGCCTTAAACTGAACAAAAATTTTACCGTACATGCCATGATAGATATTAGTGATGGTTTGACCGCGGATTTGAATCATATATTAGAAGAAAGCGGAGTGGGAGCGATTTTATTTGAAGATAAAATTCCCGTATCTGACGATGCATTAAAGATGTCAAAAAAAACTGGGAACACCGCGCTTCATCACGCATTCTCTGATGGAGAAGATTATGAACTGTTGGCAGTATTGCCAAAACTACAGGCAAAAAAGGTGCAAACTTCCGGTTTATTTCAGAGAGGGACGATCAGTTGTATCGGAGAGATTATTGAAGATCATGGCATCTGGTTGAAAAATCTGAAAGGAAAACTGTTGCGGGTACAACCAAAAGGCTACAAACATTCTTAGAAGGTATTTTTAGATTTCAAGTCGTTCATAGTGATAGAGTATCACAAAATACAAATTAAATTTCGTATTGTATATTACGAAGGGAAATAGGAGTAGAACAGGTTTATTAGTGTCAAAAAACAGTAAAATAACTTTTGTAAGTAAAAGCACGGCAGAAACAATTGCTTTTGGTGTAAAATTAGGTAAATTATTAACAAATGGACATGTCATTGCACTGATTGGCGAGTTAGGGGCGGGAAAAACCACTATGACAAAAGGCATTGTCGGGGGACTCGATGCCAAAGATAAAGACAAAGTAAAAAGCCCTACCTTTTCTCTGGTACACAAATATGATGGTCGCATTCCTGTTTATCACATCGATGCATACAGGCTTTCTGGGTCACAAGAATTATTAGAGATAGGAAGTGATGAAATTGTCTTTGGAGATGGAGTAACAATAATAGAATGGGCAGACATTGTTCCTGAAAGTCTCCCCGAAAACTATTTGAAGATAACATTAACACACGTTTCTGAAGATCAAAGGATAATAGAAATATGTGGTTATGGCAAACATTATGAACAAATATTACAACAATTAAAAAATTAAAACCTTGTTAAATAATCTTTTAATCGTTGTATTATTTATTTAAAATCGGAACTTAGCACCTTATATTTTCCACGATAATGATATTGTTTTCCCTACACTGCCTGCCGGATAAATTTCATGGAAAGGCGTGCCCTTTTTTCCATCTCGCCAGATGGGGGATATCCTTTATTTATTTGGTTTCTTTCGAGATATTCGTGTATGTCGTCTTCCAGGAATTTTGTCCATCCTCCGATCCGGTAACCTTTAATTCTCCCTTGTTTCAAATAACGCATCAGGGTCTTTCTGTCGATTCCGAGCTTCTGAGCAGTTTGAGTTGTCGTGTACCACATAGCAAAACCTCCTTTCGTTTATGATAATTAGGCAAAATACAAAAGGTGAATATTTGTTCACCAGTATATCTTTTTGCCAGAAACAGTCAACAGTTTTTTGAAGAAGATAGTACAAATAAGTTGTAACTGTCAATATATATGGTGTTTGTCTGAAGTATGCAGCTTGCGGCAATATGGTGTTTTTTGAAATAGATGTGGTTTGCATGTTGGGTAATGGGGGTAAGGGAGGGGAATAGTGCCGGAAAATTTATTTTAAAAATATTTTTTATTCTTCTTGTTCTCATAGGAAATTGCATGTATACTTCAGTTGTTGGTTTGCTTGTACAGTAATATTATACAGAGAAGTGTTATGTTATATGGTAATGTTAAGGCTGCAAGGATAAAAACCTTGCGGCCTTTTTTATTTGTCGCCAAAATTTTTTCCTATTCGAAAGGGGGTGATATAATATGGCGAACGGAACAGTAAAGTGGTTTAATGATTCGAAAGGATTTGGCTTTATTTCCCAGGAAAATGGAGAGGATGTATTTGTTCATCAGACATCCATTAAGTCAGAGGGTTTCAGGACTCTTGCTGAAGGAGATAAGGTTGAGTTTGATGTCATAACAGACCAGAAAGGACAAAAGGCCACAAACGTTGTAAAAGTATAAATATCTGAAAAACGCTCTCTAATGTTTTAGATATAAACGATTGTATGACGGTTAATATATAAAAATATGGAGTAGACACAGAAAAATATTATTATAATTACAACACCGAACCCCCATTATCTGTAAAAAGATGATGGGGGTTCTTTTTTTCAAAAAAAATTGTTTCTCCGCTTTGTGCAGTACACCAGTCATCTGCAGTAAAAAAATCTTCCTATTTTCAACTATTGAACTATTAAACATACAGGTTTTATCGTTTCATTACGTTTTCCGAAGGTGAACCATTATATACATTACTCTGTTAAATAATGTGTCCGAAAAAATATTTTTAAGTCGCAG
>SOET01000011.1 GCA_021646465.1 Candidatus Kuenenia hertensis | reverse complement strand
ATTCCCAAACTGGAGTTTGGGAACGAGCCGTGTAACATTTACGCTGAATAGTTACCCCCAGGCGGGTTCAGGTCTGTGACCTGAACCCCACGTTTCATACGTGGCAATTTAGCCATGAAATGTATATATCGCTATTAATCAAATAAACTATTGGGTTCAGATTACAAATCTGAACCCGCAAGGGATGGTCGGAGTGTTAACCCTGTCAGGGTTGTCTCGAAGCATAATACAATGTTGAACTACAAAAAAATCGGGAATGCTCCCGTTTTTCGATTAGTTCGCTATAAATGATATTCATCCTTATATTCTTCAGCAATTTCAGCAAATATATGCTCTATTTCCAAAAACGCATTTACGATATCCGGGTCGAAGTGGGTGCCGGAACAGGCTGCAATTTCTTTCACTGCATCTTCATGCGTCCACGCCTGTTTATAGGGGCGATTGCATCGTAAGGCATCGTATGCATCTGCAAGGGCAACAATCCTCGCATACAATGGAATGTTCTCTCCGGCTAATCCCTGTGGATATCCGGTACCATCAAATTTCTCATGATGCATATAAGTGATACCCGCCGCCATTTCCATCATTGGTTTTTCTTTTAACATTTCGTATCCGAGAAGGGTATGGGTTTTCATCGTTTCATATTTCTTTTTCGTTAATTTCTTTTTATCGAGCAGAATCATATCAGGGATTCCCACCTTCCCGATATCATGCAATGCGGAAAAGATTTCAATGTCTTCACAATATTTTTTCGACATGCCGGTATGTTCTGCGATTCTCCGTGAATACATACCTACACGTATTACATGTTTTTCCGACTCGTTATCTCTCGCCTCTGCAATATCTGCTATAGTACGGTAAACTTCCATGCAGATATTCGTTTCATCCTTTCGTCTTTCTGTTACATCCAATGGAAACCAGATATAGTTGACAATGTTGCCCTTTGTATCAAAAACAGCATTAATTATTAAACGTACCCATATAAGAGACCCTTCTTTTGTTTTGTTTGGCAGTTCGCCTTCCCAGCAAGCAGTTTCAGGATTTGATATGGAATCCCATAACCCTTTGAAAAATACGTCATACTCTTCTTCTGAAATACCTAAATCACTATAGACCGATCGGTCTGGATTAAAAAAAAGGGCATTTTTCCCTTTTATTTCATTCAGGGAAAACCCATACAATTCTTCAAAAGCCGGATTAGCAAATACAATCTTACCATCCGTATCAGTTATTGCTATTCCGTGCTTCGAATTATATATCCCTTCAAAATAAAGCCTGCGTTCACTATTTGCCTTCGATAAATGTTTATTGATCTGATCCAGATCAACATTCACCATTTCCAATCTATTCTCATATTTTTTTATAATCGAACCGGCAAGAATATACGATACAAATCCAATGGGGAAAAGCGCTACGACGCCAATAATTACCAGAGGATAAACACATCTTTTCGCCCTGCTTTTCAACTCATAAAAATCCTGATGAACAAAAAGACGAATATCCGTATCCTCAATAAGAGACATGGTAATAATATCAACGGTATCACCTTTATAAAACATGCCTTCAAAGGCATCTTTATCAGAAAAATCCTGATACCGGTGTTTTTGAAAACTATTCAGTTTTGAAAAATACCCGTCATTTATATTGATAGTACTTTCCAGTTCAAGGCCTGGCATTGCAATTATCTTTCCATCACCATCCACTGCACGGGCAAAACCTTTATTCGGGATTATCACTTCATTACAGATATTTTGGATTAAGTGAATCTGTCTCGGTCTGGGGAGTTCAGACAACATATACCTTGCTAAACATTTTGTGATTGTATTTACTATGGTTTTGTTGTCGTGAGCAATTTGATACTTTAGCTCGCGTAAAACAGATTTATATGACACACTCACCAAAACCGCAGAGCCAGCAAACGTTACGAACAGAACAATTACCGATAAAGTCCACTGCATTCTTGATTTCATACAGACACCTTATACATTACAAAAATAAAGGGGTAACATTATTACTAATGTTGCCCCTTTTATACTCCTTGTGAGAAGAATCCAAAAAAATAATTTGTTTTTTTGTCAATTCACAGATAAGGCGTACTATTCTTCGTCTTCATAATCTTCTTCATCATCATTTTCTTCTTCAGCGTTATCATCTGCATCTTCTTCATCTTCGTCTTCAGCCGTTTTTCCTTCTATTTCTTCCTTAATTTCAGCTCTTTTTGTTTCAACCTTCTCTTTGAGTTCCGCCCTTTTTGTTTCTACTTCTTCTTTTACCTCAGCCCTTTTTGCTTCAACATCTTCTTTTATTTTTGCTCTTTTTTCTTCTACAACCTCTTTAGGTTCAGCCTTCTTCTTTTTTATCTCAGCCTTTTTTACTTCATGTTCAACCTTCTTTTTTTCCTTCTTTGCCGCACGTTCTGCCCTTTTCTTTTCTATCAGTGCTTTTTCCCTTGCGCGCTTTTCTTCCGGAGATAGCTTTTTGTGCTCCTCCTTTTCCAATTCTTCATACGTTTTTGCTTCAACATTCACTACCGGACTTTGCAACCATAAAAAAGAAAACATACATGTTGCAAATACAACAAAAAGAACGTTCTTCATACCCTCTCCTTTGTATGTAACAGGTTCTCTAAACTAAAGGGACCCGCATCCCTATTCTCTCTATATAATTATCTTTCATACACACTCTCTGTATGGGAGCATCCCCATAAAACAATAAAGTACAGTGCAAACGCTATGTTTCCTAAGTACCTTTATGAAAGAGTATGTCACTTTGTGTGTGTAAATGCTATATAAATCAACATAGTTTGTCAAGCAGGTTTATAGCTATGTATTTTCAGACGAAAAGGTATTATACTTAATCATTATGGATTTCATTAATATTGAATTAAAATATTGGACATCGATGAGAGTGAGTGTTTTATTTTTAGCATGTTTGCCGTCATAAAAGAACAAAATGATATAACAAAATGGCTTCCTGTTACCAGAAAGGAAGTGGAAATGCGCGGATGGGATCAACCGGATGTCATTCTTATTTCGGGTGACGCGTATGTTGACCATCCTGCCTTTGGCCCTGCTGTGATCGGCAGGGTTATTGAAAAAGAAGGATACTCGGTCGCCATTATTCCCCAGCCGAACTGGCGTGACGACCTGCGTGATTTTACACTATTTGGCATTCCAAAATATTTTTTTGGTGTTACCTCCGGCTGCATGGACTCAATGGTAAACCATTACACCGCCAACAAAAGGCTCCGTTCTACCGATGCTTACAGTCCGGGAGGAAAAGCCGGGTTCCGGCCTAACTATGCCGTTACCACGTACACTAAAATACTGAAATCACTTTACCCTGATGTAGCTGTCATTGTTGGAGGTATTGAAGCCTCTTTGCGCAGGGTAACGCATTATGACTACTGGTCGGACAAACTGATGCCTTCCATTCTTAAAACAAGTGGTGCGGATTTGCTGGTGTATGGGATGGGAGAAATGGCCTTAAGAGAAATACTCAAACTTTTAAGAAAAGGAGTGCCCTTTCACCAACTTACCATGGTGAAGCAAACAGGGTATCTCAGAGATCAAAACACAGGCATTCCAAGAAACAAGCATTGGAACGATATACAGATTCACTCACATCAAAAATGTCTGGAAGATAAAAAAGCCTTCGCGTCTAATTTTAAGTGGATAGAGCAGGAATCGAACAAGGTATTCGCAAACCGTATTATCCAAAACATTGGAGATAAAACATTGATTATCAATCCCCCCTTTCAAACGATGACCGAAGCGGAAATTGACGCCTCCTTTGACTTGCCATACACGAGACTGCCCCATCCGCAATACCATACGCTTGGGACTATTCCCGCATACGAAATGATTAAATTCTCGATCAACATGCACCGCGGATGTTTCGGCGGATGCAGTTTCTGCACGATATCGGCACACCAGGGAAAATTTATTGCCAGCCGTTCTGAGGCTTCTATCATGCGGGAAGTGGAGCAGGTTACCAACATGCCCGGTTTTAAGGGGTATATTTCAGACCTTGGGGGGCCATCTGCCAACATGTATAAAATGAAAGGCAGAATACAGGAAATATGTGATGAATGTATTCGTCCGTCGTGCATTTATCCGGCAGTTTGCGATAATCTCAACACAAACCATTCCCAAATAACGGAAATTTACCGCAAAGTAGATGCACACCCGAAAGTGAAAAAGGCGTTTGTCGGGAGCGGAATCCGCCATGATTTATTGACAAAAAGTTTCAATAAAAAAGCGGATAAATCCATTTACGATTATACGGTACAACTGGTAACCCGGCATGTTTCCGGCAGGTTAAAAGTAGCCCCCGAACATACGTCACCTGAAATCCTCAGGATAATGAGAAAACCATCGTTTGAGCATTTTAGGGAATTTACACAAATATTTAACCGTATCGATAAACAGCATGGACTGAACCAACAACTCGTCCCCTATTTTATCTCCAGTCATCCCGGATGCAAAGAAGAAGACATGGCATCCCTTGCCGCAGAGACCAGGGAACTCGGATTCCATCTGGAACAGGTACAGGACTTCACCCCTACACCCATGACCGTTGCAACCGTTATGTATTATTCCGGCTACCACCCTTATACGCTGAAAGAATATTACGTTCCGAAATCAATCCGTGAAAAAAAAGAACAACACCGTTTCTTTTTTTGGTACAAAAAGGAAAATCAGGATTGGATACGAAAGAAACTCTTTGAATTGCAAAAACAGGATTTGCTCAAAATATTATTTCCCTTCAGGAAAACACAATCACACCCACATACAAAATCTTCCGGAAAGATACTTTCACGTTTCACGCAAAAGCAAAAGGGGAAGAAAAACAAATCTTAAGGGAACTGTCATTCACCTTCATTTGAATGGTAATCTCCCAATACCCCCCCCATGCATAATGGTTCTTTTGAGTCCAATTTGGGCAATCTCCAGTTCCTCGCCATTGATAGGTCCCGTCACTTTAGTGGTAATAGATTACCACATGTCCTCCTGGGTAAGAGTCATGCATGTTCCACGATAGTTATCAAATGCTTCCCTAATTGACCTTCACTGGATTACCTTTGACAAGTTAAAAGTCACGGCAGGCATGAGAGTCCTTTTAGGGATGTTAGCGTTATTTTGTTGCACCACATGTGTCAACTCATGTGCCAATAATCTTTTACCTGATGGTGTGCCAGAATTATATCTCTCTACTCCAAAATAAATGTCTCTTCTATCTGCACCGATAGCATTATTTTACAGGAAATCGGAAATGCTCCCGGTGCTCTGCGCCTTGCTCTCTGCTTTTTTGATAAGCATTCTCAGCACCGCCTGGTTACCAACAGTTCTTTGGAGGAATAGAATCTGATCAATAGAGGAATTTGGCGATGGGAAAAATCCAGGTTTTTGTGGTTTAGAAATAATATTCGTATCTATTCAGCATGTAATACACACCCCGTCAGCTACGCTGCCACCCCTCTTTTTAGAAGGGATTCACCTTGCATAAGTTTCGTCCCCTCTATTAAGAGGAGATTTAGGGGTGTGTTATTAATTTCGCTGAATAGATACTAATAATCTTTTTATTTATCTCTGTTGTTTTAGCCTCCAATCTTGTTCTCTCTGCCATCTTTATTTCCTTCTATCATGCCTTTTCTTTAGATTCCAGCTTTCGTGGGAACCACAATAAAATTCTTTCTTAAAAATCTTATTCCAAAGTAGCCTTAAGGCTAAAATCACCTGCTCCACGATATGAGCGAACCATGACATAATATTCACCAGGTTCCATGGGTTGTATTCGTATCTTCTCATCGGCTGAACCTGTATATCCACGATAATCATATTCCTTTATTGTCGGTTCTGCACCTCTTCTGACATATATGTCGAAATCTACTCCCTGAGGCCCATCAAGCACTATATTCAAGGCATTACCTGTTTTTATTTTAAACATTGCGGTTGCATTAGTTTCCTTAAGATTTCCGGACACAGTTTCACCTATGCGCACTTGTCTTATTTCTCTTTGATCCAGGGCGCCAAGGATGCCCGGAACACTAATTATACCAAAGCCATGACTGTAGTCAAAACCCACCAGGCCTATATCTTCAGATGTCCGCCTTAATAAGTTTCTGAGTTGGGCAGGAGTAAGATTGGCCGGAGAGTAAACAGACCTTATGGCCGCTACAATACCAGCAGCAACAGGACACGCAGCCGATGTACCACCGTCAGCAGAATAGACATCAGAACCTTTAAAATGGGTATATGCACATAAGTCAGGTTTATCCTGCTGAAGCCGCCCAGGCCCCTGGCTTGAATAGCCCAAACGAACCTTGTTTACAGTAACCCCTCCAACACAGAGTACATCCTTATGTGAGTTTGCGCCATAAATGGCCCTATCAGTAACACCACTACACCTGCCGTCAGGGCATTCCGAGCCGCAATTGCCAGCAGCAAAGAGAATGTCTGCACCAGCATCCTCTAAGCTTTCGACAATTATATTGAAGGGATGGTCAGGGTTATCACTATAGTTGCCAGGATGACCCACCGGAAAATCCCATGATGGATGAAACATCCCCCAGCTATTGTTTACTATCAATGCTGGTTTAGGTTGTCCCTCTGTAGAAAGCAAATCAAGGAGTTTACTATACGCTTTAACTGCATCGCTCAGGAAACCCTCCATTGCTGTACCCCCTTCTTCTTGTGATTGAAGTAATGCATAATCAAGAAGGGTACAATTAGGTGCCGCAATACACACATCAAAGGCACACATCGTTCCATGATCAACGGGCATGCTTCCCGGAATGAGGCCAGGTACCGGCGTCCAGCTCTTGCCTGCATCGAACCCCGGATTTATCCCTTTGTTTCTCAGGTAGTCAAGGTTAATTCCTGTATCCACAATTGCAACCATGACATTAGAACCGTCCATACCCCTCGAATGGAGTTTTGATACTTCTAAAAGGTTTGATACCTCCTCATGGCTTCCCACCGGATTTTGTGGGCAGACTGCAATAGCACTGATCTTTGGGTCAGAAAACACACCTGCAACATTTGGGTCACTCTGTACCCTCTCAACAAGACGGCTCAGGGAGGCATCATCTTCTACCTCGCCCCGGATTAGATACGTAGAGACCTCAGGCCGTGCATCAAAAGTAAACAATCGACCCACTTCCATATCTCTAACCCTTTCACGTATCACCCGTTTTGAAAGCTTAACCGGAATATAATTCTCATCAAGTGAAAAGCCAGGAACCATTATTGGTGAAACTGCCGCTGTTGAAAGCCTGGGAGTTGTTAAAGCTGTACTGAGTTCATGAGTATAACGCATCTGAATTAATACACGAATTTTTTCTGACATTTTTATTCTCTCCTTTCTGTTTGATCTTTTATGGGAGATATCTTGATATCCGCATAAACCCCCTTAACCTCCGGCTGTACAGACATCAGTTTATCAGGATCAATATCTCCGGTAACACGTATTGTATACAAGTTGCGTTTAGGACTGATGGGAACCAAACCATAGTCTTC
The DNA here is from genome assembly GCA_021646465.1 of Candidatus Kuenenia hertensis. Taxonomy (GTDB): domain Bacteria; phylum Planctomycetota; class Brocadiia; order Brocadiales; family Brocadiaceae; genus Kuenenia; species Kuenenia hertensis. The sequence goes on along the minus strand of SOET01000011.1, from coordinate 92,039 downwards.
GTCAATTTCCAACCCTTTCAGCCCGGAAAGTTGTTTAGCATACGGTAAAGTATTTTCTCCAGGCTGAAGGTGCAATGTAATGAGGTATCTCATTGTATTGCCTCTGTTAAATTTCGTACTTTATAACTACAAGATCCTGTCAATATCTCCCTGACTCTTCCATCCTGAATTTTCAAAATTATCCCTTCAAGCATAAGCGCTATAGCTATGACAAATTCAATTTTTCCAACCGCTATGTCATTTATCCTTATTTCTGTGTAAAGGCAATGTTCTGAATGCCCGGAAGGCCGTCCACGATGCCTGGCAGTAGGATTATCACCAAGCGTAGACTGGTAATAAAATGCATTCCCCGTCTGATCCCATCCCCTCAAGTCACCTGCCTCAAAGTCCAGCGTAAATTTAACTTGATGACCCGAAACATCTGAGACAAACAAGTAAAACCAAACCCATGTTATTAATGCCAGATAGTATTTGCTCGCCTTTTTCATTCGGTAATCTCATTATCACATTAATACTGATTCATTATCGATGTTATCAAACTATGACCGGGCAATTGGTGATTTTCGGTTAACGTGAAACGGCAATGAGACATTGAAATATTGAATACTATTAAACGAAAGATACAAATATGTTATTAACTTTCTATACGTTACTTATTATTGACTGCACCAATAACAGGTAGTGTATTACTTTAACCATACCTCCGGAATTTCAATGGTTTCAGGGGGTTGATATGCCGGCATGGGAAATGCCTCTTTGAGTGGACTCTGTTGCAATTCAGGGTTTCCGGGAAGCGCAATCCAGACTTTCCATCCGGAACCATATGCATATTCCCTATAGTCTTTGTAATTTGAAAAATATGGCTGCCAATCGAGGTCATTCCCCCCTATGCGGACATACAACTGACCGCCTTTCCCCTGAACCATAGCCGCATAGATACCTTTTGCCCGGGCATTATTTTGTGTATACATCATACTTCCGGAATCTACTCCGGCAACCTTTCGTGCATTGATCAGTGTCCGTATTTTATTCTGAAGTTCATCCCCCCAGTCAAAATAATGCTTCCAGTATACACACGGAATTCCGGGATGGGTGAGAATGTACGCATATGCCTGTTCCACTTCCCAGTTGTTTGAAAAATTATCAACTGTATGGTGTTCCTGCGGAGAACCGTCTTCATTGGTACGGTATCCTGTATCATGATTTTCCAGAAAGATGACAGCCTTGTTTTTCCAAGGATATCCGTCAGTCATATCGCCGATCATTCCAATACCTGCCCCATATCCATACCACGCATCATACTTTCCCTTATTATCTTTCAGCGTAAAGAAGGCGTTAAAATCAAATACACTGCTTGAGGTCTTCAAGTCATCCGGGGTTGATGCTGTATGCCAGACCCAGCCGCGCTGTTCTGCATGTTTATCCCAGTCATATTCGCCAACGGAAAAAGTCGGGCGGCTTGCATTATTATAGAGGGCAATCCATCTGGCATGATATCCATGAACCATATCATACCGCCACCCCCGGTAGCCAATTGATTTTAATTGCAAGAGATACCTTATAATATCACGGCGCACCTGTTCATTCGTATGATCAATATCCCTGAATGATACGTACTGATATGTCGTGCCGCCATGGTTTGTATACTCTGAGGGGAATTCCTCTTCCCCGCCTCGTTCTTCTTCCGGTGTGCCAAAAACTTCCGAATCATTATTCCAAAAAGCCTCATCATTTTTTGTTATTGCCCAGGTGCCCCAGTCGGGGTTTTTAAAATCGGCCCATTTCATGAAACCGTCACGATGGTTGATCACAATGTCAGCTATTGGTTCAGCACCGTTTCTTAAGAGTTCTTCGAGCATGGCCCGATGCTGATCAAAGTTACCGTAGCTGTTGTTCAGATTAAAATACTCCTTAGGATTATATCCCGCGCTGAAACTGCCTGCATATGACGGGGGAGGAAGCCAAATCAGGTCAAAACGGCCTTCCCTGATCTTCCCGGCCTGATCCTTTACAATTTCATACCATTTTTTATTCCCGAATTTTGGAAATTTTTCAGGATAGCCGTGACGATAGGATTCCCAGTAGAATCCCTGCAGCATTACACGATCATCGTCAAATCCTCCCTGTGGATAAACCAGTTTGCAGTTGAATATAAATACCGCAATAAATACTATGAGAATCGACCGTACAACTGACTTTTTCATCCTTTTGTTCTCCTTAATTCATCATATTGACAAATATTTCCTTGCGAACTCTCGTTACAATTTAACTCAATGTTACATTATCACATCGACTAAAATAAGATCCTTGTCCATATTGTCGATAGAATTCCGGCCTGATATGTTCTTAAAAAAATCACGAACAATGCCACTATATTCGTACACCTTATTCACAATTCCATCAGAAGAGACAGGATATCCCTCACCTCTCATCAGTTTCACCCGCTGATTCCTGTATTCTGGCTATCATACACTTTCCTGGTCATCAATACGCACGCTATGCTTGATATGTTCGCCAACAAGTCCGGGATTACCAGGGTAGTGATGGTGATGAAGGAGATACCCCCATAGATAACTCTCTTGCGGGTCTTTTACTACCTGGATTGTCAGAACTCCATACTCTGTTGTCGTACCTTCCGGTATTTTCTTAACGAAAAGGGGGCTTTGATCAGATACTCCTTTTCACTTTTTTTTGCAGCTTAACGCTCTTAAGGTTAAAATACCTTCTGGTTTGCTTATAAAATTTTAAAGAGCTAAAGTGTTACGATAATTCAATATTTCCATTTTAAGACCTCCTTTGCTTAATGGTTGTGATAAATTAATTGCTGATACCAACCTCGAAAATTTGGGAGAAGCAGACCAGAATCACCTCCTCCATTCCTGTAAGATGTCTTGAAAATTCCATTAACAAAAAAAGCCTTACTGCAAAAATGTTCTCTTAAAACATCTTCGGCAGTAAGGCTATCTTTCTTTCCGCTTAGTTGTTTTTTACTACTTCCTCGCGAGTTTAAAGACCCTATTACTTTACGTCCCCTGATCACTCAGGGTTTGCCTTTATCGTGATATTCTATTCAGCGTAATTTATAACACACCCCTAAATCCCCTCTTGATAGAGGGGGCTTCCCATCTTCCCCTCTAAAAAGAGGGGTGGCAGCGTAGCTGACGGGGTGTGTATTAACACGCTGAATATATATGATATTCTTTTTATACCTGTTAATTATTCTTAAAATAAAATATTGCACAGTGATTACGATTATAAAATCAGAAAATTTTTCAATGTCAAGAGAAAATATAAAAAAGGAAAATCGTTTTTCAGTTGATGTCGAGCAAAAGCATACAATTCTATTTCTCTTTGCAAGCACCTTTAGCCTTCTTCGCTTATGAGGCTTTATTTTTGCCACCTCCAAAACTATAGACGCCCATTCATATACTTCTTTATTTTTTGACGCTTTCAATAATTCAAGCCGTTTAACATTTTTCTCCGATATGTTGGATTGCTTCAAGAAACCGAATATTTCTTCCTTTTGATCTGTTTCCGCAATCTCTTCTTTCGGCTTTCGGGAACATTCCTTGCAAATATGATTCTTGTGTCCTTTGCCAGAGAATTTTTCATTCGCTCTCGTTCTGCCACAAATTCTACACCAATGACCCAATGCCTATTCCCTCCAATTCCAATTTCTTTTTAACCTTCAAACCTTTCATGTCTTTCTTTCATAATTCGATAAAATAGCACAAACTGTTGGGTTTCGTGCCTCAACCCAACCTACCGAACTGAAAATACTATTTCCTTTTAGGAAGACAGAAGTACGCACACACATAAAATCCATCATAGAGAAAAAATCACGCCGCCACAAATGCATAAACGGGAAAAAGACATTTTAAGATAAACGGCCGCTGTTACCATTTTTACTCGCCGGTTTTCTAGCAGTCAAGTGGAGGCCATTGTTATGTCTTTTGCTACAGAAGTGGCGATATTAGGGCTCATTGGATTAACGGTTACCTCTCTTGTTTTCGGAATTACAACCAAATCCATATCTTCCATTGGAATTGCACCTAATAATGCCTGATCTCCCATTACAAGCGCACCACAAAATCCGGTACGATTTTTAAATTTTAGTTCAATTGGACCGACGTATGGAACCAACTTTTCACTCCCGTCTGCAAGAGTTACATCTTTCTTATCTATTTCTTCCAATTCAAGCTGAATTTTTATATGTTCCGGAATGCATAAATGTACCGCTCCGGTATCTGCAAGCGCATCTACTTCAATAGGAGTCAGGTCTGGTTTTTTTGGATTCTTTAATATGATTTTTGCATTTACTAATCCCACTTCCATTTCCTTTCTTTTTCAATAATAACGTAGATTACACTGCCTGAATGCAGCATGATAATACCGCGCCCACCCACCTTTGATGCTGTAAATCTTATCAAATTTACTCCTTATGTCAACTTCCCTGATCAATCCGTAAAAAACAGAATCGTTTCCTTTTAAAAACACAACCCTTCGACTCCCTGCCTGTCGGACAGGCAGGGAGTCGAAGGGTTAAAATCTCTTTAGCGAAATTAACGTTCCGCTACCAATGATGCGCAAATATGATTCTTGTGCCCTTTGCAGGAGAATTTTTCATTTGCTCTTGTTCTGCCGCAAATTCTCCACCAATGACCCAATGCCTGTTTCCCCCTATTCCAATTTCTTTTTAACCTTCAAACCTTTCATGTCTTTCTTTCATAATTCGATAAAATAGCACAAACTGTTGGGTTTCGTGCCTCAATCCAACCTACCGAACTTCGGCGACTTTCAACAATGTAGTAGCAAGGCGCGCCTTGCCACTACACGAACAGTTTGAAATTCCTTGTATAAACGTTGAATTATAAATTACTTCTTCTATAAAGGTTCCTTCTCTTTCAGTTTCTTTACCCGCGGGGTAACTCCGATAACGATCAGGCAATCTCCTGCCAATAGCTTCTCTGCCGGACTCACAATCGTGATCTCTTCTTCTCCCCGCCGAATTCCAATTACAGTAACTCCATATTTTTGGCGAAAACGGAGATCAGCCAAAGTGTGCCCCGATAGTTTTGAATCATCGGAAACCCTGATTTCGGCAATTTCAAAACGATCATTGTTTTCTACATCTTCGCGTGCTTCAATCTGATTGAGCAGCAATTCAACTTCCATCAACCCCTCCGGAGAACCCATGAGGATCAATCGGTCTCCGGGATAAATATGGAAATCTGACCCCGGATCGTAATAGACGCGGCCTGCCCTGCTCACAGCCAAAATGGTAACGCCCGGCGCCGATGCCAATGGAGTATCCCTGAGTGTATGACCTACAATAGATACGTCAGAACGAATCCGTATTTCCAGGAACGTAACAGGCCAGTTAACATTTTCCGGCAGAAAATCCATTGCGTACGTCAAGGCGTCAGCCGCCTGTTCTGCCGCATCAATGAATGGACGAAGAACTACGTGGGCGCCTGCCCTCTTATACAAGTCAGCTTCTGCCTGATTAACAGCGGTAAGGGCCAGTTTTCCGGTATAGCCGCCATTTTTAAGATGATGAACCAGGGCCAGGTTCAACGCTTTCGAACGAACGGTGCTTACCACCCACCTTACTCTGTTAAGCGGCAACTGTTCATGTATCTCAGGGTCGGCCATATCCCCATACAAAACGGGAAACCCTTGTGAGCGCCATCTTTTCAGAGCTCCGGGATCAAAATCAACCCCAATGATGGATCTACTGCGTCGCAAAAGGTACTCCGCAACTGCGCTCCCATAGTTACCCAAACCAACCAATATGATATCTACAGATGCTATCTGTCTGCATGTATCGATGGCGGCTTCCCGGTACGGATTGCGCATTTCAAAAATCTTCAACCAGCCGGAAAGGAAGTTGTAGAGATGACTTGAATAAAGGATCATATAGGTAGACACAAATATAGTCACCACCCCTACGAGAGTGATAAGGCCCATAGTTTCCTGATTAATGTGACCAAGGCTAAGTCCCAGTGCCGCCACAATAAGGGAGAACTCACTGATCTGAGCCACCGTTAGCCCTGCCAGGAACCCCGTCCGGCGCCGATACCCCATCAATCCCATGATAGCCAAAACGATCAGGGGATTACCAACCAGCACAAAGAGGGAAAATATTACGGAAGCTCCCACCTGTGAACCCACCATCGACCATTCCAGACGCGATCCAAGGTCGATAAAGAAAAACAAAAGAAGAAAATCCCGGAGCCTTGTAAGGCTGGCGCTGACAGCATCACGATAACCAGTGGACGCCAGGGAAATTCCGGCAAGAAAAGCGCCCACTTCTTTGCTGAATCCCAGCCATTCTCCGCCTGCACCAAGAAATACCGCCCATGCGATGGCAAAAAGAATCAGCATCTCCTGCGAATGTGCTAATCGACGAGTCAGATATGGCAAAATGTACTTCATCAAAAGTGCAACCACCGCCAGCATGCCGAATCCCTTTGCGGCAATGAGCAACGCCCCTCTGTAAACCGGTCCGGTTTCCGCAGCCGGCGATCCGAAAGTAGTCAGCCCAACAAGGGCCAGGATGGCGGCAATGTCCTGCACAATCAGAAACCCAATAGCAATTTGACCGTGAATAGAGTCTATTTCTTTTTTGTCCGACAGGAGTTTGACTATAATGATTGTACTTGAAAATGTAAGCGCAACTGCTACATAAGCTGCGCTGATAGCAGACATATTCAGGGCGAGGGCGATTACAAATCCAATTGCGGATGTAAAAACGATCTGTCCCATGCCTGTTGCCAAAGCAACAGGGCCTGTGGTTCGAATCAGATTTAAATCGAGTTTAAGGCCGACAATAAACAACAGAAGAGCTATTCCCATATGTGAGAGCAACTCGATCTGATGATAGCTTTCTATAATGCCAAAACATGCGGGGCCTGCCAGAATCCCTGTAGCCAGAAACATAATGAGTGAAGGTTGGCGTAGTTTCTGGCCAACGAGTCCAAGCAAAGTTGCAACACTTAAAATAGCGGCAATCTCGATAAATGCATTTCCGCCTGTCATTCAACACAACTCCAGGAAGGGAATACGATCAAACACCAAAGGGACATATGCGTTATCTTAAAAAATAAAATAAACCTTGGAAGGGATTACAAATTATGAGGTTTTTTTCCCCTTTCTCTTGTTCAGCGGTTTTTATATAGTCAAACAAATAAGATTTTCGAATGTTTACACATCCCTAAATCCCCTCTCGATAGAGGGAACTTGTCTTTTCTCCCCCCTATCAAGAGGGGCCGGGGGGTGTTTCTTCAAATAAATCTATTTTTCAAAAAACCTAAATTTCGAAAACCAGATTCGTGTGACTATACATGCACTATTCATTCTATAATAATGGTTAAATGGTCCTCTTTTTCAAATACTTTTTGAGCAAGTTGCTCCACTTCTTCCGGGGTTACTTTTTTTAACTTTTCTGAAAACAACTCGTCTTCTTCCGGCGGGTTACCATCAAGTATCTCCATACTAATATAATACGCCTGATTCACCCGGTCCAGCCTGCGCATTCCACGACGTCCTAATATGGCGTTAATGGCTTTTTGTACTTCTTCCTTTTCGAATTTCTTCGTGCGTACATCATTAATTTCTTTTTCTATCCCATTTATGGCACGTTCTATATTCTCCGGACGGGTTCCCATCGTAATCCGATACCATCGCGCATTACAATATTCAGGGAAGCCGACGCCAATACTATAGGCAAGCCCTTGCTTTTCCCGTAAATTAAAGGCCAGGCTTTCTGAAAACAAATAGTGTAAAATATCAAGTGCCGGTATTTCACTTTTTTGTATTTCATACGTGTTTCCTATTGAAATATAGGACTGTGTTTTCCCTGTTTTTTCACGTATTAGCTTTCCGGGAGGTTCATGAAACACCACATCCTGTACCGGTGCATTCCAGCCTGCATTTCCCCATTCTCCCTCAAAATTACGTTTTATAAGAAGTAATGCCTTATCTACGGGAATGTTTCCGGACACTACCAGAATTAAATTTGAGGGGTTATACAGTTTTTGGTACAGAGTCTTTACGTCTTCTAACTGTAATTTTTCCAGTTGACCGGGAAAGCCAATTTCACTGCCAAAACCAATATCTTCAACGAACAAATTTTCATAAAATACACGCCTTGCTTTCTTCTGTATATCTGATTCTGCCTGAGCAGCAAGAGAGATAATTTCTCTTTTTGCCTGTTCAAAATAATTCTGTGTCAATTGCGGCCGGATAACGGTTTCTGCCAGCAGTTTGATCCCCTTTTCAAAATAAAAATCGACCACTTTCAAACGAATATACGCAAAACGCGGAGAATTGTAATAATCATCAAAATCAATATGTGGATTATCATAGAGTTTAATCTCTGCCCCGATAGACCCATACTCTCTATACAATGCATCGTCCGGGTAATTAAGAGATCCTCCCTCCAAAAACATCCGCTGTAAAATTTCTGTTAACCCGTGCTTCCCTTTACCCTCTGCCATACTTCGTTCCTTTGCCAGCAAATGTATCCCCACTACCCTGCTGTCCTGATTTTCCTTTACAACAAGTGTCAATCCGTTTGGCAAGACTTCCTGATGATAACGACTTTGTGAACGCTGTACTGTTTTTTCATCTGTTGCGGCAGAAGGAGACATTACCGTTATTACAGGGATTTGATCTTTTATGTATTTCTGACATGCTTTTTGGATGGACTGCGGGGTTACCTTCATCAGTCCATCCATATACTCCTGATAAAATGAATATCCCCCTACTGCCAGATAACCGGACTTCATCATTGCGTAATAATGCAATTTTTCCTGCAGATATATTTCATGTATTAAACGAGCCGTCAATTGAGTGTTTAATTCATCGGCTGACACGGGGTTCAGTGCCATATCGCTTATTGCCTGCATAATTAAATCAGTAATATGTTCAATATCGGAATCGTCAGGAAGTTCTGCAGAGAGTTGCAACGTTGAGAATTCACGATGAAACTCTATATCTGCACTTATCGAATAAAGCAAATCCTTATTCTCTTCCTTGTGAAACAATACTTCCAGTACAGAGTTCTCTCTCCCTCCAAGAAATTCAGACAACATTTGTAATGCCTGAAAATCCTCATCGATTGGAGGTGGCAGTATGTAACCCATGGTAAGGTATTTCCTGTCCTTAGAAAAATTCCCGACAGCATTTGCCCGAACAATGCGTATTTTGTCAGGGGAGCCGATCTGAATACTCTTTCTATCAGGCAATTTTCCGGCAGGATATTTTCCGTATTTCCCTTTCACCAAATCAATCATTTCCGACGTTATAAAATCGCCGATAACCATCAGTATCATATTATTGGGCACATACCATGTTCTATAATAATCGTGCACCACTTCATATTTTAAATGCGAAATAGTGGAAACCGTTCCCAGCACCGGCCGTTCATAAGGAGTATTTGCGAAGAATGTACGCAGAAAATGATTTTGCACCTGATACGTGGGATCGTTTTCCCTTTTTCCGATCTCTTCTATTACAATTCCCCGTTCTTTTTCAAATTTATCTTCCGGTAATAGAGAATTAAATAACATATCTGCCTGGATATCCATTCCCTCAGAAATGTATTCTTTCGGCATAAGAATCATAAAATTTGTGTAATCGGTAGTTGTATGCGCATTGTTGTATCCTCCGTAAAAATCCATTTCATCGTAGAGTTGTTTCTGTGTACGTGATTTCGTGCCGTTAAAAAGAAGGTGTTCGAGAAAGTGTGCGCATCCGCTGGTAGACTCGTCTTCATTGCCACTGCCTGTTTTTACAATGGTAAAGGCAGTAATCATCGGACTGGCATGATTTTCAACCAGTATCACCTCCATACCATTATCAAGATAAAACACAAAAGCATCTTGTGTCCCTTTAAATAATGCAGAAACTTCTTCATCCATATCTTCAGCGAGACTGATACTCCCTCCCAGTCCGCAAACTATCATTGCCAAAGTAATTATTAAGGTTATTAACATTCGTTTCGTTTCTATAGATTTCATGGTATTCATACATTAATTCGTGCAGAAAGATATTCAACAATACTCTCAATTGTAGAAAGTTTTCCGTAATCGGCTTCAGGGATTTCTATACCGATCTCTTCATTGATGGCTATAAGGAATTGGAGAAAATCATAAGAATCAATATCTAACTCTTCCCGAATATTTGCATCTGGTGACAATTCTTCAAGATCAGCTTCAGGAGCAACCTTCATCAAATGCTTGTTGATAATTTCTTTGATATTTACTTCTGCCATAATATCGATACCTCCTGCAAATACCGTTTAAGCGCCCCCAGAAACTGCGCACCACGATTCCCGTCTGTTGCGCGATGATCAGCCGCCAGCGTTGCCGATAAAATTCTCCTTATACCCAACATCCCGTTCTCCGCCCATGGCATTTCCGATATTCTGCCAAAACCAACCAACGCAACCTGAGGAGGATAAATAACTCCATAGACGGTCTCTACCCCTAAATCACCAAGACTCGTTAATGTAACAGTGGCATCTGTCATTTCAGAACTCCGAAGCCGCCCGGCACGTGTGCGTGTTATGAGATCGCTCATTGCCGCCATTAATTCATCAATACTTTTTTTATCAACATTATGAATTGCGGGAACAACCAATCCCCCCTGCCGGAGAGAAACAGCAAAACCAATGTGTATATTTTCTTTCGGCTGAAGGCGGTCATCCATCCAGTATCCATTTAATTCAGGAACGTCTTTAAAGGCGCATGCTACTGCCTTTAACAAAAGTACCGCAGGCAAAAGACGGTCCTTTATAGAACGTCTTTGATTCTCCGCTTCAAGCCATTGAAGCGCATTGGTCATATCAATACGGGTTTCAAGGTAATAATGCGGTATATCCCTGTTTGACCGGGACATTGCTGCGGCAATCGCCCGCCGCATACCGGTTTGATATTCTTCTTCTTTCGGTTTCTTTGGTATTTCCGTTACAGGTGCTTTCTCCTGTAACTCTTTTTCTTTTGCTGCTTTTTCAACATCAGCGCTACTGATTGTACCATGTGTACCCGTCCCTTGTATTGTACTCAAGTCAATATTAAGTTCAGCAGCCAACTTACGCGCCAATGGAGAAGCTTTGATACGTTTTTCTTTTTCCGTGATTTCAGGAGAAGGTACCCCCTCGTGTCCGGGTTTTACTTGTACTTCTCTTTCCTTTGTCGCCCGCTCTTCAACAATTTTACCCTCTGTTTTTACTGCAGTCTCCTTCCCGGAACGTATTATTGCCAAAACTGTCCCTACGGGAACATTTTGCCCTGACGGTACAAGGATCTTATCAACAATTCCCTCCTCAAAAATCTCAATTTCAATAATCCCCTTGTCTGCCTCTATCACGGCAATGATATCGCCCCGCTTAACAGAATCACCCGGTTTAACCTTCCACTCAATAAGTGTGGCAGCCCTCATATCAGCGCCAAGGCTCGGCATACAAAATTCAGCCATTTGTACCTACCATCCTTTTCACCGTTGTTACAATGGTTTCCGTCTGTGGCAGCGCCGCTTGTTCCAAATGCTTTGCATAGGGCATTGGCACCTCGGCACTGCAAATACGTTCAACAGGGCAGTCCAATTCATAAAATGCACCTTCCATAATTCGGGCACTTATCTCTGCCGAAATACTCCCGCTACGCCACCCCTCGTCTACAATAAGAGCCCGGTGTGTTTTTGCAACAGAAGACAGATACGTCGCATCATCCAATGGACGCAATGTGCGAAGATCGATTACCTCAGCGCAAATGCCGTTTTTTTCAAGAATATCTGCTGCATCCAATACCTTGAAAAGGCTCGCTCCGTAAGTAATAATCGTTATATCATTACCCTGCCTGCAAACACGTGCATGGTTGATATCCACTGCGCCTGCATCAACAGGCAGCTCTCCTTCCATATTATAGAGTGTAGAATTTTCAAAAATAAGAACAGGGTCAGGATCCTCAAGAGCCGTCCATAGCATGCCGCGCGCATCTTCGAGGGTCGCAGGCGTGAGTACTTTAATACCGGGAATATGTGCAAACCATCCTTCCAGGCTGTGGGAATGCTGCGCCGCTAATTGCTTTCCTCCCCCTGTTGCCATGCGTATAACCAGAGGCACGTTAAACAATCCTCCGGACATATGCAAATATGTTGCTGCGGTATTAAGTATCTGGTCTGCTGCCAAAAGGCTGAAATTAACCGTCATAATCTCAACGATGGGACGCATACCGCCAAGTGCAGCGCCTATACCGGCGCCGACAAATGTGGATTCAGACAATGGCGTATCACGTATCCGTTCCGGCCCGAATTCCTCAAGCAAACCTTTGCTCACGGCAAAGCAGCCGCCATAACGTCCCACATCCTCCCCCATCAAAAATACCCTCTCGTCCCTGCGCATGGCATCTCTGATTGCTTCCCGTACCGCTTCTCTGTATGTAGTCTTCAACACTTCTTGTGGTTCTCCGTTCATACTTCCCTTCGTTCCGAATAAACAAACCGGGTTAAATCTTCAACAGGTTCCCATGTTCCAGCCTCTGCAAACACTACCGCCTCGTTGATTTCCGCTTCCGCTTTTTCTTCCAGTTCTTTTATATCGGTATCATTAATTAAACCCTGATCCTTTAAACGATGAATGAAGGTATCGATAGGATCGCGTTTTTTCCATTCTTCTACTTCTTCCTTTGTTCTGTAAAGCTGCGGATCAAACATCGAATGTGCACGAAAGCGGTACGTACGAAATTCTAAAAAGTATGGCCCCTTACCGCTTCTGACAAATTCAACCGCTTTTTTTACCGCCGCCTCTACTGCCAAAACGTCCATTCCATCCACAGATGATGAGGCAACATCGTAACTCTCCACTTTTTTGGACAAATCAGTCACAGACTGCGAATATTTCAATGCAGTGCCCATAGCGTAAAGATTGTTCTCACAAAAAAACAAGACAGGCAGATTCCAGAGAGCTGCCAGATTTAACGATTCGTGAAATTCCCCTTCCGCTACAGCCCCGTCTCCGAAGAGACAACACGTAACGCTTTTTTTTCCTTGCATTTTGTCCGCCAGCGCTAAACCGACCGCCACAGGCAGACCACATCCGACAATGGCATTTCCTCCGTAAAAACGTGTTTTTGCATCAAATAAGTGCATTGAACCGCCGCGCCCCCTGCTACATCCCTCCTGCTTCCCATACATTTCCGCCATAATTGCACCTGCACTTATTCCACGGGCTAATGCCTGCCCGTGCTCCCGATAAGTAGCAACAATCGCATCTTCAGGCGTGAGTGCCTGCATTGCGCCAACGGCAACCGCTTCCTCGCCATTATATAAATGTAAAAAACCCCGTATCTTCATCGCACTATAGAGTTCTGCCGATTTGTCTTCAAACCGGCGAATGAACATCATCTGATACAAAAGACACAGTGCATGTTCACAATCAACACCGTGCACCCCTTTTTGAATTATTTTCCCTTCACTCATGAGTCAGTCTCCAATGTAGAGATATCTCCCTCGGGAAGGCCAAGCTCCCGTGCCTTAAGCAGGCGGCGCATAATTTTACCGCTGCGGGTCTTTGGCAGATTATCTACAAAATCTATTTGTTTCGGTGCAACAGCAGAGCCTAATTTTTTTCGTGCAAAGCCCATAATTTCGAGACGCAACTTTTCTGCCGGTTCAAAACCAGGTTTGAGACAAACAAATGCCTTAACAAGTTCGCCAATTAACGGCTCGGGTTTCCCTATAACACCGGCTTCCGCAACTGACGGATGCTCCATCAATACGCTTTCCACCTCAAATGGCCCCACCATATGTCCGGAAGTCTTAATAATATCGTCTGCCCGCCCAACAAACCAAAAGTAACCGTCTGCATCTCTCTTTGCCAAATCACCCGTTATGTACCACCCTCCCACAAAACACTTTCTGTGCCTTTCCTCGTCATGAAGATAACCCCGAAACATTGAGGGCCACCCGGGTTTAAGTGCGAGATCACCTTCAACTTCCGGTTCTTCTATGATCTTAATATCATTTTTATTTGTACGTTGAACAATTGCAGCTTCAATTCCCGGTAAAGGACGTCCCATAGACCCCGGCCGAATGTCCATAGATGCATAGTTTGCAATCATAATACCTCCAGTTTCGGTTTGCCACCAGTTATCATGGATTGGCAATTCTAGTGTTTCCTGTCCCCATTTTACCACTTCCGGGTTAAGGGGTTCTCCCACACTATGGATAATACGCAGGTTGCTTAAGTTATATTGCCTGCATGGTTCTATATCCATACGCATCAGCCTGCGTAATGCTGTCGGAGCAGTGTACCAAATATTTACCTTTTGCTCTTCAAGGATACGGAACCATCGTTCAGCATCAAAATCCGCCTCGTCAATAATGCTCGTTATTCCATGCGTTAACGGGGCAATAATACCATACGAAGTACCTGTTACCCAACCGGGGTCGGCTGTACACCAAAAAACATCATCGGGATGAAAATCCAGAACATATTTTCCCGTCATATAATGAGTAAGTACCGCATTATGCACGTGAATTGCTCCCTTTGGCATTCCGGTAGTTCCACTCGTAAAATGCAAAAGCGCCATATCCTCCGGATCGGTTTGTGGAATGGAAAACCGATCTGATGATTTTGCCATTTGTTTTGGCAGAGACCAAAGCCCCTCTTCAATATCCTCTTCCACATCTGCAAGAAGTATGTGTTTAAGCAGTGGAAGGTGTTTCCTTAAGTCAGCGACCTTCTGCTTATAGAGCTTTTGAGTGGTCACCAACACCCTGGCGTCTCCTTTACTAAGGCGCTGCCGTATCGGTTCCGACCCGAACGCAGAGAACAAAGGGCAAAATACGCTTACATTTTTCAATGTGCCCAGCGCAGAGATATAGAGTTCCGGGATACGTCCTGACAAAACAAAAACACGGTCGCCCCTATTAATGCTTAATTGTCTCAGCACATTAGCAAACTGATTACTTTGAGAATGAAGGTCATGGTAGGAATAGTCGCGGATTGCGCCATCTCTGCTCAACCACCTAATCGCCAGGTGGTTGCCCCGCCCTTCCATAGCATGGCGTACCACTGCCTCATGAGCAATATTTATGCCTTTGCCATCAGGTAGTCCGTCTATCTCTTTAAGGATTGATTCCCACGAAAATGAAGCACAGGTTGTAGTATAATCAAGAAGGGTTGGCCTGACACTCCATTTATCAAACGTTTTTTTGATCGGCTTCCAATCCATAGAATTTATTTTTATCATGAAATGAATTTCATTTCTATAGGCATTTTACTTATTTTCTCATACAACTTACCCATGTAGCGTATTGGCCACCAGTCATACAAGAATATTTGAATAGGACGCCACATAGCGACCCAACCACTAATAAGCAATCCTTCTTTAATAATTTGTATCAGCATTCCATTCCCAAAACGATTAATAATCTCCCCTGTACTGATACAAAAAAACAAAAACAAAAAACCGATTAACAATGAAATACGCCCCCTTTTAAGGACAAAACGCAATTCTTTGCTGGAAGTATCGAACCGATAACTGAAATAATTATGTATTGCTTCTGTCAGAAACCGTATCGCTTCTTCTTTTGAACTCTCGGGTAAATATATAACTAATTTAAGCGGGGTATCAAGAGAAAATTCCCTGACGGAATCAACGATATACTCTTCCGCATCATCATCAATATCTTTTTCCATAAATGGGGCAGGATCAAATGTGTTAAATAACTGCCGGGCATCTTTTAATTTTAATTCTATGAGAAAAGAATTATTTTCACGTTTGTAGCGGGACTCTATATTCTTCATAATTCCTGATTAGAGAATGTGGTATTCCGCGCAAACTCAACAAACATATCTATAGCCTTATGTTGTTTTTTAGCAAAACCATTTCCTCCCCATTTCCATGGAGAGTCGTTTTCCAAATCGTGTTTATCTGAAACGATGAACATACATATTGCAGGTATTTTATGATATCCGGCAACAGCCAGCAACGCAGACGCCTCCATATCCACACCGATAATGCCATTTTTCCTCCAGGAGAGTTCTTTGGTTTTTGTCTGTCTGAATACCCCGTCAGTACTGACCGTTTTGCCATAAATAACCGTATTTTCTCCTGTTTGGCAAAGGTAGTCTTTCAATTCACTCAGCAAATCTTTATCCGGAAACGCATTTGTTTCACCTGTTGTATAATGATAAGAGGTGCCTTCTTCTCTGACAATTTCCGTAGGAATCACGATATCCCCCACTTCCAATCCTTTTCCTACTCCCCCGCACAAACCAAACAAAAAAAGGTATTTACACCCAAGTACCACCGCCATTTCAAAAGCAAACACGGCGGCAGGAGCACCGAAGCCGCCTTGCATAAAAGAAATAATGTTTTTGCCTTCAACAGTATATACATCAGGTTTAGCGATGAAACCAGGCAACGTAAAAGCATTTTTTTGGGCTTTAAATCTCTTTTTTACGTAAGGAATACCTGCATCCGTTTCAAACATTACCAATCGTTCCGTAATTTTTGCTGATTTTCTCAAATCATCAGGCCAATTGCTTAAACAATCAACAGGTGAAATCACACAACGTGAATCGTCACTCTCATCAAACCATTTCACTGCATGATTTTCTGTCATATTTATTTACTATGAAAATTATCAGTAGACTATTATCTGCATTCGCTGTTAATTGCAAACACATTATTCAAAAATAGTTTTTACTATCGGATCTATTCTGAAAAAGGGGCTTTTTAATTCTCTTCGAATCCCATTAATTGTATTTACCGGCCATTTTTTCTGAATACTGTTTACCAGCCATTTCGGAATTAATCCTTTTGGGTCTGCCAATATTTCGACGGTAAGATACGTTTTTTGACCATTTTCTATGGATTTTAAAACATATTTACCATACTTTAATTCTCCGCGTACAATCGATTTCGTCCTAGGTACTACTGAATCTTCTGCCGGACAAAGGTTAATAGTTATCGTATTCTTGTCATCTGACGGCACTGCTTCGGCAAGAAAGATAAACTCTCTCTGCGCTACGGGCCATGGAGGAACCGTGCGGTGATATTCAATTCTTTTTTGGGAAGAGAATTCTTTTATTATCCTCGTTTCCGCCAGATAATGCACCCACTCCGTTTTTCTCTCTACATCACAAAGAACCGTCATTACTTTAACAAGAGGGGCATCAATTACCGCAATTCCTTTAAAGGCAACAACAGGACAACCCTTTACAACTCCTTTGTATACCTGAATCCCATCTTTTTCAGTAAACATCTTCCATTCTGCTTGTATACCTTGAACTTCCGCGGCGGTTATTTTGATTAAGAAACCAAATGCAACAATGATTACAAATATATTTAACAAGTACCTCATAACCCGATTTTTTCATATAGTGTATAATACAAATATCACCATAATGCCTGAAACTATTAGTAATATAATACATTACATAAAAAACATCCACATTGTTTTCATCGTGCTTTTTTAGTATCTATTCAGCGTAATTTATAACACACCCCTAAATCCCTTTTGCAGAGACAGGTTTAAAACCTGTCTCTACTTACACGTTTTTATGAAACGTATACAAGGTAATCCCCTCTATTAAGAGGGATGGCAGCGTAGCTGACTGGTGTGTATTACCTGCTGAATAGATACCTTTTTAATGAATGGCATAATAACCTGCCGAAACAGGAGATAATATAATCAATAACGTAATCGGGAAATATCCTTGCCATATCTATTCACTACATGATATTCTCTTTTCTGCTGTAAGATACATTTTAAGGAAAATCAGACGAACACAAATTCAATAAAAGAACAAGGATATTTTTACATGCTTATCAAACACATTTTACGTCCGCTGCTGTTAACCATACTGATCCATGCACTTGCGATGTATGGCGTTGCTCATTTCTTCCCGCAGAGACTTGCTGTTGAAGGAGGGATAGGCGCATACGCAATTATTGGAATTTTGATTGGTTTATTAAACTTTTTTATCAAACCAATCCTGAAGCTCATTACGTTTCCTTTCATTCTTTTTACCATGGGATTATTCCTGATTCCCATTAATGGATTAATCATCTTCATTACCTCTAAACTTTTGTATATTGTTGCTCCCGCAAGTATACGATTAAACGTC
Organism: Candidatus Kuenenia hertensis; assembly: GCA_021646465.1. GTDB lineage: Bacteria > Planctomycetota > Brocadiia > Brocadiales > Brocadiaceae > Kuenenia > Kuenenia hertensis. Next base: position 73,894 of record SOET01000011.1, on the reverse strand, counting down.
TTTGGGGGTTTTCTGTCGTACCTTGTAATAGCGTTGATTTTCGGAGTGCTTAACTGGATATTGGGGTTTTTCCTGAAGGGTAAATCTTAGTTGATATTCGGATGGTTACTCTCTGATTATCAAATACATCTTACATTTATTAAAAGTCTGCTATGTTATGGAAAAATTAGTAATTGCCGCAATTCAAATGTGCTCCGGTGATAATCGCAATAAGAACCTGGACACCGCACGTATTCTTATGGAAAAGGCCGTGCAAAAGGGAGCTCAGTTGATCGCACTCCCTGAAAATTTCTCTTTTATCGGACAGGAAAGAGAAAATATAACCTTTGCGGAAGAGGGGGAAGCAGGGAAAATACTCAAATTCTTCAAGTCATTCTCCTCAAAACACCGTACAGCGATTATCGGAGGGAGTATTCCATTAAAATCAGCAAAGAAACCGAAGATTACCAATACATGTTTGGTTTTTGACCAATCCGGCCAGTTAACAGGAAGCTACGATAAAATCCATCTCTTCGATTTTCAGCTTGATGACAAAACCGTATATAGTGAATCGCATTATGCGGAACCGGGTGAACGTATTGCAACCGTGAATCTTTTTGGCCATATCATGGGGCTGAGCATCTGCTACGATTTACGATTCCCGGAACTCTTCCGTAAGATGATGTTGCAGGGAATGAAAATCTTATTTGTTCCCGCCGCATTTACTATGGAAACAGGAAGGGATCATTGGGAAATTCTCTTGCGTGCACGCGCCATCGAAAACCAATGTTATGTGGTGGCGCCCGCCCAATACGGACGGCACAATGATGAACGCGTCAGTTATGGAAGAACAATGATTATCGATCCATGGGGGCGTATTATGGCGCAATGTCAGGACAAAGAAGACATAATTGTTTGTGAAATTGATTTTGAATTTCTTGATAAGGTAAGAAAACGTCTCCCCTGTTTAAAACATATCCGCCACGAGTTATTTTTCTCTTCTGATGCCTGATAATAACGCTGAACATTTATCCTCCGGAAAATGCCCACCCTTATCATAAGAAGATACTATACATTCTATAAATAAGGGTTTATGATATCCGCCTGAAGTCCTTCACTCGGATAATTATTACAGAAAAATTGCCATTTGCCAGTGGTATTCGGTTTATTGATTTCCTGTTCCAGCCAAACGACACTTTCGTTTCTAATGCGCTGAAAACTAAACACTTTCTTTTGTGTTTTGCTTACATAAAAATCCCTGTCATCTCTCAGAAATTCATTATCTTCCAGGAGTTTTTGTTTGTCAGGCTCTATCAAATCGTATTCTATCATTTCAGATTCTTCCCTTTAAATAATATCGTATGCCTCATGTATTACTAAAATATTTTTGTATAAAAGAAATCCTGTCTTCCAAACAGCTCAGCTCTTTATAATGTTGCTCAACCAGTTTCAGACGCGGCAATAATCCTGTTCGATTAGCGATTTGGATATTAAGGCCGGGGCGCGCATTCAGTTCCAGCAACATTGGCCCCTTTTCTCTGTCAATAACAATATCAACCCCCTGATAACCCAGCCCGGAGAGTTCGTAACACCGTGCTGCTAAATTCAATAAATCCTGCCAGTTTGGTATGCATATACCAGATATCTCTATTCCCGTGTCAGGATGTTCTGTAATAATATCATTGAACCATACACCATTCGTGGTTTTACCCGTTGCGATATCGATGCCGACACCTATTGCTCCCTGATGCAAATTTGCCTTACCATTTGATAAATGTGTCGGCAGGCGCATCATTGAAAGAATGGGCACTCCGAGAAAGACAATAATGCGAATATCAGGCATTCCCTGATAGGTAAGATCCTTAAAAAAAGGGTCAAGCTGCACCCTATATTCAACAAGCGCCTTGTCCGGATGCCCTCCTATACTGAATACACCACTGAGAATCTCTAAAATATAATTTTCAAGGACTTCATCGCTCATTATCATCCTGTTCAGGGTTCGGTATCCCTTTTTGGAATGGCCGGTAATCACTAATACTCCATTTCCACAACTGCCATGTGCAGGTTTAATAACGAAGGTGGAATGTTTTTTAAGGATAGCGTGAATATCATGAGCCTGATGGTTTATCGCTATAACGGCATATAATTCTGGCACATTAATACCCGCTTGTATTGCAAGCATCTTGGTAAGTAATTTATCATCCACAAAAGGATATAAGTGACGCGGATTATACTTCGATATGTAGTCGAGATTACGGCGATTAATTCCGACTATTCCTAATTTATTAAATTGTCTTATCAGTTTTGGAATCATTCTTATACTTTATTCATCTCTTTGAAACGGAACAACTCAAAGAGCCTGTATCCTTTGTAGCGTCCCAAAAGCATGGTTATTGCCAGTATCAGCAAAAGCAGCTCAGGGTATATGAATATTAAGTGCCTGCTATATTTATTAAACATGAAAAAGTATACAATAGAGGCGGCAATTAAACTTCCAATACATTGATGCAAGGCAGCTTTCGAACCGCGTTCCTCCCACGTAATAGTCATTCGTTCTATGGTCATAGTTAAAATAACTATCGGAAATATGGTTATGGAGAGTCCCATCTCAAGATTAAGTTTGTAGAATAAAATATCGAATACACCTATACATATAATAATGATAATAAGTAAGGAAGCGAGACGAGAGACCATTAATAGTCTGAAATTCTCAAGATACAACCGCGCAACCATTCCAATCGCAACAAGTATACTAAACAATATAATTCCCGAAATTAAATGTGTTTCCCTGAAAGACAGTGCGATAAGCACGGGCATAAAAGTACCAAATGTTTCGAGACCAATAATATTTCGCAAGATAACCAAAAACAAAACACCAATCGGAATGAGCAGCAACAAATGATACACTGCCTGAAAATGGAGCGGCAAGCTGAATAAAGAAAAATCTAATAAACGCGGGTTCATTGTTTCCGTCCTTATCAGAGCAGCATTTATTGCCTTTTCTTCCTGAAGGCCAACCGAAATATTTGTTTTCAGGTTTTTCCCGCCGTATAACTGTACCAATGGTTTTGTGCCTCGCCACCATGCCAGGTAATTACCTGAGATCGAAGCTGTTCCTGAGTTCGGATCATAACTTGTCCACTTCCCTCCACTATATACTTCTATACCCTTTTCTATCTGCGCATCATTTGTTCTTGTTTTTACCCTGATACCATTTACCACTCGCGCCGGGATGTCTGCAAGGGCAAGCAATTGAACTGCTAATTCTACTTTTTTATCGGCAGAGATTTCTTTGTCCAGAAGAATCGCAACGTTTTCATCCGGTGGCTGGGCATTCAGGCGCTTGAATAATTTCATCACGAAAGATTCGGTATCCGCTGATTTTTCCCGTACTTCGGCGAGGAGAGTATTCGCTGCAGACCGGTAGGGTTCAAGCAATTCAGGCACTTCCAATTCAAAAGGCGGAATGCTATCAGGAGGATTTTTTACTTTTACTTTATTCACCCGGAAGCGATAAAGCAAAACCTGTCGTTTACTCGCTTCATTAATAGCCCATATAACGTTCCGATTAATGTTATCCGTTGAAGTAGTTATTCCATAAGACTTTGAAACAAAATTTTCAGAAGAAATAATAAAGTTTCTTGAATATCCTGGTAAAAATAACACCACCTTTACCGGTTCATTTTGTGCGTCAAAAGAAATATGGACTTCAATATCCCAGGCGTTAACCTTTTCCTCGGGGGTTATAGGAAAGCCCAACACAAAATATTTATAGGCAACCAAACCACAACTTGTGACGAACAGTGCGAAGAGAAAAAAATAAAAATGCGTTCTATTCATCGCCTGAAACACTCTTGCATGTCGGTTCTTTGGAATACGTAGAAGATACGTCTATCAAAAAATCATTCATTAAAAAGTTTCTTCCGATAAGCATTTGGTACAACAAGTTGGTTCTGTTTGAAAGATTTACTTCAACCTCCTTATAAATATCCCCCATGCATATCCCAAGTTTAATTACAGGTCTTTTTTCGGAAGGCATTCCTACACGTTTCAATATTGCGGTGCGTATGACTCTTTCCTCAATATTTAACTTTTCCCCTTTTTCATTTAGCAATTCAAATTTTACCCATTTTTCACCATCTCGTTCTAATATGGAATAAACAGGGGCATTTATAGAACAGGTTTTGGCGCCGGTATCTATTTTCGCTTTTAAGAGAACATCTCCAGGAAAAATAAGAATCTTTTCTACTCTCCCTATAACCTCTTTACTTTTTGCATCTGCCAATGAAGTGAATACAAAAACCAGAGACAAACTAAAGATGATAAAAAAAATTTTAGTTTGACATAATGTCAGACAGGAAACAAATTTTTGTAAAAAGGGAATATTAAATATCTTACACCCCCGGGGAGGAGAAAACAGGAATTTTTTCATATAAGCAATGGCTCCTAAACAAATAAACATAAAACGAGAAAAGATTAATAATTTATACCGTAAAACACACTAAAAATTATCTCTCATAGTGCCTTAAATTACAACAAGAATCATTTTGCATTGAAAAATCGGTAGAGTGGTTAAATAAAGTCCTTCAATATACCGCTGATATCGGTATTTTCTATTGACTCATCTACAAGGGGGAGGTGATTGGAGAGTCCGATATTTTCTTCGTAAGATTTTTTATCGGTTTTATATATGATTCCGATGGGTATACGGTCACCCCATTCCGAAGCCTTCTGAAAGGCAACGGCCTTATCTTCGGGGTGATAAGAACCATCGTCATTGACCTTATACACCCTTTTTCCATACCATTCGTGTGTGTTTTTTTTGTTAAACGATACACACGGCTGCAGTACATCGATCAATGAAAATCCTCTGTGCTGAATACCCTCAGTTATCAACCAGGAAAGGTGTTCTGTGTTGGCAGAATATCCCCTTGCGACAAATCCCGCACCAAGAACAATTGCCATTTCAAGCGCATGAAATGGTTCCAGAACAACTCCCGATGGTTGAAATTTAGTTATGTATCCGGGATCTGTAGTGGGTGAAGCCTGTCCTTTTGTAAGGCCATATATTTGATTGTCGTGGACAATTACTGTTATGTCAATATTTCTTCTTATATTATGAATAAAGTGGTTTCCCCCTTCTCCATAACAATCACCATCTCCCGTGGTAACAATTACTGTTAAATGATGATTCGCGATTTTTGCCGCGGCAGCAACAGGAAGAGCCCTTCCATGAAGTCCGTTAAAGCAGTTGCACCTGGTGTAATGGGGAAGTTTTGCGGCCTGCCCAATGCCGGAAACAAGCAGGATATCCTTCGGCGCACGATTGAGCTTCACTATGGCGCGTTTCAGTGCATTCAGTATCCCAAAGTTTCCGCATCCGGGACACCAGGCAATCTCATCGTTACTCTTCAGGTCCTTGATTTCCATTATCATCAATCCTTCTCAACTTGTTCCAGGAGGTAATCCAGATCAAACGGCCTTCCGTCATATTTCAGGAGTGATTTATCTGCCTTAATTCCGGTTTCTCTTCGTAATAATCGGGCAAGTTGTGCGCCGGCATTATTTTCCACAACAATAATTTTTTTTGCATCATTCAGCAATGCAGTTATTTCTGCAAGAGGAAAGGGCCAGACCTGTGGGATATGGATATGTCCTATTTTTTTCTGGTGAAAGCATTCACTTACTTCTTTCAATACACCATAGGTGGAACCAAACCCAATCAGGACGCAGTCCGCTCCCTGTACATCATAAACCCTGAGTTTTTCAGTTTCTTTGGAAAGGCCTTCCATTTTTTTATAGAACCGTTTTTCCATCATAAGGTTACGCAATGTTGCACTTTCGGTTATATGGCCTTCTTCCGTATGTTCATCACTATCTGCATAGATAACACCATTTATCCATGATGGTATGGCGCGGGGAGAGATTCCCGATTCTGTAAATTGGTATCTTTTATAGTCTTTCACTAACCCGGAATCTTCCTTTGAAATAATGTGCCGCTGAATCTTTATCCGCTCCAAATCGAACATGTCAATATTCATATAAGAGTCTGCCAGATGCTGATCGGTCATAATCAATACCGGTATTTGATATTTTTCCGCAAGATCAAAAGCCCTTATTGTCCCGAAAAATGCCTCCTCTATGGTTCCCGGCGAAAACACCGCCCTCGCGAACTCACCATGTCCCGCATGGAGAAGAAATTCAAGGTCGCCTTGCTCTGTCCTTGTGGGAAAACCCGTTGCCGGAGCCGGCCTTTGTGCGTCAACGACGACAATGGGGGTTTCCGTCATACCGGCAAGACTCAGTCCTTCCGCCATAAGCGCAAACCCGCCTCCTGAGGTTCCCGTCATTGAACGCACACCGGCGAATGAAGCGCCGATTATCATATTAATAGCGGCAATCTCATCCTCTGCCTGTTCAACAACAATATGAAAATCCTTCGCGTAGTGTGCCATCACATTCATAATACTCGTAGAAGGAGTCATTGGATACGCTGAATAGAATTTGCAACCGGCCGCTATCGCACCCAGTGCAATAGCTTCATTGCCATTCATTAAAAGAGATTCGGTAAAGTTTCCACTTTGTATACTAAAACGGTTTTGTGGAAGATGATTTTTCGAAAAATCGTACCCCGCTTTTGCGACTTTGAGATTCCGCTGGAGAATATCATCGGTTTTTTGGGAAAACGTATCCTTTACAACTTTAACAACAAAATGATCCTCTATTCCAATCATTCCCGTCAATATGCCACAGGCAAGTGAATTCACAAACTGTTCGTCTCCACCTGTTTCCCTGGCCATATCGAACATAGGGATATGAACAAACCGGGAATGTTCTTCTGCTATTTTGAAACGTTTCTTGTCGAGGAGGATAACACCATCAGGAGAAACCGTATCTTTATGGCATTCGACACTAAAACGGTCCAGAGCTATTATGATGTCAGAAAATTTACGAGGCACATATACAGGTTTATCCGCAATGCGTAACTGAAATATGTTATTACCGCCACGTATTCGCGACATATAATCCTGGTTGGCAAACAGGTAGTATCCGGCATCTTTAAATATTTTACATAAAGCAGATCCAATAGTCTGTATCCCCTGGCCTGCTTCACCGGTAATTTTAATGGTAAGTTCATGAATCATATCACAACCCTTATGATTTTTTTCATACTGGATCATAACATATACACCCTGTTCATTCGCAAGGTATTTTCATAATCTGTATTTTTTCACGGTATAAAAAGAGCTTATGTGTTGTAAATATTAACACGTTAATGTATTATATCAATCGAGATTCTGAATTTACCGAAGTAGAGGTGTTATCTTCATTATACACTAACCTGTTTTTATGCAAAAATCACGATTCCATCATTTCTTCCTGCAACAAAATGAATTTGACCGTTTCGGGTTTGACGAATGGGTTTTTTATCCCGGGATGTTATTTAACGATTCTCAAAAATGGTGGGCAGGTAGAGACGTTGTTCGCCGCTCGCCTCACGAAGGAATAGATTTCTGTTTTTATCGGGATTCAACCGGACTCATTTGTAACCTTGACGAAAAAACAAAAATCCCGGTACTCTTTGAGGGAAAGGTGGTACGTATCCACAATGATTTCCTGGGAAAATCAGTCTATGTACAACATAATGTTCATGGCAAGCAAGAGCAATCTCTCTTTACTATATACGGGCACATGACTCCTCTCAGTGGACTTGCTCAGGGAGATTTTTTGCAAGAAGGCGATATTCTGGCTACTGTTGCAAATACCCGTGAATGTACAAAAATTCTTCCCCATGCGCATATTACCGTAGCATGGATATCCGAATCTTTTCCCCACGAAAAACTTAACTGGGAAGCAATAAGCAATCCGCATCTGGCTACCCTATGCAACCCTCTTGAATTTATCGATTGCAAATTCACGGTTGAAAAGAAGAAAAGCAAGCGAAGAGTTTTTATCCGATAAGAGGTTGATTTATACCTTACCAAATCATGTTTCAACGTTTACAAAAATCAAAATCGTTTTCCTTCTGATTGTAACGCTTCAAAGCCTGCCACTATATCAAGAAGTTCTTCAGTAATGGTGGTTTGGTACTGATGGCGATAAAACATATTCAACTCTTCTATCGTTTCTTTTATATTTTTCTCAGCGGTTTGCATAGAGGAGAGCCTGCTTGCATTTTCGCTCGCCATAGACTCGGCAAGCGCACGGTATAATAATACAAAGATATACTGACGTACTAACGCTGAAAAAAGTGTATTCCTCTCCATCGTAAAGGTGGGAATAATACGAGAAGGCCACTTTTTTTCCGACAGCGTATGGAGCCATTCCCGATCAAGCGGTAAAAGATGTGTCTTTTGAGGTTTGCAGGAAATACTCGACAGCAGTTTATGATGAAATAAAACAACGTTTGTAATTTTTCCCTCCACCTTCAGGCTGTTGAGAGTTGTTACGATATTATATCCGGTATCAACAAGGTCTGAATGGGATACCGGAACAGGGAATATTTCCTCAATGGGATGTCCCTCTTCTTCAATAAGTTCGGCCGCCCGCATTCCCACGCAGAGCAATACGTACCGTTCATGAGTAATACTCTCACCATACATACTTTCCAGCGCATAAGATACTATCTGGCTATTAAAACCGCCACAAAGGCCGTGGTCAGAACCAAATACCACAACACATCCGGCAGTTTTTTCCCTCCCGGAAATTTTTGAAACAACTTCCACCTCTCCCTTTTGAAGAACAACCTGAAGGCCCATTTCAACAGTTCGGTAATAATCAGAAACCGCTTCAACCGCTTCTTCATAATGGCGGACATTTATGGCTGCAAGCGTTTTCATCGTTTTTACTATGGTATGCAAATCTTCGGCGCTCTGAATTTTTCTCCTCAGTAGTTCAAGTGTTTGCACCTAAATGTTCTCTCCTTTTTCTTCTACGATATTTCTTGCTATCGATATAATTTTATACCGATCTTCATCACTGAGTTGTTTTCCTTCTTCAATCCTTTGACATATATCAGGTAATTTTTCCGATACTCCTTTATTAATGAAGGCTTCTGCAGGCGAAATGAGATCTACAGGAACTTCATCTAATATACCCTCCACGACTGCCATTAAAACGGCAATTTGCAAAGAAACCGGCATGGGTTGATATTGCGGCTGCTTGAGAACCTCACGAACCCGTTTTCCTCTTTCCAGGATTTTTCGGGTTGATTCATCCAACCGTGTGCTAAAGCGGGCAAACTTTTCCAACTCCTCAAATTGCGAATACGAAAGACGCAAATCACTGGCAACCATTCTATAAGGAGGAAATTGCGCCTTTCCTCCCACTCTTGATACCGATTTCCCAACGTTTACTGCAGGCATAATCCCTTTCTGTGCAAGCTCAGGAGATAAGTAAATCTGCCCGTCAGTGATAGAAATCAAATTGGTAGGAATGTAAGCAGAAACATTCTGCGCCTCTGTTTCGATAATAGGCAACGATGTTAACGATCCTCCCCCGAGTTCTTTTTTCAGATGCGTGGATCTTTCCAGCAGTCGGGAATGAATATAAAAAATATCCCCGGGAAAGGCTTCCCTGCCCGGCGGTCTCCTCAAAAGGAGAGAGAGTTCACGATATGCCCGCGCATGATTCGTTAAATCATCATATACAATAAGCACATCCATTCCCTGATACATAAAATATTCAGCTATGGCAGTAGCGGCATAGGGTGCAATATATTTCATCCCGGGAGTCGATTCACCGGCCGCTACCACGATGATGGTATTACTTAATGCATCATTCTTTCGAAGGTCCGCTATCAATTTTGCAACAGACGAACTTCTTTGCCCTATCGCACAGTAAACACAAATTACCCCTTTATCTTTTTGATTAATAATTGTGTCCAGTGCAATCGTTGTCTTTCCCGTTTGACGGTCGCCAAGAATGAGTTCTCTTTGTCCCCTTCCTATGGGGATTAACGCATCGATTACTTTTATCCCTGTTTGCAGCGGCGTATCTACCGGAGAACGATCAATAATTGCCGGTGCTTCCCTTTCTATAATCTGACGTTGCGCCGTTCGTACCGGCCCAAGATTATCCAACGGTCTCCCGACTGCATCAACAACCCGCCCAAGCAGCATCTTGCCTACAGGCACTTCCATGACATTGCCCGTTCGTTGCACTTCACCTCCCGCCTGTATGTCAATGTCTTCGTCTAGCAAAATGATCCCTACCTCCTCAGGATCAAGATTAAATACCATCCCAAGAACACCGCCGGAAAGAAGTACCATTTCTTCTGATTTCACATTCCACAAACCATTTACCCGTGCAATTCCTTTTCCCACGTAGGTAACCGTACCTGTTTCCTGTATTCTCAGAGTATAGTGTTTTTCCTCTAATACTTGTCCGAAAGTATCAAAGGTCTTGTTTATTTGCGCCTCAAGGATATTTCTCTTTGTTTTCATAGTGGGATATTATCCTGCTAATTCTTCTTCCAGGGTTTTATTGACTTCTCTTTCAAGAAATTTCACATAATCATCAACGTTCCATCCAATCCTGTAGTTTTTCACCTTGAACTCTATCCCACAAATATGGTCCTGAGAATTTATATAGCGGATTTCCACTGTTTCACCAACAGCATCGCCGATTTCAGCGGTAATAATGTGTTGTTGTTCCACAGGGATCTCATACGTACTCGATATCACGGCTTTATTGTATGACTCTTTTAAGATAACTTTTATATGATTACGCTCGGTATGGTCAAGGCTTTTGATCTTCCCGAGAAATGTTTCAACTATATTTTGTTCAAGTTTAGTATTTGAAAGATCCGAAAAAATTTTTCCCAGGATAATATATATCTGTTTTTCCGCTCTTTTTCTGAGGTTCGAAAGAAATACATCTCTCTCCTCTCTCAACGATTCATTCCACCGTTTTTTCATTTCATCAACCTGCCTGCGTGCATTTTCGATAAGTTCCTTTTTCTGTGCTTCCGCTTCCAGATTTGCGCTTGCAAAGAGACCTGCACACCTTTCATCATTTTCTTTGTTTTTTTGGAAATACAAATCTCTTTCATGCTCTGCATCCATCATTTTCTGTTCCGCCTCCTGCAACCTTGAGGCTATCTTCTCTTCCCTCACATTCATCGCCGAAATAATTCTTCCGTAAAGAAAATGTTTCAGGAGAAACACGAGAAGCAGAAAGTTAAATATCTGCGCAAATACAGTAAACCAATTGATAAGCATTACTGTCCCCCGGCTTTATTTGTTACATAATTCCAAAAAGGATTTGCAAAAATAAGAATCATGGTAACAACAAAACAATAAATTGCAGTAGATTCTATCATGGCCATACTGACAAATAAGGTCCTTGTAATGGTATTTGCCTCGTCAGGCTGCTGGGCAATTGAACTGAGTGCCTGAGATGCCGCACGAGCCTCACCCAGAGCAGGGCCAATCGAACCAACTGTTATTGTAAAACCGGCGATAATAATAGAAATCATTCCAATCAAGCCGACATTATCCATACCGTCTCACTCCTTTCCTTTTCTGTTTTCTTCAAATTTTTGTTCCTTTTCTTCATGCACCCGCGTTGCAGAAGCAATGTATACGACAGAAAGAATTGCAAAAATGTATGCCTGTATTAATCCTGTCAACAAACCCAACGCCTGCATGAGGATGGGGAAAAAAAGAGGTGCAATCGAAAGTAAGATTGCTACGATGATAGAACCGCTCATAACATTTCCGAAAAGCCTCACCGCCAGCGCTATCGTACGGGATATTTCCCCCAAAACATTAAACGGCAGCATGAACGGAGTTGGTTTCAAATAATATTTCAAATAACCAATAATACCATGTTTTGCTATTCCATAAACGGGAACTGCCACAAAAACACAGATTGCAAGAGCGGCCGTGGTCGATAAGGAACCAGTAGGCGGCTGATACACAGGAATAATGCTCATGATAATAGACACTGCAATGAATAAAAATAACGTTCCTATAAAAGGTAAAAATTTGTCCGGTTCCTGATGACTAATTGACCGGATCTGGTTTTTCATGCCTAATATAAGCACTTCGAGAAGATTTTGCCAGCGAGACATTTTGGATTCACTTGTCAATTTCCTCGTACCAAGCCATGATATTGCAAGAATTACCGCCATTGTAATCCACGTATAAACTATTGTTGCATTTAATGCAACCGGGCCAATATGAAGAAATATTGACTCGTCTGGACTGATATCCATGCATTGCCCCCCTTTATTTGGAGTGATATGTTCTTTTGAACCCTTCGGGAAGAAAACGTTTTATCAAAACTCTTCGGACGAAAAAAAATCCCACCATGCACGCAAGCAACTTTTCCCAGCGGCCATCCATGACGAAATAAAATGTTGCCAGAATAATTGCCATACGTACTGTATAACTTAGCGCAATCAGGACGGAGGGATATTTTACAACTGAAAGATAGTGAATGGTACTCCACATACCGGCAAAATTCAGTATGCCCATTGCCATTCCAACAACAAATGAAGTAGCGAGTGTAAATATATTATTTATCATGGACATTACATCCTTTTTTAACGTTATCAAAAAGAATTTTTATTATTCAATTAGTCAATATTTACTTTTGTTTGATGGGTGTGCCTGCCTGCCGGTAGGCAAGCTGAAGCCTCACCCATCCTTACTTTTCAATAATCTTGCAGCAGCAAGGCGCGCCTTGCTACTACTTGAACAGTTTGAAATCCCATGTATAGTCAAACAAATTTGATTTTCGAAAATTAAGCTTTTTGAAAAAATAGATTTATTTGACGAAACACCCCCCTGCCCCTCTTAATAGAGGGGAGAGAAGGCAAGTCCCCTCTATCAAGAGGGGATTTAGGGGTGTGTAAACATTCGAAAATCAAATTTATTTGACTATATAAACGTTGAATAACTCTTCTCATTAATCATTTTTACCCGCCGATTTCATCCAGTACCATGCATTCAGACAACCAACAACTATCCCTACACTAAGAAGCGTAAGCGTCCATGATACAGGAGAGGGCCATTTTTTATCAATCCATATACCTGCTGCTATCCCAAGTAATGTAGGAATAGTTATTGACCAGCCTATAATCCCCGACATACCCATGCCAAACCAAACCGTTTTATATTTTTTTTCTCTCCTGCCCTTAATCTTGCGCGATTCTTTTCTCCCTACTTCATCAGCAAATTTTTTGAGTACATCATCAGGCTTCTTTCGTGCGGGATCAACCATGCCTGCTTTCACCGAGTTCAATAAATTGTCGTACAAAATTAATCTCAAGTTTTGCAATAGCGGAACGTGCTGCCTTCTGTCGTTCATCGATAGAACGAAATTTATTTTCCACCGTTTCTTTTAATCTCCCCAGGTCTGGTCCCCGAACAGCATTTCTGGTAGAAACAAGCACCTCAGCGCCGCATTTTACAAGTATGCCTTCATCAACCGCAAGGAATACCTCACGTCCTTCCTGTTCATATATTAATAGTCCTGGAACAAGAGCAGATACAAAATCTATATGATGAGGCAATAAGCAAAAGGATCCATTTTCCGCTTCAGCAATTACCTTTGAGACTTCTTCGTTCATAAATATTTCAGTAGGAAGTAATACTTTTAATCTCATGCCTTCTTTGCCTCGTCAATTTTACCAATCATATAAAGTGAATTTTCCGGAAAAGTATCGAACTCTCCATCCAAAATCCGCTCACATCCCTCCAGTGCATCTTCAAGCTCTACGGTTTTTCCCTTGTGTCCGGTAAATTGCTCGGTGGTAAAAAAAGGTTGTGTAAAAAATCGCTCAAGTCTTCTGGCAAGATATACCGTCCTTCTGTCTTCCTGGGAAAGTTCTTCCAGCCCCAGCATCGCAATGATATCCTTCAACTCCTCATAGTTCGCCAATATTTTTAAAATTTCCCGCGCGAGCTGATAATGCCGCTTCCCGATAATATGAGGCATAAGCATCTTCGATCCCGATTGCAAGGGATCAATCGCCGGATAAAGACCCTCACTGGCTCTTTTTCGTGACAACACAATTGTGGCAGACAAGTGGCTAAACGTATGAACAGCAGAAGGATCGGTAAAATCGTCCGCAGGCACATACACTGCCTGTACTGAAGTAATCGACCCTGAGGTAGTACTGCAAATTCGCTCCTGCAGTTCCGCAAGTTCCGTTCCCAATGTAGGCTGATATCCTACGCGGGAAGGTAACTGGCCCAAAAGTCCCGATACTTCTGAGCCTGCCTGTATAAACCGGAAAATATTATCGATCAGGAGCAGTACGTCCTTTTTTTCTTCGTCACGGAAATATTCAGCCATCGTAAGCGCTGCATGCCCTATGCGGAATCTCGCGCCCGGCGGTTCATGCATTTGCCCGAAGAGCATTACCGTATTATCCAAAACCCCCGCTGCTTTAATTTCCCGGAAAAGTTCTTCAGCTTCGCGGCACCGTTCACCTATGCCGCAAAAGAAACTTACCCCTCCGTAAATACCCATAACTTTATGAATTATTTCGGTAATAAGAACAGTCTTGCCTACGCCGGCGCCGCCGAAAAGCCCTGTTTTACCACCTCTCTCGAGCGGAGCAAGAACATCGATTGCTTTAATTCCCGTACTAAAAACTTCTGTGGAAACAGTTCGGCCGGACAGTGGTATCGGTGGTTGGTAGATAGACTTCCATCCAACATCCATAAGGGATCCTTCTCCATCAATAGTTTCCCCAAAAACATTAAACATTCGCCCAAGCAATTCTTTTCCAACAGGAACTTTTAAGGTTTGATCCATATCAATTAATGGAGAACCACGGGACAATCCCCTTGTGGTAGTTAATGCTATACCACGGACGGTTTCATGATCAAGATGAGTTACTACCTCGATTATATATTTTGTCTTTCCCTCTTCTCCGCGAAGTTCACTGTGAATAAGCGGGAGTTTCCGGGGAAAACGAGCATCAACAATACTGCCTCTTACCGATACAATTTCACCTTTGTTGATTTCTTTTTGCTTCAACATAAATACAACTCATTCACTCTATGAATTGCTCCGGAAAAACTATTATTTATGAGTATCTATTCAGCGTAATTTATAACACACCCCTAAATCCCCTCTTGTAGAGACGCAATGCATTGCGTCTCTACTTCCCATCTTCCCCTCTAAAAAGAGGGGTGGCAGCGTAGCTGACGGGATGTGTATTAACACGCTGAATAGATACATTTATGGAAGGTTTTGACACCCATCTTAATCCCCTCACCGAAGCCTTATCGGAAAATTATTATGAGTCAAAAGGAAATTAAATTCAAGATAATAGTTGATAAGGGCAACATATAAGAGGAGCATTCCCCATGTAACGCACTGCTTTCCTTATTCTTGAAAACATATTATTTTTTGCCGTTTTTGATATTGCAACAATCCATTCTTTTATTCCGTCAATAATCTCCTATTTTGCATTTTCCATTTTTGCTTAGCTTGATGATTTCCTTGTTCGTAATACGCAGGAACAACCCGGAAAAACACGCTTGGTATGGTAAACATTACAAGGATTCTAGTCAGAAGATGAATGCAAACTTCCAGTATCCTGTAACCATGAGTACAAATTGAATTGTTCCATACCTGCAACAAATGTGCAATCTCCCTCTGCAAGCAAGTCTCGGGTTTCCAACTACTACGGCAAGAGACCGGGCACTTGAGATTGCTACATTAAGCTGGGGGAATGCTCCCCTTGCAAAAGGTGATTTGGTAAATTGAATCAGGTTTGTAGGGAAAAATATCAGGGTTTTATTTTCCTGATGCATTGTATTTGTACATATTTCTAATCCATCCCAAGTGCCTTGAATACGGCGCCAATCTGGTCTGAATAGATACCTGCATAGAAATAATCCATAGGTAATTTAGATTGAACATAATTAATCAGATTTTTAAAGCTTACGGATCACTGATAGTTGCACGGTTAAGTTTCCTGGTATATACAGGCATCTAAAATTGCCAGTACCTCATTCATTACTTCTCTGGAAGACCTTTCAAGAAACTTCACGTTCCGGCTTTTATAATCAATGGATTTGATGTGTTCAACCATAATGTAACCAGAAAGTGATAAACCGTCAGGAACTTTTATATGAAAAGGGAAATCCCTTTTTGTGTTTGTTACTGGACAGGCAATTGCAAGGCCGGTATGTTTATTAAACAGGTAATTACTTACAATGAGAGCAGGTCTTCTCCCTTTTTGCTCATGACCAGGCTGATGGCCAAAAGAAACGGTTACAAAGTCTCCCCTTTTAGGTATATACACAGGCATTTACCATGCTTCCTTTCCTGTCGGTTTGCCCCATACAGTTTCCTTTGATTTATAACCTCCGGGTATTTTTTTTACCAGATTATGTATGTCGTATTTCCCTCTGACCTTATGTAATGTTTCTATAATAATCTTTTCATCACTAACCTTCACTTCCACCTCATCCCCTATATTGAGGTGCGCTTCTTTTAACAAGTCCATGCTAATTCTAATACCCTGACTATTCCCCCATTTTTGTAATTTCGTTATCATACTATTCTCCTTCTTCTATAGTTTTTCGTATAGCCGTAGTATAGCCATAAAAAAAACAGAAAATCAAATTATTTAAATAATTAATAACTGTTGTTTGGATAATTCCCCGATTTTATCGAATGGCGGGATATCGGTTTTTGCCGGTTTTATTCTCTCAAACGGAATGTAAAACCGCTTCTGGAAATTCTGTATGCCATCTATGGAAGTAGCGGATAATTCATTATGATAAATGGAATCGATCCTCCACAGACGGTTTCTTATAGTAACAATTTGTCCTGTTTTAATTTCAGACGTTATGGGTATAGTTTTTCATTATTTTGCCGTAAATTATCCTTATTAGCTCGATACAATAAATATTGTGTTTGCTAAAGTCAATATTTAAAATTAACTACATATCCGCAATCTAATCATACAAAGACAAAAACTATTTGTTTTCTGTCCGGGGTTATATTTCAACTGTCTCTTCAAGCGATACTGCCTTTGCGGCATAGAGAAGCGCTGCCTTAATATCATCTTTTTTTAGGAATGGATATTCTTTCAGTATCTCATTCTCTGTTTCACCATAGGCGAGTTTTTCCAGGATTATTTCTACCGTTAATCGTGTTCCTTTGATTACCGGTTTACCAAACATTATTTTTGAATTTGTTTCTATCCTGTTCAGTAATTTTTTCTCCACTTTTATGCCCCTCCTTAATTTTTTATATAGGTATAAATCTAACTTTTTCTTTGGTGATAACAACAAAATGTTTCGATATTCTGTCCTTGTGAGAGATTAGAACTTTTCTGAGTAATTTTAACTTTTCCATTGTATCTTGTCCTCTAATCCTAAAAAGAACAATTCCTGAGGAGATTAATTTCTGTCTGAATACAATCTCTCCAAAATCCTTATCGTTGGTTAACAAGATACGGTTTTCATTCAATAATCTTATCTAATTCCTCTAGATACACTCGGCCAATTTTTTTACCAATCCTTTCTATCGACATACCTTCTTCTGCTATAGACTTCTCAAAGGCTGGATCAAACTTTAAGCATTCTTTCGCTAACCTACTGCTATCCATCCTTTGCAGTTTCTCCTCAACTGCTTCCTGAATTGCCTGACTCCTGCTTGTAAAAGCGTCTTCTTTTACAAGTCTGTCTAAGCGTTTAACGATATGTTGATCCAAAGTAATTGCTATTTTCGTTTTGCTCATAAGAATCCTCCCTGGTATTACAATATATCATACCTGCCATTTGGTCAAACATGAAAATGTATCTTAACCTTCTGCATTAAAAGTAAAAAAATCTTTGCCAATGTCTAAAAAACATTCGCATAAAGTAACTCAAGCTTCCGGCTTGAGTGTTAATAAATTGCACAAGCAGGATGCTTGTGATACTATAATACGGGCAGTTTACAAAAAATCAGGAATGCTCTCTTTTGAACTCTTATACGTTTACTCTGCTTATAAAATCACGCTTGCATAAGGGCTAGTATAATATATTAATTTTTTTTCACTTCTCTATTCGTATTTTTATAAACAATGAATTACGAAATTCTCATAACCGGATTTATTATCTTCTTTGCACGTATTTGTGATGTAACATTAGGCACTTTTCGCACAATAGTAACCATTCAGGGGAGATCTCTCCTTGCGTTCATTTTAGGTTTTTTCGAGATTCTTATCTGGATAGCGGTGATTTCCACCGTTATCCAAAAGGTTATGAGTTCCCCAATATTATGCCTTTTTTATGCTTTTGGATTTGCGGCAGGGAATGCCGTTGGAATATTTGTTGAGCGTAAAATGGCTCTGGGATTTTTCATTCTAAGGGTATTCACAAAAAATGCGGGGGAACGTATCGCACACGAACTCAGAAAACAAGGTCAGGTGGTAACAAAGCTGGAAGGAGAGGGAATGTACGGTAAAGTAGCCGTACTCTACGTAATTTGTCGCCGTAAAAATATTAAGTGGATACTGCAGATTGTCCTTAAAGAAGACCCTCAGGCATTTTACATTACCGAAATGGCAAAAGACGTTAGCAAAGTGCTTTATCCGACTGCAACACCGGCAACAGGATGGAGGGCTGTGCTCAAAAAAAAATGAAACCTTTAGTTAATGATATAACATTTTGTCAAAAGCATCTGTTTTTCGATGCTTCAACTCCGCCCTTGCGGGTTCAGATTTGTAATCTGAACCCAATAGTTTATGTGATTAATAGCGATATATACATTTCATGGCTAAATTACCACGCATGAAACGTGGGGTTCAGGTCACAGACCTGAACCCGCCGGGGGGGGGATTTTGCAAAAATTTGGGAATGATCCCCATTTTGTCAAAAGCATCTGTTTTTCGATGCTTCGACTCCGCTCAGCATGACATGCTTTTGCATAGATGATACGAACTGTCACCCTGAGCGGAGTCGAAGGGTATTTCTCGTACGACAGTGAAAAAACAGGTTTATATTTTGAAAACATTATTTGTTTCACTATAACAATTTATGTTGCCAGAACTTTATTTTTCAATCTCATTTTCCGGAAAAATGCCCTTCGTTCATCTCTATTTTTTGGAGGAAAACCTTCTATCGGAGGATTCGAATTTCTTAACGGTTCATCACATTGCGTGCACACCTTAAAGGATATATTGCTGTTTAATAGTTTCCGTTTCCGGTCTGCAATTTCGCAAATATCGCTGTCTATGAGACTTCCCAGCATAGTTTCGCCGGAAAGGTCGTGACAACACGTAAGTACATTTCCCTCCCATGTAACAAACGAATGGTACCTGAGAAGTCCGCAATATCCTGTTTCCATCCCATAGTCCCGTTGTTTATATACGCCAGGCGCTTTTAAATTTCCACCGCGGCCATGACATGCAACCTGGGCGGAAGGAACACCCAGACTCTTCCAGAAAAACACATACACTTCATGCTCGTCAGGATTCATTTCAGTAAGTATTCCTGATATTCTGAGACCAACATTTCCGGTAGACAGATTTATCAACTCTCGTGCCCTTTCTATTGCCAGATCAAAAGGTATCTGAGGACACAACTTCTCAAAAACTTCCTTTCGTATACTGGGAAAAGAAAGGGTAATGGAGTTTGGCCTTGCCTGAATAAGCGCATGAGAAATATTATCTCCTAAAGACGCCGGGTTAACAACAATACCAACGTCTCCTTTATTCCCGCGTATTTCCCGGATCCATTCAAATACCATCGGATGCGATAATGGATCCCCCATGCCGGAAAACGTTATAAGACTTCCTTCCCTGATGAGTTTTTCGCTTATCACTTTAAATATTTCATTTTTCATCATACCTTTTGGCCGGGTTATTGAGTCACGCGGACACATAAGGCATTTTGCACCACAAACATTGGTAATCTCCAGATCAACAGACACAAAAGTCCACTCAGACGGCATTGAATTTCTCCCTTCGCACGGCTTCCAGCCATTCCGTACCGAAACGGGTATCCGGTTCCAGATAATGTCCTTCGCTCCACTCATTCCATGATGCAATAAAGCAAAGTTGATTATTGTTGTTTCTTTTTGTATATTGAATTGCTTTCCCGAGAAATTCAGAAAATAGTTTTGGGTGTTCATTTACCACAATCGGCCACCATGGATAGCGAAAGGGTTTTTGTTTCCCATGTACTTCCCCACGGGGTGAGGCGTCCCATCCGGGAGATACGGAAGGATAATAGGCAAGGTTTGACATTTCGGCAAAAGAGTTCCATTCACTGCTTCGGGTAATAATCAATTCCCCATAATCCTGCAGATACTCTCCTTTCCATTCCGGCAGCCACACATAATGGCTCACACTGTCAAATCCGGCTTTTTTGAATTCCTTAATCATTGTAACTGATGGATTGACCGCCATGAGGTGCAATCCCCGGTACCCTTTTTTCATAAGATACTCTTTTGCCCGCTTTATCGCTTTAAAAGCACATTCCACACCAAGCTGCCGCAGAAAAAAAGTGCTGTCGAAAATGGAAAACATCGGCATATTATTTATAAGGAAATAGTTTGGCCGTGAAAAATATCTTTCTTCGAGATATTGGATCAATTGCATAAAATCATCAGGATCGGTATATACCCGTCTTCCCGGGTCTATTTCCGACCCATGATCTTGCTTTACCGGCAAAACACCGCGGGGCATTCTGTTTGCCCACATGAGTGCAAACGGAAAATTTCCTCCCCCTTCTTTTCCGAGAAAGCCGGTATCCAGCGCCGCGTCTAATACGCGTTTTCCCCTTGACCAGAAAAATCCGTAGATAAAAAAATCTATCCCGTATTCACGGGCAAGACACACTTGTTTGTTTGCGGAAGAAGGGAGTGAGTCATCATATGGTCCATAGAGTGGAACACGTGGCTGATTGTGTCCCTCAAAACGCGCCAGTGCGTTAAGCACAAGCTCCCACTCACTCCAGGACAGAGGAAAGTTACGGTTACGTTCGGGGCATGCGTGCCATCCGGGATATACATATGCACCAATAGTAAGCCGGTTTAAATTACTCAACGTCTATTCTCTTTCTGCATACAGCGCCTGTATGGTAATTTTTTTTAATTAGGCATTCGGTTGCTTTTAACAATGTAGCGGCAAGACGCATCTTGCCGCTATGTGAAAACTTTGAAATTCCTTAAGATTTACTTAAGACAATGTCATCTGTACGATGAAATACCCAATAAAGTACAGGAAGTACTAGCAACGTAAGAGCAGTTGATGAAATAATCCCACCGATAACCACCGTAGCAAGGGGACGCTGCACTTCCGCACCTGTACCAGTAGCCATCGCCATAGGAAGAAACCCTAAAGAAGCGACGAGCGCAGTCATCAATACCGGCCGCAGGCGTGTTATTGCACCCTGAAGGATAGCCTTGTCCAGAGGGTTGCGTTCTGCACGCAGTTTATTAATAAACGAGATCATGACCAGTCCGTTTAGCACTGCCACACCAGAAAGTGCAATGAAACCAACACCAGCCGAAATCGATAGGGGAATGTCTCTTAGCCAGAGTGCAACTATCCCCCCGGTAAGGGCAAAAGGAACACCGGTAAATACCAAAAAAGCATCTTTCACCGTACCAAAGGTCGTAAAAAGCAGGAAAAAGATCAGTAAAAGCGCAATGGGAGTTACTATTTGCAAGCGTTTCATTGCCGACATCATCTGTTCAAACTGTCCTCCCCACGTAATCCAGTAATTCGTTGGGATGGTAACATCTTCTTTGATCCTTTTTTCCGCTTCCTCAACAAACGAACCAATGTCACGACCACGCACGTTTGTCGTTACAACAACCCTACGCTTGCCATTTTCTCTGCTAATCTGATTTGGGCCCGGTTTAATGTTAAAATCTGCAATGGATCCAAGCGTTATATAATTAAGTCGTTTGCTTTTCTCAGAATGTACAGTTAATAATCCAACATCATTCAATCCGCCTCCGCTTTCGGGTAATGGAATCGGTAGTCTCTTGAGCGCCTCCACATTACTGCGCATATCCTCTGGCAGGCGCACAAGAAGGTCAAACTGCATATCTCCTTCAAATATCCTGCCTGCACTTTTTCCACCAATCGCAATTTCTATTACCTCCTGCACATCGGAGACATTAAGGCCGTATCGTGCCATTTCTTTGCGATTCATCTGAATAGTCAGAACTGGCAGCCCTGTCACCTGCTCTACTTTAACATCCGATGCCCCCTGTATTTTCCCGAGAACACTGGCAATTTTCTCTCCCGTTTCAAGCAACACTCCCATGTCATCGCCAAATACCTTCACTGCCACATCGCTTTTGACCCCTGCAATAAGCTCATTGAATCGCATCTGAATCGGCTGGGTAAATTCATGGTTGTTCCCGGGAATCTTTTTCAGATTCTCCTCAAGCTCGCGTATCAAGTCTGTTTTTGGTCTACGTGGGTTTGGCCACTCTGACCTGGGTTTTAGCATAACAAATGTATCAGCCACACTTGGAGGCATTGGATCGGTCGCGATTTCAGCTGTTCCGATTTTGGCAAAGACGTTGTTCACTTCGGGAAATTCCTTTATCTTCTCCTCAAGTGCATACTGCATTTCTATTGCCTGTGAGAGGCTTGTACCAGGGATGCGGAGGGCATGAACCGCTATATCTCCTTCATCCAGACTCGGTATGAACTCGCTTCCCATGCGTGTCAATAAAAGCCCACACAGGACAACAAACAAGCATGCTACTGTTATAACAAATCCCCGATTATTCATGGCGAGTTTTAAAACGGGAATATAGGTCTTCTTTGCCCACCGCACAAAAAAGTTTTCTTTTTCGGATAGTTTACCGGAGAAGAATAGCGCTACTGCAGCAGGAATAAACGTCACAGAAAGAACCATTGCACTGAATAAGGCAACAATCACGGTAAAAGCCATGGGATAAAACATCTTTCCTTCAACCCCTGTCAGGCTAAGAATAGGTAAATAGACGATCATAATGATTAATTCGCCAAACATGGTTGCTTTTCGTACTTCCTTTGAGGCCTCAAAAACAACCCCAAACCGCTCCTGACGCGACAACAACCGTCCAAGCTGGTGTTGTTCCTCTGACAACCTGCGGATGCAATTCTCAACGATAATTACAGCCCCATCAACAATAATTCCGAAGTCTAATGCACCGAGGCTCATGAGGTTTGCACTAACCTTATTACCCACCATCCCCGTAACGGTAAATAACATGGATAAGGGTATAACTAAAGCAGTGACGAGGGCAGCCCTTATATTTCCCAGGAAGAGGAACAGAATAGCAATTACCAGAAGGGCGCCCTCAGCCAGATTCTTCTTTACGGTGTGTATGGTTTTATCCACCAGAGTAGTACGATCGTAAACCGTCTTTGCAATGACACCGGGCGGTAGGGTCTGATTAACTTCAACCATCTTATCGGCCACCATTTTTGACACTGTTCGACTATTTTCGCCCATAAGCATAAAAGCCGTACCCAGGACTACCTCTTTCCCATTTTCAGTTGCAGCGCCAGTTCGGAGTTCCTTTCCAAACAAAACCTCCGCCACGTCTTTAATATAAATTGGCACCCCTTTGTAATTTCCTATGATAATCTGCCGGATATCCTCAATGTCAACCACCTGACCAGGGGCCCTGATCAAATACTGTTCTCCGCTGTGCTCAATATACCCCGCGCCTACATTAGCATTATTCCTGGCAAGGGCCTGAAGAACGTCATGAAATGACAACCCGTAAGCAATCAATTTGTCGGGGTATGGAGTCACATGATATTGTTTTTCGTAACCACCGATGGTATTTACTTCGGTAACACCCGGAATATTTCGGAGCTGAGGTCTGATAACCCAGTCCTGAATGGTTCTTAAATCAGTAGCAGTATAAGGCGTCCCATCCTGCTTTAATGCCCCGGCTTTTGGCCCCACAGTCCACATGAAGATCTCGCCAAGACCAGTTGCAATAGGTCCCATAATCGGTTCAATGCCGGAAGGGAGATTTCCCTTAACTTCTTGTATGCGTTGGCTAATCAGTTGCCTGGCAAAGTAAATGTCCGTCCCGTCCTGAAAAATAATAGTCACTTGTGAGAGTCCGTAACGTGACAACGAACGTGTTTCTATTAACCCGGGAATACCAGCCATTGATGTCTCAACAGGAAAAGTAATACGTTGCTCGACTTCAAGCGGAGAGTATCCCTGGGCTTTCGTATTAATCTGGACCTGAACGTTCGTAATGTCAGGCACAGCATCAATGGGAAGTTTTTGATAGTTGTATACACCCAGAAGCGCAAATGCTATTATTGCAATAAGGACTATCCATCGGTGCTGGATGGAAAATTTTAAAATTTTTTCTAGCATACTTAGCTTTTTTTGTAAAAATTCAATTTAATGTACTTCCTGGTAAATCCGAAACAAATACAAATTTGTGCTTTAGATTTATCAATAGTTACTACTCATGGATTGCCCCTGCTTTGCCTAACTCTGCCTTGAGAATAAAGCTGTTGCGTGAAACGTATTTCTCACCCGGAGAAAGACCATGCAATACCTCTACCCACCTTCCATTGCTTCTTCCCAACTCCAACGGGCGGATCTCATACAGGTCGCCGTATTGTACAAAAACTACAGACCGGTCATGGAATGTTTGTATTGCATCGACTGATACTGCTACCGGCACTGTCGCCTCTTCCTGAACTATCTCAACAGTAACAAAAAGACCTGGACGCCAACGACCTTCCGGATTCTGCACAATAACTCTCCCTTGAGCAGTACGTGTTTGTTCGCCGACAAGTGGACCAAGATACGTCAGTGTACCATCCGTTTCCAGGCCTAATATTTTTGATCTTACCGTAACGTCCTGCCCCACCTTGATCACACGTAAGTCTTTAGCGTACACCGTTACTCCCACCCAAACCGTACATAAATCCGCAATAGCGAAGATATCGGCATCTTCCTTAATAGCCTCACCCACGGCAATCTCTTTTTTGATAACAATGCCATCAGACTGTGCTTTTAGCTCATACTTGGTAAGCACCCTACCTACGATTCCCGGAATAGTATCCAAATCAGTTTGTGAAAACCCCAATGCGAGCAGTTTTTGTGCCGCCGTTTGCAGGTTTATCTCTTCTTCTGCCAATGCCTGCCGACTGGCGAGATAGTCTTTTTCTGAAGAGATCTTCTGTTTCCAGAGGCGCTCTTTCCTTTCAAATGTTGCTCGCGCCAGTTCTACCCGTTTCAATGAGGCCATGTATTCACTCTTTAGTTCCGCCACTTCCTGACTGTCAAGAACGGCGATAACCTCTCCATGCCTGACCGTATCACCAAGATTCTTGTACACATCCATTACTACCCCTGAGACCCTTGGTACGACATGCACTACCTTATCGGCATTGAGTTCGATTTCGCCAGGAAGCTCAAGGACGGTTTTAATCTGAGCAGATCCGGCTGTCTCAATACCAATCCCGGCGCTTTTTACTGCCTCCGGAGTAAGTTTGACTCTCCCTTCACTCTGTGAATATTCCCATTGATAGCTCTTACCTTTCCATTCTGCAAACACCCGGACATCGAAAGAGTGTGGCTCTTCAATAACCTTGTTGCCACAAAGATAATCACCCTCCCTCCGGAAGTCAATCATATCCGCACGGTTACCAAGCCTATGCAATTCTATGGTCAGCCTTACCTCATCAGGGTTAATAGTTTTTCCTCTGTCAAATAAATAAACCCTAAATTGGGGAGAAACACCCCGATCATAAATCGTGATCTCAACCTGAAAGTCATCTTCTGATAATAATCTGCCTCCATGAGGTCCCTTTCTATATACATCCGCTTCATCTGGTGATTCGGTATGTTCATGAGAATCTTTAACCGTTGTTTTTTCCATGCGGAGAATAATCAACGCCAGAACAATACCTGTCAAAACGGCAATACTGATTGGTAACAACTTCTTAAAATAAACTGTTTGATATATCTTTTTGACCCACATTACTGATCCCCTGTTCATTCTATATAAACGTCTTTATTTATTATTTTCCTATTTTCACGACCGCAAGTCTTTCAATATCCGCTATTATCAGGTTTAAGTGTTTTGCCAACTCAATATAGGTGATCCTTGTATCTGCCCATATCCTCTGTGTATCCAGCAGGTCTATATAACCAAATTCTCCTTCTTTATATCCCCTGGTAATTAGTGTTAGGGCTTCTTCTGCCCGTGGCAGAATCTTGTCTTTAAATTCGAGTATGCGTTTTCTCTCAACATTGTATAAGTTAAAATTCTTTTTTAACTCGAACAGCATTTGCTGATACACTGAAGCGCTTTCGTTCTTTGCCTTTCGGGAAAGGGCCTTGCTCTTTTGTATATTTCCCTGATTACGGTAAAAAAAAGGGCTGGTATTCCCAAACCAAATTGAACGGTATCTGCATCTTCCTGTGAAAGCCTTTTATAGCCTGCTGATACGGAGATGTTCGGTATGACCTGTCTTTGTTCCAGCATTAACTGAGCTACCGCTATTTCTATCTTCTTTTCCGACGCCTTGAGCATCGGCTGATTGTTTTTCATATTCAGTTCTAGCTCATCTAATGACAGTTCCATGGGTGCTGTTATCAGTTTTCCGGTGATGTTCAAATCGTTTACCTCCGGGATACCCATGATCGTTTGTAATTCCTTGAAAGAGTTTTGCAGTTTTCCATCCATGAGAGATACACGATTTCTTGCTTTTGATAATTCTACCTCTGCCCTGAGTACATTTGTAAGAGCAACCTCTCCTGATTCAAACCGCAGCTTTTCACTTTCATAAATATCTTTCGATATCTTTTCTGTTTCTTTTGCTACCGTGTAGCCTTCCTGATCTGCTAATACCTTGTAAAATGCCTTTTTGGTATCAGCAATAACACTGAGGAGAAAAGAGTCTCGCTCAAATTCACTTTTTTCTTTTGCTTTTTTGCTTACCTTTATTTCGAGGCCTCTCTTGCCTGCAGTAATAATGGGTTGAGTTATTGATACAAGGTTCTGGCTTTCATTCAGCCCTATTTCATGATAAATGAAACTTATGAACATTAAAGAAATATGTAGACATAGTATGACCTTTTGAAATAATAAATTTTGGAATACACGTTTTTAACAAAGATACAAACAGCTACTCATTCATCAAGGTTCAAGAAGGTAGTGGTTCAAAACCGCCTGTCACAAGACATGAATTATCGCCGAGTTAGGGGTGTGTTATGAATTACGCTGAATAGGTAATTTTTACCTTCTCTCAATACATTTAAACTGTTGTTTATAAAATTCTTTGGCAGCAGCTTGTTTTTCACGTGTACAAGTATAGATTTCGTCGAAATTTTCAAATAAATTGCCCACTATTTTGGCATCAAAAAGATTTTTCTCTGCAAATTTTCTTATAATATTTATTATATTTTCCTTTGACATGCCTTTTCTGTATGGCCGATCTTCTTCCAGTGCAGTAAAAACATCAGCCACCATCATAATTCTTGATCCGGTATCAAGCTCTTCTGCTTTGCAATGAAATGGGTAGCCTGAACCATCAATGAATTCATGATGATAAGCAGCCCATTCTGCGATTTGTTTAAGGTTGCCAATAGTTTTAAGAATTGAAAAAGTAAAATATGTATGTGATTTCATTGTTGCCGTTTCTTTTTTATCAAGTTTTCCCGGTTTATCAAGAATAGCATTTGGTATGGCTAATTTTCCCAAATCATGCAGATTGCCTGCAACATACATAAGCTCAATTTCTCTATCAGTTAAACCTATTGTCTTTGCCAATATTGAAGCTGCTGTTGCTACCCCGGATGAATGAGTCGCTGTAAAACGGGACCGAAAATCAATTATATTTCTAAAGAGTTCTGAAATTTTAACAATATCGGAAATTTCTACTTCTATTCTCCTGTACGGTCCTTCATGGAGCAAGACAGAATATAATCTTGGCGAAACGATGTCTAACCAAAACTCTTCACGCTTAGATACGTTGTTCAGTAGGTCTATAATTTGAGGGTGAAAAACAGAGCCGGAGAGAGTATTAATCTTCGAAATAATATCTTCGTTTTGATGGAGTATATGCTTATTGCGATCAATTAAGCACTCGAGATAGTTGGCAACATGCAGCAATTGTGAATCAAAGACAAGAGATGTTTCAATGGGTTCTTTCCAATGTTTCCATGCTTTGTGGTGTGCTCGGATAAGTTCCGGAGTTCCTTTCAATAATGGTATGTTTTCGAGAAGAAGTGCGCCACGAATGGAATGATCTTCAATATTTTCTATTTCAATATTACGGATTGCAATTTTTTCTTCTACTGAAAACGCACCTATGTCATGGAGCAATGCAGCAACAAAGTTTGTCTCTGTTCTCCCGACAGGCAGATTTGCAGCCCTGCTCATTTCCCATACAATAAAGGCAACTCTTTGCTGGTGCTGCACCAGAAATGAACTGGCATAATCCATTGCATCAGATAGCGAAAGGATAAGATTACCTAAATTAACAGTGGTTCCGCGCTGCATATTGCCTGATTGTAACAAAAAATTGATTACTGCACGTCAGTTAGCCTGCTGAGTATTGCAAAAGAACATTACGACAGGCGCTGTGCCATAAACGACGCAATTTCTTTGAATATTGTTTTGTCATCCACCGGAATATCATTAATGGTATTGTACGCCTCTTTCACTAAATTATCCGCATACTCCTGGGCATATTTCATCGCATCATATTGTCTGTACATTCCAAGTACCCAGGCTATATCGTCTGTGGTTGTTTCTTCCCTCGGTTTTAACATAATTTCACGCAGCTTTTTCTTTTGTTCCCCGGAAGCAATTTGTAAAACATATGAATATAAGAAACTTGCTTTCCCTTCTTTTATATCAGAACCAATAACACCCCCGCGCCCTTTTCCGTGTGTCAGGTCAATAAGATCATCCCGTATCTGGAATGCAGGCCCCATGTTTTTGCCAAGCATCCATATCTTTTTTACCACCTCATCCGAGACGCCGGATACAATGGCGCCACCCACCATACCGCAGGCTAGATAATAACCCGTCTTAAGTTCCACCATTTTCATATATTCATCCACAGTAAAATCTTCAGCGGCACGTGCGTTAATATCAAGGGCCTGGCCTTCTACTGTTTTTTCATAGGTCAGCGTCAATACCTCTAATAATTTTAACTTCTTTTCCAGATCAACAGGGCTCGCAAGAGTGCTCCTGTATGCACAGGCGAGGAGATAATCGCCCGCATTTATTGCATTTGCCGTTCCATATTTTACCCATACCGTAGGCTGATCACGCCTTACCGTGTCACCGTCTTCAATATCATCATGCATAAGAAACATATTATGCAGCACTTCTATTGCAAGGGCAAAACTCAAAGCATTGTCCGGATTGCCACCAAGGGCTTCACATGTGATAAGACATATTGCAGGCCGCACCCGTTTTCCTTTCGTACTCATGTGATACCATATAGGCTCACTGAGATAGTTTTTTTCACTTACAGGAATCAGCTCCCTGAGCATATCATCAATCCTTGCGCCATACGTCTTTATTGAATCCTCTATGCCCATTTTATTCTCCTCAACCCCTTCAATGCTTTAGTTGTTTAAATATCGACAGTGCTATTCCCTGCCCAGAAATTCTCCGGTTCTTGTATCTACTTTTACTTTTTCGCCGTTGTTTATAAACAGCGGTACTTTTATGACAAGACCTGTCTCCAGGGTAGCCGGTTTATAAACATTCACTACGGTATCCCCTTTTTTCCCGGGATCGGTCTCTACTATTTCCAATACAACTGACGTCGGCAGCTCCACTGATATTGCCTTATCTTCATAAAAAGCTATCCTGGCTTGCGTATTTAACTTCATATAAGGGATAGCATCCTCCACTGCTTCTTTCGGCAACATTATTTGTTCGTAATTTTCCGAATCCATAAAGCAGTAGTTGTCTCCGTCTTTATACAAATATTCCATGGTACGGTATTCGAGAAATATATCCTCAACTTTATCAGTTGACCGAAAACGTTTTTGTACAATGTTTCCCTGTCTTAAATTCTTCAATTTTGCCTGCACCATGCCCCGCCAATTTCCCGGCGTTACGTGTTGATAATCTACGACCACATACAATTCATTATCAAGTTTTATCACTCCGCCTTTCTTCATTTCCGTAGCACTAATCAATTTCATTACTCCTAAAAAACTATTTATAAAAATTCCGCCATAACACTGTCGGCAACAAACAAACCCTTTTCCGTTAATTTCAGCCTTTCATCATCATAATTCACCAACCCAAGATGTTTCAAATCATTAATCTGTGTTCCGAACTGATCCCCGATTTTATAACCAAACCGGTTATAAAAATCAACTTCAGAAATACCATGAAGCATACGCAAGGCCATTACAATCGTTTCAGATGCATATTTATGCTGTGGCAAAGATTCACGAAACACTTTTACATTCTTGTTTTCATTTATTCCTTTTATGTAATGTAATACATTTCTTTCATTCATAGCCCTTTCACCAGCAATAAAGGAAAAAGAACCGGCGCCAATCCCTATATACTCCCTATTATTCCAGTAATTCCTGTTATGAAAACATTCATAACCGGGTTTGGCAAAATTTGATATTTCGTAATGGCAATAATTATTTTCCCGTAAAAAACGTATTGCCGTTTGATACATTTTCAATTCAACATCTTCATCCAACCTGCTTACCAACCCACTTCTTGCCTTTTTCACTAACGGAGTCTCCCCCTCGTAGGTAAGAGCGTACGTTGATATATGTTCCGGTTGCAATCCCACTGCTATGTGCAGATCCTGCATCCATTCATCCAATGTCTGCCCCGGATACCCAAAGATTAAATCAATATTGATATTTTTAAACCCCTCAGAAACAAGCAACTCAATGCTTTGTGTTGCAACTGTGCCAGTGTGTATCCTTCCGAGAAATTTTAAATAGGCGTCCTGAAACGATTGTACTCCTAAGCTTATACGATTAACGCCATATTCTTTCAGCAACCTTACTTTGTTTTTCGTCAGAGTACCGGGATTTGCTTCTACCGTGTATTCAGGCACACCGGCATTTTTAATATGATGATTCATAATACAAAGGAGGGTTCTTATCTGGCTTTCATTTAAAGCAGTGGGAGTTCCTCCTCCGATATATACGGTATCATAGACATATTTCCCTGCAAATGCATTTAATTCCTTATCTATGGTATTTATATAGCGATCAATTATATCTGATCCTGATACAATCGAATTAAAATCGCAATAATCGCACTTTTTCGCACAAAAAGGAATATGAATGTAAAGGGATGATAATGATGGCTTAATTCTGTTCATCTATGTAAATAGACCTTTTTTTCTTCCCCATATCGCAATATACACCTTTTACACCGTCAAGCTCTGTTTTTATAATATTTTTATAATACTCCAGCCTTGTTTTGGCGTTCTCCAAATTGCCATGAAACCGCTTTGTAAGGTCTTTATAAATAAGTTTAACAGGTAATTCCCTTACTTCCAAACCCATCTTCCATGCCTGTATCCACAATTGTACCGGCATGCCATATCCATGCTCCGTCAGGATTAAATCCCGTAATTTTTCTACCTTATATGCCTTAAAACCGCAAAATGCATCAGTAAGCTGAAACCCGGTAATATCATTGAGAATCTGTGTAATTTCCATGTTAATACGATAGCGGTCATGAGGCACTTCCTGATCAATATTGACGGGAAGAAGGTAGCGGGAACCTGAAAGTATATCATAATCGTGAAAGGGAATTTTGTTGAGAAACAGCGGGATTTCCTCCGGTTCATGCTGTCCGTCAGCATCAATCGTTATGAGATAATCATAATTATTATCAATTGCAAAATTAAATGCATCGATGATAGTTTTCCCATACCCTAAATTTTTCTGATGTTTGATGACATATAAGTCGTGTATGTCTTTTAAACTATGAACAACATCGTAGGTAGATCCATCATCCAGCACCAGGACGTCAACAGCAAACTTTTTTACCCGCCGGATAATATCATACACATCACTTTCATTAAAAACCGGTATTGCAACTAAGTTTTTTATTTTTTTCATCTTTTCTCATTTCTAACCCAAACGAGCCGGCAGAGTCTTAAATGGAAATTTACCATTTTTGATTTACGAATTACGACGGGGCATTCCCGATTTTTTGTAACTGTTCATGGGGTCAGGGTTAATACTATTGTATGTTTCATTAAAACCTGGCAGAAGTCACAAAAAATCGGGAATGCCCCCAATTACGATTTTGGATTAATTGGTGCGTAAGAAACGCACCCTACATGAATACACAATTTTTTATAAGGTCGGGTTTCTTACCCGACATTACAATAAATCCCCAACCCTCCTCTTTACCATAATATTAATGCAAGGCATCCATTTCACCAGATCACCAAGACATGAAAGTGTAAATATTCATTTTTCAGGATAGCGTTTATTGCATTTTCGGTGGATTGTTGAAAATAGCAAAACGATCAAAAGTGCGAATAGAGTTTCTTTCCGTCAAAGTGGTATTTTCATTGGGGACGAGAAGAGTTACTTCATAAGGGAATGAATCCTCTTGGTATCTTGCAATGCTTTTTCCATTGGCACCAGGGGTGTAATTTCTATATCGGTAAAGAATGGAAAGAGCGGCAGTTTTGCAACAATTTCTTCCACTTCTTCGTTTGACTCCGCATCGATAATCGCCGCTGCGCCTCTCCTGCCCGAAAGTTTTCCCCCGGCAATGATCTTCCCACGTCTCTGAAAACGGCCAAAATACTCCCACTCTTTTATCACATACCCCAAAAAATCCTTCACCGTCAATTGCGGCGGCATTTGTTTTACCTCTACTTTTAAAAGAAACAGCATTTCTTTTTACCTTTCAACTGTTAAAAACACTATTTTTATGAAAACATCCATGAACTATGACTCACTAAAGGAGATAAAAAAACAATGATTATTACAATAATTCCTATTCACAACGTAGGGGCTGAAAATCTTCAGCCCCTACACGGCAATAATCTATTTTCGAAAGAAATAGCTTTATCATTACTTGTTGTCGCGAACAAAAAACTACATTGCCAAACCGCCATCAACATTAATTACCTGACCGGTAATGTACTTTGCATCTTCAGACAGCAGGAAAGTTGCCAATTTTGCAACTTCCTCCGGCAACCCGAATCTTTTTACCGGAATCATATCAATCATCTTTGTTTTATATTCCTGCGGCAAGACATTGGTCATATCCGTTTCAATAAAGCCGCAGGCAATGGCGTTTACCGTAATATTAGCCTTGCCCACCTCTTTTGCCAATGCCTTTGTAAAACCGATCATACCGGCCTTTGAGGAAGAATAATTCACCTGGCCTGCCATCCCCATAATACCGCTTACCGATGTTATATTGATGATACTGCCGGATTTCTGCTTAATCATCTGCGTTATCAACGCCTTTGAGAAATTATATACACTTTTGAGGTTGGTATTT
This sequence comes from Candidatus Kuenenia hertensis, assembly GCA_021646465.1. Taxonomy (GTDB): domain Bacteria; phylum Planctomycetota; class Brocadiia; order Brocadiales; family Brocadiaceae; genus Kuenenia; species Kuenenia hertensis. Next base: position 40,468 of record SOET01000011.1, on the reverse strand, counting down.
ATGACGTCATCCCAGTCATTTTCCGACATAAGCGCCAATAGTTTGTCACGGGTTATTCCGGCGTTATTTATTAAAAAATCAATCTTCCCGAAGGTGTCTTTCACTGCTTTCACCATATCCTTTGCACCGTCAAAACTCACCGCATCTACCTGAAAAGACAGCCCCTTAACTCCCAACGCTTCAATCTCTGGCAATAATAAATTGGCAGCATCTGCACTCTTACTATAATTAAAGGCAACATTGCAACCATTCTTTGCAAGCTCCAATACAATCGCTTTACCAATTCCCCGTGTACCGCCAGTTACAATGGCTACTTTATCCTTTAATTGCATAGAACATTCTCCCATATTAGTTTATTACATTTAATAAATAATAACACATTGTAGAATTATACAGTCAGACAAATCTGTTTTTCTAAAATTTATGAACAGTGGCGGCAGGAGTTACCTCCTGCCGCCTTGATACGGCATAGATTGCTGTCAGAGGAGGAAACTCCTAACAGCACAAAAATATACACACCCCGTCAGCTACGCTGCCACCCCTCTTTTTAGAGGGGATTACCTTGCATACGTTTCATAAAAACGAGTAAGTCCCCTCTATTAAGAGGGGATTTAGGGGTGTGTAACAAATATGCTGAATAGTTACGCACATCGTTGAATTATAGTAAGTAAATAATTTTTGAAATGCAAGGTAAAAACCGTACTATATCAACGTCCTTCGCTGCCTTTTAACCATTCTAACCCTGTGTCAATTAATGATTTCAGAGTTTTCAGGTTTTCTAAAGAATTAAAGTTGCATACGGCTTCAACATCACCACTCCCAGAAGCAAAACCTTTCCATGCATACCCGTTCTGGGAAAACCCTACTCTGAATGAGTCTTTCGTGGTAAATGCAACCTCAGTGTTTATTCTACGCACAGCCTTCCATTTTTCAGAGAGACTTATCATATATTCCAATGCTTTGGACACATTTTCAATTTCGTCCATATCAACATACACTGTTTTTCTCTGTTCATTTCTTCCGCCACCGAGAACAGTAATGTGAAAACCGCTTACTTTTTGACTACCAATGGCTGGCTCATACGAGGCAATTGCTTTTATTTCCACGTTTGCCCCATACGTACCTTCAACCATTCCCAAATCAACACTTTCATTTATAATCAATGTATCAACTTTTGAGAGAAAAGTCTCTATTTTCGTTGCATGTTCCTTTGGTTCTGCAATTAACAGAGATGCTGAAGGTATAAGAACAAAAAGAAATATTATAACGCATAAGCCGAATATACTACTTTGTTTTTTCATGAGTTACTCTTAGTTCATCTCTTATTGATAACTGTTACCAAAATTAATGACCTCAATTTCTTTGCCGGATGCCGACAGTATTCAATTACTATCATCATTTAAAACGACGCACGGTCTGGTTTTTCTAATTCCCGCTCCAATTGATGAATCTCAATTAAAGCTTGGTGTGCAGATCATGAGACTTTTCGTTTGCTATCTGTAAATTCCCCGAACTTTTAAATAATACGTTCTCCTGCTTCTATAATTTCTTTTATAACAGGATTTGTTTCATCAAAGTCGTTCCTTGCAAACGAATGAGGTTCAATCCGAAGGTCAACGTTTCTTGTAAGTTTCATCAATTGAACGTTTTCGTCAAACCCTTCTATATCGTCCTTGTCCCAAAACACAGCAAGATCTATATCACTATCTTCATGATACGTGTTTTTTGCATACGATCCATAAAGATATATCCGCCAGACAGGGATACTATTCATTCTTAGCGTATCTACATATCTTTGAATAATTTGATAAATTACCTTTTTATCCTTTCTATAAGCCATTCTCTGAACTCCTTTATCATAATAATATAACGTTCACTAAATTCACGTGTTGCCTTTTTGTAAAACCTATTTTTAAAATCAGGATATCTTGCTTCCAGGTTAAATGCAGTAACTTCGATTAAAAAATTTTTTTGTTCTTCAGAAAGTCGAAGATTTGTTCCTTCTGCTATCTTAAGCAAATGGTGTATCTTCGGAACTTTGTTGTCAACGTTTTTAACGCAATAAGCCTTTAATAACTTTTCCAGAACCAGATGTCCGGTAAACAATGTCATATATAGTGCCCATTTATGAAAAGTGAATCCATTGCTTTGTAATCAATTTCTGCTGAATCAGTCCAATATTGTATAATTTCATCTTTTGTCATATAGTTTTAAACTCTTAAAAAAGGTATTTCATATAACCCTTAAAACTGCATAAAAAAATGAAAATAATTCCAATTTTGTGCCTATTTGGGAGTGAAGTATTTTCTGAAAACCTGCTCTCTTTATCGACAATTCACGGCTTTTTCATGCGTAGACAGACCGGGGAATTGCTTTCAAACAAATCTCTGCTTAATCCGAATTCCCACTCTGCCTGCAAGTAAAGAATCCACCCGCGGAGCAGGTGGATTCTTTACTTTTTTCTCCAACTCTTCAACTTCTTTTAAAATTTCTGCTGACAAGGATATAGTTATCTTTTTTGTCTTTGGCACTGTCGAACACATAAGAACCTCCGATAATTTTTAGACCATAAATAATTTGTTATGCATAAGATAATCAGCCGCCACGTCGGTTTTCCTCATACATCTCTGCTGGCATGGGGTATCGCAATTTCCAGACAACTTTAATCGGCTGTTCGTTTTCATAATTGACAATATCCGCAGGACCCAAATATACAAATGGGACAGTAATCCCATTTCTTTTTTTAACGTCTCTGGCAAATATCAAAATAGTATAACCATTTTCCTTACCGTGTATCAGATTCTGACCGGTCTCGCTATTTTGTGTAGTATTCGACTGTGATTCCCAGTGTAATAGTTCCCGGCTAATTGGATAATCCGCATACATGGTACTCGGTGAAAATTCACGTTCAGTCTTCTGAAATGTAATAAGTAAAACGTATGCTTTTAAATCTCTGAAGTGTAAAACACCTACGCCAGTTTGGCCTGCCGATTCAAGTGTTGCCTGTCCAAGTGCAGCTTTGATATCTACGTTGCTATACTGCGCATGAAGTTCAAAAGTACAAGGGAAGGGTAAATTTGTGGGAACCCCGCTAATTCTTGTTTCATCTGCTGCCCATTCGAGAATTTCATCCAAATCTGAAAGTATCGATGGGTTTCCAACAAGTCGTTTAAACGAATCCTCAATAGTCTCAATTCCAAGTTTTGCACCTGGCTTCCCCCACAACCGGTAATGAATCGATATCATAACTTCATCAGCAACAGACATTGCCTCTGGGATATCGTTTTGCTGGAGTTTTACCACAACCTGACGTAAGCGTTTAATTTCTTTAGGACCGGTTGTAAATGCAGCCCTCAGAAGAGCATCTTTTAGGAGGTCAATATCTGGATCTAGTGGCGATGGCAGGAGGCGTGCCTTTGCTTTCCAACTTGACCATGTTTTTCTTGTAAGTAGTATATCAGGCTCATATTCATGATAACGTATGAAGTTTCCAAAAGTGAGAGGCAACCCTGATTCGTGCTCAAAGGTTTGTAAACGCTCTGGAATTTGAACAGCAAGATTTAGTAAATTCTCACGGATATTTGTGATAACGTATTCTCGTGCAAGACGGTCAAGTTGAATGGAACATCCTGCCGGGAGATGAGGAAAATTGAGGTCGACTTCCCGGTCAATGGTAAAACGATGTTTTGGTAATAATGCTTTTAGCTTTAAATCAATACGATAACGCCTATGAGCTTGCCCAATAAAATCAAGGACTGTTAGACAATCTTTCCCTGGAGCATGACGTAATCCTCTGCCCAACTGTTGTAAAAATACAGTGAGACTTTCCGTAGGTCTTAAAAATAAAACGGTATTTATATCTGGAACATCAAGCCCCTCATTGAGTACATCGCGGGTAAACAGAAAAGTCAGTTTACCACCTTTGAAATCCTGCAAAATAGCCGTTCGTTCCTCATCGGTCGTCTCTCCTACAAGTACGGCAGAAGAAATCCCTTGTTGGTTAAACATTTGTGCCATATATTTCGCATGTTTAACTGACACACAAAATCCAATACCTCTTACAAGAGACAAATCAGGTTCGTAGCGGAGGAGGGCATTGAGTATCGCATCAAGGCGTTGCTTCGCTAAAATATGGGCACCGGTATAGATGGTTTCAAGTTCCTGGATGTCATATTTACCATTTTTCCAAAACTTGTCTTCGTTGATAGCCACAGGATCAGTAACACCGAAGTAATGAAATGGACAAAGTAGCTTTTCTTCGAGTGCTTCCGGCAAGCGGATTTCAGCAGCAAACCGGTTTCCAAAATCCGCAGCAACACTTTTCCCATCCATACGTTCAGGTGTTGCTGTCAGACCAAGCAGGACACGAGAATTGAAATAGTCAAAAATAGGACGATAACTCTCTGCCGGACCGTGATGCACTTCATCAACAACAATGTAGTCATAGAAATCTCTGCCAACCTGTTCCCATAAACGACGGCTTGCCAGCATATCTACAGAACAAAACAAATGCTCCATGCGAACAGCTTGAAACGGGCCAACAAGAAGTTCCCCAAAATTTGCCATACGCAGTATATTTCTAAAGGTGACCATAGCCTGCTCAAGAATTTCTCTTCGATGCGCAACAAATAGAAGCCGTACCTGATTGTGATACTTTTCAAAAAAGCGCTTGAAATCAAAAGCTGCTATAACTGTTTTTCCAGTACCAGTGGCGGCAATAATGAGATTGCGCCAGTGACCATGGACATTACGGTCTGATTCCAGAACATCGAGAATGCGTTCCTGAAACGGGTGGGGACGAATGTCGAAAAAAGCTATTGGAAGTTGTGTTTTCGGATTGCGAGCATGCCGTATTGCTTCACGTAGTGGATGGGGATTATCGGGATCAAACCGAACAAACTCTTTACTATTCCAATATGTTTCGAACTCTGCACAAAATTTGTTGAGTATGTGTGGCATATCCTGAGCCGTAATTTTAAGATTCCACTCAAGCCCACTCGTTATTGCTGCATGTGATATATTGGCTGAGCCAATGTAGGCTGTAGAGAAGCCAGATTTTCGGAAAAAATGATATGCCTTGGCGTGCAATCGCGTTCTGTCTGTGTCATAAGATACTTTAACTGTTATGTTTGGTTGCTTTGCCAACCACTCAACCGCAGAAGGATCTGACACGCCCATATATGAGGTAGTAATGACTCTGACCGGAACGTTGCGTTTTAAGATATCCTCAAAGGCAGGCCTCAAAAGGCGTAACCCAGACCACTTGATGAAAGAAACCAGTATATCAACTCCATCAGCAGAAAGCATCTCTTGAATCAACTCGTGAGAAAGCTGAGGTTCAAGGGGTGAACCAGTAAATAAACTGCTTTCGACAATGGAGGTTACAGGACGTGGAATACCCTGCTGTGAATAGTATGGCGGTGTAATCTCTTCTAATACAGCCTTCCGCTCCTCCACAAGCCGCAATTTTTTAAAGTGACTTCTATTTGCTTCATTTGATATAAGGTCAATCAACCGATTACAGAGGGCAAAGCGTACAGCCGGATCATCCTCTTGTCGTAGCGTTTGTTCAATCACTTTAGCAATGAATGCGGCATAGCGAACAGGCTGTTCTTCCGGATCAAGCTTCGAGAAAACAGTGCGTACCTCAGGGTGGGATTTTAGCGCATCTCTTAATCTTTCATCAAGCAGCGCGTCATAGATACCTGTGGAAAGAGAATCGATTTTGTTGTGATGAGAGCACTGCATTAATGTATCACTCCTGATAAATCTTGAGAATTCCCGATATATTTGTCCTTGTTTTATATTTACACCCCACATGCCAGAAACAACCGTGGATAAATACAACCGTTTTATATCTTGGTAAAACAAGGTCAGGTTTGCCTGGTAATGTTTTATCATGGAGTTTATATCTGAAACCGTTCCCAAAAAGGAATTTTCTGACAATCATTTCCGGTTTTGTATCCTTACCTCTAATCATCGACATATTATAACTTCTGGTTTTCCTGCTGTGAACGTCTACCATAACTTTTCTTATTTTCTGATTCTCAATCTTCCATCTTTATAAACGCAGAATTTATTTGGCAACTTGTTGGCATGTTTTATTAAAATATTTTCTACGATTTTTAATTTTTCATCAGACTTTGCATCTTCAAGTCGTAGCAGTAAAACTCCCCCATGCATTAATCCTGAATTATAGGTTAACTCCCCAAAATCCTTATCCATTGTGATAACCATTCTTTTTTCTGAGACAGCCGTTCTCAATATTTCCTTGTCAGAGAGATGCGGATCTATATCTCTTACATTTACTGTATCATATCCCTGATTTAAGAGCCATTTTTCTACCTTTTTCCCTACCCCAACATCGACTAAAAATTTTAACTTTATTTGCTCCACTGTTAAGCACCTGTACCAACTTCAAATACCTGTTCTTCACCCGCTAACTCAGCCGCATAGAGTAAAACGGCTTGAATATCTTCGGGTTCTAATTCAGGGTAATCTTCAAGAAGTTCCTGAGTTGTAATCCCTCCAGCCAATGCCTTCAAAATTTGCTCAACAGTAATTCTTAAACCTCTGATGGTTGGCTTACCAACCATCACTTCAGGATTAATGGTGATTCTGTCTAATAACTGTTTGGTATTCATCTTCCCTTACCTCTTTCATGCTTTTTCGTGTAGTTAAATTTAAGTAAACATTTTAAAAACTTTATTTATAATTTTCAGACAATGATCTCCGGCTTTGTGTCCTTGCTTTTATCATGGACATATTATGACTTCTGGTTTTCCTGTTGTGAACGTCTGCCATGAATTTTAGTTTCCCTGCTTGATGAATTTGTTACTTTAAAAGCATCTCATTATTCACGCAACTCGTTACAATTCATCTTCCTCTATTTGTGCAATCTTCATGATTGTTCTTAATAAACCTTATTACCATGAACCGGACTTATTCTTTCTTTTCTCCCTGCCTTTATATACACATGGTGATGTGCCTCATCACATTGGAGATTCAAAATTCATGCTCTGTAACTATAACTATAATTTATGATTTTTACACTTTTCAGAAGAGACGAAATGATAACTGAACTGTCAATAGTAAGTTTTTTCTAATAAGTTCGTCATAAAAACACTCCTTAAATATCGAAGATTTTTCACCGTAAAAAATGACTCCGCATCAAATTATTTTCAATAATAAACAGCACCTCCTCTTTTGCCTTATGATAAGCATCTAAGTCGCTTATTTCATTATAATTATTAAATTTTTTGATATTCTGAAAATCTGCATGACGTGTGATAATCCACATCTTATTTTTTTCAGCAAATTCATACACTTCCCCATTTCTAATTCCACCCTTACCTATCCTTTTTAAATGCGTGGCAGTAAAACCTCTGCTTTCTAAGAAGTCAATCAGTGCATATGGCATATTCTCATCGAGCAGAAATTGTATGCTCATATTGCATATGCCTCATATTCACATAGCTTTGCTGCATAATGGATGGCTGCTTTTACATCATCCGGGGTAAGCGATGAGCAGTCCTTTATGATATTTTTGAAGCATTCCCCCCCTGGTACAAGAGAAACTACCAAATAAACAGGTATCCGCGTTCCCTTAATACATGGTTTCCCATGACAAATATCTGGATCAGATGAAATCCTTTGCATAATTTCTTTCTCTTCCATTTTTACCTCCATAATCATTATTTCGTGAAACAATAACCCATTTCTCAAAGAGGAATTTCCTGACCATTATTTCCGGCTTCCCACCTGTCGGTCGGACAGGTGTGCCTTACCCCGGATTATGGACATCGTATAACCCCTGGTTTTTTTATTGTAAACGTCTGCCATGGATTATTATTATCTTCTCAAATATCGATGATTTAATATGATAGCATTTTGATATTAGTGCAACAATTAAAATCATCCTGTATAAAAACCAAGTCATAATATAGACCAAGTGACCACGTTTTCGGATTGCGGGCATGTGCATCTCCTCATATAATGTGTAATGCCAGATTTTCAATATAAAATGAATCTATAACAATTACGTTGCGAACATTTTGGGGTAATATACAATAAAGATATTTGTAACAGTTTAGTATTTTGAAAAATAAATTTAATCTGCTCGCTCCCAAACTCCTGTTTGGGAGCGTAAATAGACGAGAAACTGAGCTTCTCTTTAAAATTGTGTTCCCAAACAGGAGTTTGGGAACAAGCAAGCAGAAACCGCTGGTGTTTCAAAAAGCTAAAGTATTACAAATATTCCTTTCTGGAAAAAACTCGTTTATCATACATTCATGATGGAATATCAACATCCGATAATAAACAATATTGACTCTCTAAAGACCCTTATTGGCAAAAAATATTATTATCTCGGCAAAAACAAGCAGCAGGAAATATCACGCCTTATATTTGAGATTGCAAAACGGGAAAAGGTTGGGTTTTCTGATGTTTTAGAGCAGATACCTCCTCCGCCCCACCGTTTCTCTTTTATTAAAAACTATTTGCTGGAACGGCGTTACCCTTCATTTCACCAAAAGGGTCTTAAAATTAGTCAGGCTTTTTGCGATGTCGATATAAATCCCTCTTTTAAAGTTGATCTCACCACAAAACCACTAATAGTACCAAAACAGTTCTTTATAGAAAAATCCGTTTTGTCTACTGACACTGTTCAACAAATACGTGACAAATTTCCCGACAGCACTTTTACTGCAATTGAGTCCTACCGCGACCACGTTAAAAATAAAGAATTTTCGATAATCGATTATAATAAAAGACTTGAAAGTTTTTATATTATCCGGGAAAAATTTGATTTTTATAAACACTGTCCCTGTTCAAATGATTCCGCTTCGTGCGGATACTATGTTATGAATTTAGGAAGCGGATGCCCTTATGAATGTGTCTATTGCTTTCTTCAAAACTACGTGAATTCGCCGGGTATTATGTTACCTGCAAACATAGAAGATTTCTTTGCCGTTTTCAGGAATCTAAAAAAAGACATGCGCCTTGGATCGGGAGAATTTACCGATTCCCTTGCGTTCGACCATATCATGGAATATTCTCCTAAAATTGTAAACTTCTTCCGGCAATATCCCAAAAGCACTTTTGAGTTTAAGACAAAGAGCAACAACATACAACTTCTGACTTCACTGCAAGGGACAAAGAATATCATTATTTCATGGTCATTGAATCCTCAGAAGTTAATTGATACCGCAGAGTTTTTTACCGCTTCTCTGGATGAGAGATTAGAAGCCGCACAAAAATGTATAGAGGCAGGATACCGTGTTGCTTTCCACTTTGATCCTATTGTTTGTTATCGTGGATGGGAGACGGATTACGAACTATTAATCAATGCTGTTTTTGACAAGATAGGCGAAGCAGAAAATATGGCATGGTTAAGTTTGGGCACATTGCGAGTATCCCCTCAATTGAAAAAAATTATTGAAAACCGGTTCCCGGAAACGACCCTGCTTGATGAGGAATTATTAACCGGTTTCGATGGAAAACTGAGGTACCCGACGGAGGTAAGATCATTCATTTACAACTCTATGACATCGTGGATACGGAAAAAGAGTAAAAATGTCCCTGTTTATTTATGTATGGAAGATATGAAAATGCATCGAAACACGCAACTTTCCCAGACACTGCAATGAATAGCAAACTTTACTTTTTTAACTATTTCAAAGAAGCGGAAGATACATTTCATGCCAGGAAAAACCACCATGAAGTGATTTTGATGTCCCGCGATAGATGAAATGATATTTCTGATAATAGGGAATTAAGCCGACTTTACAAAGCAACAAGATATTCTCTTTTTTCATTTCTTTCGAATTTTTAATAAATTGTGACATGAGCATCTTCGAAATACCATTTCCACGGAATTCCGGCAACACTGCGAGGGAAAAAATTACTATATTTTTCCCATTCCTATCATGTCCGATCATATCCTTAAATTCCTCATCAGATATATCTTCCTCATTTGTTGCACCACTATTAATAATTCCCACAACTCTGTCACGAATTTCCGCTACAAGAAATCCCTCCGGAAACAATTGAATCCGTTTCCCTATTCTCTCTTTTGAAGCGCCGTCAGAAGTATAACACGTATATTCAACTTCGTAACAATCATTAATATCTTCCGGGTTCGCTTTTCGAATAATTACATTGTCCATGTAATATTTTTGTTTTATTTTTTATGAATGATGTCTCAGGCAACTATAATATTTCTACCCTGTTTCTCCCATTTTTCTTGGCTTTGTATAATGCGTCATCCGCAACATTTACCAATGATTCACCGGTTCTGCATTCAGGAAAAGACGCGATTCCGATACTTATGGTAAGTTTAAGTGTTTGGCCATGAACAATAGTATCAAAACACATTGCTTCAATTGATTCACGAATTATTTCCGCTTTCTCTTTTGCATGTGATATATCTGCACCAGGCATAATAATTACGAATTCTTCACCGCCATATCGTGCCAAAACGTCTGAAGCTCTTAAAGAATTATTTAACATCTTGGAAACTTCTTGTAATACACGGTCGCCTGCCGTATGACCATACGTATCGTTAATACTCTTAAAGTGATCAAAATCTAACAGAAGTAAACACAAAGACTCATCGCGCCTTTTGGTTAAAGCCAATTGTTTTTTCAACATTTCATCGAAAAATCTTCTATTATATACGCCGGTTAATGCATCGGTAATTGCAGTGCGTTTTGCAAAATTCATCAGTCTTATTCTTTGCAGTGCAGACATTGCCAGACCAACATATGTGGCCAATAATTTCTTTACCCCTTCATTATTCCAGTACCCCGTTTCTTCCTTTATCACAAACAACATCCCGATCGTAGTTCCGCCTGTTATTAAGGGAAAACATGCAAAACCTCCTTTCTCGAATTTATAGGCCAGGCACTCACATGCATGTTCTTTTGCAATATCGCTCACATAAAGCTCCTTACCAGTCCTTATCACACGGCACAACGAAGGCTCAAGAAGTACTTCATCCCTTATTATTTTGTCTGATAATTCGGGAGGGTCTATTATGGCAACGTTCAGCAAGTGGTTATCATTATCTAACAGCAATATTGCAATCACATCCGGATTTAAAATATCCTTTAAGGTTTTGGATAAGTGTTTCAGTAATACGTCCTCCTGAATCTCCTCGTCGAGAAACGTAGAAAAATCCATCAACCTTCTCAGATTTTTAAAATTACTGTCTCTTTCCATTTCAAGACGTTTCCGATCAGTGACATCCTCCATAATAGCAATAAATTGAACTATCTCATCTTTGCGATTTTTTACCGGTGAGATCGACATTGATTCCCAATAGAGTTCTCCGTTTTTCTTTTTATTGCATAACTCGCCACGCCATTCCTCACCCGAAGTAACTGTCTTCCATAAATGTTTGTACAATTCAGGAGGTGTGCTACCGGATTTTAAAATAGACGGATTTTTACCAATAACTTCATCATATTTGTAATCAGTTAACTGGGTAAATCTTTGGTTAATATATTCTATTTGCCCCCTCGTATTTGTAATCATAACAGCAGCAGGGCCGTATTCAACAGCCCTATGCAACTTATGAAGCTCCTCTTCTATGTACACATTTTCAGTAATATCCAGATTGGCAATGATAATTTTCAGCGGTTCGTTTTTATCGTTATATGCAATCTCCGCATACGATCTAATAACACGTTCAGTTTCATCGGGAAGTATTATCCTGTACTCAATATCAAGTGACTTTCCCTCATGCAATACTTTATAGAAAGCATCTTTCACTAAATTACGATCATCTTCATGCACACACGCTATAAATTCTTCAATATTACGGGGAGATTGTTCCTGGCTGAAGCCGTACATATGGAATATCCCTTCAGGCATATACAGTTTCTTGTTTTCAATATCCCACTCCCAACTGCTTAACTGGGCAATTCTCTGAGCATGGGCGAGTGTATCCTTACTCTTCCGCAACTCCTCTTCCATGAACTTCCGCTCAGTAATATCAGTTATTGTCGCTACGTAGCCGGTACTTTCTTTTGTTTTCTTTGAATCAGAAAAAACTGCGTGAATTCCCATGCACAATACCCATGTAATTTTTCCATCAGGGCGGGTAAGACGAAATTCTGACTTAAATGTCCTTTTATTTTTTACGGCATCGTCCCATTCTTTTAACACACGCATCCCGTCATCCTGATGGAAAGCAGTCATCCATCCGTTTCCCAGTGATTCCTTCACGGTAAGCCCTGTAATACAACACCACTGTTCATTAACAAATAAAAAATTTCCTTCAGGATCGGTATAAAAAATTCCCACAGGCAACATGTTCGTTACAGTACGAAAACGGTTTTCATTCTCACGGAGAAGCTCATTCTTGTGTTTATACTCAATCAATAAAGATTTTAATTCATTGTTATCTAAATGCACTGGTTCAACATTCTCCATCAGTTTTGTTTTCTTACAAAATAAGTGATTTTTACATAGTAAAACTTTAAAGTGACATTCTACAACTTTAAAAATAGCTATGTCAATGTATTACACTATCTATTTGATAAAACACCAAAAAATTGCTCAGGAGTTACTGTCTTTACACCAACAGTTCAGGTTGTGTTTTAATACTTTAATACATGATTTTTGTGAAAAATGGATGAAGAAACAGTTATACTGTATCCAAATGGACACACCTGTTTTGGGGGAAATAATGACATGTGGATGATAATAAAAGGAATATAATAATGAAGAAAGGTTTTATAATACCAGCACACAGAGGCAATATCTCTTATATTAATATTTCCGGAAAAAACATTCACGGAACAACCATTTATTATCATTAAACACTTAAAAGCGGAATTGTTTCTTCCCTGACACTTCTTACTGACAGGAAGTGTCAGGACAGACTTGTTTGATTATAACATACGTGGAATCATTTTTATCATTTATTGGCAAATAATATGCAAAACTAATTCTCGCCTTTGTAATCTATGATGAAAATAAAAATTACATTAACTGTGAAACAACGTATGGATCGCCATATTTTTTAATATTGTTTACCATTGTTTGCAAATTAGTCAAATGTTCTTCTTCCGACTTGAGGATTTCTTCTAAAAGCATTCTGCTTCCGTGGTCTTTTTCGTCAAAACATATTGTGATACCTTCATTTAGTCTTGCAATAGCTTTCATTTCAATATCTGCGTTAAGTTGTAACATTTCAACAACGTCAAACTGTTTTTCTTCAGGTAAAGCATGTTTCTGGTTTTTAACCGTTGCCCCTAAAAACAATATACGTTCCGCTAGCATTTCAGCATGCTTCATCTCATCTTTAGCATCATTTTCCAGAATTTCAGCGAGTTTCTTTAATCCAAGATCTTCACATTTTGTATGTTGATCCATATATATACCTATAGCACCTATCTCCGCTGTATATACCTCACATAACATGTTATGGACTTTTTCATTTACGTTATTCATTTGATCTCCTCTTCATAAATTACCATTAAATTTTATGTGCGAACTCCGTAAAATATATAATAACTATCTTCAAAAAGCAAATTGATTTTTATATAATAATTATTATTTATAAACTATGAATGTTCTATGTTCTGTTTTGTCTTTGATCTCTGACGGAAGTAAAATCTGAGGGGAATTTCTGAAAATGGTAATTTACTCCGGAGTTGGTTACCAAGGTATCGTTCATAATTACTATCAAAAAGCGTTGGATCATTTACAAATATTACAAATGTAGGGGGAGCAACATTTATCTGCGTACTGTAATACACTTTTGGTGTTTTTGACCTTCTTTGCGCCGGACGCTGCAATGCCAAAGCCTCTTCGACTACTTTGTTTAACTCCGAAGTAGAAACCCTTGTATGGGCCTGTTCATAGAGATCCATGGCAAGATGAATCATTTCAACAACGTGATCGTTGTTTTTAGCGCTTATAAATGAAAGCGGGACAAACGAGAGTCCCGGAAGGCATTTATTGATATACTTATGGTACTCTTCCGTTTCAATCCCCTTAACCAAATCCCATTTATTAATAACAATCACGCATGGTTTTTTTTGTGAATCTATATACGCCCCCAATTTTTTATCTACCTCTGAGATTTTGAGAGTTGCATCAATCAGAAACAATACCACATCAGCCCGCCGAATAGACCTTTCCGCACGTGCCATGCTGTAAAATTCAATGGAATCTTTTACCTGCCGTTTTTTGCGTACTCCGGCAGTATCTATCGCCAGAAATTGTTTATTATCGATTTCAAATTTTACGTCAATTGAATCCCTTGTTGTTCCCGGCACCTCGCTTACAATTACGCGTTGCTTTCTTGCAAGCGTGTTAATTAAAGTAGACTTTCCCGCATTTCGCTTCCCCACTATTGCCAATTTCATAATAGCCTCGGCAGCAATATCGCCGGCTTCCTGCGGTGGTAAAAGAGAAATGAGTTTATCCAGCAAATCAGTCCGGCCGTATCCTTCTAATGCGGAAACCGGATATGGTTCTCCAAATCCCAGTTTATTAAATTCGGCCATTAAATGCTCAAATTTTGGAGTATCTACCTTATTTGCCACAAGAATTATTTCCTTTTTTATATGCCGCAATCTTTCCGCAACAATTCTATCTAAAGGAGTTATACCGTCACGCACATCCACCACAAAAAGAACAATATCTGCAGCAGCAAGCGCTACTTCTATCTGCGCTTCAATATCTTTTGTAAGACCATCAGAATCGGTAATACCCATTCCTCCAGTATCAACCAATTCAAACATATAGTCCATATGGCGTATTTCCGTAGAGACACGGTCTCTTGTTACACCACAGGTAGGTTCAACGATAGATATCCTCCGTTTGGAAAAACAATTAAAAAGCGCTGATTTTCCTACGTTTGGTCTTCCGACAATCACTACTACCGGTATAGACATATTTAACCCAAATTGATTTATAATTAATAAATTAAAAAGATTATATTCTTTTATCTGAAAATAACACAACAAATTGTTTCTAATATCGATCCGTTGAAATTATCATTGAGGCGTGATATTTTCCGGGGAATGAAAAATAAAATTGATTATTTATTTTGACGAAAGCACTATCAGATATTATGGGAGGAATTACATTTTAATACTATCTGCACGAAATGAATTAACAAGAAAATGTCATTGTTTTAACCTTTTCCATTATGCCCGTTATCCATTCTTAGAATATTCATCCGTAAACTGATTTTTTAAAAGTCATTACGTGCATTTTCAGAAATACTCTTTAGATTATCATCTTGAACATTATCAGACCCGAGTTCATTCTGACTACTCTGTTCCAAATACACATCACTGAAATTTGTACTATCAATTTCCTTTCTCAACAAAAAATAAATAACTGTTTTTGCTGAAAATACATAATTGACCAAAAAATTCCATACTGCCAATTTTATAAAGAAGATGTAAACAATCAACATACCGGCAAGAAACTTCAAAGACCATCCGCCAAGAACAGAAGCCGCCGTCTGTGATTTATCAACAGGTTTCATGCAAAAACCGAGGCAAGCGATATCGCATCGTTGCAGTATATATGATTTAACCGCATAAAATTTCTCACCCATCCCAAACCCTACGGTACAAAAAGACAGATGAATCACTAACCATGCCGAAAATGCAACTATTGAAAGGCAAATAATGCCATACACTATATATATGCCACAATACATACAAAATTGTTTCGGTCTTGAAAGCACATAGCTGTAAGCACGGCTCATTGCATCAAAGGCATCTGATCCCTCAGCACTGATTGTTGGGTACATAAAACACATGCCCAGTACTCCGATTACCCCGACAAACACCATCATTAAACCGGCAATAAAGGCAAAAGGAAATCCCAAAGCAACAGCTAATTCCCCTAGTACTGGTATCCTTCCTATTAAACCGCCAATGACATTACATAACCCGAAGAAAAATACCCCTATAAAAGGAATCATCGGGGACCAAAAAAATGACCAGAATTTTTTTCTGGCAAATTTAATCGCATCCATTAACCGAACGTTTTCATCTCTTGCATAATCAAGTGCAGTTATTCTGGTAATTGCGCCGCCTAGTAACGACCATATAGCCAGAAGCCCCAGAACAATAATCACGAAAACGACAAATCCCCCCCCACTGAATCCAGCAACTACTGATGAAAAATTCGATCCGTGTATGGGACAATTCTCCCGCATCGGAGATAAAATAATCTTTATAATAAAGAACGGGGACACATTTATTATTTTCAACGCAGAAAAAAAAGACACCGCCATCACACACCAAAGCAAACTTATAAGAAGGCCGACATAACCGAGAAACATTTTTTTGGGATCAAATGCCATTTTAAAAGTAATAAAAATATCGCGCCAGCTATGTATATGTGTCTTTGTTTCAACCATCATTTCCTTCTCCCTTTTCATCTATGCACTTTGCCCCATCATTGCCTATATCTTCCTCTATACGATACTCCTCATCCATCCATGCGCCAAAATCAATCAATTTGCACCTGTCGCTACAAAAGGGGAAATATGGCAAATCTTTTATCACGCGATAGAAAAGTATTTTTCTGCAATTAGGACAATTAACTTTCGGCATGTGATTTTTCTGCCTTTTTCTCTTGTTTTTTATCTTTTGTTTCTGGTTTTGCTATTTCCGATTCTTTTTTTGCCCTGGATTTATATTCATCACTTCGATAATCCGTCTGATAAAACCCTGAACCTTTAAAAATTACCGCTCCACCCATTCCGATAATTCTCTCAACAGAAAAACGGCCACAAGAAGGGCATTCCTTCACCGGATCAGATTTAATGGATTGAAATAATTCAAATTCATGATTACATTCACTGCACCTATATTCGTATGTTGGCATACCTCTCGCTTAAATTTTACTTCAGCACAAAAATGCCTCAATAAAAAATCAAGCCGTTCCTCCTTTCAATAAATAGAATCGATTCACATCGCTATACTGCATATTTATTCATCAATATCAATAAGAACCATTACGATATCTGTTTCATTTTTTCCATAAACTTCTTTTGCCGGGAAGAAGTGCTGCTCTTTTCCAGTTCTGCAAATTCTTTTAATAATTCCTCCTGGCGCGAAGAAATCTTTGTTGGTATTTCAACCTCTACCTGAACTAATAAATTACCCTTGCCATACCTGTGTACATTAGGGAATCCTTCTCCTTTAATAGGAATAATCTCGTTATTTTGTATTCCTTTCGGTACTTTTACCTGAATAATATTACCCGTCAGAGTGGGAACATCGATTTTGCACCCTAATACCGCCTGGGTAAAACTAATGGGGACTTCACATAACACATCATTGCCATGCCTTTTAAAGATCGGATGAGGAGTGACGTGTACATCGCAATACAAATCTCCGGGAGGCGCACCATTTTCGCCTGGCTCACCCTGGCCGACTAACCTCAACCTGGTACCATCCTCCACCCCCGCAGGAATCTGTATTGATATAGATGCCTTTCTGGGATAACGTTTTGTACCGCCACATTTTTTGCACGGTGATTCAATAATCTTGCCGTTACCACGGCATTTAGGACATGTGGTACGCAGGGTAAAGAAACCTTGTGATTGTTGAACTTGTCCCCTCCCGCCACAATAAGGACAAGTAACAGGAAAAGTACCTTCCTTCGCTCCTGTTCCATGACATACATCGCAAATTTCTTTCCGCATGAGTTCGATCTTTTTCTCTACACCGGTAGCAACTTCTTTAAATCCTATCTCGATATCACATTTTAAACTCGCCCCTCTTTTCCCGGCTTCTGCCCGGCTTCTGCCCCTTCCAAAAAATTCATCGAATATGCTCCCACCGCCAAAAATATCACCAAATGCGTCAAAAATATCCTCAAAGGAACTGTAACCACGCGTACCGGCACCCTTTAACCCTTCTTCTCCGTATTGATCATATAATCTCTTCTTTTCGGCATCGCTCAACACACCATACGCTTCCGCTGCTTCTTTAAAAGTTTGCTCAGCTTCTTTATTCCCGGGATTTCTATCGGGATGATATTTCATTGCCAGTTTACGATAAGCTTTTTTTATCTCATCGCTGCTTGCATTCCTGTTTACTCCCAATATCTGATAATAATCTTTTCCCATAAGTATTTTATTTTTCGAATTTTAACTCCAACTATAATTACACCAAGCAAAATTATAGTACATAGGTCAGAACAAAATCAAGAACGTTTTGCAACACTTTGCTTAAGGGTATTTCTTGTTTTTGTATTAGAAAGCACATAAAAGCAAAAAGGCTACATGTAGCAGCCTTTTTTACTTTTATTCTCAGTTTTGATAATTATTTTAATGAATACTACCACTTATGGCTTTCTCTTCTTCATCCTCTTTATATTCAGTCACCATGGTCTCTGTCGTCAACAATAAACCAGCAACACTTGCCGAATTTTGCAAAGCAACCCTCGTCACTTTTGCAGGATCAACAATACCAGCCTCGAACATATCAACATATTCACCGGTATTGGCATTATATCCCATATTTGTGGAAAGCCCTTTCATCTCTTCAACAACAACCGAACCATCAGCTCCGGTATTATTCGCAATCTGACGTAAGGGGGCTTCCAGTACTTTTGCTATAATATCCATGCCGATCTTTTCATCGCCTTCAGCATTTTTACTCGCCTCCTTCAATGCCGGAATCGTTCGTATAAAAGCTACCCCTCCACCGGGAACAATGCCTTCCTCAACGGCAGCCCTGGTTGCATGCAGTGCATCTTCCACACGTGCCTTTTTCTCATTCATCTCCGCTTCAGTTGCAGCACCAACGTGTATAACCGCAACCCCGCCCGCTAATTTCGCAAGCCTCTCGCTGAGTTTCTCTTTATCATAGTTTGATGTTGTCTGTTCAATCTGGTGCTTAATTTGCTTAATCCTGGCCTGAATGTTTTCTTTTGTAGAGGCGCCTTCGATTATGGTAGTGTTATCTTTATTTATGGTTATTCTCTTCGCAACTCCAAGATCCTCTATGCCAATATTCTCCAGCTTCAATCCCAAATCTTCGGTAATTGCTTTTCCATTCGTCAGTATGGCAATATCTTCCAACATTGCTTTTCTGCGGTCACCAAATCCAGGGGCTTTAACAGCCGCACAACTTAATACTCCACGCAATTTATTCACAACGAGAGTTGCCAACGCTTCTCCTTCAACATCCTCGGAAATAATCAAAAGCGGTTTTCCGCTTCCGGCAATCTTTTCCAATAAAGGAAGAAGGTCCCTCATACTGGATATTTTCTTTTCATGGATCAAAATATAAGCATTTTCGAGAACAACTTCCATATTTTGAGCGTCGGTTATAAAATAGGGAGACAGATATCCTTTGTCAAACTGCATACCTTCCACAATTTCCAGAGTCGTCTCTATTCCTTTGGCTTCCTCTACCGTAATCACGCCATCCTTTCCAACCTTATCCATCGCATCAGCCAAAAGATTTCCAATAGAAGAGTCGTTGTTTGCAGAAATTGTTCCCACTTGCGCAATCTCTGCGCGCCCTTTTATAGGTATACACAACTGTTTCAATTCTGAAACCACAATATTCACTGCCTTGTCAATGCCTCTTTTAAGAGCCATTGGGTTAGCGCCTGCCGTGACATGTTTTAGTCCTTCGTTAAAAATTGCCTCTGCCAGAATAGTTGCTGTGGTAGTGCCATCACCCGCAATATCGCTGGTTTTTGATGCCACCTCGCATACCATTTTTGCGCCCATATTTTCAAAGGGATTTTTTAATTCGACCTCTTTAGCAACCGTTACACCATCTTTTGTAACGGAAGGAGCGCCAAAACTTTTTTCCAGAATTACGTTCCTTCCGGTAGGCCCCATAGTCACCCGAACGGCGTCTGCTAATTGTTTTATCCCTTTTTGAAGCGACCCTCTGGCAATTTCATCATAAATTAACTGCTTTGCTGCCATGTTATAACCTCCAAGAAATTATCATTTATTTATCAGCTATTGCTCAAGCTTTTAACTGTAGCTAAAATGTCGCTTTCTCTCATAATCAAATATTCTTTGCCGTCAACCGTGACCTCTGTCCCAGCATATTTTCCATATAAAACAATATCTCCAACCTTCACCAGCATCTCTGCCCTTTTACCATTTTCCAGCAATTTTCCTTCCCCAACTGCGATTATTTTCCCTTTTATTGGTTTTTCTTTTGCCGTTTCAGGCAAAACAATTCCACCCTTTGTTTTTTCCTCAGCCTCCATAGGTTCAACAACTACCCTGTCATCTAATGGTCTAATGTTTGCCATAGCTTTTTATTTACCTCCTTAACATAAATTAATTAAAGTATAAAAATCTTCTTCTCAAAAATTTTTATGTACACTTTTTAACGAGTACGGGTTACATCATGCCACCCATACCACCCATGCCACCCATGCCACCCATACCACCCATGCCGCCCATGCCACCCATACCACCCATACCACCCATGCCGCCCATACCACCAGGCATACCTTCACCTTCTTTTTTAGGGATATCGGTAATAATGCACTCGGTAGTCAACAATACTCCGGCAATACTCACGGCATTTTGAAGAGCACTCCTTGTCACCTTAGTAGGATCAATAACGCCGGCTTCTATCATATTGCAGTATTCTCCTTTGTCTGCATCATATCCGTACGTACAATCCTGAGCTTCCAATATTTTCTTCACAATGACAGATCCCTCAAGCCCTGCATTTCTAAATATCTGTTTCGCCGGAGCTGAAAGGGCTCTTTTTAAAACATCTGCACCCATTGCCTCATCGCCTTCCAGTTTAAGTTTTTCCAAAACTTCGATGGTATTTATAAGTGCGACTCCCCCACCAGGCAAAATACCTTCTTCAACTGCAGCCCTTGTGGCATGCAAAGCATCTTCTACCCTTGCCTTCTTTTCC
The DNA here is from genome assembly GCA_021646465.1 of Candidatus Kuenenia hertensis. Classification (GTDB taxonomy): domain Bacteria; phylum Planctomycetota; class Brocadiia; order Brocadiales; family Brocadiaceae; genus Kuenenia; species Kuenenia hertensis. The sequence goes on along the minus strand of SOET01000011.1, from coordinate 19,568 downwards.
TTCATTTCGCTTTCCGTAGCCGCACCCACCAATATCTGAGCAATGCCTCCGGCTAGTTTTGCTAAACGTTCCTGTAATTTTTCCCTGTCGTAATCCGATGTCGTCACTTCAATTTCACTTCGTATCTGGTTGATTCTTCCCGTTATAACGTCAGAACTTCCAGAGCCCTGAACAATAATGGTGTTATCCCCGTCAATGGTAACTTTTTTTGCTCGTCCTAAATCACGAATATCAATATTTTCTAACTGTATCCCAAGGTCTTTAAATATTGCCTTTCCTCCCGTCAGAATAGCAATATCATCCAGCATCGCTTTCCTCCGGTCTCCGTAGCCTGGGGCTTTTACTGCCGCACAACTAATAGTACCACGAAGTTTATTAACAACAAGAGTTGCCAACGCCTCCCCTTCTACATCTTCTGCGATGATTAAAAGAGGGCTTCCCGTTTTTGCAAGTTTTTCCAGTAATGGCACAAGACCCTTAATTGCCGATATCTTATCTTCATATACAAGAATATAAGGATCTTTTAATTCCACTTCCATAGTATCCTGATTCGTAACAAAATGAGGGGAAAGATAACCACGGTCAAACTGCATTCCTTCTACTACCTCTACACTTGTCTCAAGTCCTTTTCCTTCCTCAACGGTAATCACTCCGTCTTTTCCAACCTTGTCCATTGCATCAGCAATCATCTTTCCGATTTCCTTATCATTATTCGCCGCAATGGAACCAATATTCGCAACATCTTTCTGGTTCTGGACCTTTTTACTCATATCTTTCAATTTGTCCACAACCTTTTCCATGGCCTTACGCATCCCTCGATTAAGCGCCATTGGATCTGCACCAGCCGTTACACACTTTAATCCTTCAAGAAATATTGCTTCCGCGAGAACTGTGGCAGTAGTAGTACCATCGCCGGCTACATCGCTTGTTTTAGAAGCAGCTTCCCTCACTAGTCTTGCGCCAGTATTTTCATAAGGATCTATAAGTTCCGTCTCATCTGCCACCGTTACGCCGTCTTTAGTTACTGTTGGACTCCCGTACCCTTTATCCAAAACAGCATTTCTCCCCCTTGGCCCCAAAGTTACCTTAACTGCCGTAGCGAGTTTTGTTACCCCTCGAGCAATAGCGGCTCTTGCCTCTTCATTAAAGGCCAATTGCTTCGCCATTCAAGTACCTCCTTTCAAAATTTCGAATAGAGACTAACTAAGTTTATAACAATATTAAAAATCGCATTAACCCACAGAGAATTAGCAAAATAAATGCCGCATCAAACTATTAATTATAATATACTCTAACCGTCAAAATTATAAAGTTTTATATCTAGCCAAACAATTTATTTCAGACTTTTAATATGCCATAGTGACAGAATAGAAAAATCACCTTTAACCCCAACTGCCACAATGGCAGAGCTTTTATTACCTCTCAAAAACCAAGAACAATTTTTTCTATTATCTTATTGACTTTCAAAATAAATTATGACATATAGGGAAGACATACGCAGATATTGCCCGCATCTCATCACTCTCTTCTCTATTAATTTTGAATTAAAAGTCTATAAACATTCTCTTCGATGAAAACAAAAACCCCGGATCTTTTAAGACCGGAAGAAATAAAGAAAAATTTAAAGACAAAAATTGTCGGAAGTGAAATTCTTTACTATGAGAAAACCACCTCAACAATGGATGTGGCAAGGGCACTCATACAAACAAACTTTAAAAACGGTACTACAATTTTTACCGAAGAACAATCCAACGGAAGAGGCCGTTCCAACCATGTCTGGGTCTGCCCAAAATACAAAGGCTTACTTCTTACCATTTTGCTAAAACACACTATTAAACCTGACAGCCTGTGCTTGTTAATAGGCACAATTGCGGTAGCAATAACGGAAATGGTCCGGGAATCCTGTCAATTACAAGCAGAAATCAAATGGCCAAACGACATATTAATTTCCGGAAAGAAACTGGGGGGAATCCTTGTTACAATAGAAAAAAATCACAACAGGCAACCCGTTTTTCTGATTGGTATAGGTATAAACATAAACAACTCGGAACGTGAATTCCCCAATAATTTGCACATCCCTCCTACCTCAATTGCCATCGAAAAAAAAGAATACATCGATCGAATACTTTTTGCCAGGACACTGCTCCAATATCTCGACAAATGGTATTTAATCCTGAGAGATGAACACTTTAAATATATTATTGGAAAGTGGAAGGAATATTGTATTACCATAGGAAAGGAACTAATTATTGCAGACTATGGAAAAGAATATTCCGGCAGGGTAATCGGAATATCATATAATGGAGGTTTAATGTTAAAATTAAACAACGGAAGCACGAAAATATTCCGGGGAGAACACGCAACAATAAAAAGCGAAAGGTGTATACTATAGTTGTAAAAACTTTTTTTGTAATTTTTTCCTCTCTGTCCTTAGCGTGCCCTGCTTCTCCTCATATTTTATCTTAAAAGCAATGCCCTTTCTATTGCATATATTTTTGCTTCCAACCTGTTTGTGCGTTTTGAGAAATCCGTATATACAAAATATCCCAGAATAAGCAATAATACCGTATACGCTACAATAAGATAAGTAGAAAACTGAGCCCTCGTTTCGGTTCCCGGTAATTTCTTACCCCTCGACTGCATGCCCATGTCTGTTTTTATTGTTTCATACTGTGGAAAAGATTGTTCTGTTGTTTTTTGAGCACTATTTGTTGTGCCAGGAGGCGGAGTTGCCACATTATTCTGTTGAGTGGCACTTGCGGCCTTTTTTGATACTTCTTCATACAAACGGCCTATTACTACCTTAGGTTTTGGCGGCGTTTCGTTACTGCCAGTGATAACATTAAAAACTCTTTCCGTTTGATTATCCTTTGAAATACCAGTTTCGTTATCATTTTTATCATCTTTTGGCAAAGGAAAAGATTGCTGCTTTACAGAGTCTTGAGTTTTTTGTTGATTATTTTCTACAACAGTTTTGTTTTCATCTTTTACTGTTTCAGGTGAAGGAGACTTCTTCTCCCGTTCCACCTTCATCCAGCCGAGCGGGTCATGCCCTAGCACGTTTTTCTTTTTCATCTCTTTCCTCGAAATTTTTCAGAATAATAACTGCTACCTCCATAGAACATTACGAAGGAGCTCTTTTCTCAGGGAACAAACATTCTTATACGAAAATATACCTGTCTTGCTGATATTCCGTTCTGAAACAGATTATTTAAAACCAAAAAATATAGATAGAAACGTATTTTTAGTGCTTATGGTTATTTTCCCTACTTACAACTTCTTTTGCAAGAGACATGTAATCTTCTGAACCACTCGAATCAGGCGCATAGGAAATAACCGGCATTCCATGACTTGGAGACTCCGAAAGCTTTATATTTTTTCTAACAATCGTATCAAACACTTTCGCATCGAAATACTCTTTAACTTTTTCCACGACCTCGTTACAAAGGCGGGCACGACTTGAATACATACAAAGAATTACACCAGTAATTTCCAGGTTGTGATTCAATCGTTTTTTCACAATCTCATATGTATCCAGCAATTTTCGCACTCCCTGCAATGCGAAGAATTCAGTTTGTACAGGAATAAACAATTCTTTCACAAATGTCATAACATTGATAGTCAACAAACCAAGCGAAGGGGGACAATCAATCAGCACATAGTCATATGGCTTTATTGAATCCCCCAAGTATTCTTTAAGAACAGTTTCTCTTCCAACAATGCCAACCAGTTCAATTTCCGCACCGGAGAGATCTATCGTGGAAGGTATAATATCAAGACCAATATTTGACGTATGCAAAATTACTTCAGAAGGCCCACAATTTCCCATAATAAGATTGTACACAGAATTTTGCAAATTGTGAACATCCACTCCAAGATGTACACTTAAATTAGCCTGGGGGTCCATGTCAATAACCAGCACCTTTCTTCCTAATGCTGCCAGACACGCACCCACATTTGCAGTCGTAGTGGTTTTACCTACCCCCCCTTTCTGATTGAGCAAGGCAATACTTCTCATTTTATATACCCTCCTTTTACAGGTTGGCCATGCAATCTGCTAATTACTACTACAGTTTAAATATTTTAATATGATTTAAGAAAAGTGTATTAGCGGCAATGCAAGTTATAAAACATTCAAAATTTTTAGCAAATGTTTCAATTGTTTATTTGTAATTTACAAAGTAATTTAGTATTTTAATAAGATAAAATATCTAACATACAATATATCAAAACATTACATCAATATTCCTCCTTTCTTAGGTAACGCACCTGACAATGTACGTGTTTATCATATGCTTAACGGCAACCCCTGATTTGAGAATAAGTTAAATATACAAAAATCGTTTTATATTTGCAACTAAACTTTTTCCACCAGTTTATTCCACTTACTAATTGCTTTCCCAATAAAGGTCCTAAAATATCTTAAAATACTGAACTCCAATATAGTTTTACCCTTTAGTATAAAACGCTCCAAGGACTTTTGCAGCTTTCATTTTTTTAATAGTTATTCGTTCATCTTTGTCGTTAATTTGTCCTGAAAAAAGCCGCTAATTTTCCTTGAAAACTGAGTATGTTTTATTTAATCTATTTCAATGACTTTTAAATTTTTTTAATCGGTTAATAAACATGAAAATTACTTACACCATAGTATTTAGTTTGTTTTGCTCCTGTTCGTTTCTTGGTTGCAGCAAAGAGGATTCTCAATATACAAATATCGGGGTACTTTATAATCCAACTGATTACACCAATAAAAATACTCACACCAACACAAACAATGCAAAAGTCTCACAACAACAGATCGACGAAAAGTTAAATCATATGAACAATGACGATCTCTTTCAATTTGCCCTTGCGTGTGGGAATCAAGGGAGCTATTCAGAGGCACTTGCCGCATATAACAAAATATTAGAACATGATACTCACTATCCCAGAATTTATTATCACCTTGGTCTGTTATATCGTGACATGAGTTTGCAGGACGAGGCAATTTGCGCCTTTCAAACAGATATTGCCCAAAACCCCGGATCTCCAGAAACACATTACAACCTTGGATATGCTTATCAACGTAAAGGATTATACAATGATGCAGCAGGTGAATATAAACAATCATTAAACTTTATTCCTGCAAATAAGACACAACAACAGGCAAATATTCATTACAATCTTGGCGATTCTTATTTTTCCTTAGGATCGATTGATGAAGCAATTGATGAATACAAAAAAGCATTGGCGCTTAAACCGGAAAATAAGATAATACACAAAAAATTAGGTATGGCTTATCGCGCTAAAGGTTGGGCAGAAAAGGCAAAAGAGGAATTTACAATTTGTGATGAATCTGAGATATCCACAAATTAGGGGCAGCTAAAAGTGAAAGAAATTAAAAACAGGCTCGAGCTATTAGAATCAGATTTAAAGAATTTAGAAAAGACAATTAAAAATAAAGGGGCATATGGTACTATTGATGATTGGCTTCATGTTTTGCATAAATCCAGAAAAATAGAAGAATTTGCAATTACACAATTAGCCATTTTAAAATATACGGAAAAGCAAAATTATTCCGCCTAGTTGCATTCTTCTTAATATGACTGCACCACCGCGTTATATAAGACCCTCCAATATTTTCATCAAAATCTCCGTAATATATAGCCTCTGCCACCCATTATGCAAACCCACAATACTTCAGAGAAAAAAGAGAGCATACATTTTCAATTCTCTTAATGAGACGCAGGTGCGCCATGTCCTGGGGGCATTTGGATGCCGGCTTCATACTTTTTGTACTCATCAAATTCTTCTTCTGCTTCTTTACTCATACCTTTTAACAAATAAACAACACCAAGATAATTATGTGCATTCCCCAGTTTTGGATCCAACTCAAGTGCCTTTTTATGGGCTGCAATAGCTTCATCTAGCATTTTCTGCTTACAGTAAACCAATCCAAGTTCATTATAGACTATTGCAAGGTTTGGATCGAACGATAAGGACTTCATTAGCACATCAATTGCATCCTCATATTGCAGATTCATCCGATACACAACTCCCAAACTAAAGTATAACATTGCATCGTAGGGTTCCAGTTCAATTGCTTTTCTATACACCTGACTGGACTTACTAAATTTACCCAAAGTATAATATGCCTTTCCAAGTTTTTCATATACTTTCACCATTGCAGGATCCAATTCTATTGCTTTTTCCCATGCGGCTATTGATACATCAAATTGTCCTTTTTTAATATTTTCCAATCCAAAAGTATAATATTGTTCAGCAGTCATGTTTTCAGGAATCTTAACTACTTTTTTTGCTTCCTGGGACACGGCATCACCTTCTGCAATTACTCCCTCATCCTTTGCCCCAATAGTATCCGATGATTGCTGTTTGCCACAGCCATAGAAAACAAAAAGGGCCAGAACACATGGAACTATTTTATTCAGATTTTTAATAACCATTTGCATTATCTTTGATATCTCCACATTAAAATGAACGGACAATTCACAAACATTGTATGGTTTTTATTTTACCAGTAAGTCAGGGGTATTCAAGGCAATTTACTTTATTTACATTTTTAAAGAGATTCAAAATACGAACAATCACATTCCTCTTTGATAATATGATTGTTTTTTTATCGTTTATTTTATATATTTTCACTAGATACCTTTATATGTGTAAGTGAGGGATATTTAAAAAAAACAGGCTCCGAATTGCAAAAAAATTATTCATTCTGAACCTAAAACCATTTGGCTTCTCTTAACACAAGACCGATAGTACTGAAAGTTATTTTTTAGAGACTATTTAATGAAATATAAACCTTACGCCATTTCCTGGAATACAACGTATCGTTGTAATCTGCAATGTGACCATTGTTATCTTGACGCCAACACATTAACCAAGCAATCACCAAATGAGCTTACTACCCTGGAAGGATTTAAACTCATCGACCAAATGGCAGAGCTCAATCCTAATCTTTTACTCATTCTGACGGGGGGGGAACCGCTTTTAAGAAAAGATATTTATGATTTATCGCATTACGCGTCGAAAAAAGGCATGATGGTAGTATTGGGAACAAATGGAAACTTAATCGACGACGATACGGCAAAAAAATTAAAATCATGCGGGGTCACGGGAGTAGGCATCAGTATCGATTCTATTCAACCAGAAAAACACGATTCCTTTAGAGGGATGAACGGCACATGGGATGATACGCTCAATGGAATTGAGGCGTGCCGCCGTCAAGGGCTCGACTTCCAAATACAAACTACCGTTACCCAAAATAATATTATGGAACTCTCCGATATCATTGACTTCTCTTTTAATCTCGGAGCAAAGGTATTCAACTTATTCTTTCTGGTATGTACCGGTAAAGGGCAGGATTTAACGGATATCACTCCGGAACAGTACGATCAGGCATTACACCAACTTTATGTTATACAGGAAAAATATAAGAGAAAGATGATGGTAGGGGCAAAATGCGCCCCACATTATCGGAGAATTGTATACGAACATGACAATAATTCACCATTGATAAGAACATATGCGGGCGGGTGTCCTGCCGGAACACACTATTGCAGAATAACTCCTGAAGGGAATGTTACCCCTTGCCCCTATATGCCTAACATTAGCGGAAATGTTAAGGAAAAAAGTTTCGTGGAAATATGGAACGACAACGCTGAATTTCAGACACTCAGGCATGCGGATTTAAATGGAAGATGCGGGATATGTGAATTTAAAGAAATTTGTAAAGGATGCCGCGCCCGTGCCCTTGCGACAACGAATAACCAAATGGATGAGGATACATGGTGCAACTATGTACCGGGAAAATTTGGCAGCAAGGTAATACAACTGAAATCTTCAGAAACCTTTGGTATTGAAGAGCATTTTACCATGACATGGAGCCCCGAGGCGCTGGTAATCCTGAAACAAATACCCTCCTTCGGAAGAGGAATGGTAATAAAAAATGTGGAACGCTTTGCCGAACAGAATAATTACCAGGAAATAACGATTGAGGTTATGAAAGCAGCACGCAAGGAAATGATGTCGGACAATAAAACGGCCTTCCCGAATCCTGCTATTACAAATCCTGTATCTGAACATGCCGAAAATACAGGCCACAGCAACGAAGAAATACCCTGGTCAGAAGAAGCAAAAAAACGCGTTTTAAACGCACCGGATTTTGTGCGGCCAGGAATTTACAAGCTTATGCAAAAAAAAGCGCAACAACACGGTTATACCGAAATCAATTCTCTGTTTCTTTCCAAGATACGAGACGAATCAATGATGCTCGCTTCAAAACGCATTAAAAATATTGGTTTTGATGAGCTTCGTATGGAAGCATGGGATGAGGCAAAACAAAAGTTTACCAGTTCTCATAAAAAAGAAGTCGTCGATAAAATCAAGACATTTCTCAATGAACGTACAATCAAAAACGATGGTATCATTGCAAAATTTCAGGCTTATTTAAAAAACAGCACTACCAGCAGCCAAAAAACGTTATTAACAGAACCCGTGTGGGCTGAAGACGCAAAAATCCGTCTGGAAAGAATTCCGGCATTTATTCGCAGCAAGGCTAAGAAATCAATTGAAGATTTTGCTCTAAAAATGGGATCAAAAAAAATTACCAACGAGATAATCGACAAACACATGGCAAACATCCCTTCTTTTATCAGAAAACGGTCAGATAGAAACAAGTCATAAACAGCCTCAATCGCAAATTTTGTATTAAAATTACACCATTTTTAGTATTATTTTTCCGCATGTTGTATGGATAACTTAATAAAACAGTTATTGAAAAAATACCTGCATCTGAAAAAGTCTCTTTCCGCACTATTTAACAATTTCCATCTTTTTTCCTTCAATTCCATAAAGCAAAAGATTATTTTCACTTCAATCCTTCTTTCCACTTTTCCCATTTTCATTACAATAGTATATATTTATCCGAAGGAAAAAAATGCTTTACGTAATGCTTTAATTCAAAACCTGGACAGTATTGGTCATAAACAGGCAGAACTTGTGGAAAAATGGATTGAAGAACGAAAAGCGGATGCCTGGCTGATTGCCAAAAATCCTAACGTCCCCGGCGTAATTTATAAATCTGAAAGCAGCGAAAACTTTTACCGCCTGCTTCACCATTTAAAATATACGAAAGAAATATATGGATATAAAGAAATCTTTATTTGTGACAGAAACGGCGATTTAAAAATTACCACTTCAACGGGAAAAGTTATTAGCAATGTAGAAGGATTCGAATTTTTTAAGCAGGCAATAATTGGTTCTACCTATGTATCGCCGGTAATTCCATCAGTAATTCCAATAATAAACGAATACGGCAATCTCGAACAAGGGATGCCAACGTTGTTTATAACAACCCCGGTAATTTACGAACGCAAGATTATTGGCGTCGTATGTATGAGAATCGATGTAATGGAAATTAACAAGCTCATGAGAAGCGTTCGTCTTGGAAAGACAGGAGAAACATACCTTATAAACAACGAAGGTTATATGATCTCAGAATCAAAATTTCTCGGTTCTCTCAAAGATTTCGGCTTGGTGAAACAAAGAACAACACTTGAATTAAAATTAATTAATCCCTCTACCGGTAAATTTATCAAAAGTGTTGAGGAATGTTTAAAAGGCGGTACCGGGTATGATGCAAACGGCTATCCAGACTACCGCGGCACTATTGTTTTAGGATTTTGGCAATGGATACCTGAATTGGAATGGGGTATTATTGCGGAAATTGACAAGGAGGAATGGTATGGACCCGCAAAGAAATTACACAAAATAATCATATCGATTGTCTCATTGCTGACATTTGCCGTAATCTCTTTCGCATTTGTTTTTGGGAAAAAAATATCAGAACCTATAGTATATCTTACCGATGTTACAAAAAGTATTTCAGAAGGCGATTTTAGCAAACGCGTGAACATCGGCACAAAAGACGAAATCGGAGAACTATCAAAATCTTTTAACAAAATGGCTGATTTTGTCGAAGAAAAAACACATGCATTGGAAGAATATACTTCTAATCTGGAAAAAATTATTGAAGAACGCACAAAAGATCTTACACAAATAAACAAAGAACTTGAAAAACAAAGCCAAGATTTGGAAAAAACATACAAAGAATTGCTTACCCTCGATCAAATGAAGGACAAAATGATTCGAGACGTGTCTCATGAATTAAAGTCGCCTGTTGCACAAGTACAAATGGCTATCGATCTATGGATGAATGAAGTAAAAAAAGAAAGACTCGATCGTTCAAAAGAAGAAAAATTCAGACATATCATCAATAGCAGTTTACAAAGATTAAGGAAAACGATTGAAAGCATACTCGACTTATCCGTTTTGGAATCAGGACGTTTTGTGTTTAAAAAAGAACCTATCCAAATGGATGAAATTATCAATCAGACTGTTATGGGCATGAGACTTCTGGCAGAAAAAAAAGGATTGACATTAACATACCATTCATCAGAAAATTTACCGCCAACCATTGGCGACAAAAGCGAAATTATTCGTGTACTTACCAATCTTATAGACAATGCAATAAAATATACGGAAAAAGGCAGTATTAACATTTATGGAGCATGCAAAGGTTCTTATCTGGAAATCTCTGTTGAAGATACCGGAATGGGCATTGGATTACCTAAAGAAGAATATGATAAATTGTTTGAAAGATTTTACCAGGAACATCCAACTATGTACGGTTCCGGTGTGGGACTTGCATTGTGCAAGAATATTATTGAAGCGCATAAAGGAAAGGTTTGGGTTGATTGTGCAGGTATTGGAAAAGGTACTATTTTCAAATTTACCTTACCGGTGGTTCCATTAGAAAATTCATAAATCAGGATGCACTTAATCAAAAGGAGTTATGCTTGAGTAAAAAAATACTTATCGTCGAAGACGAGCAGGAGTTTTTCTTTTTTTACGAAATGATGCTTGAAGATACTGATTATACTATCATACACGCGCTTGATGGAAAACAAGCATTGGAAATGATAAAAACAGAAAAACCGGACCTCATTATTCTTGATTTATTGCTTGATAAATTACCAGGAGATGAATTCCTCAAGCAACTAAAGTCCGATTCGCAATACAAAGATATCCCCGTTATTGTTGCCAGTAGTTTTTCTCCTCATTCAAATAAAACAATATTTGAAATCGACCCGGAGTTAGCATACCTCGAAAAACCATTCACTCAGGAACAATTAATGGAGGTTATTAAAGGAAAAATAGAATAATACACATGAAAATTATGTTCTTGTTACTTTTTGTCTGTCTCTTATCTCTCTTCAGTTTTACTGGCTGCCAATCGGCACAACAGACACATCAGGTAAATCAATATACCTGTAATGATATAGAAATGTCTCTCATCCGTGATATAAATGACGGCCACCTTGACATGCCATTGGATCGTGCATGTCTGATTGCTTCGGGTGTGCATAACAACAGAAAGATACAGACTTATCAGAAAAAAATAGACCTTCTTATTTTACAAATTACAAAAGAAACAAGCGTCAATAACGTTAATGGCCACATCGAAAAAGCCAAAATAATCTTTGACTGGTTAAAAGAAAATGCAAGTGAAGGTTCATACAGGAATTGCTATGATTTCAAAGACACACTCAACATAAAGGTGGGAAATTGCCTTTCCTATGCAATACGATTTACCATTCTTTGCCGCCATTTTGACATTGATATAAAAAATATTTTTGTCCCGGGCCACATTTACAATATGGTTTCTGACAATGATCATGAACATTTATTTGAACACACGCACAGTGACGGAATTGTCAAAAAGAAAGACCGGTATCATCCTCAAAGAAAGATTATGAAAAATATCGAACTTGTCGGTGAAATTTTCTTGTACAAAGCCCGTAATAACAATACAAACGCAGATTATGATATGTCTGTAAAATTTTGCGAACAGGCAATGTTGTGTAATCCCGAAGATAATCGTCCAATGATTTTGTTGCTCGACAACTACATCGCAAAAAAGGAGTATGAAATAGCTTTTATACATCTGGATAAATACCTGGCGCAACATCCTGACGATAAAACTTTTTTTAACAAAACTTACATTCTCTTAAAAAAATTATGCGATAAAAAAGGCCAGAAACCATTAGTATATTAATATCTGAAATTAAAATGACTAAAAACACCTTCTACATCTTAGGCACTATCATCTGCCTGATAATAGCCGTAGTTTCCTTTTTCACCATAGATGCCTTACACTCTCACACGACATATATTCGTAATGTGCAGGACTTTCAAAAACTTGTGCACGGGGTGGGTTTAGGTGCAACAACGAAACCTGCCTGGGGTTATATTAATTTTGACCCAAGAATAGAACCAAGATGTACCTGTATCGAATGGCCGATTCCGGGAGGATATTGTTACAGCCCTGACCATTCCGGTACCGTTTCTTTTATCTCCGATACGATAGAAACAGGGGTATTAATAGATATACTAAAATAAATGAGCTAATTTTGAAGATTTACCTGCCTATATCAAAAAAGCATATTTTAGTGCAGAAAAACACCAAAACAAGTAATATTTTTCCCCCATAAAACTTATTTCTCCGCCAATGGAACACCCTTGCAATGCTCAAATTATTGGATTAAAATAGTTTTTTTACTCAGTTTATATCATCTTTCTCTGTAATATAACTAAATAGTTTATTATTATTTTTCAGGAAACTTTTTTAATCACACATTAAACAACAGGGTTTTTTTCGTTTTGAACAAACACATTAATTTACTTTTGCTTGCAGCTGAAAACTTATTACGACACAGAACGAAGACCATTGTGGTCTGCCTGTGCGTAATAGCAATTTTATCGCCGTTTATTACTGCAATCTCTATTTCAGAAGGAATAAGGGAACAATCCCTTGCCTCGGTTGAGGAAGGCGGAGATCTCTACCTTACCTTTGATGAGTTTGGCAGAAACACCTCCGTTCCTTTGAAATACTTAGAGGAAATCAGAACTATTTTCGGGGTAAAAAAAGCCGTACCTCGCATTATCGGCAGGGCTTATTTTCAAAACAAATTGGTGGTAATCGTTGGAATCAATAAAGAAGATATCCCGGATTCCGTATCATGCATTTCCGGGAGAATGTTTGAAAACCCAAACGAAGTAATCATTGGCAACGAATTAGCCCGGCATTTTCATTTACGCATTGGCGATCAATTCAGCATGCGCGGACAGCAACGAAAAGTGTTTACTGCTGCTGGAGTGTTCACCCCTGATTCAGGCATTTGGGGGGCTTCCTTACTTTTCATGTCTTTCAAAGATGCCGGGGAGTTATTCGGAAAGCCGGAAGTTGCTACAGACATACAAATATACAGTATTCCCGGACACAATTCGGAAATAGCGACAGATTTATATAGCATATTAATGAATGAACCGTATCGCTTGCAAGACAAGCAAATTATAGAACTTTTTGTAAAAAAAGGATTTCTGTTGAAAGAAGGAATTTTTACCGCACTATACGTTGTTGCTTTTGCCCTTGGCATCCCGGCAATCCTCGTAGCGTCAGGGTTCGGATTATCAGACCGGAGAAAAGAAATCGGCATCATGAAAGCAACCGGATGGAATACACTGGAAGTGCTGGAACTGATTACTTTTGAACAATTACTGATCAGCCTGCTTGGAGCAACCATAGCAATCCTTTTATCAATCTTTTGGATCAGGGTCTTTAACGGCATTTTTATTGGCCAGTTTTTTATCGCAGAAATAACACTTTTACCAAAATTTACCGTGCCTTCGAAATTTCTGCCCCTGCCGTTTTTGTTGAGTTTCTTCTTTGCATTACTTTTAACCATGGTAGGCAGTATTTATTCCTCATGGAGGGCTTCATCCGTATCGCCGGTTGTTGCAATGAAATAATGATCAAGGCAGAAAAACTATGCAAATTGTATGGAGCACATACAAAGCACAAAGTACAAGCAGTAGAGGAAGTAAATTTTACCATCCCCAAAAATAGTTTTATAATATTGAAAGGTCCTTCAGGTTCAGGCAAGACCACACTCCTGAATATTATCGGAACTTTAGACAGACCTACAACAGGCAAGGTGTTTATTGACGGAGAAGAAATCACCACATTTTCGGATATTGCTCTTTCTTCACTACGGCGGCAAAAGATCGGTTTTATCTTTCAGGATTTTAATCTTATTCCCAGACTCCCGAGTTGGGAAAACGTAACGTATCCCCTTATTCCAATGGGTATTCCTGTAAAAGAACGTTTTACAAAGGCTCGATCGCTTTTGGAAATAATGGGTCTCGAAGACAGGATTACACATGCCCCGGAAGAACTCAGCGGAGGACAGCAACAACGCGTAGCCATTGCACGGGCATTGGTTAACAATCCTGAAATCATCATAGCTGACGAACCAACGTCCAATATAGATGAAGAAACCAGCGCAAAACTACTGAACATCCTGAGTGATTTGAAACACAAAGGCACAACAATCGTTGTAGCCACTCATGACTCCCGTTTTAATGAAATCGCTGATGAAACATTTACCATGAAAAAGGGGAGGTTCCAATGATTCTTAACATTTATACCATCATCATGTTGTTTATTGCCATTGTTTCGCTCTCTTTGGGAGGATTTCTCCTTTCACTCACACTGAAAGCAATTATAACATTTAATACATTTGTGCCATTAGAATCAAAAACGAAATATGAACAAAAGGGATACCTGATATTTTTATTAGGGTGTGTAGTTATCTTCATACGAATGCTCGCATGGCCTTGGTTTTACTTTATGCTTCAAAGCTTTGTACCGGAAGTACCCGGTGCAATGTGCATATTTGGTGTGACGCGTATTATGCCATCAACAGTCACCTTCCTGCAAATTATCAAGCCTGTTTCATTTTTCTTTATGGGAGGATGGATTTTTTGTTATTATGTGGACAAGGCACACCCCACATCGCCATTAACCAGAAAAATATTATTATTTCTCCTTCCCATATGCACTTTACTCTTTATTGATAGTGGTACAGATATCTATTACATACTATTTATGAAACCGCTTGTTTCTGTATCCTGTTGCGCTACTTTTTTCGACGTGCCGTTACGTCCTTCCGCAATGATCCCCCAGGCTATTTTTGGAAAAAATTTTGATACAGCATTATTCTTTCTTTATTATTTTATAAACATTGTGCTTGTCATATTTTTGTTTTTAACACTTTCAAACAAATGGAAATCTTTGTTACATTTATCAGACAAAATATTGCTTTACATTCAGTCCGGCATCGGGCTTATTAATATTCCGGTAGTAGTACTATCGTTTATGGAGGTAATCGCGCCAAAACTCATGCAACTCCCCTTTCACCATTGTTTGTATTGTTTTATCGGAAATGGAATAGTTCCGGACGCACCTCTCATGCTGGGGTTGTTTATCATCGGTACTTTCAGCATCGGCTGGATAGGCATACTACGCTATATTTGTAAAAATTCCGCTGCAAAACAAGTAACCGATATTTTTGTAAAACGGGTAAACAGTTTATCCGTGTTTTGTTTGCTGACATCATTGATTATGGTTACAATACATCTCGTTTTAACGTAATATGACAAAAAAATTCTGGATAGGACTGGTGATTTTTTTTATAATAGCAACGCTTGGGGTATTTTACCAAAAACATGTAAAATACCCCCATTGCGACTATGATGGTTCTCCTGTTCCTCCTATTTACGAAGTTGAAATAATTCTTAAGGACGGAGCTATCAAAAGATTTTGCTCTATCTATTGTGCTGTACAATGGTTCAAAAACAACAAGCATAATGTTGACCACGTTATTGTCACTGATGAAATACGCGGCAATAAAATAGATTCATATATGGCATACTTTGTTGAGAGTGAACTCATTACCAATGAAACAAACGATAATTGCATCCATGTCTTTCAACAAAGAGAATCAGCACAAATCCATATGGATAAATTTAACGGAAGGGTTGTGGACGACCCCTTTGAATTGGATGAATAATACACCACCTGTTCATTTATGATACGTATGGCAATGCAATATTTTTAGATTTATTAACATTAAAAAATGAACATTCCTGCTTTCCATTTTTTCCTCTTGGCGAACCATCGTACTTTATTAAGATAGAAAGAAAAAAATATGAAACAAGATAATAATTCTGAACAACGGCGTGAACATCAGCGAATAACTACCTGCATTCCCGTCATAATCAGCGCATTTTATAGTTCATTTAAAGGGATGATATTGAACTTGAGTTGCGGAGGTGTACAGTGCGTGTTAGAAGAATTCCTTCCTCTGAAGACAAAAGTACAAGTAGCCTTCAAACTGCCAATTAATCAATTTGAATCTCAACAGATACGGTTGCAGGGAATTGTCATTCGTTTTGATCAGTCCAGCAAAACAAACGCATATGACAATTATAAATTTGCTGTTCAGTTTAGCGAGGTGTCGCCTAATGAAAAAAAGATTATAGAGGATTATATTGCTGAAAGAAAAAAAACAAGCGATAATCAACTCAAAGATATATATGAAAGATAAATAATAATCTGAACTTGTGTTACAGAAACGGCATTGGCGCCGTCTTCGAAAAGTAATAATCCGATAAAATTAACAATTATCCCGATTTCTTCGGTACTATGAGTTGATCCGATTGCCTGTTGCCTCTTCCCACCTTGTCTCACCGGTTTTAGTACCATTTCAATGACAAGAAAAAACATCATTTTGGGGTTTTCTGATTTCATACAATTTGTACTTTTGTAAAGAATAATAACCGGTTCATTTTTTTGTCCTTGCAATATGCTGATTTTATAAAATATAATAATTTATTAATAAACATAAGATATACCAACCATTGATTGGAGCTACTATTTTGAAGTGTAAAAGTTCTAGTTTTAAAGTAATTGCAACAGTTGTAAAAAAAGGCAGCTGTAACTATTATAAAGAAGGAGATTCATTCCCATTAACGGGTTTTACCCCTAAAGGGGTTTGTGATTGCGCATATGCTGTCCTTTCAAGGGATGCCCAATCACTGCGCTATGGAGCAAGGCTTCCCTGGCAGACAAGCGAAAATACTTTATTAACTCATTGTCCTGACCCAACAGGTGCTGTATGGGAATTAAAACGTACGCCGCGTGAAAAAACAGATACAGAACCAACCCACTAAACAAATTTCTCTCTAACGTGAAGGTTCGCAATGTGTTTCAAATACCGCGTTTCGGATGTCAACAAAATCGTTCACTAACATAATACGTTTTCTTTATAACTTTTTTAACCACTAAATAATGGATAACAACGATTCAATGGAAGATGAAACAACAAAAATTCGTGAAATGCTAAATGATTACGTATCCTCAAGCCCATACAATTTAAATCCCGATACAAAAATCGTTGATAGAGTAATCAAGGGACTTGTTATGCGAAAATCGAAATATGGATACTTTTATTGCCCTTGCCGCATAGTTACCGGTGACGCGGAAAAAGACGGAAAAACAATATGCCCTTGCGTATACCACATAGAAGAAATTGAACGTGATGGAGAATGCCACTGTAATCTTTTTGTACGTGGTAATTAAAAATAAACCAATTAGAGAGAGGAGAATGAATTATGGCCGAAGGTTTAATCGAAATAACGGATGCAAATTTTGATGACGAAGTTACCAATGCAACGACTCCCGTCCTCGTTGATTTCTGGGCGTCATGGTGCGGGCCTTGCAGGCAATTAGCTCCCGTCATCGACGAACTTGCAAAAGAATACAGCGGAAAGGCAAAGGTAGGAAAACTTAACACAGAAGAAAATAATAGCATACCTGCAAAATTTGGCATTACTGCAATTCCTACAATTATAATATTCAAGGGCGGAAAGGCTGTAAATAAAATGGTGGGCGTAAAGTCTAAAAATGATTTAAAGACGGCGCTGGATGCTCAGTTATAATCTCGTTACGTACCTAATAATTCGTGAATTTTTGCCGGAATGTCGTCGCTTTTCATTAATGTTTCCCCTATGAGAGCGGCGTGGATGCCATTTTCCAGCAATTTTAGCATATCCGATCGTGATTTAATACCGCTTTCACTCACGACAATTTTGTCTTCAGGAATCTGAGCCTTTAATTGGAACGTAATGTTCAGGTCGGTGATAAAGGTTTTTAAATCACGATTATTAATACCAATAATAGTTGCTTTCGTTTGCAAGACTTTCTCCAATTCAACTGCAGAATGCACTTCAACAAGACAATCCATCCCCAGTTTTTCTGCCGCCTCTAAAAAGGATTCTATTTCCTCTGCCGAAAGAAGCGCAGCAATGAGCAGTATTGCATCAGCACCTGCGGAACGCGCCTCATATATCTGATACGAATCAACAATAAAATCCTTCCGCAGGATAGGCAAATGCACGGTCTTTTTAATGTCAGTTAAATATTTCAAAGAACCCTGGAAGTATTTCTCGTCTGTTAATACCGATATTGCGACAGCACCGTTTGATTCATACATCTGGGCAATTTCAAGGGGGTTAAAATCCTTTCTGATAATACCAAGGGAAGGTGAAGCTTTTTTCACTTCGGCAATAATATTTATTTTCCCATTTGTTTTTAACACCTGGCCAAAGGGTTTGGCGGGAGTTCTGTGCTGAATATTTGCTTTCAGCAGTTCAACAGGAGCATGTTTCTTGTTTGCCGCTACTTCAGATAATTTATAATGGTAAATCTCATCCAAAATTGTCATGTTTCTTTTGTCTCGATAGAAATCCAATAAAACGATTGGTTTTGTCAGGAAATGTATTCGTTTCAATAAGTATTCTCATTGAAGAAACAGATTGAAAAAGCCGGTAAGAAACCCACGTGCTTAGCGACAACCGTATTAAAAGATATGTGGTATGATGAACAACAAACCGATAAAGAAAACTGCAGGAAAGCACCAGAAATAATATCAGTGCCGCAAGCAAGCAATATTTATAACGATGTCGTATCCCGTAACCAAGCCCGATCATAAACATTCCTGTTAGAATATAAAGAGTTCCATAACCCCGTTGTGCAAGACTATTACTAATGGTTAAAGCAATAATACTTAAAATAACACCTAATATTCCAAGAAAAATAACAAGATTAGCAACCTTCCCCACTTTTTGCGCCTGTGGAACCATATTTTTTTCTTCCATATCATATTTTACCGAATAAAATCAGAATACCTACCATAATAAAAGTAATTGCCGCCCCCGTTTTAATATAGTTAAGGGGTAACGTCTTTGCCATTACCGAACCTATGGTGACACCAAGTATCGTCACTAATGCAAAAGCGAGCATTGTGCCGATAAATACCAATAACGGCTTATCCGTTTTGCTTGACATAAGGATAGAAGCAATTTGCGTTTTATCTCCAAGCTCTGCCAAAAATATAGTAATAAATGTAGTTATGATAATTTTCCAGTGCACGTAAATACTTCTCCTAATTAATATATGTAAATACGCAACAAAAACGAATTGAACCTTTGCAATAAATTATAATGGATAAACGTGTCAATACATTCTCTATTATTATTTCAATTATACTCAGTATTGTCCGGATAAGTATTTGCGTAGTCATAATTTTTTGTATGTTCTTTGA
>SOET01000010.1 GCA_021646465.1 Candidatus Kuenenia hertensis | reverse complement strand
CAAAATTTACCCAAATGTCTCACTTTCACCACCAAAGTTATCTCACCCCCCTACATGCCTCCCGATACTTATTTATTTAACCTCTCTATCTAATCAATTTGTTTACGACGACGAAACCATCCTGGTAACGAATTACTTTGTAAAAACATTAAGCAACCTCCCCAATCTTTTCAACGCAAATTATTTTAAATCTTCCGGCGAATTGAGTTACCGGCCGGTAACCACGTTATCTTATTTTTTCGATTACGCCTTGTGGAAATTACTTCCATTCGGCTTTCATCTTACCAATCTTATTCTGCATACCATTAATGCAATCCTGGCGTTTTTTCTCTTTAAAAAATTTTTTACCGGTACTGTCACATCGTTCCTAAGCATACTTATATTTCTCTGTCACCCCGTGCTATCCGAAACAGTCAATGCCATCGGTTACCGGGACGATCTTCTGGCCGCAACATTCTTTTTAGCAGCCTTTTTACTCTACATTAAAACGAGAAGAAATTATTCCCACCTTGTCTACTTTGCATCCGTGATTTGTTTTATCTTTGGCATATTTTCAAAAGAAATGGCAATTACTCTGCCATTACTCATCTTCCTTTATGATGTAACGTTCACAAAGAAATCACATTTTAGATATAAATTCACCCGTTACTATATGGGCTATATAGGGGCAGTACTCTTTTATATTCTTGTAAGATTCGTGCTCCTTCGCAGTCCGGCAGAAACCCACGTTTCGTATCCCAACAATAGTATCTTCGAAAATATATTCACCATGCCCAAAGTATTCGCAACGTACATAAAAATGCTCATTATCCCCGCCAATTTAAGCGCGGATTATGTTGTACCTTACTTCTCATTGCATACCAGTATTTCCACACTCCTATCGATTCTCTTCCTTTCATCTTTCATCATTATTGTTGGTAAATCATTTTTTTACTCAAGAACCGTATTTTATTCCCTCATATGGTTCCTTGCCACACTGTTACCGGTATTAAACATAATTCCCATCGAAAACATCATGGCAGACCGCTATCTCTATTTACCATCATTGGGTTTCTGTATGATCATCGGATATCTCATAAAAAATTGCCATAAAAAGTTCTATTGTATAAAAAGACCTTATTGTGCCATATATATTGTATTGCCTATCTTCATTGTATTTTCGATTATTACCACAAAAAGAAATACTGTCTGGTACAACAACACAACTTTATGGGGAAACACCGCAAAAACAACCCCGACAAGTTTCAGGGTGCACAATAATCTTGGGAATTATTATCGGGAAACAGGAAGGCTGGACGACTCGATACGCGAATTTAACTATGCCCTGACGCTTAACCCTAACTATATCCAGGCGCACAATAATCTTGGCATTACTTACGAAAAAAAGGGATTAATAAAGGATGCCATTGAAGAATATAAGGCAGCGTTGAAAATAAATCCATCATACCCATTTCCCCATAACAACCTTGGCCTTATTTATGCCAAAACGAATCTGTTGGATAAGGCAATTGATGAATTTAAGAAAGCCATTCACCACAAACCCGATTACTCCGAGGCATTAAATAACCTGGGGGTTACCGATATAAGAAAAGGGCTAAATGAAGAAGCAATTACTGCGCTGCTCAATGCGGTAAAATACGATAATAGCAATACAGACGCACATTACAATCTCAGCGTTGCCTATTTCCAAAACGGACAATTAGACAAGGCGTTTGAAATGGCGAACGTAGTTTTGAACCTAAATCTGAATCACAATGAAATACACACCCTGCGTAGTTTGATAAACGAGAAAAAGAAGATAAAGACAAAATGATGGTGCAGAAGGAAGGATTAAATCTTTGCGTGTTATGGAGTAATTCATGCGATTGTTAATTATATTTACATTATTATTGACAAATATATTTACATTGTTTAGCATGATTACATAAATAATAATGTTTCAATACCATTAAAAAAGTCTAATTTTCAGGTGATATATGGCTAACTATCATGTTTCTAAACATTCAACATTCATTCAACGGATGCGCAAAAAACATAATTTGACCCAGGAATATCTGGCGTCAAAAATTGGTGTTTCCCGCCCTACTTATATCCAAATAGAGCATGGTGAGAAGGATTTAACTATTTCTGCAGCGAAGGTGCTTGCAGATATTTTTGGTATTTCTTTCGAGGATTTTTTAGCCGGCAAAGAGCCAAAGCATGAGGTTGTTTTAGAAAAAACGAATACAGGCAAAAAAGCAGATCCCGGTCTTCACATCCGCGTAACACGAAAGAATCTTGATAAATTTAAGCAGGTATTGCTTTATATTTTGGAAAATGTCGGAGGCAAGCCAAACGTTGGTGAAACCGTGATCCATAAACTCCTTTATTTTATTGATTTTGATTATTATGAAAAGTATGAAGAAAACTTAATGGGGGCGACTTACATTAAAAATCATCATGGACCTACGTCTGTTGAGTTGGGAGCGATTTTAAAAGATATGCAAAAAAATGGCGAGATAGAAGCGGTAAAAAGCAAATATTTTAACCATTTGCAAAAAAAATATCTGCCGGTTAAGCGAGCCGATCTTAGTACCCTTTCAGCACAGGAAATTGCCCACATTGACGAAGTCTTAGCGCGTCTTTCTGATAAAAATGCCAAAGAAATAGAAAATTACTCCCACGAAGATATTCCGTGGAAAGTAGCAAAAGAAGGACAACCGCTTTCTTATGAAAGCGTGTTCTATCGTGACGAGCATTATTCAGTAAGAAACTATGACGATGACCTTTAATGAACTGCCCGAATTTGTCAAAGAATGTAAGCGGTTGGCTAAAAAATACCAATCATTGCCGGATGACCTGGAGGAGTTTAAACGCGTAATTACCGTTGCGCCTTTAGGAAACAGTAAACATTTTAACGCCATAACAACAAATGACCATTGTACTATCATAAAGGCACGTTTATTTTGCCGCTACCTAAAGGGTTCTTCTCTGCGGATTATTTATGCTTTCCATGACAATAATTTGAGGGTAGATTTTATTGAGATATATTTTAAGGGCAACAAAGAAAATGAAAACCACGAAAGAATTAAAGAATATCTAAACAATCTCTGACCCTACCGTCTAAAAACCTATTGATATTGTACGCCAAATGCGGTATTTATTTGTGCTTGCAACAATCCATTCTAATAGACAATTATGTGCTATAGTATAAAAAGGGGCAAAATCGAATGGTATTTTAAACAGGGTGGCATGGACAAACTTGTTTGTCCATGATGGTGTTGTGATCAGATACTGGTTCATTTTATCTGGTTTTATTATATCCTGTTCGGTTTCATCTATTGGACGCTATAGTTTGTATTTGAAAAACCGATTCGACTCATTGAAATAAATTCGAAATATGGCGCAGAAGGAAGCAAAGGCACGCATTAAAATCAATAAACTCCTCGAAGAAGCGGGTTGGCGTTTTTTTGACAATAAAGACGGCAAGGCTAACATCTTGCTCGAAAATAACGTCAAGCTTACAAAGCAGATGCTGGATGGGGGGAAGTGGGGTCAGACCTAATCAGGCTGTCCGAGAATTCACTTTTTCGCGATTTCTTAAGTCATAAGTCTTTCTAAATCAATATCTGAATTTTTACGATTTTGTATTCTCGGACAGCCTGATTAGGTTTGACCCCTTAAGGTCTCTCAAATTCAGAATGTATATGATTACATTTTAAATCAGGAAGAACATCACCAAAAGAAAACTTTCAAAGAAGAATACATTGATTTTTTGAGAAAATTTGAAATCGAACACAACGAAAAATATTTATTTGAATGGATAGATTAATCATGTCACCCCTTTGGGGTTTGGGCGGTTTTGGAAATGGGATGTTCTATAATCATTTCATCCCTTCGGGATTAAACAATCTCAAAACCCCGAAGGGGTGAAATAAAAAATGATATGCTCCAAAACAACGCACAACTAAAATCACTTATAGACAAACTCTGGCAAAACTTCTGGGAGGGCGGCATCGCCAATCCATTAACGGCCATTGAGCAAATTACCTATCTCATTTTCATGAAACGTTTGGACGATTTGGAAGCCAAACGTGAACGGGATGCAGAATGGACAGGCGAAAAATACGTTTCCCGATTTTCTGGTAAGTTTCAAATTCCGGGCAGCAACGAAAGCATTGACAAAAATGAATTGCGTTGGAGTGTTTTCAAACACAAGCCCGCAGACGAAATGCTGATGCATTTGCAAATGAAAGTGTTTCCGTTTTTGAAAGACCTGAACGGAGAAACTTCCCCTTTCACCAAACACATGGCAAACGCTGTCTTCATTATGCCGAAAGCCAGTTTACTGGTTTCTGCCATCAACATTGTAGAAGAAATTTTCAAAGAAATTGAAAAAGATGCTACCGAAGGCGGCCATGCTTTTCAGGACATACAAGGCGATGTGTATGAAATGCTGTTAAGTGAAATTGCCACGGCAGGAAAGAACGGTCAGTTCCGCACACCACGCCACATCATCAAACTTATGGCTGAATTGGTAGCTCCGCAATTGGGGCAACGCATTGCCGACCCTGCTTGCGGAACAGGCGGTTTCTTGTTGGGTGCGTATCAATACATCCTCACCGATTTGGTCAGAAAAAAAGACCCTGCCAAGTTGCAAAAAGATGAAGACGGTTTTGAACATGCTGCTATTAGTGCCGTGCTGACACAGGAAGTAAAAAGCATTTTGGATAAAAGCTTTGTGGGTTACGATATTGATACAACCATGGTGCGTTTGGGATTGATGAACATGATGATGCACGGCATTGACGAACCCAAAATTGACTACAAAGACACCCTGAGCAAAAGCTACAATGAAGACAGTCAATTTGATATTGTTCTTGCCAATCCACCTTTTACTGGCAATATTGACAAAGGCGATATTAACGAAGGACTGAAACTGCCCACCACCAAAACCGAACTGCTATTTGTAGAACGCATTTTTAACATGCTGAAAATGGGCGGAACGGCTTCTGTAATTGTGCCAAGCGGTGTGATACAAAACAGTGGAAAGGCATTTGAAGCAGTGCGGAAGCTGATTATTGAAAAAGCAGAATTGAAAGCGGTAATTGCTGTGCCAAGCGGAGTATTTAAACCCTATGCAGGTGTAAGCACGGCTATTTTGATTTTTACAAAGGGCGGTGAAACCAACAACGTTTGATTTTATGACATGCAAGCCGATGGCTACACCTTAGACGACAAGCGAAACAAAATTGCAGATAGCGATTTGCCCGACATTGTGCAACGATACAAAGAACGCGGTACCCTGAGCGCAGCCGAAGGGAACCGCAAGCTGAAATACTTCACCGTGCCGAAAAAGGAAATTGTAGAAAACAACTACGACCTGAACCTGAGTACCTACAAAGAAGAAGTGTATGAAGAAGTGGTGTATGAAAAGCCAAATGTGATTTTTGGGAAGTTGGAAAGCATGGAAGCAGATATTCAAAAAGGATTGGCGGAATTAAAAGAATTGATGAAATGAAGTTTGAAAAACTCAAAAATATCGTTGAAGTTAAAAAAGGAAAGAAACCATCCTTTGTAGATACTCCTGATGAGAATTCAGTTAGGGTTCTACAAATTGATGATTTACGTAATGACACTAACCCGAAATTCACAAATGATAAGACTGGTGTATTTGCTAAAGAAGATGATGTTCTCATAGCTTGGGATGGTGCGAACGCTGGAACAATAGGTTATGGAAAGTCGGGATACATTGGAAGCACAATTGCTTTGTTACGAAAAAAGCAACCTGACTTATACTCAACAACTTTTATTGGAATATTCCTCCAATCACAATATCAATATTTACGGAGCAAAACTACTGGTGCAACAATTCCACACATACGCAGAAAAGCTTTAGATGATTTGGAAGTTCCTGTGATAAGTGTCAACGACCAACTCCACATTGCCAACATCCTCAGCAAAGCCGAAAACCTGATAGCCCAACGCAAAGAAAGCATCCGCCTGCTGGATGAATTTTTGAAAAGCACGTTTTTGGAGATGTTTGGAGAATGCACCAAAAATGAAAAGAATTGGGAAAAGGTTGAATTGAAATATTTTGGTGAGATAATTACAGGAAATACACCTCCGAGAAATAATGCCGAAAACTATTCCTCCAATTTTATAGAATGGATTAAAACAGATAATATTCCAGTAGATGATACATACATAACAAATGCAGTCGAACATCTTTCAGAGACAGGATTGAAATATGCAAGAACAGTTGAAAGCGGTGCTTTACTTGTTGCTTGCATTGCAGGAAGTATTCAATCTGTTGGAAGAGCTGCTTTGACAAATAGAAAGATGTCTTTTAATCAACAAATAAATGCAATACAACGTAATAACGAAATTAATCCTTTGTATTTGTATTGGCTTTTCAAAATTTCAAGAAAATATATCCAAGATGCTGCATCAAATGGAATGAAGAAAATTTTAACGAAAGGTGGATTCGAAAAAATAAAAATGATCAAACCACCCCTCTCACTCCAAACCCAATATGCCCAAATCGTAGAAAAAACAGAAGCCTTCAAATCCCAATACCAACAAAGCTTGCAGGAGTTGGAAAATTTGTATGGCAGTTTGAGCCAAAAGGCGTTTCGGGGGGAGTTAACTTTCAATAAGGCCGTTAGTGTATAATCAATTCAACTTCTATGGATTTTAAACCGAGTATTAATGAAAAATTCTTAGACCTCTTTTACAAAGAGATTGAATGTGATGTTCCTGACACTCATTCAAGACTTAATCTGCATATTCTTAAAATTGAAAACAACCAGTTTTGTTATGATGAACTCATAAAGCAATTAGGAAACCACATGATTCCTTTTGCCTTATCGAAAAAGGAAATAAAAGAATTTGAAAAAGACCAACGCTACTATGAACTGGTAGAAAAGGCCGGCTCAAAATTCAGAGACTATAATGTCAATGACGGTGAAGCAGGTGAATTGTTCTTGTTTTGTTTCCTCGAATCTCATTTGAAAGCCCCAAAAATACTGACCAAATTAGAAATCAAACTTTCGTCAAACGATTATGCCAAAGGTTCGGATGGTATTCATTTACTTGAATTAGCACCGAAAAACTATCAACTCATATTCGGTGAGTCAAAACTCGAACAGAAATTAACTACAGCAATTTCTAACGCCTTCAAATCAATACATGATTTTCTAACTCGTAAGAAGAACAACATCTATGATGAAATTGGGTTAATCAATTCGCAGTTGTGCAAAGAGGCATTTGACGAAGACTTGTATCAATTCCTTAAATCGGTAATCATGCCCAAGGCAAGTGAAACCGACCCAATTGTTAAGAATAATGCCTTTGCCATTTTCGCAGGTTTTGAGATTGACCCAACAGATGAGGAAAAGCGTTTGAGCAACGATAAATTTCTCGCTTTGATAAAATCACAAATCAAAGCCGAAGTAGAGGGCAAAATGGACCACATCAAAAAGAAGATTGAAGAATACGAACTATACAGTTATACCTTTTACGTTTACGTTTTTCCATTTATGAAACTGGATGAGACACGTAAAGAAATCATCAAGAAAATTGCAAGAGCAGAAGAATGATTGAACGTTTAGCCAATGATGTTTTGCAAGACGAATACTTTATTGCCCTCAACAATAAAGCAGCTAAACTATTGGCTAACAACTTGTTTTCAGAGAATGGCAGGAGTATCAAGCTAACCGAAAAAGAATTGCATGATACACTTCGGTTTGCTGATATACTTTCCAACTCCAAAAATCCGAAAGCAAGAAATAAAGCATATCAACTCATTACCTTGCTCAATGAGGATTACAAAACCAATCCATACTATCAAACCTTCTCACATTCCGTTTTGGCCAAATTGGGCAACTTCCCCGGTATTGAGTTTTTAAAGAATGGAAACAACAGTTCTGAATTACCTTTTGACAGAGAACTTGAAAAGAAAGTCAAGGAATTTATTCAAGCTGTTCCCGATACCGAAGATTTGATTTTTACCGATTCTCAATTTGAACTTTACAAAAAGATAAGCGGTTCAAAGCATTTCAGTTTTTCAGGCCCTACTTCAATGGGCAAATCTTTTATCATTAAATCATTCATCAGAAAAGTTGTCGGCAACAAACCACCTGAGAATATTGTCATCATGGTTCCGACCAGGGCTTTAATTAACCAGTTTTCTATAGACCTGAACAAAGAACTCAAAGATGTTTTGGAGCATTACAATTACACGGTAATAACCAACTCCAATGTTTCTGAATTGCCATCAACTGAAAACCATTACATTTTTGTGCTGACACCTGAAAGGCTTCTAAGCTATTTATCCCAAAAGAATAATCCTTCTATTGCTTATTTATTCATAGATGAAGCTCATAAACTGGCAGCAGAAAAAGATAGCCGAGCAGTAACCGCTTATTCTGCAATTTCAAAGGCACTACGAAGAAATCCAAACCTGAATTTATATTTCTCTTCACCGAATGTTGCGAATCCGGAAGTCTTTCTGAAATTGTTCAAAAAGGATGAGAAGCAGTTTTTCAGAACCATAGAAACACCTGTTTCGCAAAACCTGTTTTTTGTTGATTTGGTGGCAAAGCGAGTAACTCACTATTTGGACAATGGGAATTATGAATTTGAGCCAAAAATCGTAACAAAGTCTGAAACGATTTATGATGTTCTTTCTGCTATTGGTGATGACGAAAGCAATATCGTGTATTGCAGTTCAAGATTCGATGCAGTTGATAAATCAGCAAAACTATTTGAGCTTAATCAGAAAAAGCAGGTTGAAGTTTCTAAAAATGTAAAAAGGGTTATACGCCAAATCAGAGCCTACATTCATAAAGATTACTATTTGGGAGAGTTTCTGAATGGAGGAATTACCTATCACTTTGGTAATCTTCCTCTGATTATCAGAAATAAAGTTGAAGGACTTTTTAAGGATAGAGAAATCAACTATGTGTTTTGCACATCAACGCTTTTGGAAGGTGTAAACCTGCCGGCAAAAAACGTTTTCATCCTGAATAACAAAAACGGTAGAAATACTTTTCAACCAATAGACTTTTGGAATCTTGCAGGAAGAGCAGGAAGATTAAAACATGAATTGTCGGGAAACATCATTTGTTTGAAAGAAACAGATAAAGACTGGAAAAAGCATGAAGCCCTGTTGGAAGGAGAAGCAGAAATAAAGCTAAATCCATCCGTTGAAAACTACATTGACAAAAAGCTTAAGAAGATTGAGCAAATTCTGAATGAGAATCCAGACATAAAAGGCGAAACGGAAACTATGAAAGAGATATTGGAATACATTGCCAATATCATAAGCATTGACACACTAGAAATTGAACGAGCCAATTACAACAGTGAGATTATCAAAAAGCTTATTGCCGAAAATAAGGAAGCAATAATTGAATTGGCAAAAAAGAAAAACGGTGAGGTCGAAGTGCCTTCAAGCGTTCTGAATACAAACAATTCAATCAAGCTCAAAATTCAGAATGAAGTATTCATTGCTTTAAAAAAACAAGCCAAGAATCCAGCGGCTATCAAATTGCCAAGTCGGGTGAATTATGAAATATGTCAAGAATGGCTACATAAATTCTATACTATGTTCCATTGGGCAACAGAGGAAAAGAAGTTTAAATCTGAAAATCAACTTGACTATTATGCCGTTCTGATGAACCAATGGATAAATGGAATTCCTTTAAGCCAAATTATTAATGAATCAATAGCTTATTGCAATCGCAAAGAAAGCACACTAATGGTCGGCTATAAAAATGGTGAACCATCTTATGAAGTATTTGACAACAGTAAACACCATATCAATGTTCTGATTGGAGACATTATTGATAATATTGAAAGTGTTTTACGATTCCTCTTTGAAAAATACTTCAATAACTATTACGCAATGCTTGTCGAAATATTGGGAGAAGAAAATGCAGGTGTAAACTGGGCGACATTTTTAGAATACGGAACACAAAACACAATCGTAATTGCCTTGCAGAATTACGGACTTTCAAGACACTCCGCAGACTATATCTTCAAAAAGTTCAGAGATTGTTTGAATATCGAAGGCGACAAGCTAATTGAAATAAACATTAAGAAACTTAAAAGCAGACTTAGTAAGGAAGAAATAGAATATGATGAAATCAGTTCAATATTGTTTTAACGTGAGAAATAGCCAACGCACAGGTGTAAGCACATTTGCAAGCCGCACAAGCCCAAGCACAGACCAAAGCTTGCAAAAGAGCTTCCACCTTTCCCACGCAGACAAAATTGAATTAAAAAAAATCTCCTCCTGCGATCAGGTCGTCTTTCTTCAGAGACGAGTCAAAGACGTCAGACCTTGATTATTGAATATACTTTACAATAACAAACAACAGATACTTTTTTAGTGAAACAATGGGAAGACTTTTTGCCAATTAAAAAAAATTACAGATATTTTGATTTGTTGTTTAAAGTCATAAAACCATAATTAAGCCACCCCAATCCCAAATATTTTCTGATATGTTTTGCTAATTTGTTATCAATTTCAGTATGTCTTGGGATCGGTTGCTTTTCCCCTTTAGCGTAATGATTCTAAAACAAGATTATTGATAAATTTTAAAAATGACCCCTTGCGGGTTCAGATTTGTAATCTGAACCCAATAGTTTATCTGATTAATAGCGATATATACATTTCATGGCTAAATTACCACGCATGAAACGTGGGGTTCAGGTCACAGACCTGAACCCGCCGGGGATTTTCTCTGATTCTGATATTGAATCGCTGGAGTTTGCAAAAAACCGTTTTGGACATCTCGACCAATTTCAGCTTGCAGAAGTTTCCCATGCATACCAAGAGTGGAAGAGATTTGAAAAGAAACTGGAGTCAGGAATTGGTTCTGTATTCAACATGAATTACGAAGATTTCTTTAAAGATGCCATGCCCGGAAGCGAGTATTTGGCCCCATTAGAGGGTAAAGACTTGTTTGTTATGGATGTTGACGATAAAGAAGAAGTGTTGAATTATGTAAAAGAACAAATGGAACTGAAAAACCAATGGGAGCAAATCCCTGATTGATATCCCGCCCGATATACAAATCAAGTCTACAATACAACCCGGTTCTGTCTACTACTTCACAGAAAAGAGATTTAATAATTTGGTGTCCTCTGTCTACCTTGAGTTTTGCATTTGCATCCTTATAATCATTTAATCATTCGGTTCTAATGTTTCTTCGTCACCAAGCCAGGGATCAGATTTCCAGTCGCGTTTTGTCTCTACATCACCGGTAATGGTCTCAATATCTAACCGGTAAGTAACCCAATCGGCTATTTTTGTTTGATCGTTCGGGGATAATGCATAGATGTCACGTATTATCAGATCGTTGGTAGCAAGTGTCCCAGTGGGATAACCGTAAATGAAATGCTTGCAGTGGATTTCTGAATATACTGTAGGTGTGGCTTGGGCATGTAAAGAGTATGCGCAAAAGGTTAAAGAGTAAGTAAGGTTTAGTTTCTATCAGATAACCATGGATTTCTTTTCATTACCCGAATAATACAAGGCGGTCTTCATGCGCCGCCCTGTACGGATCAGCAAGCAGGGGGTTAAATACTCCCATTTACCCTATTAGGCGATTTCCTATGCATTGTGGGTGAAAGAGCGGAATGTCGCCTTTTCTGCTCTTTTCCTTCCTTCGTAATGTACGCATAACCATCAGGCACGGACTTAATTGGCCGTGGTGGCGTAACATCCATCTTCCTGCCATCGACTGTGCAGGCGTCAACCTTTAATTTATCCTTGTAAACCATTGGCATCGCCTCACGGACGGACTTCCACTACATATTCCCCCTCCCCGCGGGAATTTCCAGGACTTCGCGGCACGTATTTCGTAGCATCGTCTACCGTCAGTTTAAATTTGAGCGTCGCAGGCGCATTCGGCACTGTGAAGACTACAACTGCGCCCACCCCGCTGAGCGAAAGTGCGACAGGAGGCCCTGCGGTTTGAACCCAGCGATGATCGGTATACTCCAGAGGATCATTATCTGGATCCTGCACAACTGCTTTCAGCGTCACGACATCACCCGGCGCAACGACAAACGTCTGACCTGTCACTATAGGGGGGCGGTTCTGAATGAAGTCTGGATTGCGTCCTGGCCCATGGTGATTCGGCTCGACCAATCTCCCATCTACTTGCGTTATACTGACATACCAGATGATATCGTCAGTGATTTTCGACCATTTGTTCCCATCGTGCCACTCAAGAAACTCACGAAAATCTTTGCGATCATAGAACTGGACGTACGCATCCAGATCGGTATCGCCCGGAGCATCGATTCGGAAAGCTTTATCGGGCTTAGCGTCGGTCGGATACTGGCCGTCTTCTGTTTTCACCGTACCATCGTTACGCCATTCATCAGGTCCTTCGGCGCTATGGATCCTAAAAGGCTTCCCATTTACCTGCACTCCTGTCGCCGAGTTAATTTCTCGACGCGCTACACAATCTCCCTTCGCCCCCTTAGTATTCCCATCTACAGACCCTTTGCTGTTCAACCGAAAATTGACGCCCCGCTCGGACCAAGGAATGCCTTTCGGTTCAAAATCGAAAATGACTTCGGTCTTCGCTGAGATGCGGGTGGCTCCGCGTTCGCCGGGTTTGTTGAACTCTGCCCTGTCGGTACTTGTCCCTGTGTCTGTCGGGAATCGAAGGGCGTTGTCCGTATCCAGATTATCGATGGTCTGCACGCGCGGTCTGGCTTTAAAGACGGTTCGTAGTTTCGCTAGAGTAACTCCGGCTTTCGTGGCTTCGATGAATACAGCATCTGCGCGGGCGGCTGTTGGCGAAACGCTCGGGTAGCGCACTACAATCAAGGAACTGCGGGCCGTCGTACGGGGTCCTCCGGGCTGGATAATGACCGCTGCCGTTCCTCCGCTATCAACCTTCCAGTCGACTTCGCCGGTGAACCCGAAGTCTGCGCTTTGAAAGACTTCCGTAGGATTCAAATCATCCAAGAGTTGGCCTCCCGGCCACGCTCGCCATTCTTCCCCGAAGACCGGAAACAGATACCACCGCAGGAATTCGAATAGTCGGTCGATCCATTCTAGGATGCGTTCCACGAAGTGCCTTAATCCCCCCTCAGCCCAACGCAGAAACACAAGAACGTTGAGCATGCGGACAAACAGAAAGAGGAGTTGTAAAGGAACAAGGATGAAGGCCAACACAGGAATCAAGACCAAGGTTACGAACGCAAAGAATAGAAATGAGCGCTTCGTTTCATAGGGCAGCAAGTCCTCTCGATCATTTGACCGCTCCGGTATTTCCTCTGGTGCGTTTTTGTTCATTGGTTCACGGGCATTCCCATCCATTGTTTTGACCCCTATGAGTATTTGTGTTCGAAGGCGGTTTTCCACCAACACCTAACACGAAATAACCGTACTATACATAACGGCATAAGTTCCCAATAGTCTGTAATTCAGAGCCTAACCCGGAATCCTTTGTTTTTCTGGATTTCCGTTTACACGGGAATGACTTTTTCTTCTTTGATAAATGACGCTGTGTATAATACCATCTTATTTTACAGCTATTAGTACATATAATACCTTTACAGGTAACTTATTATACGGCCATTTGGGCATATAATCCATGATTTTTAGGTCACAATCATCTTTAGTTAAAAAGCCTTACTTCAAGAATGTTCTTTTAAAAAAACATCATCAATAAGACGGTCTTTCTGTTCCTTAATTATTCGGATAAACACAGAGACCTTTTACTTTGCGTCCCCTAACCAATCAGAATTTGCTCTTTCGGAGTGTCTTTGTTTTTTGAGATATGAGAAATGTTCAATATTTAAAACATTAATAGAATTCTCAAAAAATAATTACGGTGACACCTTTGGTTTTTCGCTTGTCCTTTGACATCGTCTGCCCGAAAAGGGGACTTTCACCACAAAGCATATGTAATGGAAACATTTCATGCCTTTTCCAACTGGGTACAGTTTGTTTCCTGACCATCTGATACCTTATACGTGTTAGGCAACTACACATGCTCTTCTTGCATAATAGTAGTAATATGTAATCAGACTCATTACCGTCAATCTCCCTCTTGATGCTCTTGCATAAACTCCTCTAAATCGTCTTGGAGGGACTGAGATTTTGCCTCCTCATACTCCTTTACTTTTTCCTCATATTCTTTAACCTTTTCTTTCATAAAGGGATCCTTTCACTCAATATCTTCAATAGTCAACATTAAATGATCCTCACATCACATGGCTTAACCGAATATGATGGGTTGCCTGCTCTCAATGGTGTTCTCACGTACAGTTTGGGGCTGATGGTTCCACCGGTTTGTTATGCATTTTCTTTTCCTTCACGGTTCTGCTTTATCACGGTTCCTGTAGTACCTTTGTCTAGATGAAGCACCAGAAACATCACGAAACTGATGAGAGAATCCGTTCTATACATTCTTGCATCTGCTCTTTGAACCTTTCTGCTTCTTCAATTAAATCCCGTTTTAAATTTTGATAGATATCACTGGAAGATCGAATCTGCTGCGGAGATAAATCCGCTGCTTCTAACGTTGTCATGAGTTCATTTCGAACATCAACCGGTAAAGTGCTTACCACTGAGCTTGCTAAGCTAGTGTATGCTGAAAGAATTGCCCGGTCATTATCATCGGGGTCAGGAAATCGATCCGTATCAATCGGAACTTCTTCATATACACCAACGCACTTATAGGCAATAAACTCAGAAAGAAGTCTTCTTTTTATAATAAATATGTATTCAGCTCGTTTCCCAACCAGGTCTGCTGGTGTTGGAAAGTGACTCTCTGAGAATCCTACACACATATCAACTGCATGAATCAACTCATGTTTTAAGGTATCTGCTGACACTTCCTGTTCGCCTCCCGGCAACTTGATCAGGGGGCGCCCATCAGGGCCAATAATTGTTAATCCTACCGCTCCGCCACCCGGGAAATCTTCCTCGCATTCGATCGTAAAATCACACTCACAAATACGTTTAATTTCTTGTATTTGATTCGCCAAATTTTCTTTGAGTTCTTTACAGGTAGTTGAGCATCCGATACATACCTTCAATAAGAATAAAATGATTATGATATGCAGTGTAATTTTCATAGCAGCCTCCATATATTATAATGAATCATAAAGAATGATTGAAAATCTTAAGCCAAAGGGAATTATTAATGCAATGCTTATTTACACATCTCTCTTAACCTTTCCTATCCATAACCGAAATCTGTATGAAAAACACCTTAACCATACAAACAGTAACATCTCATTGACCAATTTGAAGTAATTTTATCTTTATTCTCCGATCGTCGTTATATTATTCAGTTACAGAAAGAGAATCAAGCAAATACAAAAGAATTACGTTGAAACTTCCCAAAAGTTACCGTTACTTTTATTGCCACAGCCCCCTCTTATTCTCCCTGGCATCCCTGTAAGCCTTTAAAAACCTTTCCTGGTACTTTACATTCGGCGGGATGGTCAGGATATATGAGATGAGATGGGAAGGGTCACCTTGATTATTGAATATACTTTACAATAACAAACAACAGATGCTTTTTTAGTGAAACAAAGGAAAGACTCTTTGCCAATTTAAAAAAATAACCACAAAAATCATAACAAAAGAATTACAGATATTTGAATTGTTGGTTTAGATACACGATTTTACAAATTCTTCACCGCATTCTCTATCCTCTTAAGCGCTTCCGCTAAAACAGAACGGGGACACGCAATATTCATCCTCATAAAACCCTCTCCGCCAGGCCCGAAAAGATAGCCTTCATCAAGGCCTACCTTTGCTTCTTTTGCCATAAAACTCCTGAGGTCCACAGGATTAAATCCTAATTCCCTGCAATCAAGCCAGACAAGATAGGTGCCTTCCGGTGGTATTATTTTTATTTTTGGTATCTTTTTCACAATGTAATCAAACAGGAACTCATAATTTCCGTGCAAATACACGAGAAACTGTTCTAACCATCCATCTCCATGCCTGTAAGCCGCTTCCATGGCAACAAATCCAAATACATTTATTCCCGGCAGAATTCCCTTTCTTGCCTCCTGAAATTGCTTGCGCAGTCCGGGATTGGGAATAATGATGGCAGAGGCATCAAGTCCTGCAAGGTTAAACGTCTTGCTGGGTGATATGCACGTTATGGAGTGTTGTTCAAATTCTTCCGACACGGTTGCAAACGGAGTATGGATTGCACCGGGCAATAGCAGTTCACCATGCACTTCATCCGAAACGATTATTGCGTTATGCCGTATTGCAATTTCCCCTGCCCTGATTAATTCCTCTTTCTTCCATACCCTTCCGACAGGATTGTGAGGACTGCACAGCAGCATCAATCTTATGCGATGCCGGGTTGGAGGCCTGCCATGCCTGATTGCGAACGCGGTTTCAAGACCAGAGAAATCCATCTCATACCGTCCATTATGTAAAACAAGTTGATTATTCACCACATGGCAACCGTTATTTTTAATGGCATGCCAGAATGGATGGTACACGGGGTCCTGAAGAATTACTTCGTCTCCGGGGTGAGTGTATGCCTTAATAGCAGCGTACAATGCAGGCACAATACCAGGAGTAAAAACAATCCATTCCGGTCTCACCCTCCATCCGTAACGGTCTTGCATTCTGTTAACAATAGCATCTGTCACTGATTTTGGATTTGGGAGCGAATAGCCATATATCTCATGATCAGCCCTCTTTTTAATAGCCTCGGTAATGGGTTTTGCTATGGGAAGGTCCATATCCGCAACCCACATAGGTATCACATCCGCATCTCCGAAAAGAGACAAAGCCCCGTCCCATTTGGCGCAATCGGTATTCTTCCGTGATACCACACGGTCAAAATCATATTTCATTATGTTTCCCCCACAGAATCATTAAATCAGAAAAATTTGTAAAGAATATCCCTGGTAAGATTCTAATGAATGACGATGAAAGTAGGAATTCCAGGGACGCCTTATCGAATTCTACGAATCAAAATTAGGTATGGTGTCCCGGAATTACAAAAAGGCTTAATAAGGGATAATTTATTTTATATATTTTTTTAATTCCATTGCACCGTGGAATACACCAATAATATCAATTCTTTGTGCGTCAACAATCAGGTAGGCAATTCTATAATGCGTATAGTATATTACCCGGACATCTTTTCTCTCTAAATTTTGGTATTGACCGCCACTTTCAGGAAATGATTTTAATATTTGTGCTTTTTCACGTATTTTCTTTACAACATTTTTTGCCACTTGTGGATTATCTAACGCAATATAATCATGAATGTTCTTTAAGCAGTATTTTGCCTCATCGGTCCAGTTTAACCTTACCACTTTTCAATCTCTTTGCCAAATTCTTCATCAGGGGTAATTTTATTTTTTTGAGAATCACCGATTCCCCTTTCGATCATATGTTTAAATACTAATTCTCTTATAAGTTCTTCATAGGAAATATCATCAGGCATATCATCTATGATTCTTTTTGCACTTTCTTTTATTGATAACATATTGGGCTCCTTTCCTTACAATTGGACATATTTTACCATTAAACCAGATATCCTTCCGTTCTTTCACCGATACATTAAAAAGCACAATAGTTTTGTTATGTTCCTTCCGCCTTTTGCACCTTTGCCCATGTATCGCGAAGAGATGCCGTTCTGTTAAACACAAGTTTTTTATTACCAGTATCTCTGGTATCAACACAAAAATACCCCAACCGTTCAAACTGATACCTGCTACCGGGTGCTGCATGTGCCAGACATGGTTCTACGCGGCTGGATGTTACTATTTCCAGAGAGTTTGGATTCAGAAATTTCTTGAAATCAGTTTCATCTTTTTCATCGCATGGGTCTGCCTTTGTAAACAAATGGTCATATAGCCGGACTTCCGCTTCTATTGAATGTTCAGCAGAGACCCAGTGTATTGTACTCTTGACCTTACGTCCATCCGGTGCGGAACCTCCCCGTGTTTCCGGATCATAGGTGCAATGCAGTTCTTTAATTTCTCCGGTAACTTCGTCTTTTATCACATTCACACAGGTAATAAAATAGGCATAACGTAAACGGACTTCACGGCCGGGAGCCAGACGAAAGAATTTTTTTGGAGGTTCTTCGCGAAAATCATCCTGCTCAATATATAATACCCGGGAGAAAGGTACCTTTCGCGTCCCCATATTTGCATCTTCCGGATTGTTTACACATTCCAACTCTTCCACTTCCCCCTCTGGGTAGTTATCGATGACAACCTTAATGGGGTGTAGCACCGCCATTACCCTGAGTGTACGTTTGTTCAGGTCTTCGCGTACAAAATGTTCCAGCAGCGCGATATCTACCATGCTCTCTCTTTTCGCCACACCGATTCTTTCGCAGAAATTACGAATTGCTTCCGGCGTATACCCCCTCCTTCTCATGCCGGAAATAGTAGGCATTCTCGGATCATCCCATCCGTTTACCTTTTTTTCCTCCACCAATTCCAGCAACTTTCTCTTGCTCATTATTGTAAAGCTGAGATTGAGGCGTGCAAACTCTATTTGTTGCGGGTGACATTCCACACCTAGCGTATCAAGTATCCAATCATACAGCGGACGATGATTTTCAAATTCTGTTGTACATATAGAGTGCGTGATTCCTTCAATGGAATCCGAAAGACAATGGGCGAAGTCGTACATCGGATAGATGCACCACGTATCGCCTGTTCTGTGATGCTTTGTGCGCCGGATACGATAAATAGCGGGATCTCTCATGTTCAAATTGGGTGAGGCCATGTCTATTTTTGCGCGAAGCACATGTGTGCCGTCCGCAAACTCGCCTGCACGCATGCGTTTAAACAGTTCGATATTTTCTTCGATGGAACGGGTACGATAGGGACTCTCCTTTCCAGGCTGAGTCAGGGTACCGCGGTACCCTCTTATTTCATCAGCGCTAAGACTGCACACATAGGCCTTGCCCAGGCGTATCAACTGCACCGCATACTCATACAGTTTTTCAAAATAATCTGATGTATAATAAAGATGTTTTCCCCAGTCAAAACCTAACCACTGTACATCCCTTTTAATTGCCTCAATATATTCCACTTCCTCTTTGCAAGGATTTGTATCATCGAACCGCAGGTGGCATACGCCGCCTTTGTTTTCCAGAGCAATACCAAAATTGAGGCAAATTGATTTTGCGTGCCCAATGTGCAAATACCCGTTTGGTTCCGGTGGAAACCGTGTAACCACTTTACCACCGTGTTTATTCGTTTTTATATCTTCCGCAACAATTTCCCTTATAAAATCAACCCCGGAAGCAGAATCAGTTGTAGTCATATCATTTACTCCTTCGTGCCTTTTCGTTTTTTCAGTATTACCTGTATATTATTTATTTCACTTACCATTTCATCCCATGTTTAAATCCAAACCTGAATTTTATCATTCAAACACTATTAAGCAACTGCATTTTTACCTGCCTTTACCGATGTTTTTATAATAAGAAATAATTATGATGAATCATGTGCGCTTTGGTATATAATATATGTTTAAATGTTTTGAAGTAACCTTAACACCCTCAAAAAGGACACAATGATAAGAAGACATATAAACAACATAGCCCCTGGCATGGTACTTGGTAAGACCATTTATGGAGACAATTATGAAATTCTTCTAAAAAAGGGGATAGAACTGACAAACGATCACATTCAAGGCCTTAAAAAAAGAGGCATTGTATGCGTATATGTGGAGGACGATGACACTGCCGATATCATAACACACGATATTATTTCTGAGAAGGTGCGCACGATGGTTACAAAGGATGTGATCAGAACATACAAAAAGGTATCTGATTCTTTTAAAGATAGTAATCTGAAAGAAAGTACTTCCGAATCAATTATAAACAGCATTAATTCCGCAAAGATTAAAAAAGCATTTCAGCAAAACATTGAACTAAAACAATTAAATAATGGTATAAACCTTTTCATCGATGAAATTATGGACAAGGAAATTTTAACAGGGTTAAATACTATTAAAACTCATGATAACTATACCTATGAACATTCCGTTGATTCTGCAATTGTGGCATTGATGTTTGCAAAAAGATTACGCCTGGACAGTAACAAATTAAAACAAATTGCTATAGGAGAACTTCTTCATGATATAGGTAAGATTTTTATTGACCCGGAAATACTTAATAAACAGGAAAAGTTATCCGACCATGAAAATGAACAAATTAAAAAACATCCTGTTTTCGGATATGAATTACTTAAGGATATGGAGCATGTGGGCTTTGTTGCCGCTCACATTGCTTATCAGCATCATGAGTGGCAGGATGGAACCGGATATCCTAGAGGACTAAAGGGGAGCAATACCTTCGATATAGCCAATGTCAAAGGAATATCTTACAGCGGCGAAGACAAATTAATACTACCGGCAGAAATTGCGGCTATTACAGATTTTTACGATGCCTGTGTGACAAACAGGCCTTTTCGGCCACCGATTCCTCATGATATCGTATATGAACTTATTAGAAATGGAGCAGAAACACATTTTAACAATGAGTTAGTAAAATATTTTCTGGAATTATTACCAAAATATCCGGTAGGAATCGAAATAAAAATAAAAAACGGCACATATGAAGGATTTGCGGGATTTGTATTTTCTTTAAACAGAGAGTCCCTTAACAGGCCAATTATAAAAATCCTTTACGATAATAACAAAAACAAAATTAAACCAATAGTAATCGACCTCAGTTCAGAAGGCAAGGATATAAATATACAATGCGTTTTTTGAGTTACCGCTTGTTTAAATAATGATCTTCTTTCCTTCTCCCAGTTTTGCGCTGGTGAGTTCTTCGAGAAGTTCATTTACCCTGGGCACCATAGATGTTGGATCAAAGACGACTCCGTCCTGCATAAGCGCATTTTCAAATAACTGGTTGACAATTTTTTCAACGAGCGGTTGATTGCCCGGCGTTTCATTCATTCTTGCCAGATTCTGAACCATTTTATTTTTCCTGTTAATTTCCATGATCTTTTTTGGCATCTGATAATTCTTGTCCATCATGTGGATGAGTTTCTGTACATGAACGCTTGGCGAAGCATCGGGACTAACGAGGCAGCAAGGACTGTCGCTCAACCGGTGGGATTCCCTGACGTCTGTTACCTTGTCTGCCAGGGTGACCTTCATGGTCTTTAAAAGATGTTTAAATATCTCTTCATAATTTTGCGGCTCTGAAGACGTATCTACAATTCCCTTATCAACGTCTTTCAGTAAGTCCAAGTTTGCCTGATCTGCCGAGCGGATGGGTTTCTTTTCGAATTCACCCAGGCCGGAAAGGAGAAATTCATCGTTGGGGTCGGTTAAATACAATACCTCAACTTCCTTTTTCCGGAATATTTCAAGATAGGGGCTTTTTTCGATTGTGTCCCTGTTTACCGCCGTTATGTAATAAATCTCTTTTTGTTCCGGTTTCATTCTCTCCGTGTATTCTTTCAGTGAAACCAGTTCATTGGCGTCCTTGCACTGAGAGGAATTAAACCGCATTAACTGAGCCAGCGCCTCCTTGTTTTCAAAATCAAAGTGTATCCCTTCCTTTAATATTCTTCCGAATTGTCTCCAGAAGGTTTCGTACTTTTCCTTATCATTTTTTGCAATATCCTGCAAAAGCCCCAGGACTTGTTTTACAAGTATGCTCTTCATCTTCTGTATAACACGGTTGTCCTGAAATGTTTCCCTCGAAATATTCAATGGGATATCGGAAGAGTCAACAACGCCGCGGATAAATCTCAGGTAGTCCGGCAGAAGCGTCTTGCAGTCGGATTGAATGAGGATTTTGTTGCAATACAGTTGAATCCCATGTTCCAGTTTCTTAAGCATAATCGATTCATAATTTGTTGAGGGGCAATAGAGGATGCTGTAAAACTGAATAGGCGCCTCGGCAGAGGTATGCAGATGGAAAAGAGGAGTTTCTTCAACATTTGCGATAAACTTATAAAATTCGTCATACTGTTCTGCGGTGATATTCTTTTTTGGTTCTTTCCATATGGCGGTAATCTGATTTGCCTTTTCACCACTCACCAGTATCGGAAAACTGACAAAGTTTGAATATTTCCTGATGATGGATGATATTCTTGTTTTGTCGGTATATTCTTTTTCCTCTTCTTTTAAATGAACGATAATTTCCGTGCCGCGTTTTTCTTTCTCTATCTGATGAAGAAAATATTTTCCTGTGCCGTCCGACCGCCACTCAAAGGCAGGTTCCCCTTTTTTGTATGACTTCGCTCTGATTCTTACCTCATCGGCAACCATGAAAACGGAGTAAAAACCTACGCCGAACTGTCCGATCACGTTGGAATCTTTTTTTGCCTCTTCGGATAAATTTGCGATAAATTCAAGAGACCCTGATTTCGCAATGGTTCCCACGTTCTTTATTATTTCATCCTTCGTCATTCCAATGCCGGTATCGCTTATGGTAAGGGTTTTGTTTGCTTCGTCCATCTCGATATTAATTTCAAGGGGCAGGTCTTTTCCCTCATAATCTTCGTTGGTAAGCGAGTGAAAACGCAGTTTTGTGAGTGCGTCAGATGCGTTGGAAATAAGTTCTCTCAGGAAAATTTCCTTGTGTGTATATAAAGAGTGTGAAAGTATGTGGAGTAATTTTTTAATTTCCGCCTGGAATTCAAAGCCTTCATCTTTTTTTGCTTCTTCCGTCATATACGTATACCTCTCCTGTATGAATGAATCATTTGACCAATCACTTTATTCAACCACTGTTTAAACAAAGTTATAATAGCTTATTGTTTAGTGGTAAAGTTAAAAAATAACACATGGTGTTTAAATTGTCAAGCAAACCGTAACGTGCTGTGTAATTTAACGATATGATAATTACTTGATACAGAGAACGAGTAGTGAAAAACCCGGAGAAGCATGTTGAAGGGTTGACACTCAGTGATCTGAAGTTCTTTGCATAACCGGCAGAATATACGTTAATTGCTTTTTTACAAAAAATCGTGAATACTCCCATTAGCCAGCAGACCGTATTTTTTCATCTTGTTGTAAAGTGTTCTGCGATTTATGCCAAGCAATTGCGCCGCTTTAGATTTATTTCCGCCGGTCTTTCCCAATGTTTGAACAATCAGGTTCCGGTCATTGTTCTGTTCATTATCTTTATCCTTTCTGACTTTTCCGGAAGAAAAAGTTTTATCCGGACAGATATTTTTAAGGTCGTTGGGAATATAATTTAATGTAATAATGGAATCGTTACAAATAGCAAAGGCATATTCTAATATATGCGACATCTCTCTCACATTTCCCGGCCAATTGTAATCCATAAACAATTTCAGGACATTTGATGATAATGATTTGATATTTTTATTGAATTTATTATTGTATTTGTTTATGAAATGTTCCACCAAAAGCGGAATATCCTCCTGCCTGTACCGGAGCGCAGGCATGGCAAGTTCCGCTACTTTTAAACGGTAATACAAATCTTCCCGAAACGTTTTGTTTTTTACCTTTTTACGAAGATCCTGGTTGGTCGCAGCAATAATTCTGACATTTACTTTTAGAGGGGTAGAATCACCAACACGTTCAAATTCCATATCCTGAAGCACCCGTAATAAACGTAATTGCATTGTTTCTGAAATATCTCCTATTTCGTCAAGAAAAATAGTGCCCCCGTCGGCCATTTGGAATCTGCCTGCTCTGTCACTTACGGCTCCAGTATAAGCGCCTTTAACATGTCCGAATAGTTCGCTTTCAAGCAAATTGTCCGACAATGCCGCGCAATTTACTACGACAAAGGGTTTTTTATATTCCTGTTTATAATGATGTAATGCTTCTGCCGCCAATCCTTTCCCTGTTCCGCTTTCTCCGGTGATTAAAACCGTTGTTTGTATATTGGAAAGAGCTTCAATAAATGAGTAAACTTTTTTCATTTCAGGGCTTTTACCAATGAGATTACAGAGCTCCTGGCGCTGTTGCAAATCATTCTCCAGCGCAACCACATGAGTTTCGTCTTTCACAACCAGAACACAACCGTTAAAAGTATCATGCACGTCAAAAAGAGGATGCGTTGCTATGCTTACAACCTGCCTTGGCCGCAGGTTGTTATTGCATTCAAAACGAATAATTTCGGCAGGATATGTTGTATTAACCGTTTCCGTAAGGGCGTCAAGACATTTTCCGCTGCATTTATTCAGTAATGAATCAAATTTTTTCCCCTTTGTTTCATCATTACTTGGAAATCCGCAAATATCTTCGGCAGTTTTATTAAGTTCGACTATTACACGCTCTTTATTTACCGTAATGATAGCATCTTTAATACTCTTTAAGATTGCCTCAAGGTTTAATCGGTATTTTATATTTTCATCGACGACCCTTTTATGCTCCAGGGCTTTTTTGATAGTGCGTAAAAGAGTTTCATTTTTTATCGGTTTTGGCAGATAATCATATGCTCCCATGCGAACGGCTTCAGAAGCAGTTTCAATGGTAGGATATCCGGTAATAAAAATCACCGGGCTGGTAAGCTTGTTTTCCTTTATCTTCTTTAATATTTCCAAACCGGAATCAAAACCAAGAATAATATCCGCAAGTATTAAGTCAAAATTTTTTTGAGAGAACATCTCTTTTGCCGCACTAATGTTATTTACGACGAAAACTTCGTATCCCTCTTCAGAGAGAAGTTTCTGCAACGTGAAAGTAATAATGTATTCATCATCAACAATAAGTATTTTTGGTTTCATATCTCGCTTTTCACAGGACGGAAGATTTGCCCCGCTGTCCGAATGTTTTGCCTCTTTGGCATTAACGGGTAATGCTCGCTAGTGGCAGAGTAATTTTCACTTTGGTAAATTTGCCTTCTACGCTATCAATCTCCATCG
Source organism: Candidatus Kuenenia hertensis (assembly GCA_021646465.1). Classification (GTDB taxonomy): domain Bacteria; phylum Planctomycetota; class Brocadiia; order Brocadiales; family Brocadiaceae; genus Kuenenia; species Kuenenia hertensis. The sequence goes on along the minus strand of SOET01000010.1, from coordinate 76,104 downwards.
TGCCGCCATGAGCAGTGATGATTTTTTCACTGAGGCTTAATCCCAGGCCAGGCCCCTTATTACATGGTTTTGTGGTATAGAAAGGAGTCATGACCTTTTCTATACTATCTGCTGGTATGCCGCATCCGTGATCATAAAATATGATTTGGGCGCAGCGGCTACCGTTACGCAGTATCATTTTACCGAGTATTTCAAGAATTTTATTTTGATGCGATTGCGGATATTTTTCGTTCAGCGCGTATCTTGCGTTGCTTATTATATGCAGAAAAACTTCTTGTAATTGTTGCGGACATCCAGGGAGTTTTGGCATGTTTCCGGGAAAACGAACCATTACGCGAATACCTTCTTTCTGCATTACAGCTCCGACCAGGGCAAGCAGGTCTGAGATTATTTCCTGCAGGTCGCAGTTGATCTTCTTCCTGCTTTTTAATTCGACGAATGAAAGAAGGCTTTTTGTCATGGCAACAATGCGGTCTGATTCCTTTAAAATCATATCAACAAAATCAGGGTTGATATTTTTATTTTCATTGGATTCCTTTTGTATTAATTGGGCGCAGTTAACAATTCCGTATAGGGGATTATTAATTTCATGAGCTACGCCAACCGCCAATTCTCTGAATTTTTCCATTTGGCCGTTTCGCATGGATTCCGTTTGTAAAATCACATCTTCGGTAACGTCGGTAGCCGTCATGATCACTTTACGTGATGTATTTTTTCCCTCATCAAACGGAAACACTTTTACATTTGTAAACCGGTTATTAAGCACAGGTAATCGGTTCGCTTCAGGCACACCGGTATGAAAACATTTTATTGCTGGACATTCAGTGCAGGGAGCAGAACGATTAAACCATAGTCTGTAACAAAACTGACCGACAATGTGAGGTATTTCTTTTCCGAACATGTTTGCAGTTGCTTGATTTACCCACAATATTTTTAACTCATCAGATAACAAAATCATAGAGGTATCAATTACTTCAACAAAAGCCTGGAGTCTTCGGGGAAGTATTTTTGAGTTCTTTTCGCTTTTACGCAGTTTCATTTCCAACTTCTTTCCTTCCGTAATTTCTTTCATTACGTAACTACTCAGCATAATTTATCAAACTATCTGGGGCGCAGAGCGCAACTCGTTCCCAAACTGGAGTTTGGGAACGAGCCGTGTAACATTTACGCTGAATAGTTACTTCATTGCAGCAACAAAATGATTAATATTGTCAAACAAGTCTGTTTTTCTTTATGGCAAGCATCATAAGTAATCAAAGATTAACTGTTTTTTCCTGATATTGGCAGGGTAATTTTTATTTTTGTAAAATCCCCTTCACGGCTTTCTATTTCCAGCTTGCCGTTATAATCATTAATAATATCGTTGCTTATACTTAATCCCAAGCCTGTTCCTTTGTTTTTTGGTTTCGTGGTAAAAAACGGGGTCATTACTTTTTCCAGCTTATCGGGGGGTGTTCCTTTGCCCCGGTCATAAAAAACCATTTGAATGTGAGGAGTTCCGTTCAACATTATTTCCGACCCCGTAATATCAATAATCTTGTTTTTATGATGAACGGGATATTTCTCATTCAGGGTGTATCGTGCATTATTTAAAATATTCAAAAAAACTTGTTGTATTCGTTGCGGATGAACCGTAATTTTTGGCAAGCTATCAGGCATATTTGTCTTTAATTTAATGCCTTCCTTCTGCATAATTGTTCCGGTAAAGGTAAGTGTATCAGAGAGTAATTCATGTATGCTGCATTTGCTTTTCTCATCCTCTTTATCCCTTACAAAAGAGAGAAGGCACTTTGTCACGTTTGCAATACGATAAGATTCTTTTATAATCATATTTGCTATATCGTGGTCCATTTTTTTCCCGCGCAGGGAATCCTTAATTAATAATTCGGCGCAATTTATCACCCCATATATAGGATTATTGATTTCATGCGCGACGCTTGCCGCCAGCTCTCCTATAGCGGCCAGCTGGCCGGCACGTATGGATTTTTCCCTTAGCAGCATTTCATCCGTCATATCGCCAGCTATCATAATAACATTGTGGGTTTTATTTTTTTCTTCTTTTACCGGAAATACTTTTATATCCCAGAACCGGTTGTCAGGGGTGAATAATTGAATATTTTCGGTTTTTCCCGTACGAAAACATTTTTGAACAAGACAGTCTTCGCACGGTATAGAGCGATTAAACCATAGATTATAGCAATGATGTTTTGCAGAATTAACAAATCTTTTTCCGAATGTCGTTTTTTTTGCACCGCGGTTTTCCCATAAGATTTCCAAATCAGGAGAGAGCAATATCAACGGTCTTTCAATAGCATCAAGAAGGGCATTAAATTCGTTGGATAGCCTTCGGTAATTACGTTCACTCTCAAGTAATACTATTTCTATCTGTTTACGTTCGGTAATGTCTTCCATAACTGCAACAAAGTGTGTTATATTTCCTATGGCATTTCTTACCGGTGAAATAGAAACAGCTTCCCAATAAAATTCGCCGTGCTTTTTCTTCGTGCATAATTCACCTTTCCAGGTATTGCCGGAAACGATCGTTTCCCACAACTGTTTATATTCTTTGGTCGAGATTCCCTCTGGTTTTAAAAAGCTTAAATTTTGCCCAAGAACTTCTTCAGTTGCGAAACCGGTTATTTTGTTAAATGTGGGATTTACATATTCAATGGTTCCTTTCGTATCGGTGATAACGATTATACCCGGACTTTGTTCAATAGCGCGCGACAATTTAAGTATTTCATTTGTCGCCTTTATACGCTCTGTGGCGTCAAGCATGATTGCCAGAAAGGCAAGCGACCGTCTATACAGAGAGAGATGTAAATTGACTTCAACATTGTACAGGGTTCCGTCTTTTCTTCTGTGGACGGTTGAATACTGAATCTCTTTCTTTTGCCCCGTTCGGAGAGGTATGGTAATTATTTCAAATAATTCCGGCGTAAATTCCTGCGCTAAATCCACTAAAGTAAGTTGTGAAATTTCATGCAAGGAATAACCAAGGTTTTTCCTCGCACGTTTATTCACCATAATGAAGGTAAGAGTCTTCACGTCGAAGAGGTATATTTCACTCAATGAATTTTCTACTACCTGCGCAAAGCTAAGGGCAAGGTCGACTGACAGTTTTTGTTCGGTGATATCCTGAACGATGCCAATTGAGCGCAACGGGATTCCCTGTTCATTGTATTCGGTGGTGCATTTTTCATTTACAAATTTGACTGTTCCGTCTTTCATCAACAGACGGTGGTCAATATCATAAGTCGTCTTGTATTTCAACGAATCGGTGTACGCCTTGTTTACACGTTCTCTGTCTTCGGGATGGACTGCTTCAAGAAATGCTTCGTAGGTAGCCTTGAATTTTTGTGGGTCCCTATCGAAAATCCGGTATATTTCATCAGACCAATAGAGTGCGTTTGTGACCAGGTCTAATTCCCAGTGGCCTAATTTCGCAATCCGTTCGGCATGTTCAAGCTTTTGTTTGCTTTCCTGCAGTGATTTTATTAAATTACGGCGCTCAACGACGTAATTCCATTCGCGAATAAAACTTTTACACATACGGGGCAAATGGGCAAACGTTTCTTTCGACTTTACAAGGTAATCCAGCGCACCGGCCTTCATTGCACTGACGGCGGCACGTTCGTTACCATAACCTGTCATAATTACCACCGGATAGCATGATTTTTCCTTGTCACCGGGAATAAGCGCCATGCCTTTTCCATCGGGCAGATTATAATCGACTATCGCTATATCAGGAATACACTCTGCCACACGTTCTCTTGCCTCCCTGATGGTAGATGCGACCGTAATGTTTACCTCGTGATTCCATCTTTCAAATGCACGAATGATTAATTCCACATGGGGCTTCTCGTTTTCGACGATCAGAATGTTCATCTTTTTTGTGTCATGGGAATAACCGAAATTTCGTAGTATTTTAGATTTTTGAAAATTATATCACCCCTTCGGGGTTTTTGGAATTTCAATCTTTGTAGGGTGGGCATCGTCTACCAAAAATAAACTGTTCATGTAGGGCAACCCTTTAGGGTTGCAATCCCGTGAGCGCATTTAGAGGGTAAGCAAGGCTAAAGTCTCGCCCTATATTTGCAACAAATAAAAGTTGCCGAAGGCCTAATTTCACTTCCGGATTTTACGTTGTTGAGATTCCATGTATCACAATTATCAGTATGACCCACATGGGCAAAAATTATTCCAAGGGCTTTTACGCGGAGAATATGAAAGCAACGATAAAAAACTTACATGGCATGCACTTGTGCAAAAGTTATTACCTCCCGTACAAACAAAGGTTACTGAATGCATTTTTATATTATCTGCTAAATAGTTTCCCCTTTTTTTATTATTTCTTCAGTCCGTTTTTGGGAATATTCCCATTTTTGGGAAATTTCTCAAAATGGGAATATTCCCGCTTTTCTCCGATATTTTTTTACTATAAAAAAACTATTTTACAACAAAAACCAAGTACGGGGTTTTTTGCTTATTATATGGAAATACACAGATTACGTAATTAAAACCGATTTCTTAAAGAATAATGCATTTGTGAGATTTCTATGATTTTCGTTTTGGTATCCGAATTGCCAAATCGTATCAGTCGTATCTATTCTGTTTTATTCAAATTTTTTTACCACAGTCAGGGATTAGGGGTTGGGGGATGGAGAAACCCTGACAGGGTTCAGAACCCTGTCAGGGTTTAAGACCAATGGAAATGATTTCAAAATTTAAAAATTTCCTGCCAAAGCGAGTGAATCCATTGGAAATTTTCATAAAAAAGGAAGAATTGCCAGATCGTTTCAAAGAATGGGGCGACCATTTTGGCGGACTGAAAAAAATGCTTGAGGCATTGCAGAACGGTTCGGAGGAGAAGTTCCTTCATATCGGATCACGCCTTCAGGATTTTGCAGTAAGGTCAAGAAAATTATCAGAAATGACGGAAGCTATTTCCCTGCTGACCTCCGGAAAAGAAATCAACAATGCAATCACCGGACTGAGAGAGCAATTGACAACAATGTCGCAATACTTTGGTAAGGAGAAAGATGCTTCAAACGGCAGTATGAAAAAACTTCAGAATATTTTGGGCACCATTAGCTGGCTGGAAACTATCTGTGATGATTTTGCACGGTTAACCAGAATGCTGCGTTTTTTAAGCATCTCCATCCGAATTGAAAATGCGAGAATTGATCAAAAAAATATGTCAGGATTCCATGATGTATCCGAAGACGTCAGAAAACTTGCAGATGACATAGATGTTAAATCAGGCAATGTTATGGATAACTCCAAAACCCTTGCTCTAACGGTACAAAGTTCTGTTGCAAAAACGAACGAACTAACTAGGATTCAGAAAAATACCACCGCAAATCTTCTCGAAGATGCACAAATAAGCATGACTTCATTGGTTGAGTTAAACGAAAAATCATCCGGCATGTCAGCACGAATTGTAAAGCGTTCTTCTGAAATTTATAAAAATATCGGGAGTATGGTAGCTTCACTTCAGTTTCACGACATTACGAGGCAGCAATTGGAACACGTTAGGGATGTTCTTGGCAATCTCCAGGAAAGATTAGAGGAGGCAGATGAAGATCATGGGAATATGACGCAGGAACAGAGCATGGAGTTTGCAGGGTGGGTAAGCAACGTCTGCGAACTGCAATTTGCCCAGCTTATCAATACAAAAAAGGAACTCGAATCGGCAGTTTATAACATAATAGATAAGCTGAAGGGTATTTCCCGAAATGTGCTGGACATGACCTCTGATACCCGGGAATTATCCGGCAATAATCAGCATTCAGACAGTTCACTTTTGTCTAACATTGAAAAAGGCATCGTTGCCGCAATCCAGGCATTAAGAAACAATGAAAAAATTGAAGGCGAAATAACATCTTCCGTCAACAGCGCGATTCACGGAATGGCGGAATTTATAAAGGAAATAGAGGAAATTGGCGCTCAGATAAAACTCATCGCCCTGAATGCTCAGGTAAGAGCGGTATGTGCAGGAGAAGAGGGAAGAACCTTCGAGGTGCTGGCAGGGGAAATTCAAAGGTTATCTGCGGATACAAGGGGGCAAACCGCAGACGTGCTTGAAAAACTCCAATCTATAATCGCTGGTGATAAAACACAGCACGTGTGGTTTGATCCGGCGTCCGAAAAAAACGCAGGATCTCATGACCGCATGATACATACTCTTGAACATATGCTGGAATCTCTCAATCATGTTAACGAAGAATTCGTTCTTCTTTTAAATAAGATAATTGAAAGCGGGCAAGCGCTGGGAGTTGAGATCGGAAAATTAACGGAACAGATCGTTTTTCATGAAGAAATGGCAGGCACAATTAATGAAGTTGCCAACAGATTAAACGAAACAGCGGCCATTGTACGGGAACGCTTCCCGGAATCAACTACGTATGAAAACGCCGACAATCTGGAATCCATTGCATCGTTTTATACCACTGAGGGAGAAAGAAATGTTCATATGGCAGTCACTGGAATTGCAGTAGTTCATGAGGGAGTGGAGGCGGATATGCCGGAGATAAAAAACGATGAAGAGGAGATGGGAGACAATATAGAGCTTTTCTAAATAAGTTCATTTCGATAAGAAAGGTAATAATGCAAAAACAGGAAATAGAACAAACAGAGAAAGACGGCATATTGGCTTTGGAGGGTGAAATGACGATATCATTTGCCAATGAACTGAAAGAAAAATTAATCTGCGCAATGTCACGCGTTAACCACATAAAGCTTGATTTAACGAAAACGACGGAAACCGACCTTTCGTTCCTTCAGCTGCTTTATGCCGTCCACCAGGCTTCGGTGAAAGCAAATAAACGTCTGACGATAATTAAATGTTCCCGGCCCTTTAAAAACGCAGTGATAAACGCAGGCTACACTACTGACCAGGGGTGTATCCTGGAGTGTGAAAATGATTGTTTTAGCGGGAAAGGAGAAATTTAATGAGTAAGACTATTATGACGGTGGATGATTCGGCAAGTATCCGCCAAATGGTAAATTTTACCCTTAAAGACGCCGGGTACGATGTAATTGAAGCAATGGATGGTAAGGACGCGTTGAGCAAATTACATGAAACAACGATACATATGTTAATAAGCGATGTAAACATGCCAAATATGGATGGTATTGAGCTTGTACGCCAGTTAAGGTCGATGCCTGATTACCGGTTTATTCCAATTATTATGCTTACCACCGAATCGCAGGATTCAAAGAAACAAGAGGGGAAACAAGCGGGAGCCACGGGCTGGATTGTAAAACCGTTTAAACCCGAACAATTAATGGCGGTGGTAAAAAAGGTACTGAAATAATATTTGAAGTATTTAAAGGAGACAAATAATGCCGTTAATGAGTTGGAAAGATGTATATAGTGTGAAAGTTGCAGAATTTGACGAACATCATAAACAATTAATCAGTATGATTAATAACCTGGATGAAGCAATGAAGCAGGGAAAGGGGAAAGATATTGTAGGTGAAATTTTAACGAAATTAGTGAAATATACTGCTTTTCATTTTGCTGCTGAACAGAAAGTAATGCAGCAGCAAAACTATTCTGGCTATGACGAACACAAGGACAAACACGATAAAATGACTGCGAAAGTGATGGCGCTTCAGAATGATTACCATGCGGGAAAAGCGAGTCTGACTATCGAAGTGTTTAAGTTTCTGACGGACTGGTTGAATAAACATATATTGGAAACTGATAAAAAATATAGTGAATACCTAAACAGTAAAGGAATTAAATAATCCGTAAATAAGCATTGACAGGATTGTAAAGCCATTCAAGCCGGAACAGTTGATGGCGGTGGTAAAAAAGGTGCTGAAATAATTTCATACGCGGAGGTTCGTATGTCACAAATTGATAAACATAAAGAAACATTTAAAGAGGAGGCGTACGAGCTTCTTGGAGAGCTGGAAACTGCGTTTCTTGAGTTGGAAGGGTCGCCCGACGACAGGGAGCTTATCGGGCGTGTTTTCAGGGCAATGCATACGATCAAAGGATCAGGCGCTATGTTTGGTTTTGATGATATTGCCGAATTTATGCATGACATAGAAACCGTTTTTGAACAGGTGCGTGACGGAAAAATCGCGGTAACGAAACATCTGATCAATTTAGGGCTGTCTGCCAGGGATCAGATTCGAACAATGCTCGACGCGTATAGCAAAAACGAACCAGCAGATGAGTCGAGGAGCAGGGAAATTCTTGCGGCATTTAAAAGCCTGGTTCCCCAAGCCGAAAAAAAACGTGAAGTGACAAGTTCCTCAGATGTTAGACATCCTGACTATAACAATAATGAAAATATCGTATATAGGATCTATTTTCGACCTGCGCAAAACATATTTATGAACGGAACAAACCCAATCTATCTGTTAAATGAACTCAAAGAACTCGGAGAATGTAAGGTTTTTGCATACGTAGACACTATTCCCCCGCTGAACGAAATAAACCCGGAGTATTGCTATACCCACTGGGATATTATTTTAACAACCAATAAGGGCATTGATTCCATAAAGGATGTATTTATATTTGTCGAGGGAGATTGTGAATTAAGCATAAAGATTGTTGACGGTGACGGCGGATTAGATACAACGGGGGACATTGAAAAGATAGGAAACATTCTGATGGACCGTGGAGTGCTTTCTCAGGACGATATTAAAAAAGCCCTGTCCTCACAAAAAAGGCTTGGCGAAATTCTGGTGGATTCCAAAGCAGTCACGAAAGAAGGGCTCCGATCGGCGCTGGCTGAACAATCACAAATCAGAGATGCACGCCAAAAACGCCAAAACATGGAAACCAATTCAAACATCCGTGTGTCTACAGATAAACTGGACCATTTTGTAGATCTTGTCGGAGAGTTGGTAATTCTTCAACAACGGCTTAGCCGTACCGCATCACGACAAAACGATTCAGAACTGTTTTCAATTGCTGAAGAAGTTGAACGGCTGACGGTAGAATTACGGGATAGCGCATTCAGCGTTCGTATGGTGCCTATAGAGACGACATTTAACAAACTGAAACGCCTCGTTCGCGATCTCTCAAATGAATTGGGAAAAGAAACTGCAATGACGACCAATGGCGGGGAAACTGAACTGGATAAAACTGTAATAGACCAGCTCAATGATCCATTGGTGCATATCATCAGAAACTGTATCGATCATGGAATTGAACCTCCAGACGTCCGTAAGGCATCCGGAAAGGCGAAAACGGGAGAAATCCGTATTTCGGCATTTCATTCCGGTTCTAACGTATTAATTCAAATCAAGGATGATGGAAACGGTATAAATACGGAAGTAGTGCGTAAAAAGGCAATTGAAAAAGGATTAGTTGCCGCTAACGCTGAATTGTCTGAAAAAGAGTGTTACTCACTTATCTTTGAACCTGGTTTTTCTACTGCAAAAGAAATTACCAGCGTATCTGGCCGGGGCGTCGGCATGGACGTGGTAAAGCAGACGATAGACTCCCTCAGGGGATCAATAGACGTTGAAAGCAAAAAAGGAAAGGGAACGACAATTACCATTACATTGCCGTTAACCCTAGCAATTATCGAAGGATTGCAGGTGGAAATAGGTGGTGAATATTTTGTTTTGCCTCTTTCAGCAGTGGAAGAGTGTGTGGAATTGACCCATAAAGATGTGTTGAAGGCAAATGGAAGGCATATTGCCAACGTTCGCGGAGAAATTGTTCCGTATATCCGTCTGAAAGACTGGTTTCTCCTTGATGGCGAAGTAAAAGATATTGAACAGATAGTCATAACAAGAACAGGAGACCGTAGGGTGGGATTTGTTGTAGACCGTGTTGTCGGTGAGCATCAGACGGTAATAAAAGCGCTGGGAACTATTTATAAAAATGTGCAAGGGGTATCCGGTGCTACGATACTGGGAGATGGGCGCGTCGCCATGATTATTGATATTCCTCATTTGATTCAGGCAGCGGAAATGGAAGAAAATTCGCTGTGCGCGTGAGACATTGAAAACAAATTCAACCGTTCTTCCTCCCCCTTAATCCCCCTCCAGAGGGGGACAGTCTGCCCTCTTCTAAAGTGAAGAGGGCAGAAATAGTATTGGTGGATTCGGCGTAAAAAACAACGCCTTAATCCACCCATACTCATAACTGTCCCCCTTCGGAGGGGGATTAAGGGGGAGGATGCTATTGTCTCAATTAACTACTATGCCGTTTCATAAAAACCCCCATGCAGACACTTTTATGAAACGTTGTATTGCAGGTTTAGGTAAGAACAAAGTCTGTGTGGACTAAAATGAATATTTTTATAAGGAGAAGGTAAATGGAAAAGCGAAAACTTATAAAACTGAAGCCAAAGCTTATAGGGATTTTCCTTCTTGTAGGTCTTGTACCTCTGATATTTATCGGATGGTGGAGCTGCAGGCAGGCAACCGATTCTCTTATGCGGCAGTCGTATAACCAGCTTGAATCGGTAAGGGGCATTAAAAAAGCTCAGATCGTAAAATACTTTGAAGAACGCAGAGGAGATATGAAAGTACTCTCGGAAACAGTAGACACATTGCGAAAAGAGGCGCTTAACAAGCTGATTGCCGTCAGGGATATTAAAAAAGGGGCAATAGAACAATATTTTCAGACGATAAACGACCAGGTAAGCATTTTTTCCATGGATCATATGGTCATTGATGCAATGAAAGGTTTCAGAGATACATATCGGTCTATTCTCAGTGATAACAATGCCACTGCCGCAGACATTGACCGTATGCGCAAGGAGTTGCATTCATACTATACTGATGAGTTTAACGAAGAATACAAAAAGAGAAATAATGAAAAGTCATCGAATGCGGAATCATATTTTCGTCAACTTGACGATAATTCCGTTGCGCTGCAGTACTATTATATCAAAGACAACAAAAATCCCCTCGGGTCAAAGCATTTGCTTGACAAAGCAGAGGACAATTCGCAGTACAGTTCCATCCACAACAAATTTCATCCGACAATAAGACATTTTCTTGAAAAATTTGAATATTACGACATTTTCCTTGTGGATGCAGATACGGGCAAAATTGTCTATTCGGTTTTTAAAGAACTTGACTTTGGCACCTCTCTCATCAGCGGACCATACGCACAGACCTCAATCGGGGAAGCATTTCGAAAGGTAAACGCATCCGGCGATAAAAACGCTGTAGTAATGGCGGACTACGCAAGATACGTTCCGTCATACGAAGCTCCTGCGGGTTTTATCGCTTCTCCCATTTATGACGGAAACGAAAAAATCGGCGTTCTGGTGTTTCAGATGCCCATGGGCAGGATCAATGCTATTATGGCAGACAGGTCGGGTTTGGGAGAAACTGCGGAAACGATTCTGGTGGGGCCGGATTACCTCATGCGGTCGGATTCCTATCTTGATAAACAAAACCGCACCGTGGCTGCGTCTTTTGCCAACCCGTCAATGGGAAAGGTTGATACAGCCGCGACAAGGGTTGTCCATGAACAGGGAAAAACGGGAGTTGCGTATGTGATCGATTACCGGAAGCAGCCCTCCATCATCGCGTACACTCCCGTCACTGTGAGCGGCGGAATAACATGGTGCATGAATGCGAAAATAGATGTTGCGGAGGCGTTTTGTCCGAAAGATGATAAAGGAGAATATTTCTTTGAAAAGTATATCAAGGAATACGGATATCATGATCTCCTCCTGATAAATCCGGACGGATATTGTTTTTATACCGTGTGCAAAGAATCTGACTATCAGACCAATTTTATTAACGGAAAGTATAACAGTTCCAACCTTGGGGCGCTCGTTAAGCAGGTGTTGAACACAAAACAGTATGGCATTATGGACTTCGCTCCCTATGCCCCAAGCAACGATGAACCTGCCTCGTTTGTCGCTATGCCGGTTATTTACGAAGGGAGTGTCGAAATGATTGTGGCATTGCAGCTTCCGCTGGAGGCAATTAATGCCATCATGCAGCAGCGCGAGGGCATGGGGAAGACCGGAGAGACGTACCTTGTGGGAAGCGATTTGCGGATGCGTTCCGATTCATTCCTTGACCCGGAGGGGCATTCGTTGAAGGCTTCGTTCGCCGGCACGGTGCAGAAAAACGGCGTTGATACCGAAGCCGCACGCGAGGCTGTTTCCGGAAGGACGGCTACCAAAGTAATTCTTGATTATAACGGCAATCCTGTTCTCTCCGCGTATACTCCCATACAAATCGGTGACACCACCTGGGGTTTGCTGGCAGAAATTGATGAGAAAGAGGTAATGGCGCCGGTAAACGGATTAATCCGTGCGATTATAATAGCCGGTATTATAGCAGGACTTATTGTAGGATTTGTAGGCTTTCTCATAGCAAGGGGAATCTACCTCCAGTTTGGCGGGGAACCGGAGATAATCGTTGATATTGCGCAGAAAGTGTCGTCCGGAGATCTTACCATGCAGTTCGAAACGAATAATAAGAAAGAGAGCGGGGTGTATGCCGCTATTAAAAATATGACCATTAAGCTTTGTGAAGTAGTGGGAGACGTAAAAACAGCTTCGGAAAACATCGCGACGGGCAGTCAGGAACTAAGTTCCAGCTCGGAACAGCTTTCTCAGGGCGCCACCGAGCAGGCGGCGTCCGCTGAAGAAACGTCTTCTTCCATGGATGAAATGGCTTCTGCCATCAAGCAAAATGCCGATAATGCACAGCAGACGGAGAAGATTGCAAGAAAGTCAGCTGCAGACGCAAAAGAAGGAGGTGATGCTGTGGAGCAGACGGTAAAGGCCATGAAAGAAATAGCGGAAAAAATATCGATCATTAAGGAAATCGCCCGGCAGACAGATCTGCTTGCGCTCAATGCCGCTATAGAAGCTGCACGCGCCGGAGAACACGGCAAAGGATTTGCCGTGGTGGCGTCTGAGGTGCGCAAGCTCGCGGAACGCAGCCAGACGGCGGCGGGGCAAATTGATCATTTGTCCTCATCCAGCGTGGAGGTTGCAGAAAAGGCTGGTAAAATGCTGTCGGTATTAGTGCCTGATATCAGGAAAACCGCGGAGCTGGTGCAGGAAATCAGCGCATCGAGCAGCGAACAGGATAAAGGAGTCGAACAGGTCAATAAGGCGATACAACAGTTGGATACGGTAATTCAGCAAAATGTTGCCGCCGCGGAACAGGTTGCCTCAACCGCGGAGGAGTTGTCAGGACAGGCACAATACCTCGAAGATGCGGTCGGCTTCTTTAAAACAAATAATAACGGCAGTGCAAAATCCAAAAACCTTGCAGCAGAGAAAAGAAAAGTATTGTCAGGCAGGAAACCCGACCAGCATAAACCTGCTGCCGCCGTAAACAGACAAGGCGCTGCGGTTAGCCAGAGCGGAGGCGTTGATCTCGATTTAGGGTTACCGGATGGTAACGGGTCAGATGAGGAAGACGCGGATTTTGTCAGAAATTCCTGAAAGGAGATACTACTTGAAACTATCACTTACGAAAAAACTCATTTTGTTAAGCTTACTGCCTTCCATGGTAACAGGGTTTTTCCTTTATACGGTTATTGGGGATAAAATTCGCATAAAGGCCGAAACGAACAGTTTAAACAAACTAAGCGAATACATCATTATTGCAAGCAGATTGCTGCATGAATTACAGAAGGAACGCGGCGCTTCCGCAGTATACGTGGCAAGCGGAGGCAAAAAAATGGAGGAAGAGTTGTCTGCTACGAGGGGCGATACCGACAAGGCGATGGTTCCTTTCAATGAGTTCATGAAATCATTTGACGTAAAACAGTACGGTGACGAGTTTGATTCTGCAGTGAACCTCGTTTTGAAAGATATTAATGACCTCTCAGGAAGAAGAAATCAGATAACCAACCTTTCAATAAATAAGGATGAAACCATACGGTATTTTACGGAGATGAATGCGCATTTTACCCAATCCTTTGAACATGTTACTCTGATAGCAAACCATCCTTCTGTTTCAAATCCCGTATCAGCCTACGTAAATTTTATTTCGGCAAAGGAGCTGTCGGGAGTAGAAAGGGCGGTTATGGGAGGAATAACGGGGGCAAACAGGGCAATCAGTCCTGCCAATCTGGATGAATGGATGACGGCATGGAAGGGCAGTGAAAGGCTCATGAGGAATTTTGAATATCTGGCGTCTCCTGAGGTTCTGGCATTTTATAAATCGAACCATAAGGGGCAGGTGGTGGAAAATGTATCAAATATCAGAAAACTGCTGCTGGAAAACGCCAACGTAGGACAATTCGCAGTTTCAGGCCAGGAGGTATTTGAAGCCACGACAAAACGGATTAACGTTTTGAAAAACATTGAAGACTTTCAGGCGGATAAAATAAAAATAATAGCAAATACAATAGTAACGGCTGCAGGAAAGGGTGTTATGGTGTACTCAATCATTGGCGGGACGGCGCTTGGTGCTGTTTTTATCCTGACATTGTTTCTGATAAAAGGGATATACCGGATGTTTGGCAACGAGCCACAGATAATAGAAGACATAGCGCAGAAAATATCACAAGGTGATTTGAAAATAAAGTTTGAGACAAAGAACCGGACGCCAACCGGAGTGTATGCCGCAATTAAACATATGGCGGAAAATCTCAGCCAGATTGTGAACGACGTCAAATCGGCAGCGGACAATGTTGCCGCACAAAGCGTTGAACTGAGTTCCTCCTCTGAGCAGATGTCGCAGGGAACGGCAGAACAGGCTGCCACTGCGGAACAAACGTCTTCTTCCATGAATGAAATGTCTTCTATCATTAAGCAGAATGCCGACAACGCACAGCAAACGGAAAAAATCGCAAAGAAGTGTGCGGGAGATGCGGGCGAAGGAGGTAACGCAGTGGCAAAAACCGTGCGTGCAATGAAAGAGATTGCCGATAAAATTGCGATTGTCAGGGAAATCGCCAGGCAAACAGATCTCCTGGCATTAAATGCTGCTATTGAGGCGGCACGCGCCGGAGAGCACGGTAAAGGATTCGCCGTAGTGGCTGCTGAGGTGAGAAAACTTGCGGAACGCAGCCAAACAGCGGCGGAACAGATAGATCATTTGTCCACGTCAAGTGTGGAGGTTGCGGAAAATGCAGGCAACATGCTGGAGCAACTGGTACCCGCTATCCAAAAAACGGCGGAACTGGTTCAGGAAATTAATGCTGCAAGCAGCGAACAGGGAAAAGGCGTAGAAGAGGTTAACAAGTCAATTCAGCAGTTGGACTCGGTGATTCAACAAAATGCTGCGGCTGCGGAACAAATAGCTTCTACCTCGGTGAATCTTTCCAGCCAGGCTCAGTATTTAAGAGATACCATTGGCTTTTTCAAGACAACAGATAATGGAAATAGGGTAATAGATTCTGCTCCGACAGACGAAGATGGTGTGAGCGTAAAATACCGTAAAGCGCAACGTTCAATGCGAAACGAAACAGATATTGCAGTAACAAAAACGGACAGGTTATCTGGCGGGGCAAAATCGCAAAACATTCTATTGAAAGTGGAAAACACCACAAGCAATTGAGGAAAAAATACATTTTTTTCGTCTTTGATAAAAAAGATGTAGGTCGGGTTTCTTACCGAAAATAACAATTTGGAATAGAAAGGTGTCGGGTAAGAAACCCGACCTACATAAAGAGACATTGAAAAGGAATAATCCTCAAAACCCCGCATTCCTTCAGAACAATTAATATGAGGAGAGAAACATGAGTGTAACAGAATTGACAGAAACAACACAATTTTTAACATTTGTATTAGACGCCGAGGTCTTTGCGGTCAATATAACACAGGTACGCGAGGTGCTTGATTTTACCACAATAACAAAGGTTCCGAGAACGCCGGTGTTCATGCTTGGCGTTATCAACCTCAGGGGTGCCGTTGTACCGGTAGTCGACATGAGGAAAAAATTCGGGATTGAAAAGGCCGATAAAACTATAAAGGCATGCATTGTTATTATGGAAATCACCCTGGATGGGGAAACAACTATTCTTGGGGCATTGGTTGATTCAGTGCGGGAGGTATTGGAGCTGGAACCAGGACAGATTGAGCCTGCACCAAGAATCGGTACCCGATTAAAGACGGAATTTATCCTTGGCATGGGAAAACGGGAAGAACAATTTATCATTATCCTGGATATTAACAAGGTATTTTCAGCGGATGAGTTAGCTTTGCAGCAAATTCCATCAAATGAAGTTCAATTGATAGAAACCAAAGACATTGGGAATGTTCCTTCGTCATAACATATAGAGAGACATTGTATCTTATTAAGTTAAGAATCGCCTTGTCCTTGTAATTCCAGGTATCTCCTTTAAACATGAAGATTTTCAAAACAAGTAATTTAATAGTATAGGAATTTCCATTTTTTTTATGCGGATTTGCAGGTAGATACTGTTCTAAAGGTTGTAATTACAATTAGATGTGATGTGAGTGCCGGGAGGTGGGACAGGCGTGACGTCAGTCCCGGCTTGTTCCCAAACTCTGTTTGGGAATGTAATAGGTGAGAAACTCTGTTTCTCGTAACCGGTCGATAAAGTTTCCGGCAGTTAATGGGACATCCGTGAAACAGAGTTTCGCGACAACGTGATGTTCCCAAACAGAGTTTGGGAACAAGCAGTTATAAGTCGTTGCCAAAGGCAGCCTAATTAAACGTAATGATAGGCAGTAAGGTTGGGTTGGGGAAAATGACAGTGAAGATAGTGAACAAGTATCATGTATAGAAACAATCTCATGAGTGAAATAATTCCGGAGCCCATGTCTCATAAAGATTTTGCCAGATTTAGTAAATTCATTTATGACGACTATGGAATAAAATTAACAACTTCGAAGAAAACAATGCTGGAGTCAAGGCTGCAAAGGCGGCTGCGTAATCTGGCGATAAAAACATTCGGTGAGTATTATGATTTTGTGTTCAGTCCCGAGGGCATCAAGTCCGAAATGATTCACCTGATCGATGCAGTAACAACAAATAAGACCGAATTTTTTAGGGAGCCAGGTTGTTTTGATTATCTGCTGGAAAATGCTCTGCCAAAACTTGCGGAATTGTATGGAGCCGGCTTTCGCAGGAATTTTCGTGTATGGAGCGCCGGGTGCTCCAGCGGAGAGGAACCTTACACTCTGGCAATGGTCCTGAACAAATTTAAAAATCAGTATCCGGAATTTCGCTTTTCAATCCTTGCTACGGATATTTCCACAAAAATGCTCAAGGTTGCCATCAGGGCTGTGTATGAACAGGAAAAAATTCTTCCCGTGCCTGAAGTAAAAAAGAGAAAATATTTTATGACAAGCAGGGATAGAGAAAAAAATCTGGTGAGAGTTATTCCGGAATTAAGATCGCTGGTAACATTTCAAAGACTAAATCTGATGGATGGCGATTTTGGAATCGATGGACACATGGACATCATTTTTTG
Organism: Candidatus Kuenenia hertensis; assembly: GCA_021646465.1. Classification (GTDB taxonomy): domain Bacteria; phylum Planctomycetota; class Brocadiia; order Brocadiales; family Brocadiaceae; genus Kuenenia; species Kuenenia hertensis. The sequence goes on along the minus strand of SOET01000010.1, from coordinate 58,751 downwards.
CCGGAACGTTATTATTTACTTTGACAGAAATACGCAGGAGAAATTGATAAATCGTTTGAGTAATCAATTAGTCCAGGGAGGTTATCTTTTTCTGGGGCATTCAGAAATTCTTACAAACATGAATGTTCCTTTGGAGAGAGTATCGCCAACCGTATATATGAAAAAAAGATGAAAAAGAAGATACGGGTGCTTATCGTTGATGATTCTGCCGTGGTGCGTCAGGCATTACAGGACATATTTTCTTCCGACAGGGATATTGAAGTAATGGCAACTGCCGCTGATCCGATAATCGCCGCAGAAAAAATTCGTCATGAGGTACCGGACGTTATAACTCTGGACGTAGAAATGCCGCGTATGGATGGCATTACATTTTTGCAAAAAATTATGAGCCAGCACCCAATACCGGTGGTAATCTGTTCGAGTCTGGCGGGAAACAATTGCGAAACTACATTTAAGGCGCTTGAATATGGAGCTGTGGGAATTATTGAAAAGCCAAAAATGGGCACAAAACAATTTTTCCTGGAAAACAGCATAAAGGTGTGTGATGCAGTAAAATCGGCGTCCCTTGCCCGCTTACAGCGCATACCAAAGAAAGCACTTACGGTTAAACCGAAACTCACAGCGGATGCAATCCTGACAAGACCAAATACAAAAGCCATGATGCAGACTACCGAAAAGGTTGTTGTGGTTGGAGCATCCACTGGCGGCACGGAGGCTCTTCGGGTGTTTCTGGAAGCACTTCCATTGGATTCGCCCGGCATTGTCATTGTGCAGCACATGCCGGAAACTTTTACCGCCGCCTTTGCAAAACGCCTTGATTCTATTTGTAAAATATCGGTGAGGGAAGCGAAAAATGATGATAGTGTTATTCGGGGGCAGGCGCTGATAGCTCCGGGAAACCACCACATTTTGCTGAAACGAAGCGGTGCGAGATATTATATTGAAATAAAAGAGGGGCCTCTTGTTTGCCGGCATCGCCCGTCGGTAGATGTACTTTTTCGTTCGGCAGCCCGCTATGCAGGCAAAAATGCTGTGGGAGTGATTATGACGGGCATGGGAGATGATGGGGCAAGGGGTATGCTGGAGATGAAAGAGGCCGGTGCGGTGAATATTGCCCAGGACGAGGCTACTTCGGTGGTATTCGGCATGCCGAATGAGGCGATTAAAAGAGGAGGTGTTGACAAGGTTTTGCCATTGGAGGAAATTTTCCGTGAGGTAGTTAAATTATGCAAAGTATAAAACATATGTTACAAAGGCTTCTTGCATGAAAAACGTGTAATTGAGGTAGCGTTGCTATGAAAATCCTTGTTGCGGATTACAGTAAATCCATGCGAAAAATGCTTCTTACCCTCCTGGAGCAGGAAGGATACGAAGTCGTTGTCTCGGAAAACGGGAAACAGGCGTGGGATGTTCTTCAGGGCAAAGTTTTGCATCTTGCCATCCTGGACTTTGTAATGCCTGATATAAACGGATTAGAATTGCTGGGAAGGATCAGAAATTCGGAATCAATCGAAGACCTTCCCGTGCTTATTTTAACCAGTTCCAATGAAATTAACCTTAAAGCGCAGGCGCTTGATCTTGGGGCCGCTGATTTGCTCAACAAACCTTTTTCCAGAGAGGATCTGTTGGCGCGCGTCAGAAACATGCTGCGGATAAAATCCTACCAGGACTGGATGAAAACTAAAAATGGATATCTTGAGCAAAAAGTAAAAGAACGGACAAAGGCATTGGTAGAGTCACAAATGGACTTAATCTGGCGCCTTGGCAGAGTGGCGGAATTCAGGGATTCAGGAACAGGAAACCATATTTTCAGAGTCGGGTGTTATTGTCAGATAATCGCGAAAAAACTCGGTATGGAGCAGGACTTTGCCGACACGATTTTTTTAAGCAGTCAGCTTCATGACATAGGGAAAATCGGTATTCCTGATAACATCCTTTTGAAAGAGGGTCCGTTATCTGCGGATGAACGTGAACTTATGAAAAACCATTGTTCAATAGGGGCGGAGATGCTTCGGCAAGATTATAAAGTTAGCAGCCGATATGCCGTGAAAAGCAATTATTATTCGAATGGAATGCCGGATAAAAATACTGTTAATCCTACGATAGACACTGCTTCGACCATAGCGTTAACCCACCATGAAAGATGGAATGGGAACGGTTACCCCTTCGGTTTGATAAGAGATGAGATTCCTTTGGAATCACGAATAGTTGCCATCGCAGATGTGTATGACGCGTTGCGCGCCGCACGTCCTTATAAACCCGCATATTCAGAGAGGGAAACCATGTCTATTATGAAGAAGGAATCCGGCAGGCACTTTGACCCGCATGTATATAGTGCTTTTGAGAATTCGTACGAAGAATTGAGATATATTCAGATAAAATTTTCCGATGAATTGTATTGCAAAACTGAAAATATAACGTCCATGTAAAAAAGGTAAAAATACGTCTAAAATTTTATACGTAAAGACGCCTAAAACAGGAGAATACCAATGGGAGCAAATTTTGAATGGTGCGATGATTACAATACAGGGTTGGAGGAAATAGATGTACAACATAAGAAGTTTTTACAAATCATAAATAGTCTTTATGAATTAGACAGCAATTCGGTTAAAAATCCCCAAGCAGAAAAATTATTGGATGAGTTGTTAAAATACGCACGGTTTCATTTTCAGAGTGAAGAATTGTTGATGATCACTTATGAATATCCGAATCTCTATGAACAGAAAAAAGAACATGAGAAATTAATGAATGAACTCAATAAAATAAAGGAGGAAACAAAACTATCAAATGGGGATATGGCTAAGATGTTATCATTTCTTGTCAAGTGGTTTGCAGGTCATACGACATTTCTTGACAAAGAAATGGGTATTTATATAAGCAAACAGCGAAGCGTTTAATTTGCCCTGTTATTAATGTTTGTTATACACCTGATGTCTTTTTTTTCTGTTCAATACATTCACCTGCTTTTTCCTATTATATCTTTTCATTAAGGAAGTGATATGCGATAATTGAATGAATAAAAATATTTATTGTAAAAAAATGTATTTCTATTCAGGAGTATGAAGGAAAAGCATTCTGTGGTATATAACAGCAAAACATCCATACATATTATACCGATCTTTATCCTTTTCACCCTTTCAATTCTCACGTATTTAAATTGCCTGCCAAACCAGTTTGTTTACGATGACAATTCCACAATTATAGAAAACCATTTTATTGAAGATTGGAGTAACTTTTCCGCCTTTTTTAGCCATGATTATTTTACCCATTCCGGAGAACTAACATACAGACCGATAGTAACACTTTCTTATTTTGTGGATTATTCACTCTGGCATTCTCACCCAACGGGTTACCATATCACAAACATATTATCCCATACAACAAATTCGATTCTTCTATACATTCTTATATTCTCTTTATTAATCAGAGGTTCTTATCCATCGGGACGCATCACTTCACACCATAACGGTAACGGTACATTATACATTAATCACGCATTTTTAGCGTCCTTGCTGTTCATAATACATCCTATTGTAAATGAAACTGTCAATGCAATAAGTTTCAGAGAAGACCTGCTTGCAACCAATTTTGTACTTATCTCTTTTTTACTTTTTCTGATGTCTGACAAAAAAACACGTTCTCTTGCAAGCTTCACAAAAATAAAAGACTGTCATCCGTTCTTTTCGAAAACGGTTCCAATACCCACAGTCAAACATAGCATTCCTTTATATATTGCCGCAATGATAACCTATTTCCTGGCATTACTTTCTAAAGAATCTGCAATTGTTTTACCCGGATTAATTTTTTGCTTTTGTCTCCTTTTTAGGACTTTTCCAAAAACAACACTCTCTCCTCTCTTTCCTGGTTATATAGGAATCAGTATTATTTACCTTGTTCTCAGATTTATCGTATTACATAATATCCATGAGAAGATCGATTACCCTGAAAAAAGCCTCCTCACAGCTCTGCTTACTTCAACAAAAATAATAGGCAGGTACATTTCTAACATCTTTATCCCTTTTCAGCTTAATGTGGACTACCACGTTTTACATATTACATCTCCTCTGTCAATTGCATTTATCATTTCACTTTTATTTCTCATTTCTCTTTTTGTTATTACCCTCCGTTTAAAGAGAATATTTATATTTCATCCTTTCAAAACTCCGCAATGTGATAAAAACCACCAACCACTTCTCCGGGAAAAATTTTGTTTTGAGTTGTTTGCAATACTGTGGTTTTTTGTTTCTCTCTTTCCCGTTATAAACATTTTTCCGTTAAGCAACCTTATGGCGGACCGCTATCTTTATTTGCCATTCATAGGATTCTGTATGTTTTTTTCAACCATACTTATTCACCAAAAAAAATTAATTAAATGTATCCTTATCATCCCTGTTCTCCTTGTTTTCATAGCTATAACGATAAACCGCAACAAACACTGGAAAAATGAATTTACTCTCTGGTACAATTCTTCTCAAAATCCACTTTGCAGCTTTACCACATACAATAATCTTGGCACGCAGTACAATAAAAAAGACGACCCCGATACAGCCCTCAGGTATTTCAACAAGGCAATAGAAAAATCACAGGAAACCGGATTTACCAGTTATGCCGAAGTACACTACAACATGGGAAATGCTTACAAAAAAAAGAATTTGCTGGACATGGCGATTTCCTCTTACAAAAAAGCACTCAGCATAAAACAAGATTATAAACAAGCACACAACAACCTTGGAGAAATATACTTTGATCAGGGAAAATATAATGATGCGCTCAATGAATATAATATTGCTTTAGCAATCGATCCCAATTTTGCCGCGGTGCATAATAATTTAGGAGTCTTGTATAATAAAGGAGGTATGCAGGAACATGCAATTGCCGAATACAAAAAGGCGCTTACATTTGATTCATCAAACAGCGATGCATATTACAATCTTGGCAATATTTACGAATCGCAGAAACAATTTGAACTCGCCGCAGAAGCGTATCAATCCGCACTGGCAATTGACCCGACACTGGTATACGCCCATAATAACCTTGGTACCCTTTATGACAAAAAAGGCTTATTAGATAAAGCAATAGAAGAATATCGCCAGGCAATAAAATATGATCCTTCGTATCCTTATGCCCACAATAACCTTGGAACTTCTCTCGCAAAAAAAGGAGACATGGAGAATGCACTAACGGAATTTCAGGAGGCAGTTCATTTGCTTCCCGGCAATCCCGATTTTCATTTTAATCTTGGATATGTATTTCTCAGGAAAGGTAATAACGCCAACGCATTGCAAGAGTTCGAAGAGGCCATTCGCATCAAACCTTCTCACACAGAGGCGCTTTTCCATGCGGGAATTGTTCATTACGAACGAGGGAATAAAGAGATGGCGGTAAAATTATGGAAAGAGGCGCTTACCATTAATCCAAATCACGTAAAAACAAAAAAATATATGGAATTGATTAAAAAAGAAGCTTTATAGGTATGCAGAAAGAATTACAAATTACAAAAAAAACCATACACTACACATAAGAAAAATACATTATAATAAGGAAATTTGCTTAAATCTCTAAATACTTACCTATGTTACGGTATCTGTTGTATCTGTTTTCTATAAGTGTATCGGTCGGGATAGTTTTTAATTGATGTAAATATTTAAGTAAATATGATTTCATCGTCTCAGCGGTCTTTCCTGGGTCTTTATGGGCAGCGCCAAGAGGTTCGGGTATAACTTCATCTACAATGCCCAGATTTAATAAATCCTTTGCCGTTAGTTGTAACGATTTGGCGGCTACCGGCGCTTTTTCTCCATTTTTCCACAATATTGCAGCACACCCCTCAGGAGAAATCACCGAATAGTAAGCATACTCGAGAATTGCAAATTTATCACCGATTCCAATACCTAAAGCCCCCCCGCTTCCACCTTCTCCAATGACAATATTTATTATCGGTGTTCTTAACTGGCACATCTCATAAATACTCTCTGCGATAGCGTGCGCCTGGCCTCTTTCTTCTGCCCCGATATCCGGATTTGCCCCAGGTGTGTCTATTAACGTAATAATAGGTAAGTGAAACTTTTCCGCAAGTTTCATCTTCAGTAATGCCTTTCGGTATCCTTCAGGGTTGGGCATACCGAAATTACATGCAATGCGGTCTTTCGTACTTTTTCCCTTTCTGTGTCCAACTATTAAAACTTTTTCCTGGTCGATCTTGCCCAGACCGCACACCATTGCTTTATCATCGCCAAATCGTTTATCCCCATGGAGTTCAACAAAATCTTCCACGATAAAGCCTATATAGTCTGTTGATAGTGGGCGCAAGGGATGTCTGGCAAGTTTCACGATATCATAAGGTGTTAATTTGGAGAAAATTTCCTTTTGTATCTTTTCCTGCTCTTCCCTTAGATACTGTAATTCGGCGCCATGTTCCGATTCGCCTTTCAAAGAAGCATTCTCCAAATCTTCTATGCGATGTTCAAGTTCCAACATCATATTTTCCAGTTCTGCTATAGATCTTTCACGCAACGCCATTTTTTCCATAACATTTATTCCAAATAAAAATAATGAAAGATTACTAAACTTGTTTATGACTTTTGAAAATCCTGTTTACGAAAACCAAACTATAATTTATACCATTTTTCTCTTGAGAAACAAGTTTTATGAAAATTATTGAGGAGAGATTTATTCCGGATGTTTTGATTTGTTTCATCAGCATACTATATATAGTATTAATATACTCATATTAACGCTGATATGCTATATTTTGCTATGCGATAAGTCAAGCAAATATAAAAAAAATATACTTCTTACTTTATCTGTTTTTGGGAATGAAAAACAATTTTAATATGGATAGCATTTCTTTAGAAAGTCGATTTGCCTAAAATAATTAAGACATTAATATAGTCTTTTGAAAATAAAGGTTTTTTACTTGAATTTAAAGGGTCTTGTGTATTACAGAACAATGATGAGCCCGCTTCTCAAAAGAAAATACCGAATAAATACCCAAGAAAGAACAGAAGAAACGACTGAGCTAAGCTAACCCGCTTGGCGGAAAGAGATACATGAATAAGAATAAAACATACAAAGAATCTAAAAACGTGAAAACCACACATGATAGAGGGGTTAGCTTCAGCGATTGGTTATGTGTTGGGTTTCTACTTTTACGCTTTTCTCATACAACATTTCTGGATCAATATCCAGATGATTTGCCCATTCTATAGAATCAAACTTAACTGTGACAGTGTTAAACAGGAAAATATCTTTTAATTCTGCAAATTTACCTATGTCAAAATATGGTGATACATCAAAAATTCTTTCTTCATCATTTTCAAATTTAATCAAAAGTTTATACCCATCTAGCGGTTTTACGCTTATTACCGACAAATACATTGATTTTCTCCTTATCTTAAAGGTTCGATTGGGAAGGGCAGTTCGCCTTTCGATGCTAATTCCCTATCAGCCAAGAGTTCTTCCTGATGAATTTCTGCCCATGCCAAAACAAGTTTTGTTTGTTTTGGAGGCAACTTACCTTCTGATACCTCACATGAACGAATATCGATTATAGCCTTATGGTCCTGATAATATGCGTGGACATGCGGAGGGTTATGTTCTCTCGGAGAACAATACATCCTGATAATGATTCCGTAAAACATAGAGATAGGTTGGCATCACGTTTCCATTAATTTATGATGTTCTATTTTATGAAATAAATATTCGGAGAACTCGGCACATTCACTATAATGTTTGGGAACAGCTTTAAAACGTTTTGTTTCTTTGTCGTAGATAGCTTCACCAAACGCGGATTGCTTAAACTTAAATGGTAAATATTCTGGTTCAAACAACGTTACTTCAGGACAAGAATTTTCTACCGAATAAAAAGCTTCAGGAGCTATTGTATATGATATTTGCTCAATTGCTTTAATCATAACGTCTGTATCCCATCTTTGATTCTCTGAATGTAAAAATTCATCAAATGTTATACCACTTTGTTTAAATCCCAGCAAATATCAAGTTTTAACAGCTCGGCAGCAATCTCTTAGAATCGGGCATCTTTTAGGCAATCCATTCTTTAAAGATATTTTGTAGTATTCTTCTTTTGTATATCCAATTATTTTATCTTCGGTCATCAACGCATTTCCTATATTTATTTCGTCACATAACGTCTCCGCTGAGCAGCAGCCGAAGGCTGTCTGTCTCGAGTGGATTTGTTCCCGAGCGCGAGTCAGCGCGCGAGGGTACGATTAAATCCACTCCTGCTCAGCGGAGACGTTCCCGAAGCGCGCAGCGCTTCGGGAACGCTTGAACTCACAGGTGCGGTGGCAGTATCACCGCATCCTGTGGAGTGACTGGTTATGTGTTATTTTGTTATTGTTTCTACTATGGATATATCTTTTTTTATCCACTCATTTACTATGGTTGCCACGTCAACTCCTTTTTTCTTTGAGAATTTTCTTAGCACTTCCATCGTGTCAGGCTCAATGTAAATGGGTAGATACAATTCTGCGTCTGGACGATAAAACTTGCCTCTCTCACCTTTGGAAAAATCGTATTCTTTTTTCATTTATTTTCCTCCTGATACTGTTTTGCCTCTTTTTTGGTTGCCTTGCGGGCAGAGATAATTCTAATTCTGCAACAGTCGGCATCCAACTGTTGGAAAGTATGGACTACAACCAACAGAATACCATTCCTGGATCAAGAAAAATAGTGGATGCCTGCTCAAAACCAATCCCATGCTTCTTTCGATTTGTTTTTGCCTTATTGGGATCCCAATCAAAATAATAACGCACTTGCTACTCCCAATTACATACCCCTTTTTATATTGTACATAACTACCGCTGATGACTATCTATCATCCGCCGGTTTTGATTGTTTCGCACACTTATTCATAATCTATTGTAAACGAACTCTGGCATAGATTTCAGCAACCATCCAATTGCTCTCCACCGTTTTGTAATGTAGGCATGTTTTCTTTTCCTTTTAATTGCCGTATAAATTTGTTGTGCAGCTTTTTTTGGGGATGCTACCCAGAAAAGTCCTTCACCTTTTGCCATCGCGGTGCCAACATAACCAGGTTGAATACCTGTTATGCATACAGGTACACCTAATGTTGAAACCTTCTTCCTCAATCCTTCCAAATAATTTGAAACAAAAGCCTTTGATGCATTATAGGCAGGAGCATCACCATCCCCTCTAATTGAAGCTATGGATGATATACCTACCAGATGTCCTGAACCTTTTGATAAGAAATGTTGCATAGCTGCAAAACCAGAAACATTAACACCAATAGTTTCTTTTTCCAGAGACCATTTCAAATCATGATTAATAAATCCTACTCCTGAACTAATTACAACAATATCTACACCGTCCATTTCGGAAATAAGTTCTTTGAGTTGGTTAATTGCTTCTGCTGTTTTTGAAACATCTATAGACTTGATAAAACTTTCAGGATACTCCCTTTTGAATTCCTTTAAAAGGTGGGATCTTCTTCCTACTACCCCAACAATATAACTATCTTGAGAGAAGATTTTGGCTAGCTCTTCCCCGATTCCTGATGTCGCCCCGATAATAATCGCTTTTTTCATTGTATCGTTGCCGAGTCATTTTACTTACATTATTTACACATAACGCCCAGGATAAGCTGCCTTGAAAACGCCCACCTTTGAGTTTCATATTACCACGAAAATGGTAAGCGTTTTCAAGGTCAGCTTCAGCGACTTGTTAGGCATTTAATAGTTCATGTATTTCTTTAATTAAAATGGGTAAATGATTCTCAACAGCCTTCCAGACAATCAATTCATCAATGATATCATAGCCATGTATCAAGATATTCCTAAAACCTATAATACGGTAATGCTCGGAAATCCTTTCAAGCAATTCCTCATCAATTCTTTTAATCCTGTTTAGGGCTTCCCCGATAATTTCAAAATCCCTTTCAACAGCTCTTTGAGTGACGGGGCTGTTTTGATATTCCTTGAAATTCATTCCGTGGGTAAATCTCTGTATTTCTTCTGCTGTCTGAAGAATGTCTATAAGGTTTTTCCGAATCTCATCTTTCATAAATGATAGTCTTTGTCTTTTCAACTGATTCTCTGAAAACCGGATTTCTAAAAGGCTTGTCTATAACGAGATCTACTTCACGTTCAAAAATTGTTTCGAGTTGCTCTTTCAATTCAAAGTATTTATCAAACAAATCGATGTTTTCATCGGAATCAAAAACAACCAACACGTCCACATCGCTTTCCAACCCAAAATCCTGAGTTAAAGCAGACCCAAAAATCCCAAGTCGTTTAATAGGAAATTGTCGACAGACACGCTCGATTTTCGGTTTTAATTTTAATAAGTCAATCATAAAAAGAATACTACCTATTGTTACAGATTATTTCAATATTTTTAATGCTGTTTTGATGGTGAACGACGGCTTAACTGGCTGCGAGACAAGAAAACGGTTAATAAAAATCGGACGTTCAAATTCACCAAATCATGAAAATCATGCCATGCCCCGCAATCCGGTTGAAGCCGAAGTTAGACATTTTTATCATTGGTTAAAAGCATTACCTTTACCCAAATTGCACTTCTTACATTTCGTTTGTAGATTTTCTGGTATGGTTTCGCCACCTTTTGACCAGGGTATTACGTGATCAACATGTAGTTCAATTCCTGGGTTTTTAATTGGGCTTTCTCCACATGACTGGCATCTGAATCCATCCCTTAGCAAGATAGAAAATCGCAATCTATCAGAAATGTTCCGATTAGTTCTTCTCTTGATTTTTGTTTCATCGGCATTGATCTCTATTGAATCATTAGCTTCAAATGAGTCATTTAACTGGCTACCTTCATTTACCCAGTTCACAAACGTTTCAAGTGATTTTTGCCACGATCCAAACATTCTTTCATAGGGGCGCGTTGAATACTTCGATAAAGGATATTTAATATCTGTATAGGTTGGCTGCCTTCCTAAGCGTTCCCAGACGCATTTAAGGTTTTGGAGCAGTTCTTCTTTTGTGACAGTATGAGATTCTGATTTATAATCCAAACCAGCTTTTTTTAAAGCCTGATGCCAATTTCCAAATCTCTTTCTTATAGTCGCAGAACTAAATTTCCCAAAGTTGTCATACTCTTCAATTGTTATTTTTGTTTTCTTAAGCTTTTTTGCACAGGACTGAATATCATGTAGCAAATCACTGTCTGGTATGTTTATGTTGTATTTTTTTAGTTCAAACTTCATATTATTATTTTAACAAGTTTTCAATTCATCGCCGCCCCCTACTGGCGTAGCCTACCAACCAAGTGGGGCTGGTAGGTTTATGGGGGCGACTCGTCTATTTTATCTCACCAGCGTTATATTGCGCGAGTCTAACAATGTTATTAACAAGTTTTCTTTATTTGAACAAACAGGTATAGCGCACATCAACCAAAAAAACATTTATGTTGACATATGAAGTCATCATAAATATAGTTTCTAACTCGTTAGCAACACAAATTGAGTGATAACAGGAAATAGGATACGTATTCATGCTCAATATCCCTGCCGCTTTATTCACTAAATACCGCATGCTGTTGAACAAAAAATCGGTTCCAAATTCCCTGCATAAATAATGAAATGAATTTAGGTGTTTAAAGATGTATTATCCTCGTATCTGGCCATTTCCGAAAATCACAAATTTATAAGAGGTAAGTTCTGTCAATCCCATAGGCCCCTTGGCGTGGAGTTTATCCGTGCTAATACCAATTTCAGCGCCCCATACCAAATTCATACCCATCGGTAAAACAGATAGTCGGGTAGACTGGGTTGAACGTAAGTGAAACCCAACATCAACCTTTCGTAGCATTCAACCGTTTGTTGGGCTTCGTGCCTCTGCCCAACCTTGCTACGGTAGCAAAAGCTTAATCATCTTTTAGCACGGCGGAATCAATAATTACAACATCAAGGAGCGAGACCCGATCCTTCTCCACTCTCCAATATCAACCGTTCATGGCGTTCAAAGAATGTTGGGTTTCGTTTCACTCAACCCAACCTGCCCGGCTGAAGCATTTTGTTAGGCGGTTTTTTAATTTTTATAGAATCCAAGTATAAAGTGTCAGGGCATATATCTTGCTCATGCGGCCACACTACAGTTCCATGCGCAGCCCTTACCTGCTGAAAATAAATTTTGTCTTTCAACTCAGAAAATACCCCGAAATTAAGCAAAGTACTGCAATCATATACCCCAACTTCCCCATTGGAAAATGTTATCTCAAGTTTATAGTTATCTTTCGCCTTTACTGCTTTCACTCTTGGATTCATAGTTACCTCAATGGATCAATTTTAAATGGTTGCTGTCCGCTAACTGCTAGCCATAAGTTCATCTTTGTGAATTTCAATCCAAGCCAAAACCAATCGCATTTTGGCTGGAGGAAATTCCCCGTCAAGAATTTCACCGTCAGGGATTGAAACAACTGCTTCGCTATCCTGATATTTTACATGGATATGTGGATGTTTATGCTTCCTGTTATCAATAAAGTAGAGCGATACGATTATACCAAAAAACATTGATATTGTTGGCATATTTATTTCCTATATTTATCGCATAACGCCGTGCTCTGCGGAAATTTAGGAGCGCAAGCGAGTAAATTTCCGTAGCGGCACCTTGTTAAGCATCCCACCACTCACTATTTTGGACAGCCTCTACGTTGCTTATCAGATGACCACTAAAAAATCCTCTCATAAATAGGTGCTTACCAGGCACAACCTCTTCAGGAAACTGGATTACAGTAGATATCGTTTGGCTGAAATCTTCACATGCCAAAAGAGTTTGATGAATGACATATCCAATTGCCGGGCGTAAAGAGCACAAGTTATTAGGTAGCTGGTGCTCTTCAGTCCAAACGCCATATTCAGAAAATGGCTGGGTCTTGGAAGAGACTGCAAATCCTTTTTCGGTAGAAAAAATTGTGTCAACAGATGAACCTCTATGTGCTATGTTGTCACGAAAAGTGCGCAAGGACATGAAAAAATCTGTATATCTACAGTAGAACGCATCTAGCTGTTCAGGCAAGCCAAACCTTTCGGAAAACTCCCCTTTGGTTCGCGGAATCCCCTTAAATAGAATTGCCTTGGAAAAAGTCTCCGGAAGCTCTCTCTTCTCTATATTTTCATCAAGCAATCTAACATTGCTCCACTGTTTCGATATTATTTCCTGAAGCAGATCAAAAACACTACGGCACCGAGAATATATATTCAACTTCAGTAGCAACAATCCTAGACACACCAGAGCCTATTTCATCCTTATGCTTATAAAAATGTTCGAGCTTTGCCAAAGCAGCAGATAGGTTGTAAAAATCGTCTACCAGTCCAGAATATGGCTTTTGTATGAATGAAAAATTCGCTCTTTGGGCAAGAAAATTTAGGAAATAAGAATATATATCGCTTTCTTTCTCCGGCTCTTCTGCGAAGTAAAATGCCTCAGCAGGCCAGCCCTTCATTCTTATTAGTTCACCTCCAGCAGGCACCCACATTTCCCATTCATTTTGAGAAAAGAACGTTAAAGACGCAAGGAATCTTCCTTTTAAATCGGAGCTATTAACGTGAGAAATTTTTGATAGTTCTGAAACGGGAATATTCATAATTTATTGCATAACGCTTGAATTAACCTGCGCCGTTACTGTGCAGGAAGTATAACGAGCAAAAAATATTGCAAATTCTATAATTCTAACATTGCCAAGAAATTAAGCGTCAGGTTGAATGAATGGTTAGGCTATTCTCTTTCTTTTTCCATTTTTGATTTTTCCCTAAATTGCATAGCTGCGGCACTTAGCTCTGCAACCGACCGGTCAAGCCAAAGAGTCCTTTGCCACTTAGTATAATCAAATGGCTCTCTCATCACTAACGAAATGAATCTCTCAGCCTCTACCTCTCCCAATGTATTGATAAGAGCTTCAATGCCTTTAATTTTTATTTCTGTATCTGTAATCATTCTATTACCTCCTTTATAAAAGAGATTGGGTCAGTTACCTTGATTTCCCTTATGCCTGATGCTTTTTTGATCAATTCGTCATCAGTCGTCAAAAAGTATTCATATCGCATAGAGATAGCGCAAGCCAAATGAATAGAATCTTTGCTTTTAATCCCCATTTGGTGAAACTTTTCAGCCTTTTCAACTATTTCCTTTGTCTCATTTGTATCAACTGAAGTGTGGTTCTTCCAACCTCTGATAGCAAGCCTTCTTTGTTCAAATGGATTTGCTTCATTTTCAAAATCCAAGATATAAGACCATGCGAGATCAATCTCTTTTTGGGAAATACGTTCTTGGATATCTAACTTGGCTTCAGTTTCAAGTTTAATTCGAAGTTGCTTCTGGTCGTCAAAGGGGCGATTGAAACAACTATTGTCAAGATATATTTTCATCATATTATATTATAAATTGAAAATCAAAGTTTATGTAACTGATTGATCTATCTGCTGCAATCTAGAGCATAGCAAGTTATTAAGCATTTTATTGTTCTTCAAGCTTTATTGTTAGTTCGAGTTTCATAAATCTTATGTCTGGAATTACTTTTAAAGCAAACTCAAGTTGACTGTCTTTACGCTCGGCAACAATAAGCCCTTTTACCTTTTGACCTTCTTTGCATAGTTCCTCTTTTGTCCAACCCATATACCGTAAAATTTGTCCAATTGTTTTGTCTGTTGCCTGTCGTTTGATTTCAATGATTACGAAATCGCCTCTCTCGTCGATACAAAGCATATCCACAATTCCAATGGTTTGAGTATCGTATTGACCGTTCTTGGGTGTTTGCTCCTCTTCGTCAAAGTATTTCAGTTTTGGGAAAAGTCGATGAAAGTTTCTGTGAAGCAAACTTTGATAATGCTGAACTTCTAGTGCCTCAAATTTCTGTTCCTCCGGTTTTTCTATTGGCGTTTGCTCACTATCTGGAGTTTCCTGTTCCTTAGGAAATGTATGGTAAATTAATGCAGCAAATTCATAGCTTACAAACATTCTATTTGTTACTTCCTCTAGTTTTTGTCTTACTCTAAGAAGTTTGTAGTTGTTTTTAAATTATCAATACGGTCTTTATTGTATGTATGGCAAAATTGTTGCCGAAGTGTTTCCCGAATTTCTCCGTCTTTATCAGTCCAAACGAAACTGTCAATCTTTTGAATAAGTTGGTCAATCGCTTCATCGTTTATTGAAAAAGTTGTCATTGTATTGTCGTACTAATGATTTACTGCCTAACAAGTTATTAACAAGTTTTCTTTATTTGAACAAACAGGTATAGCGCACATTAACCAAAAAAACATTTATGTTGACATATGAAGTCTTCATAAATATAGTTTCTAACTCGTTAGCAACACAAATTGAGTGATAACAGGAAATAGGATACGTATTCATGCTCAATATCCCTGCCGCTTTATTCACTAAATACCGCATGCTGTTGAACAAAAAATCGGTTCCAAATTCCCTGCATAAATAATGAAATGAATTTAGGTGTTTAAAGATGTATTATCCTCGTATCTGGCCATTTCCGAAAATCACAAATTTATAAGAGGTAAGTTCTGTCAATCCCATAGGCCCCCTGGCGTGGAGTTTATCTGTGCTAATACCAATTTCGGCGCCCATACCAAATTCATACCCATCGGTAAAACGTGTAGAAGCATTAACGTATACCGCCGCAGTATCTACCTCTTCAGTAAATTTTATGGCATTACCATAATTAGTGGTAATAATCGCATCCGAATGGCCTGAGCCGTATGTTGTTATATGGGAAATAGCCTCATCAATTGAACTCACTATTTTTATGTTTAAAATCATGTCCAGATATTCATTAAAATAATCTTCATCCGTAGCAGATTTTATATTATTTAAAATAGTACATGTTTTTTCACACCCCCGTATTTGCACACCGGAATCAATGAATCTGTTCGATATTTTTGGCAAAAAAACAGAAGCGATATTTTCATGTACCAGCATCGTCTCCATTGCATTACATGTCGCAGGTCTTTGTATCTTGGCGTTAAAACAAACTTCCCCGGCAATTTTCAGATCTGCAAATTCATCCACGTACGTATGGCAAACACCCTTATAATGCTTGATAACAGGGATGGTAGATTTTTCAACTACAGTGCGAATAAGTGTTTCTCCGCCACGAGGAATAACGACGTCAACATATTTGTCTGACTTAAGCAAATAATCAACAGCTTCTCTATTGGTAATTTCAATAAGTTGTATACAATTCTTATCAAGCCCAGCTTTTTCCAAAGCCGAAACGATAATCTTATAAATTGCAATGTTGGAATGAATCGCCTCTTTCCCACCCCGCAAGATAACCGCATTCCCCGCTTTGAGACATAACGCAGCAGCATCGGCTGTCACATTAGGCCGTGATTCATAAATAATAACGATAACACCTATTGGAACGCGTATTTTTTTGATCTGCAAACCATTTGGCCGTGTATGACCATGAATGATTTCACCCACAGGATCGGCAAGATAAATGATTTGTCTTACTCCGTCTGCCATTGCTTTGATACGTTTATCCGTAAGACATAAACGGTCAATCATTGCTTCTGATAAACCGGCTTGCTTTGCGGCAAGAACATCTTTTTCATTTTCAGCTTGAATAAAATGAGCAGAAGAGCTAATACCTTCAGCTATATAATCAAGAGCAATATTTTTTACCGCTGTACTTGCCGTTGCAATGCTCCGCGAGGCGCTTTTCGCATTTCTAACGCTCTGATTTATATAGTCTTCTATATTCATAATGATACGTAATTAAGTAATATGCAGCAGTAATAAGGATTATCAAAGTAGGGAATTGCCATGGAAACGGACCATCAAAGAGAAACGATTTCCACCGATTCGGGGCAGGCATAGTATCTGGTTTTTTCCTGGTAATGCTTTTGATATTAAAATTATATTTATCATAGGAAACTTCTCCGGGAGCAAGATACCCTAATTGTTCACGTGCTTCTTTTTCAATACGGCCGGGATCTTCTTGCAAAGAAGAATGCTCATTCTCAAGCCTGTCATTTTCTAATCGTAATTGTACCACCTGCTTTTCAAGAATCTTTTTTGTTTCCAACATGCGAAATCTTTCCTGGCGGGCATTCGTAATTATATAGGAAAAAAGTATTACTACAAACGAGGTGATAAGCGTAATCAGGATATATTTGCCAAAATAAAATTTATTTCCTTCTCTTTTGTCATTAAGGGAATTTCCGGAAAAACTGATACTATTCTCTAAATCTATTTTTTTATCTTGCATAATCTACCCCCATAAATTGCATTATTTGAGAGGTCTTCTTCTATACGTAACAGTTGATTATATTTGCATATCCGGTCCGTCCTGCTTAATGAACCTGTTTTTATTTGCCCCGCATTTGTTGCCACTGCTATGTCGGCAATAGTTGAATCCTCTGTCTCGCCGGAACGGTGGGAAATAACGGTTGAGTACCCGTTTGCCCTTGCCAATTCAATTGCATTTAACGTTTCTGTTAGCGTACCGATTTGATTGACCTTAATTAAAATGGAATTGGCCACACCCTTTTCAATACCCTTCTCCAGAATTTCCGTATTCGTTACGAATATGTCATCTCCTACAAGCTGAATCTTTTCTCCCAGTTGTTTTGTAAGCTTAAACCAACCATCCCAATCTTCCTCAGCCAAACCATCCTCAATACTGCAAATAGGATATTTGCTTAAAAATTCGGCGTAAAGGGCAATAACTTCATCGCTCGTTTTTTTCTTTCCCCCTTCCGCACGCAATACATATTTTCCTTCATGATAAAATTCACTGGCGGCAGAGTCTAGCGCAAGATAGACATCTTTCCCGGCAATATACCCGGCATCTTTAATCGCCTGAAGAATTAAATCAATCGCTTCTTCATTCGTTTTCAAATTTGGGGCAAAACCACCTTCGTCTCCAACATTTGTATTATAACCCTTTGATTTTAAAACAGAACGAAGGGTATGAAATACTTCCGTACCGGTACGCAATGCTTCCGCAAAGCTGTCTGCATTTACCGGCATAATCATAAATTCCTGAATATCAAGATTATTGTCCGCATGTTTGCCGCCATTCAAAATATTCATCATGGGCACGGGTAAAACCTTTGCATTTGTACCGCCAATATACCGATACAAAGGAATACTTAATGCGTTGGCAGCAGCTTTTGCTACTGCAAGCGAAACACCTAAAATGGCATTTGCACCGAGTTTTTCTTTGTTTTTGGTGCCATCTAATTGTATTAACAGGTTATCAATCTCTACCTGGCGGACCACATCCAATCCTTCAAGTTTTGGAGAAATAATTTCATTTATATTTTTTACCGCAGTCTGAACCCCTTTCCCCATAAACCGTGACGGTTTATCATTATCTCTCAGCTCCAAAGCCTCTCTTTTTCCTGTTGAAGCGCCAGAAGGCACCGCAGCACGACCCATAATCCCATTCTTTAAAATCACATCGACTTCTACTGTAGGATTTCCTCTTGAATCCAAAATTTCCCTGGCTTTAATACAACTAATAATGCTCAATTGACAACTCCTGTTTTATATGTATATCATTGATAGAATGTAAGTTATGTATTACCAAGAACACGCAAATTCCTCTATAGCAAAATTTTTAGTCTATGTCAAATATATTCTTAAAGTCTATTTCTTTAGACATTTCATCCAATTGTTCCACGAAAAGGAATAGCTAACTGTCGTTTTAGCAATATGTTATTACATAGAAATAAAAATACCCATGAAAAACCTAAATAATTTTTTATTTTTGCCGATATCAACATTAGGTTTTGTAGGCAAATAAGCTTGTAAGGTTAATAAAGAATACGTTTTGAATAATCATATCGTACACGATATAATAAGCGATTATAAAATTAAAAGATAGTTTTTAAATTTAAAAAATTATTCTTGAGCAGTAAGGAAAGGTACCATGGATAGAATAACGAATGACCCATCCAAACTAAAAATTATTGGGGTGAACCATTACGAAGCGAACAAATCGGTTAAAAAAAGAGAAAAAGAGGGAAGTACCGACCCAAAAAAATTTGACACCGTTAGCATTTCTCAAGAATCCAGATCTCTTTTAGAAAAAGTTGAAAATCTGAAGACTGCCGTAAATGAAATATCGGATACAAGGAATGCAAAAATAAAAGAAGTGAAAGAAAAACTGGAAACAGGGTTCTACGAAAAAGACGAAATAGCAGAAGAAGTGGCGGATAAGTTAATAGACGCTTTCAAAAACAAGGCATAAAAAACCTTTTTTTCAGCGTGAAATTTGTTGAAATTAATTTGGAATGGCAGGCGCCTGTTAGTTTGTATTAAATACAAATGATCAGGCTTTTTTTATTTCATTACAATTTTTTAACAATGTTCAAAAAAATCCATACATTATTATTTATTATTGCCTTTCTTATCTTTTCAGCACAGGCCTTACCTGCACAGGAACAAAAGTATAAGATTGTCATTTTCCCTTTTGTATATAATCTCGGATTAAACAGTCAAATTAAGGGGGCAGAACGTATTATCCAAAGCGAGTTAATCCGTTCCGGCCTTTTTACAGTAATAGACCCAAAACGTACTTACAAATATGTGAGAAAAACAGTTTTGCACAATTTCTATAAAATTGATGATGTAGAAAAAGGTTCAAATTTCACCGATAAAGATATTATTGACCTTTTTTTTAGCTTTGAATGGGAAAAAGTAGTAAAAATGACAAAGCATTTAAATGCGGATTTTGCAATAAAGGGAAGCTTGTCTCAATTTGGCGAAAGATTCCGGGCGGATCTCGACGTAATTAATGCACGGGAAATAGAAACAATACGACTACAGGAAATGAAGGACAAAACCGTTGGCGCATTGGTAGGAGAATGCGAATCTGCAGAAAAAATTCCGGGAATGTTTGAAAAACTTACACAGCAAATCATTGAAGTCTGCCAGGCAGACAAAGTACAACAAAATGCCGAGACTATCATCGAAAGTTACCATCAGGGAAAATTCACTTATCAGGAAACAGAAAGCAAATTATTGCAACTCGTCTCTGATATGCCTGATGAGTTTGTTGTACATTATACTTTATTTTCCCATTATTTGGAAAACCCTGAAAAAACCGACGACTTGATTAAAACAGGAGAAGAGGCAATACGTTTATTTGATTCGGGCAATGAAGAACACATCAGATACTTGTCCTTTTTAGGGATTGACGTCTTTCATGAACTGGCGAGTGCTTACATTATTAAAGAGGACTTCTCAAAAGCAATAACCATTTATAATTATGCAATAACGGTATACCCCATGAACCATTTTAAATATTTCAAGCAATTGGGAGTTCTCTATCTATTGGAAAATAAAACAGAAGAATCCATTAATGCCTTTAAAAAAGCGCTGAACTTGGACCCCACGGATTTTGAATCCGGTTTTGCCATTGCTTCTCTCTATGAAGCAAATGGCAACACCGAAGAGGCTCTGGGGCAATATCAAAACTGTGTTAAATATGCAACAAACCCGACAGACAGATCAAAAGTACAAGAAGCAATCAAAAAACTTGAAGGGAAGAAACCCTTGCATTAATGAGAATCTCTTTCGGGAATGCTCCCGTTTACAATTGTATCGCTACTTACAAACTCGAACTCGCAATAAACAGGCAAAATGATGGTTTATTTATCTTTAGGTTTTGTTTTCAAAAGATTTCGTGCCTCAAGGGCTTCGGTTAAAAGTTTGTGTACCATCCAGCCTACGGTTCTTTCGTCACTATCGGTAAGAGATTGAATAATGTCTTTTATTTCAGAAGGTAATCTGACGGGAATTATCGTTTCTTTTTTTATAAGAATACATTGTATACATTTTACTTGGCATGCCAACGTAAACACAGTATTCAATTATCACGCTGTCCATATTACAGGAAGTTCATGCTGTTTCAATTTTGCAGATTGAACCAGAAGTTTTGAAATGCCAGATGTACTCAAACCATTGTGTATGCAGAGAATTAGCAATGCCTTTGAAAAATATCAAATGTTACGGTTCAATCGGGGACGATTGAACCAGTAAAAAGTCCTTCCCCGGTCATATGGATTATCCCTTTTCTCTTCGTGATGAGTGAGAAGTTTCTTCGTTCTTTTGAGAAGAAGAGATTGTTTCCCCGCCTTGTTCCTCTTAATAGTATTTGTTCACGAATATGTTTGAACGTAATACGTAACTAACCGGCAGTTTCAATGGAATGGAGTGTCCATAGCAGGGTTTCGGCGTTGTACGACAGGGAAAAAAGATTGGCGCCTTCCGTAACGGTGAAATAGTGTATCACTGCCTTTCCCACTCTTTCCGACCAGACGTAGGTGATTTCCTGAATGGTATGTTTCCTGCCGCTCCATACGAACCAGACGGGTTTGAGCTTTTTTTTGTTATCGCCAAAAATTGCCCCTACTTTGACTGTTTCATTAATTTCCGTAACCATACATTTATAAAAACTCCTGATATTACAACCATCGTTACTGTTCCAATAACCGCACAACCGCAGTAACCTTTCCCACGATGCGAACTTCATCCTGTTCTCCCTTGACTACAATCGGCTTCATTGTGGGATGTTCCGGGTGCAGTTCCAGAGTATTTCCCTTTTTATAAAATCTTTTGACCGTGGCTTCGTCGTTTACGAGGGCAACCACGATTTCCCTGTTGTTGGCAACCGGTTGTGGTTTTACTAAAACAAGGTCGCCTTCCTGTATGTGGGCGTTGATCATGCTGTCTCCTTCAACCTGCAAAAAAAACGCATTGTCGGTACGGCAGATTGTTTTGTCTACCGTAAGGTATCCCGTAATATCTTCTATTGCCGGATGAGGCGTCCCCGCTCTGACCTTTCCGACAATGGGGATGGCTTTTGTTTCAGAATATTGACGTGAGGTTTCTACAATTTCAATGGCCCGGGGGCTGTTGTATTGTTTTTTGATGTGACCCTTGCGGGCAAGAACATCAAGATATTTTTTAACAATATTGGTGCTGGAAAGCCCCAGCCCGTGCATGATCTCGCGTACCGTGGGCGGATAGCCTTTCTCCTGAAGATATTCTTTTAAAAAGGCCAGAAAATCCGTCTGTTTTTTAGTTAACGTAGTGTTTGTTGATTTTTCCTGATTGGTGGACATATGTTTACCATTATATTTTTTATTGAAACTTTGTCAAATTTAATTTTAAAAAATGGTTATTGAGTTAACTCAGTAATAAATCCAAAGCAACTCAAGCTTCCCTGTCTGCTGCCGACAGGCAGGCAGCTTGAGCGTTAAACAACACAAGCAGGATGCTTGTGATACAATGTGCAAAGGAGTGGATTTTCATGGTTTTGACACATCCCATTTTTTTCTTTACAATAAAAGCTATTATCTTGTTTCTTCGTAAAGTAGGAAATGCTGCTTTGGTAAAAACTGCAAAAGGGCGGGTGGGCTGGGTATATACCAAAAACATTAAAGAGGTAAAAATAGCGGTATCTTCATAGTCTCTACAAAAAATCCATAATTGGCTTGATTCTTTTAAAAATAAATGTAATATGCAATAATTATTAGTTGATAATCATATTATTTGTTGAAAATTTTTTGGAGGAAGTACTATGCGAGATTTTGACAGAAGGAAGTTTTTAAAGACCATTGGCGTTTCTTCCCTTGCAATAGGCATGGCTCCGATTATTGGCTCTCTGAAGTTTTCAAAAGCAGATGAAATTGATTGGTTTCAGAATATTAACAGGGTAAAAGATCCTCCGTTAAGCATGACTCCCAAAGAAAAAGGGCACGTCCCTTATGTGCAATTGCCTGGCACGGTAAAAGCAGGAGAGCCTTTTGACCTGGATATTCAAATAGGACACAGCCTGCACCCCATGACGCCTACTCATTATATACAATGGATCGAGATATATCTCGGAATTGAATTGGTTTCGCGGATAGAACTTTCCCCTCTCTGCCCGCAAGCGAAAGTAACTATCCCCGTTTCCATGAGCAAATCATCCACGTTGAGGGTTATGACCCGTTGTAATTTGCATGGCATTTGGGAAAGCATAAAGGAAGTAACCGTTTAACATTGTCGTAAAGCAATTTATTCAATGAGGAAGTTAAGGCTGCAATTCATTTCCCTTCACCTTGGATTGCAGTTTTAATTTTCTCGCATACAAAGACTATGAATAAACATAAAAAAATCTCTCTTTCCATTATCGTTATTTTATGTATTGTTTCTTCATTTTTTCATCAATTACACGCAGAGACATTACATTTTATTGCGTATGGTGACACTCGTGGAAATATTGACACAATGGAAAAACCGCAAACAAAACATAACGCAATCGCGGAGGTTATAAGCGGGCGAGTACCGGACATTATATTATTTAGCGGGGATATGGTTTACTACAATGAATTTGAAAAATTTACAGAGGTTGTTAAAAATAATTACACAAAAGACAACCCGATCCCTTTTTATCCCATTATTGGTAACCACGAACTGATTTTTGGCAAAAAAATAGATGCGCTGATAAAAGAGCTGCTGCCAAAATTAAAAAATCATGAGAGAAATACTAAAAACACGTATTCTTCTCACACTGAAACTACTGCATCATTAGAGAAAATTTGGGATGAAATTTTCGGAGAAATTTATTCCATTCCGGAAGAAAAATTAAAAGAGAGAAGCCGTCAGGTGCTGGAAAGAGAATTTATGGATAGATTACCCACTAAATATTCGTCGTATTTAAAAGAGATATTCAAAAATACCGCTCAGTATCAATCGTGGTATTCATTTGTCAAAGAAACAGACGGACACAAAATAAAATTTATTGCATTAAATTCATCATTGCCCAATGACAAAGAACAATATCAGTGGTTTTTGCGTGAATTGGAGGAGTTTAGCGGACCAAAAATTATCTGTACGCACTACCCGCCCTATACCATCGGCTTTCATGGCTGTTTTGATATTTTAGAAGAAACATCTCTCCTTGCCAGATTTCGGAATCGTTACGCAAAGGTCTTTAACGAACCCTCTCATAATATTATTATGGTCATAAGCGGACATGATCATAATTACCAGCGCATTTGCAAAACGGATGCGAAAGGGAATTTACAATTCCCCATATATGTAGTTTCCGGGGGAGGAGGCGCAAAATTGTCGGGAAGAGGAGGGTGCGACATCACACAAATTCCATTAGACGATTTTGGGTGTGCTGTTTTTGAAACGGCGTATCAATTTCTTGATGTTACGGTACTCGCGGAAAATGAAAAAAATTTGATTTTCAACTGTTCAGTAGTGGGAATAAAATGCGACTTAACAGGAGAATTGCCGGACGAAGCATCTTTTAAAACGTTATTTGTGAAAGAGAAACTGGAAGTAATCGATACATTTTCATTTACGTGGAAAAAATAATATAGCGGTGTATCCGCTATTCAGTGTCTGTTTCTTTTTTTCTCATTGCATACATCATCTCTGCCCTGACGAGCTTTATTTCATCGTAGGAATATCCTTCCCCTAATAATTCTTTCACAGGGCTTAATGCTTCCACGCCCAATTTTTCGATTGCCGCCCGGATGTGTTGCTGCTTTCCCGGATCAACGAATTTGTCTATGGAAACATCCTCGCCGCCGAGAATAAGTTTTTCAAGATGCGTGGAGATCGTAGACGTTGCGAGCCCTCTTTTCCCGGCTATTTCCTGAAGCGAAAGATTATTTTTACAGAGTTCCAACGTTGCGTAAATGGTGGGTGTTCTGGTTTGCTTCTCTGCAAATGCCCGCTGCTTGAAATTATCCTGTTTTGGTATTACTGCGTGCTGTCTGCAATAATCGCATATTTCCTTGAGAAAAAGAGCGCCATATTTCCTTAATTTCAGTTCTCCCACGCCGCTTATCTTTTCTAAATCAGACGCCGTTTGCGGATACCGCGTTGACATTTCCTTTAAACTCGTGTCATGGAAAATAATATACGGCGGCATAGATTCCCGGTCTGCAATCGACTTTCTTAGTACTCTCAAGCGTTCATACAATGCCTGGTCATAATTCGTATCTTCTTTTGATACTGCGAATGAAGGTGTTTCCTCTGGTTTTGTCAGGAATACTTTCTTCCTGCCGAGCAATATCTCACGGCTCTGCTTGTTCAATTTTAAAACCGGATATTTTTCACCATCAAGAGAAAGATAACCCGACTGGATTAATTCCCGTGAAAATGCCAGCCATTGCGGTTTTGAATATTCCTTTCCGATACCGTATGTTGAGAGGGCAGTGTGACCATTCTGCAGCACTTTCTGGTTTTTTGAACCCAGAAGGACGTCGATAACGTAATGCATGCCAAAGCATTCACCAACACGATAAACACATGATAACAGCTTTTGTGCAATAACAGTCCCGTCGAATTGTTCTTTTGGATTGAGGCAGAGATCGCAATTCCCGCAATTATGTTCCGAGAATTTCTCCCCGAAATAATCCAGCAATATTCTTCTCCGGCAAACGTTGCTTTCACAATATGACACAATCTCCCGTAACTGTTTATATGCAACGTGCTTTTCGTTTTCATCTTCTTTTTGTCGAATAAAATATTCAATCTTCATCTTATCAGCATAACTGAAGAGCAGAATACAATCACTCTTTAGCCCATCCCTGCCGGCACGGCCTGTTTCCTGATAATACCCTTCAATGCTTTTCGGCAAATCGTAATGTATCACATAACGTATGTTCGGTTTATCTATGCCCATACCAAACGCAATAGTTGCCACAATAATCTCTACGTCTTCACGAATAAAACGTTCCTGATTTTCCGTTCTCATCTCCGCAGAGAGTCCGGCATGATAGGGAAGGGCGCGATATCCATCATTCTGTAAACTCTCTGCCAGGTGTTCAACGGTTTTGCGTCCCTGGCAATAGACAATGCCCGATTCCTTTTTTCGTTCCTTTAAAAAACAGAGAATCTGGTGGTAGGGATTATCCTTGGGAATGATCTGATAAAAAAGATTTTTTCTGTTAAAACTGGCAGTGAAGATGCGGTAATCGGTTAATTTTAACTGCTCGATTATATCTCTCTGTACCGAAGGTGTGGCGGTGGCCGTCAATGCCATAATCGGCGTCTTTGGAAAATGCTGCCTCAACATACTTAACTGCCGGTATTCCGGCCTGAAATCGTGTCCCCATTCGGAAATACAATGCGACTCATCAATTGCAAAGAGAGAAACCTTTAATCCCTGTAGGAATCTAATAAACTCAGGCATGGCAAGCCTTTCAGGGGCAATATAAAGAATCTTTGTTTTCCCTTCCGCAAGCTCCTTTTTTCTTGTGACGATCCCATCGGAACGTAAAGAACTGTTGATAAAGGCAGCGGAAATGCCGTTCTCTATAAGACCGTCCACCTGATCCTTCATCAAGGCAATTAAAGGAGAGACAACCACCGTTATGCCATCGAAAAGAAGGGCGGGCAATTGATAGCACAACGACTTGCCTCCCCCTGTCGGCATCAGGACAAAGAGGTCTTTTCGCCCTAACACCCACCTGATAATATCTTCCTGAAGCGGATAGAACTTTGAATAGCCGAAATATTTATGTAAGACCGGATAGATGCTATCCTTTTTGTTGTCCATAAATTATGCTTGGTATTGTAAAAATCAAAACAAGTTGTAACTAAATACCTGATGCTGATAAGTCAGAAAATACATAAAGATGAATCAAGTTTTCGCAACCAGTAAAAAAAGATAATATTACATATTTATGTTTTTTTTAATCTTCTTTTCTTCTTTAAAACCTGCCCGTTTTTTTCATCTGGAGATGTGACAACGGAAGTGGAATTCTTTTCTTTCAGTCTTTTGTCCAGCATCTCCCAATCTCCCAGGTATGCAGACATCAGACTTTTCCATAATTTTCCATGATTTGGTATTTTAAAATGAAGGAGTTCATGGACAATAACATATTCACCTAATTCTTTTTCAATATCCAATAATTCTGAATTGAAATTGAGATTTCCGTCTGTTGAACATGACGCCCATTTGTTCTTCATGGGGCGTAATGCTAATGCCTTAACTTCAATTTTCATCTTACCGGCATATTCGTGAACACATGACTTAAATTCTTTTTTGTCTTTCCATGTATTCATATCATAATCCGTATGCAGTGAACAAATGGTTAAACAAGTCATCTATCAGGTTGGCAGCTTTATCGATATCATCTTCTTCTGAAAGAACGGCAAAATAGACTGCTTTACGTAGTTCTCTCAACTCCTTATCGCTGGTTTTCCAATGAGGATGATGAACAAACTCTTCCCTGATTTGTTTGGTTACTTCTTCTGCATTTTCAATGTTCTTGTCAAGCAGAGTTTTATAAACAAAGAATGTTAGACCGTCAAAGCCTTTCTCCGTTTGTTCTTTTCTGCGTATAATATCCTCTTCGTAAATCCTTCGGAGCTCATCTATGGCTTCCTGTGTACTTAGTTGCCTGTCTTCATACCGGTCTTCAACGGCTTCGGCCCTTTCTCTTAAACCAACCAGAAAAGGATCGTCTGCATTTTCATCGGCAATTTTTTCAATATTTTTGACCAAATTAATGACCTTCGTATTTTCATTCTTGTTTTTACTTATGATATATTCTATCGCCTCTTCATTAATCTCAAAGTATTCGTCATCAAAGGTGGGATATGTCCCGCCAACCTTGCTTTGTATGAGTTCATTTGTCTTTTTCTGAAATAGCCTGTCAACCTGAATCCTCTTTGCATAGGCATTTCTCACTACCTGATAGATAGACGATAGCGTTGCGTAAGTTTCAATGTAAGGCCGCAGAAACTTGTCAGGTGAAATGATTTCATAAAGCATCTCTACTTCTTTAAAAAGCTTGAAGAATTCTTTGCGTTTCGATTTGTCGCGAAAATACTCAATTAAGGTATCGGTATCTTTATCGTTAAAGCCATGTTTAATCAATTGCAGGTAAGGAGGTACATCCTTTTCCATTTTTGATTTAAAAAGGTGTTTCAACAACTGAATGTCTTTTACAATAGCGTTTATTTCATCGCTGTCAAATGCCAGGGCCCTTTCAAGATTTTCAAAAATACCGACAAAATCGAGCACAAAACCGTGCGGTTTTACCATTTCCCGCTCTTCATTTTCGTAAGGGCGATTTACCCTTGCTATGGCCTGGAGCAGGGTATGGTCACGCATGGGTTTGTCCAGATACATGGCATATAAAATCGGGGCATCATAACCGGTCAGAAGTTTTTCGGTTACAATGAGTATTTTGGGCAGTTCGTCAATCCTGGCAAACTTTTTTCTGATTTCCTTCTCTCTCTTATCATCAATGTGATAGGCTTTTAAATCTTCGGTATCGTTGTTGTTGCCTGTATATACGACTTCCGAATATTCCGGCGGCAGGAATTTGTCCAACGCTTTTTTGTATAAGGCACAGGCAGGGCGGTCTACGCCAACCAGAAATGCTTTATATCCCAGTGGTTCAACATTTTCCTTGTAATGTCTGGCAACAAACTCGGCAACCTGCTCAACCCGCTTTTTGCCTTTCAAAAAGTTCTTTGTATTGACAGCCCGTTCCAAAATTTTGTTGAGTTCATCAATGTCATTTACGCCGTAGGCTTCGGCAAGTCCCAAAAACTCCTTTTCCAGTATCTCCTTTGGCACCAATAATTCACTGGGCGCCATGCCGTAAAAGAGCGGCAGCGTTGTTCCGTCTTCGATACTGTCTTTAATGGAATACTTGTGCAGATACCCTTGTTGATCATCAATACCAAAGGTTTTGAAAGTTCCGCGGCCATAGACTGTTTTATCAACCGGCGTTCCTGTGAAGCCGATAAAGGTTGCATTGGGAACAGCGGCCATGAGGTAGTTGCCCAGATCTCCGCCGGTTGTACGGTGAGCCTCATCTATGAGTACATAAATATTTTTTCTGATATTCATTTCAGCAGGCATATCCCGGAACTTATGAACCATGCTGACAATAATGCCCCGGTAATCGCTTTTTAAAAGCTTTTGCAAGTCCTTAATACTGTCAACGGATTCCACATTGTTAACGCCAACCGAAACAAGATTTTTGTGCATCTGATCTTCAAGTTCATTACGGTCGATTAAAAGAAGAATGGTCGGTTTTTCCGCTTGCGGGGCTTTAAAGAGAAGCTCAGCCGCTTTAATCATAGTATAGGTTTTACCGCTTCCCTGCGTGTGCCAGACAAGCCCACGATTCTTTTTGTGATCGAGCGCCCGCGCAACAACCTTGTCGACGGCGGCCTTCTGGTGCTGCCTCAGAATATACTTGTTCAGTTCTTCATTCTGCTCGGCAAAGAGAATAAACTTTTTGAGAAGGTCAAGGATATGTTGCCTGTCGCAAAATGTCTTTATCTTGGCTTCAAGATTCCCTATGGATTCGACAAGCTCACCACGGCGTTTCTCGCTTTTCCAATTAAAAATATTCCGGCGGATGGTATTCCAGGTGACTCCGTATGAGAATCCGATGCTTTCTGTTACAGTGAAAATCTGCTCCGGCGCCATAAATTCCGGTGTTTCGCGGTGATATCTCCGTATCTGATCAGTGCCGATGGCAATAGCCTCGTCTTTGGTCGCGTTCTTGCACTCAATCACCAGAACAGGAATACCGTTGATAAGAAAAACCACATCTTCGCGGTTGGCATATTGGCCGTTGAAGAGGTAATATTCTTCAGTCACCTCGTAAATGTTGTTGCCGGGGTTTTCATAATCAATCAGATGAAGGTTGAATTCCCTGCCTTCTTCCTTGCTGAAAAATGTCCTTACTCCCTGAAGGTATTGGAGAAAATCGCGGTTGCCGGTAATGGTGGGAAGCGGCAAATCCAATTGCCGCAGGAGTTCTTCTTTAGTATTGCTATATTTGGGATTCAACTCTTTTACTTTTTCAAAAAGTATTTCGGTAAAAAAACGACTGGCGTTTTTTGCTTTCTCTCTTTTGATGGCGGGGACTTCGAGAGCCTCAGCCCCCGGTTGGGTTGCTGAGCCTGTCGAAGCAAACCCTCTGCGGGCTTCAGCTTCGTTTTGTGAAACGAAGGTCCAGCCAATATCCTGCGCGTATTTCAGAATACGGGATTGCACGCTCTTACGTTCGGCAGGTTTAGGCATGGGCAGCCTCTTGTATTTGTGTATCAAAATCTATTTCGTGAACCCTCCGCTGACCAGTCATAAGTTCGTGGAGAAGGGTTTTGAAGAGGTCGGTGAGGGTTTGTTTTTTCTTTATGCAAAATGCCAGCTTATTATCAAGTACTTTAAACATATCTGATATACTTTTTTGCTCCTTAATACTTGGTTTTGGCGTTAGGAGTTTACTTAGGATAGAGCCATTAACACCACCCTTTAAATTATTTCCTTTTGTAGTATCAATTTGCTTCCAATATTGGTCAGACACGAAATAGTAAATCAAAAAGCCTGGTAAAATTTCATCTTTACACCTAACACGAATTAGATAAGAAGCATAAACACTTTTAGGTGGATTTGATATTAAATAACTTTTTCCAGTAGTTGCGCCAATTCGTGCAAATACAATATCACCATCTTTCAATTCATATTTTTCAAAATCGGGACAGTTACAAAAGGGTACATCATTCCAGTTAACTCCGAATTCTGTAATATCAGTAATCCTCAAGAATTTCGCATTACCTTGAGTTGAAGCACTATCTGTGAAACCATACTGTGGTTTTTCACATACATATGATAACTCCACCACCTCCCAACTCTCTGGAGCAAGACCAATCTCGGTTTGCTTCTGCTTTTCACCCTTCGTCCCTTCAGTAAAGAGTTTCTGCATCAGGGCTTTTTTCAATTCCGTGGTGGTGCAGATAAGCTTGTCCTGCTGTTCGATGGCTTTCTGCACTGTACTGAGGATGTAGGCGATTTTGTGTTGTTCGGGAAGGGAGGGGAGAATTATTTTCAAGGTGCTAAGAATTGACCCATTTACCCCGCCTTTTAAATTAGTTCCCTTTTGACAATTAATCTGTCTCCAATAATATTCAGAACTGAAATAATAAATTAGATAATCAGAGAGCAAATCATTTTTTGTTCTAACTCGTATTAAGTACGATGCAAATACTGCTAAAGGTGGGTTTTTTATTATGTAACTCTTTCCTGTTGTTGCTCCAATTCGTGCAAAAACAATATCTCCATTTTTTAATTTATATTTATCGATATCATGGCAGTTACAGAACGGGACATCATTCCAATTTACACCAATATCAGTAATATCTGTTATTCTCAAAAACTTCACGTTTCCGTTGTTTGAAGAACTATCAGTAAAACCGTATTGTGGTTTCTCTGCATATTTTGATAATACCCCTTCATTCCAATCACTTGGAATTAAACCCAAGTCTGTTTCTTTCCAATCTTCCATCATATCCCCAACTTCCTAAAAATAGTCTTCAACTACTTATCAATCCCAATTACTTCTTCCAACACATTCAACTCCCCCTTGCGGGTTCAGATTTGTAATCTGAACCCAATAGTTTATTTGATTAATAGCGATATATACATTACTGCCTGTCGGCAGACAGGTCATGGATAAATTGTCACGTATGAAACGTAGGATTCAGGTCACAGACCTGAACCCGCCGGGGGGGGGCTCTGGCTTCGAGAGCCTCAGCCCTCGGCAAGGTCTGCTGAGCTATAACTTCGGCTCATTAGGGTGGCTGAGGTTCTCGAAGCCACCCGATAAGGCTTTAATATCCCGATATGCTAACGCCACTTGCGGGAGCAATTCAGACTTTCCATTTATCAACGCTTCCTTCTTTTTTCTGCTCCAACCCTGCACTTGTTTTTCCCGATAAAATGCTTCATCAATTCTTGCATACTCTTCAAAATATACTAACTTAACAGGCAATCTTTTTTTGGTATGATTTGCACCTTCACCTGCCTGATGCTGTGCTAATCGCAATTCCAAATTATTTGTACTGCCTGTGTAGTAGCTTCCATCTGAACATTCCAATATGTACATATAGCCTTTCATTTCTTTTATCTATTTTCTTATGCTGCCTTCGAGAGCCTCAGGCAGCAAATATTCATATCCCCATCTTTTCAAAAATGGCCTTCAATTCGGCATCAATACGGGTCGTTTCTTCTTCAAGTGTTTTCAATTCTTCCACTATTTCGCCAATCGGTCGGTACGTTTCGGTATCGGTAATATGTATATACCTGCTGGGCGAAATATTGTAATCATTCTTTACAATTTCATCCTTGCTCACCAGCCGTGAAAATTTTTCCACTTCCTTGAATTTCTTGTATGTTTCGGCAATCTTTTCAATACCCGCTTCAGGAATGAAGTTTTTCGGGTCGCCTTTCTCGAACTCTTTACCCGCATGCAGGAGATAAATCTTGTTTTTGTGTTTTTTCGTCTTGTTCAGGAATATCACAATCCCCGGAGCAGAAGTATTGTAAAACAGGTTCTCCGGCAGATAGATCACGCCTTCGATAAGGTCGTTATCCACAAACCATTTCCGGCAATCTTTCTCTTTGTTATTGCCCTGATTGCCGCTGCCACGGCTTGCCGCTCCGGTGTCCAGGACTATAGCCGCTCGTCCGGTTTCGTTGAGACTGCTGTAAATATGCTGAACCCAACCCCAGTCAATCTTGCCGCCACAACTTCCGGCTGGGAATCGTCCCATTTCATCGTTAATAAAAAAGTTGTCCTTTATATAGGAAAGGCTGTCGCGTCCCTGATTCCACATAGGATTTGCCACTACACGGTCAAAGGTTTTCAACCTGTTTTTACTCTTAAATTTTGGAGTTTTCAGCGTATCGCCGATTTCAATATCGCCCTCCATGTCATGAATAACCATGTTCATTTTACTCATGGCCCACGTCGAAGGGGTAAACTCCTGACCATAAAGTTTCAGCGGGGCGTATTTCTCTTTGCTCCTGAGCCTCATCTTTTCTTCCATGACCAGTTCGCATTTAATAAGGAGACCACCGCTGCCGCAGGTGGGATCATAGACTTCCATCCCTGGTTCCGGGTCCATAATTCTGGCCATGATAAAACCAACCTCGGCAGGGGTATAGAACTCTCCGGCGCTCTGGCCGCTGCCTTCCGCAAATTTGCGTATCAGGTATTCGTAACTTCTGCCGATGATATCGGGTTCCACATCTCTCAATCCAAGCCGTTTTTCAGAGATTTTTTCAATGAGTTTGCTCAAACGGTCATCGTCAATATCGCGCTGTCCGTGAGTAGTTGCGTTAAAGTCGATACGGTTAATAATCCCCTGCAAGCCCGTATTTTCTTTTGCAATTGAGCGCATAATATCAGTAAGCTGCTGGCCGATTTTGTCGCTTAAGGTTCTGATCGCATCCCATGCAGAATCTTTTGCCGGGTTTTTCGTTTTTAAAGGCAGATAAAAGCGGACTAATGATTTATCCCGTTCAACCAATTGCAGGGCTTTGGTTCGGTTCGACACGCTCACCGCACCGCTTTTTTTACTTAGGTTTTCCGCAATGCGGTTTATTTCATCATCAAATACGTCACATAATCTTTTTACAAATATTAAGGGGAGAATAAAGTCTTTGTATTTGGCAGCGTCGGCGGCACCTCTGATACTGCATGCCGCATCCCATATCCAGGACTCCATTGATTTTACTTTTTCTCCGTTGCCATTCTTCTTCGCCATAAAGGTCAGACCTTGAATATAGAATTTAAAATCTGTTCCATCTGTTGTTTAAATCTTCTTTCTGATTTCATTTGTTCACTTATCCGCAGGGCGGCTTTTGTTACCGCACTTAAACTTACACCAAATACTTCCCCAATCCTCTTATTATCTAATCCACTGTGTTCCTTTAAAATGTACATGCATACATCTCTGTCCTTTTGCGGTACTCGCCTCTTCCTCAGTAATAATTGGCTTTGTTCTACTTCAAAATACTTTGCAACTTCATCTAATACCTTTTCTATAATCCCGTTATCTCCGACCAGCCTTTTCTGCGGTAATTCTGCATCCCTTGCAGAGAAGCGATTAATAAATTCCTTTTGCACCCAACCAATAAACTCCTCGCTTCCCAGAATAAGCCCACATTTAACCTCATCCAGGATTTTCTTTTCCTGACCTGCTTGTTCTCTTATTAATTTCCTGTATTCAACCCTTGATTTCTTTTCATCGTTCCCGAATTCCTTTAAAATCACATCACAGGATATCCAATGATAAATTTTTTTTGCCTTCACATAATCATGGTAGCTGCTCCATTTATAATCATCTAATTCCTTTACAATGCCTGCACGGACAGGATTCAAATGGATATAGAAACTTAACCCTTTCCAGTAAGACTCCTCTCCTACCAGAATACTTTTGTATCGTCCCTGAAAAAGATGCCCGCTCCTTCCGTACTTCCGATTAAAATAAATACTGTAAGATGTTTGCAACCATTGCATTGCCCTGGAAAGATTCGCCTCTCTTGTGCGTAAAAACAGATGATAATGATTTCCCATGAGGACAAAGGCAAATATCTCTAATTGAAACTTTTCAGAGGTTTTTTTAAGATACTCCAAAAATTTATGATAGTCTTCGTTGCCATAAAATACCTCTCCCTGAGCAACGCCTCTTGACATGATATGATATATTGCATTGGTATATTGAATTCTCCAGGGCCGTGCCATAATAGCAGACTAAAATAATGTATTATTACAACCTTGTCAATTGTATTCTGTAGTCAAGGTCTGACCCTTCTATTTTTATACAAAAAAAGCCCTTTGACATAATTGCCAAAGGGCTTTCTTTTATAATTGGCTCCCCGGGTAGGATTCGAACCTACAACCTAGTGGTTAACAGCCACCCACTCTACCATTGAGCTACCGGGGAAGATTTTTACTGACTGACATGCAAATACTCAATTAACCTGGAGATTTCATTTTTCATGTTTTTTCGATGAACAATCATATCAAGAAAACCATGTTCAAGCAGAAACTCCGCCCGTTGAAAATTGCCGGGAAGCGTTCGTTTTATTGTTTCCTGAATAACTCTGGGACCAGCAAAGCCAATCAGGGCCTTTGGTTCAGCAATCGTAATGTCTGCTAATGAGGCAAAACTTGCCATTACCCCTCCCAGTGAAGGATCGGTCAGGATCGATATGTACAGCCCACCCGCCTTTTGAAATTTTGCGATTGCCGCACTTGTTTTTGCCATTTGCATGAGAGAAAAAATACCCTCCTGCATACGAGCTCCGCCGCCGGAACCGGAAATAATCACCAAAGGCAATTGTTGTTCCATTGCTTTTTCTGTGATTCTTGTAATTTTTTCTCCCACAACAGAACCCATGCTTCCCATAATAAAAGCAGGGTCGGTAATTCCTATCATAGTTTCATAGCCGTTAATACTTCCTTTTCCAACAATGGCGGCCTCTTTCAGCCCGGATTTTTGCCGATCTGCAGAAACCCTTTCCGGATATGACATGCGATCAAAGAAATTCAAAGGGTTACAAGGCGTCATATCAGGCCAGTATTCTTCAAAACTATCTTCGTCAAGCAGCAATTTCAATCTGTCTCTGCTGAAAATGCGAAAATGATAATCACATTCGGGACATACAGAAAGGCTTTCTTCAACGGTTTTTTTGTATACCAGGTTCTTGCACCCATCGCAACTTATCCACAAACCATTCGGCATATCTTTCTTTTTTCTAAAGAATACCATTGAAATACACTACCCCCTTAAAGACAGAATTTTCGATTTAATATTAACGAGCGCTGCTTTTTGTTCTTAATGGCTCTTGCTTAAAATATCAGATGCATTGTGTGAGATGCAGGAAAAAACATTCACAAACCAAGTGATAGTTTATAATCTTTTCACCAAAAAACAAGCTATTTTTTGTATGATTTTTCGCAAGCAACTCAGTAAAAAACAATTTATATATTTACAAGATTATCCGCACCTTTTTCTATAGTTTGTTCGGCAATTTGTTTCAAAGATTTAATCGCATTACCGGGATCATTCGTTTTAAAAATAGCGGAGGCGGCAACAATTACATTTGCCCCTTGCTTTACCACCTGAGAAATATTTTCCGGAATAACGCCGCCATCTACCTGAATATCCATTTTATCCGGCGCTATATTGCGGAGTCTTGCAATCTTCGGCAATGCCTTTGGGATAAATTTCTGGCCTGCAAACCCCGGGTTTACGGACATGACTAATACCATATCAACCTGATCCAGAAAGTTTTCTACCATTTCGGTCGGCGTATCAGGATTCAATGACACACCAACTTTCATTCCCGTATTTTTGATTTGAGTAATAATCTCTTTGGGATTCTGAACCGTTTCAATATGAAATGTGATTATTCCGTTGCTTTCTGCCGCTTCAGCAAAGGCTTCCACATAACGTCCGGGATGTTCTATCATCAAATGTATGTCCAGCGGCACTTTTGTTATGCTCTTTATACCCTTTACAATGAAAGGCCCCATAGTAATATTGGGAACAAAATGGCCATCCATAACATCGATATGAATGAGATCGATTCCCGCCGCTTCGATGCGTTTGATTTCTTCTTCAAAGCGCATAGGATTCGCTGCCAATATTGATGCCGAAATCTTAATTTTGTTTCGCATTTTTTATCTTTTCATTTGAACAGAATTTATCAATAAAGAAGAATGCCGTCTATTACGTTTTTTTATCAGTAAGCGATGCTATGCCCGGCAGGTCTCCGCCTTCCAATAATTTCAAAAATGCCCCGCCCCCGGTTGAAATAAAAGTTACTTCGTGTGTTTTTCCCGATTTATGAAAAGCCATATCGGTATCGCCCCCTCCCACTATAGTAGAAGCGTGAGAACTTGTTACGAGTTCAACCATAGCATAAGTTCCCCTGCTAAATGCATCAATTTCAAAAGCTCCCATAGGACCATTCCATAAAATTGTTTTTGCATCCTGCAATACTTCGGAAAAAAGTTTTGTCGTTGCAGGGCCAATATCGAGGGCAATCCATCTTTCCGGTATTTCCTTGAACGGCACTACCTTCGTTTCCGCCATTCTGTCAAATTTTTCCGCAACAACAAAATCCACCGGCAAGTATAATTTTGTCCCATTCGCCTTTGTATAATCCATTAATTTATTTACCGTTTCAATCATACTGTCTTCAACCAACGACTGTCCAACAGGTATTCCCTGCGCTTTAAGAAAGGTAAACGCCATCGCCCCGCCAACGATGATTTTGTCCATCTTTTTAGCAAGATTTTCAATGATCTTTATTTTATCAGAAACCTTGGCGCCTCCCAAAATGGCAATAACAGGGTGCAAAGGATTATTAACGGATTTTTCAAAATAATCTAACTCTTTCTTGAGCAGAAATCCGGCAGCCGCCTCAGGGACATAGCGAACAATTCCCACCATCGAAGCATGTTTTCTATGGCAATTCCCGAATGCATCCTGCACAAACACATCACATAAACCGGCAAGCTCTTTTGCAAATTCGGTATCATTCTTTTCCTCTCCGGGATGAAACCTTAAGTTTTCCAATATGAGTACATCCCCGTAATCCATTGCCTCAACCTGCCTCTTTACATCGTCTCCAATGCAATCCTCTGCAAGCGTAACCTTAACCTTTTCGGTAAGAAAACGTTGCAGTCGCCTTGCTACAGGTTTCAAACTGAATTTCGGATTTACGCTGCCCCCAGGCCTCCCCAAATGAGAAGCTATGATTACTTTTGCATCCTCATCCAATAAATAGTTGATGGTTGGCAACGTTGCGCGAATTCGTGTATCATCAGTGATATTGCCTTCTTCATCTAATGGCACATTATAATCCGTGCGTACCATTACCCGTTTTTTTCTTACCGCTAAATCTTTTATAAATAGTTTTTCCATTTAAATGTTAAATGCCGCAAAATGAGGTTTTTTTGAAATAATTCAGGAGAGAAACTGTTTTGAATTGCTAAAGGTTTACTGGAAAGCACTGAATATCAACCGATTACATAAATATTCCGAAATTTGTGTGGAATCGGTTTTTCATTACACAAAAGAATAAATACTTTCCGTTAAAGTTCACTCATTAGTCCGATCAGATCAACCATGCGATTTGAAAATCCCCATTCGTTATCGTACCAGGATATGACTTTCACCATCCGTTTATCGATTACATAGGTCAAACCAGAATCAAATATGCTTGAATGTGTGTTTCCGATAATATCTGAAGACACAACGGGATCTTCACAATATTCAAGAATGCCTTTTAATCCTCCCTCCGCAGCAGCTTTCATCGAGGCATTGATTGTATCTTTATCAACCTCTTTTGTAACCGTAACGACTAAATCGGTAACAGAACCATTGGGCACAGGAACCCGCATAGCAAGGCCATCCAGTTTCCCTTTCAGAGAAGGAATAACTTCTCCGATTGCCTTTGCCGCTCCGGTTGTCGTTGGGATTATATTTAAAGCCGCTGCTCTTGCCCTTCTGATATCCTTATGCATAAAGTCTATTATCCGCTGATCATTCGTGTATGCATGTATTGTTGTCATTAGTCCTTTTTCTATTCCAAAGTTATCGTGCAATACTTTTGCGAGCGGAGCCAAACAATTTGTTGTACACGAAGCATTGGACACTATTTTGTGTTCCGGTTTCAGATCATTATTGTTTACCCCAACAACAATCGTCGCATCTATCTTATCTTTTGACGGGGCTGAAAGAATCACTTTTTTCGCACCTGCATCCAAATGTTTTGCGCAGTCTGCCCTTGAAGTAAATATACCGGTAGATTCAATAACAATGTCCACACCAAGAGAATTCCATGGTAATCGGGAAGGGTCTTTTTCCATTAGCAATCTGATTTCTTTACCGTTCACCTGCAATACATTTTCTTTCGCCTGTACGCTACCGTCAAATTTGCCATGTATAGAATCGTATTTCAATAACATTGCCAGCGATTTTGCGTCTGCAAGATCATTTATAGCTACAACATCGATATTATTCCGTTTGGATATTACACGAAATACGTTCCTTCCTATCCTTCCAAAACCATTTATTCCTATTCTAACAGACATGTATAATCCTTTTTGTTCTAAAATAACTAAATACTTATTTCACTGACAATTACTTTTCATTAAAAGGTGGTTTTTTGTCGAAAAAAGACACAGTATTCTAAGCAGACAAATATGTTTTGTCAAGTATTTAAAAATCCCCGTTTTGCCTTTTATATGGCATATCCAAAGTGCTTTTACCAACAAAAAGATTACGGTTCAGGTAAAAATTTCGCCAGTTCCTGCATCCAATTCCAAATCCCATTTTTCATTTCTTCCGCCTCTACGCCATCCTTAAATGAGTCTTCATTATCCTCGATAAAGCAATAAACCTTTCCCAAAAATTCTTTTAATTCGGCAACCTGTTTTAAAATATCCATTAGTATTTGTTCCCTCCCCAAAAAAGAGTATCGTAAAGAGAATAGTATTTGTTAAAGTCTTGCATTAAGATTTATGAGAATTGAGGAACAACCATACATTTTGCGTTAGCTCATGGAATATACCATACGTTTGTCGTAGAATGCAAACAGTTCTTATTTTATTATTGTCAGGCAAACATGTTATATTTATTACGATAGTTGTTCGTGAACTAATGATTATTCAGGAATACTGACAAGTAAATTAAATATCCGTGATTCCAGTTAGATATTGCTTTGCAGATTTATGCGGATAGGGAAAATCGCGATGAAACTATATATCATTATTGTTCTGTGTTTTTTTGCCGGTATTGTTTTATCAACCGAAAAATCCGGGTATGGTTATGGTTACAAAAGGGAAGAAGACCCTTTGATTACGTCTTTTAAGACAATTATTTTTCATGGCAAACAAGATAATTGGTCAATGGTACGCAGCGAAATAGAAAATATTGATGATCGTATAAATGACATTAATACCATATTTAATGTCGATTTTAAACCATTATTTACCATTACGTTACAAGAGCAAAATTTCCGTAATTTGTGCAATCAAATGGCCACTCTCGTTTTTTTCGCAATAAAGGAAAAGTTTTATTACAATCAAAAAGAAAATCTGAAAATTTTTGTCCGTGCAAAAGTACGGCTTAGATTAGCAGAAGAGTATTATACCACCTTGCTGGCAGGAAATGTGCTCGCTTATGACGAAAGGCATGCTACTTCACTGCATAAAGAGATCATTGAAAAATTTGCAGATTTACGAAATACCATTGGCAGCACTGGTTTTCTCGGGACCGGTGCAAAAGAACCAAATACATACGAGTTTAATAAAATAGCAGGAGAAGTAGAATCTTTGCTTTTAAAGGCATTTCCCTACTTTG
The DNA here is from genome assembly GCA_021646465.1 of Candidatus Kuenenia hertensis. Classification (GTDB taxonomy): domain Bacteria; phylum Planctomycetota; class Brocadiia; order Brocadiales; family Brocadiaceae; genus Kuenenia; species Kuenenia hertensis. Next base: position 18,579 of record SOET01000010.1, on the reverse strand, counting down.
ACATAATCCAGAAATAATTTTGAATACTTTCTATGAAATTGTATTTGTGCTCATTTTTCCTATTATTTGCCTTTCTTTTTTTATCAAATACGATTTATGCGGGAAAAAGGAAAACAGACGCTGCCACCAATGATTTACCGGTACTCCAGGAAGAAAAACACACAGTTTTCCCCGAGGACTTTTATTTTGACGTTGACGCCATTTCTCCCAAAAAAGACGATGAGAACAAATTTGAAATCCATGGTTTTTTTGAAATCACTTCTCCCGTAAAAGGCAGAGATGATGATTCTCAACAACCGTCGTCAGAGTTCTTGGAGGAAAATGAACTCGTTCTTTGGATTGGCAAACAAATAACAAAAAAACTCTCTTTTGCATCAGAAATTGAGATTGAAGAAGGATTCAATAATTATGGGTTGGAAAAATTCGAATTTAGTTATCATATCGCAACCGATGTATTGCAATTACGCATAGGCAAATTTTTGTACCCTTTTGGTATCGAGAGATTCGCGGAAGAAGGCCCGTTTAACAAGCTTGTGGACCGCCCCCTGCCATCTATCAGGATCATACCCGGAACATATTCAGACATTGGCGGAATGCTTTGTGGAACAGTTCCTTTTTTGCTGAATACACGGTTTAAATATGAATTCGCGGTCACGAACGGACTGGAAGGACCTGAACCAAAAGATGTGCAAGAATTATGGGATAATAATAGCAACAAAACGTTAGGAGGAAGAATAGCCCTTGAGTGCTTTCCTGGAATCGAAGTGGGAAGTTCTTATTCACGGGGAAAATATGATGAAGACAGCAAGCTGGATATTGATTTTCTGGGAGCTGATTTTCAATTGAAAAGGGGCAATTGGGAAATCCGGGGAGAATATATTGCAAGCCGGGTAGAACAAAAGGCAGAAGATGGAGGGAATTATTACAGAAATGGGTACTATATTCAAAGCGCCTATCGGTACCCATTTAATCTGGATTATTTAAAGTATCTTGAAGGAGTTGTGCGTTTTGACTCTGTGGATCCAAACAGGGATATCACCGACGGAAACGAAGCTGACCGGGTTGCAATTGGCCTAAATTATTCTCCCATGGAACACGTAGTGTTTAAGTTTGAATATGAGGTAGAAAATGAGCCCGGAGAAGACATCCATGGCAAATCGTTCGTTCAGGCAATATTTCAATGGTAAGTAACAGTGGCAATATAAATAAAGACTACACAAAATTTTGTGGAAATATTATTCCTTGCTTTACCTTTTTCCGATACTTAGAATTATAAAAAATACCGGTAATTTTTGTCTTTCCTTACATAATTTTGGTTGCCGAAATTTTCATAATTCCTATGTAGTATTTTTTTTATTTTATGCCGAAATTCAAAAAAATTTTACATCCTGAAAAATTTAATTTAATTTTATATTACACCATCACCAGTTTTGCAATCATTGCTATATTGAGTTTCGTTATCGGAAAAATATTTGCAAGACTGGAAAGTCAGGAGTTCATAAAACGAAGCGAAAAATACGCTCATAATTTTATCTCACACATAAATTATGAAATTTACAAAGATTTTCTTATTCCCACCCTGAAAAAGTCGGAAAATATAGACCTGGAAAATAATAGAAGGCAATTGAGGAAATTAGACAACACCGTAAGAGAGAATTTATACGGCTTGAATATAAGAAAACTGTATTTGTATGACCTTGAAGGGAATATTATTTATAGCACCGTATCGGAACATATCGGGTTTGCCATACATCGTGGTGAAAATAAAAAATTAGATTCTGCCATTAACGGTACACCCGCATCCGCATTACGCCTTGCGGGCACCGTAGATTCAAAAGGCACCCACGTCCCTGAAACCTTACTGGAAAGCTATTATCCCTTTTATGAAATGAATAAAGATGGAACAAAAAAAGCACAAGTTGGTGTATTGGAAATTTATCAGGATATGTCCGAATTAAAGAAGCAAATAAAAAAGGCACATCAAAAAGCCACCATTATGACAGGGTCTGCAATGGGGGGACTATTCTTTGCACTCTATCTTATAGTCCTGAAGGCAGCACGAATTATTAACGCCAGAACGCGGCAGTTAACAGAAGCGCGCAATACCCTGGAACAGAAAGTGGAAGAACAAACCCTGGAAATCAGAGAGGCATATAAAAAATTGCAGCATACTCAACGAAAGTTAGTACAGTCCGAGAAATTGGCAAGTATAGGAACCCTTGCTACGGGACTGGCCCATGAAATAAACAACCCGCTTGCTTCCGTTGCAGGTTGTGCGGAAGGTTTGAACGAAAGGCTTGTCTCCATTTTAAGCCATCAGGGAAAATACACGGACAAAGAAGAACTGGAAATTTTCTCTGAATATTTAAAAATAATATCTAATGAAACATACCGTTGTAAATCCATAATCTCGAACTTGCTCAATTTTTCCCGGCAGTCGGAACCTAACTTTGAACGGATAGACGTGAATCAGATTATCAATGATACAGTTGCTACCATTCAGTATCAGTATCCGGCAAATGAGGCGAAAAGGAAAATTCAGATCAATTTATCGGACAGGCCTTGCGAAATAATCGGAGACCCTCAGCAAATAAAACAAGTTTTTATCAACTTAATTACAAATTCCTTTCACGCAACAGAAACCGGCGGTGAGATTATTATTGAGACAAAAACCAAAAAAACGACTGTACAGATCATTTTCAAGGATACCGGTATTGGAATTAATCCTGAACATCTGGACAGAATATTTGACCCGTTTTTTACCACAAAACCAACGGGAAAAGGCACAGGAATCGGGTTGTCCATTTGCTATGGGATCATTGATATGCATAGTGGAAGGATTGATGTATTCAGTGAAGGAGAAGGAAAAGGGGCCGTTTTTGAAATCACCCTGCCATTAGCGGGAAAGCAGGACAATGACATGAGAACAGGATAATAGCCATATGAATAAAAAGCCTAATATTTTGTTTACCGATGATGAAGATACCTTTAGAAACATTATGTCTAAAGAACTCGATCGAATGGGATATAGCGTAACGTGTTGCTCCAGTGGACATGATACAATAAAAAATATGAACGAACGGGATTACGATGTTGCAATACTCGATATGAATATGCCGGTAATGAATGGCATTGAGACCATGAAAAAAATAAAATCCATCGAGCCAACTACGGAAATAATAATACTGACCGGCCAGGGTTCTATTGAGAATGCCGTTCAGGCCATAAAGTTAGGGGCATATGACTATTTGACAAAACCGTGTCAGTTAAAAGAACTGGATTTATTACTGCAAAGGGCGCTGGAAAAAAGAAAATTAAACAGGGAAAATTTTCACCTCAAAACACTGGTAAAGGACGTACAAAAACCTTCTTTAATGATAGGAAGCAGCCCAGCAATCAAATCCGTATTTAAAATGATAGATAAAACCGCACCATCAGACGCCACAATACTGATACAGGGTGAAAGCGGTACGGGAAAAGAACTTGCCGCCAAAATGATACATCAATACAGCAAGAGAGCAGACAAACCCTTTGTAATAGTCAATTGCGCCACGTTACAGGAAACCCTGTTGGAAAGCGAACTCTTCGGGCATGTGAAAGGCGCCTTTACCGGTGCGACAGAATCCAGGGTAGGGTTATTCGAAATTGCAGAGGGAGGTACACTCTTTCTTGATGAAATCGGTGAATTAACCGTTAACACACAGGCAAAACTGCTTCGTGTCTTACAATCGGGTGAAATACGGCGTGTTGGCGATAACAGAGTAATTACCGTGGATACAAGAATCATTGCGGCAACACATAAAAATTTACCACTTGAGGTTAAGGAAGGCAGATTCAGAGAAGACTTGTATTTTCGTTTAAATGTAATCACCCTGCACCTCCCCCCGTTACGCAAAAGGAAAGAGGATTTGACTGCTTTGGTTCAGCATTTTCTCCAAAAATTTTGTAAAGGTGAACAACCCCTGGATATGCAGCCTGAAGCATTACGCGCGATGACGCTCTACGACTGGCCGGGAAACATTCGGGAACTGGAAAATACTATTGAGCGGTCGGTTGTGCTCGCGGATGGAAATACTATTACCATTGATGATTTGCCCGACAATATTCTGGGAAGAACGTATGACCTCCTTAGCAAAAAGGGAGAAGCTGCACTCTCCGAAGTGGAAAAAAATCATATTATCCGGGTGTTGAATGAAAAAAAATGGAATAAACCCCTTACGGCGAAAACCTTGGGTATTTCCCTGAAGACCTTATATAACAAAATGAAAATTTACGATATTGATTTGTAAAAACCGCCTTTGTGATAACCGGCTTTATACCAAGTTTCCTAATAGGTGCAGTACGCCTTGCCACAAGAACTTCCGGTATCACTTTCAGTACTTCCATAATCCCCGCTTTGCCTTTCGCGCTTCATCGTATGCCTTTAAAAACTTCGACTGATACCTTGTATTCGGTTTCTCTATTCTTGGCCTTCCATAACCTTCCCTTATTATTATTTCATTGAGCATTGTGCCGTCTTGCAGATACACGTATCCTAAAAGTTTCCTGTGTTCATCGCGTCTTTGGGCATCAAATTCTATGGTAACAGGATCATTTTCTCGCACAAGTTTCTTTACAAATTTTATAGCCAGTTTCCCCTGAATCATAATGGATCTTACATCCTGTTTTGTTTTCTTTGCCTCCCGCCTTGCCTCTTTATTTGGATAGATTTCAGGTGTATCAACACCAATAAGCCTTAAAATCTCTTCTTTCCCATAATAAAGAACCTGCAAAGTTTCTCCATCTATTACTCTCACTACCGTTGCCTCTTGTTTTCTATTACCGTATAATGTTGGTAATAGAAATAACGAGACGGTGAACAGAACGAAAGAAAATATAAAGTACTTTCTTCTCATGCTATTTGATATCAGCGTGAAGGTGTATATAAGTTGTCCCTTGACAAACAAAAAAGAATCGCTATTAATGTTTCAATATTAAACTCACCAGTAATTTTGCAGCCATATTCCATGAATGTTGCTACAACGATAACTGATTTTTCTCTTATTTATACGTAACTATTCAGCGTAAATGTTACACGGCTCGTTCCCAAACTCCAGTTTGGGAATGCATTTGTTCGAGAAACTCCGGTTTCTCGCCTGTATATTGACAGATAGGAAATAAAATTATCGGATTCAAATAGTTTGTAATTTAAATAATTTGTTAAATCAAAACCCTCACGGGAAACAGAGTTTCCATTGCAGTTGCGTTCCCAAACTGGAGTTTGGGAACGAGTTGCGCTCTGCGCCCCAGGTAGTTTGATAAATTACGCTGAATAGTTACATTTATACAGTATAAACAAAAAATGGGAATTTTTTCAGGCTTACAAAACAAATTACAGAAAACAAAACTTCAAATTGAAATTGAAGCAGGAAACATAACTACAGTTAAAAAACTTCTCAAAACGAATCCATCATTAGTAACTGCTACGTATCAAAACAAATATACCGCCCTTCATCTGGCGGCGCACGAGGGGCAAAAAGCTATTGTCAAGGCGCTTATTTCTTACGGAGCGGATGTTCATGCCAGGGCGAAATACGGAGATACGCCACTGGACATCGCGAAAAAGAAGAAACATCTCCCGGTAGTAATCATTTTAGAAGAAAAAAACAACCACCCGGAAAAGAAACAGTCCGAAGACGAATGATGAATCATTTCAGACCCTATAACACAATGGAAATATATTCCTTTCTCCTCAGCTTTCTACATGTCATAAAAAAAACCTATCCTACTACTCAATCTTTTAATATGGTGGTTTTAATTTTGGTACGTAATGCTTGTGCCTCAGACGTTGTAATCTCCGGAAATCCCAAACCGGCGCTTTGCCCCTCAACTGGGGATTTTGAACCAAAACCATCTGTCGCATGGGCATCCAGAAAAATTTCGAGATCCTTTACCAATTGAATAAAAATATCTTTTGTTACCGAGGGGTCATTAGCATTATATTTTTCTACAAGATCACCATACACCCCCATATAACCAGTCAACGGCTTGCCGTCATATCCAATAGCCATACCAAAGCTCCTTTTTTTAAAAGATTATTTGAAGTATAAAATACTAGCGGGCAAAATTATGTTACATTATCCAATACCATTTATAACAAAAGTAAATGATAAAACTATAATTAATTTTAGAAATAAAAGCTTCCCGAATAGAAACGTTCCAATCAAATGACCTCTAATAACTCCCGTAATTGTTGTCGTGGGGGTGGTATCTTCTGACAATGCGCCTTTTGACACTTTACTTTTACTTCCATCGAACAAATAGTCGCCAATTGTTTGAGACCTTCCTCTACCGTCAGAGCAAAATTCATTTACGCACTGCGCAGCCTTCTGAATTCAGATATCAATCGCGCAGTGATCTTAATCAGAAATTAATCGCAAAAAACGCAAGTATCTGGCATAATAGTAACAAATTCTTCATTTTTATTCATTGCGTGTATCCTTGGATACACTGCAATTTTTTGTAAGGGAAAAAATATATGCAGATTTTGCTCACGAATGATGACGGCGTATATGCACCGGGAATTGCCTCGTTAAAACATTTTATTCAGGAGTTGGGAACGGTTACACTTGTTGCCCCGGATATTGAACAAAGCGGGGTAGGGCATTCCATTACCTTTAATCAGCCCCTGCGTATCCGGGAGGTACACATGAACAATGAATTTATCGGGTATGGGGTAAACGGTTCTCCGGCAGATTGTGTAAAATTAGCCATAAATGAGATTATGAGGGAGAGGCCTGATGTTGTCATATCAGGACTTAATATGGGAGCAAATGTGGGCATTCACATTTTGTATTCCGGAACGGTAGCGGCGGCTGTAGAAGCAGCGGTAATGGGATTCTCTTCTATAGCAGTTTCCTTCGAAATAACGGAACACTATGATGATATCCATAATGCCGCGAAAGTGGCAAAAGACGTCATACGGCAAATCCTGAACCACAAACTTCCCAAAGGATATCTTTTGAACGTTAATATACCCGCAATAACGCCTGAACGTATTAAAGGAATAAAAATAACACGGCAATTCACCCAGGACTTTAAAGAGGCCTTTCAGAAACGCGTTGATCCAAGCGGCAGGGCATATTACTGGCTTACAGGAACTGACAAATCCAAATACCAAGAGGAAGGAACCGATCTGAGTGCGCTCAGTGACGGATATATTTCTATTACCCCCCTCCGCTATGACCGTACTGATTACCAGCTACAGAAAACCATTGCAGAGTGGGACTGGAAATATTGATAATTTCCAGAGTATTATCTCATGCGGTTAATTATGCTCCATTAAGGCATCAGGTTCCATTTTTCCTTGGTATGTAAGGCTTCTTCTGTTTCTGAGGTAACAACATACTAAACTCCAAATAGTCCTTCATTCATGAATCCTGCATCATGGAATTAACTGTTTATGGATCCCGTTCAACTCATAATAAAAAACCTTGACTTATCGACCATTTCAGCCCTATAATATCTCCGTTACACAGATGTTTACATGAAAAGAAAAATAAACAGGGCAGATAGCTCAGTTGGTAGAGCACAGGACTGAAAATCCTGGTGTCGACGGTTCGATCCCGTCTCTGCCCACCACCATTATCCTGCAAAACCCTTCCTCTTTTATCATTCACCCCATAGAAAAGTACAAGCAATACACGGCAGGGCGCATCATGATGCAAATGAAGGCGTTAATCTTTTACAAAAGCATAAATATACAGTATACTTTTGCATTATATAATGTTAATTACGGGTAGTAGCCTTTCCTGACAATCAAAGTCAAACTATCTTTAAGAATACCGTTTATAATATTTCATTCACAGGAATGACACTGCCACATAAATAAATAATTTCAGGAATTAAAGGAAATGAAAAAAGCCCTCTCTCTTTTACTATTGACCGCAACGATAATTTTCGCGGGCGGCATCTCGTCGAACGAATTTATATTGGGAAAGCAGGTAGCTGCCGAAGTAACAAGGACGAATCAACAAACAAGTGATTTTATTTACAAGGAGTTTGAAGAATTTGTTAAGGTAATAAAGGCGTTACAGGAAAAGTATGTTGAAGAGTTGGATATTAATACGATTTTTACGAACGCATACCGCGGCATGCTGTCCGAACTGGATCCCTTCAGTCAATATATAAGCCCTGAGGAATTAGAAGAACTTAAGATCGAAACGGAAGGGGAGTTTGAAGGGTTAGGCATTGAAGTAATTGTCAGAAATGGGATATTAACCGTAATAACCCCTATACTTGATTCCCCCGCGTTCAAGGCAGGGGTATTGGTAGGAGATCGTATTATCAAGGTAGATGGTATTTCAACAAAGGACATAAGCATTCGCGAGGCGATAAGAATGCTTAGGGGAAAGCCGGATACAACAACAACACTGACCGTCCTGCATGAGGGAGAAACGACGCCGGTAGATATTGCAATAAAACGTGCAAAAATACATGTAAACAGCATAAGAGGCGCAAAAATAGTGGATGAAGAGCAAAAAATTGGCTATTTAGCCCTGATAAACTTCCAGGAAAATACCGTCGATGATCTTGATAAAGCAGTGAAGGAATTATTAAAGCAAGGAATGGAAGGTTTAATATTGGATCTACGATTTAACCCGGGAGGATTGTTAAACGCCGCCGTGAGTGTTTCTGACCGATTTTTAAAGAAGGGAATTATTGTTTCAACCCGAGGCAGAGATGCCGACCAAAACATTTTATACCGTGCTCGCAGGCGCAGCACCTATCCCAATTTTCCGCTCGTAGTACTGTTAAATAACGGAAGCGCCAGCGCATCTGAAATTGTTGCCGGAGCAGTAAAGGATAATAAACGCGGTTTACTGGTAGGTGTGAAAACATTCGGCAAAGGATCCGTACAGAGCCTGATTCCTGTCCGCGATGGCAAGGCAGCCTTAAAGTTAACTACCGCCAAATATTATACTCCAAGCGGAGAATGCATCCATGAAAAAGGAATTGAACCTGATATAGAAGTTCCGCTTGATTTTTCTCAGATGAAGGAATTGCACGTACAATTGTCAGCGGCAAAAATCAGTAAGACGCCTGAGGACACACAACCTGAAGATACACAAAAAGAATCCCTTCTATACAAAGATTTGCAACTCGAAAAGGCGATAGAAGTGATAATAGGCATGAAAACCGACAAACAACCATAGACATGAATTTTTATTAGAGGCAGGAAGTTTTCCTGCTTTTTTGTGGAATGCTCATTTTAGGAATTGAAACATCCTGCGACGAGACATCTGTTGCTGTTGTGAAAAATGGCAGGGAAATCCTTTCGAACATAATACTCTCACAAAACAAACTTCATCGTCCGTTCGGGGGAGTAGTACCTGAAATTGCATGCCGTGCGCATCTTGAATCCATTATTGGAATTATTCACAACGCTGTTACGGAAGCAAAGGTAAAACTTGCCGATATCAACGCTATTGCTGTTGTAAATTCTCCGGGATTAATTGGCGCGCTGTTGATTGGTGTTACCGCGGCAAAGACGTTAAGTATGGTGTTCGACATTCCCTTAATCGCCATCCACCATCTGCATGCTCACATATACGCAAACAATCTGGAGCATGATGCTGTTTCCTATCCTGCGATAAGCCTTGTCGTTTCAGGAGGGCATACCACTTTATTTTTATCGGAAAAAGAAACAAAACATGTCGTATTGGGAGAAACCATCGACGATGCAGCAGGAGAGGCATTTGATAAAGTATCTAAAATTTTAGGACTTGAATATCCGGGAGGGCCGGTTATTGATAAATTAGCAAAAAAAGGAAACAACAAGGCAATACCATTTCCAAGGGTATATCTGGAAAAAAACTCTCTCGATTTTAGTTTTAGCGGACTGAAAACTGCCGTATTGTATTATGTTAAAGGTCAAGACCTGAATCGACCAAAATCAACAGCACAGAGCAATACGGATATTGCTGATATATCGGCAAGTTTTCAGGAAGCGGTTATTGATGTTCTTGTTCATAAAACAGTGCTTGCGTCAAAAAGATATAACGTTCGGAGCATATTACTTGGCGGGGGGGTTGCGGCAAATTCACGGTTAAGGGAAAAATTACAGGAAACATCGCAGGAAATACGCGTGCCCGTATATTATCCGTCCATAAAACTTTGTACCGATAACGCTGCTATGGTGGCAGGGCTTGCTTATTGGAAATATTTAGAAGGAGATATTTCAGGATTGCATATCGAGGCTATTCCTTAAATGCATTTGCTTTCTTGCGCACACATGTTTTGGACAGACAAAAAGAGGAATGAATTAAATTACATATTCTTCCGGTACATGCATCCAATGCAATAGCAATTATCTATCATTTTTATGTAGGGTTTTTGGTATGAATATGATAATGTATCCAACAACTTTAATAGTTTGTTAAATCTGAATCAGAAAAGTAGAAAATATTTATATGGACATTGACATCATACAACGATTGTTGGAAAATTATAAAGAGGGTAAAATACCTTTAACCGATGTTCTTGGAAAGATAAGAGAACTTCCTTACAAGGAACTGGGTTTTGCAAAGGTAGACATTCACCGGAAAATTCGTTGCGGCTTTCCGGAAGTAATCTTTTGCATGGGGAAAACACCTGAACAGGTAGTAAAGATTGTTGCGCATATTGTAGAAAGCGGACAAGATATGCTGGCAACAAGGGCAGATAGCGAGACTTACAATGCCGTATTGAGGAAATTTCCCGAAGCGGTTTACCACGAACAGGCAAAAACAATTACGATACGCAAAACCAGGGAAAATATAAACGAAGGACTCATTATGATTATTACCGCTGGCACTTCCGATATTCCTGTAGCGGAAGAAGCAAGAATAACGGCGGAATTTATGGGGAATAAGGTAAAAGCATTGTACGATGTTGGTGTTGCCGGCATTCATCGGTTAATGAGAAATCATGGAGAATTGCTAAAGGCCAACGTTATCATTGTCGTAGCGGGAATGGAAGGTGCCCTGGCGAGCGTGGTGGGAGGACTTGTTGATTGCCCCGTCATTGGAGTTCCCACAAGCATTGGTTATGGAGCAAGTTTTAACGGTGTTGCCCCTCTTTTATCAATGCTGAACAGCTGTGCTTCCGGTGTTGCAGTAGTAAATATTGACAATGGATTTGGTGCAGCATGTGTTGCCTCACTGATTAACAGTAAAAGGGAATAATGACTATCTTAATCTTTTTCCCCCGAAACCTTGTGTTTCCTGATAGAAACGTTTTATGCAACAGATAATCAGTATACCCAAAATACCTCCCAGAAAACCTGAGAGCCACAAAGGGGACTTTGGCAGGGTTTTTGTTCTTGCCGGTTCTTATGGCATGACTGGAGCTGCATGCTTATGCAGTAAAGCGGCATTACGATCAGGTGCAGGCCTCGTTACTCTTGGAATACCTGAAAGTCTGCATGGAATTGTTGCAACAAAGATGACTTGTGTTATGACTCATCCATTGCCGGAAACTCATTTAAAAACCCTTTCGGATATGGGAAGGCAGGATATTCTTGATTTTGCACAACGGTTTGACATAGTTGCCATTGGCCCCGGGCTGTCACAGTATACGGAAACGAAAAGGCTTGTACTTTGGTTGTTGCAAAACCTTGAACGTCCCATTGTGCTGGATGCAGACGGTATTAACGCCCTCGCAGACGATGTTACAACCCTGGACAAAATAAAACAGCCCATGATAATCACTCCACATCCCGGAGAAATGGCACGTCTTTTAAACACCTCTTCTGCAAAAGAACTACAGTCAAAACGCTTTGAAATTGCTGAAAGGTTCATTCAATCCAGAAACAAGGTAACCCTGGTTTTAAAAGGCAACAACACTATTGTCATGAACAATGAAAAATATTATATCAATACTACCGGCAACCCGGGCATGGCTACTGCCGGTTCCGGGGATGTATTAACCGGCATGATCGCCGCCCTTCTCGGACAAAACTTTTCAGCGTTTGAGGCGGCACAGCTGGGTGTATATTTGCATGGTATGGCAGGAGATTATGCAAAAGACGCTGTCGGTGAAATATCTATGACCGCTTCGGATATTCTGGATAATTTATCAAAAGCATTTTTCAATCACGCACAAGAAAATTAAATGAACTTATTACCATTATTCATCTTATTCACTATTGCACAATGGTGCATGCCCGCATTCACGCAAGCAGAGCATGCTTCTCAAAATTTAAGCAATACCATCAGAGAAAGGATGGGGGAAGCTTTACAATATACCCAGAACAGCGTGGATATATGCATCCATGATTTTGCTGCATTGAATATTGAAGAATACCTGGTAAACGTAAAGACAAGAGGTGTTCGCACAAGAGTTGTTATCCTCATGCATGATAATGACCTCTCAAATGGTCCGTTAGCAACAGCATTGATACAAAAGGGATTTGACGTTCGCATAATAAAATTACCGAACAAAAGCCACGATAATAGTATGCACCAGGATTTTGTGATACTTGACGACAGGATATTGATTGCGGGCGTTTACAATTGGATGGCATACCGGAACAGAAATATGAACGATTCTGTCTCCTTCTACTACAATAAACAAAAAGCCCTTGTTTATAAAAACAGGTTTTATAAATTATTCGCGGAGGGAGACAATGCATCAATTTTCTTCAGCCGAAATGAGCAGAGAGATACTAGCTTTCTTCCCGTTTCCGGTTTTTCTGCCGGCGCAAAGGACAACAAGCAACATACCAAAAAAGACTCTGATGCCGGGGGAAAAACAAAAATTTCCGGCACACAGCCAAAAGAAATAGAATCCAACGAAATTCACAAAAATTTTGTTAACATCTCCTTTGAGGAATTAAACAAATTGTTTGGCGAAGAAAGCATCCTCTCGGGTTCTGAGAAAAAAGTCCAATGGGAAAAATACGATGGCAGGTACATTTGTTGGGATGGCATGGTCGTGTATAAGGGAATTGGGCGAGTGGATTGGAACCGCGTGGGAATCAGTCATCAAGGCAACGATGAAAGGGCTGATGTTGTTGTCCTGTTTAATTGGCAGATGTACCAAAAAATCATGAATGTTTCGGCGGGAAATATCATTACCTATACAGGCAAACTCGTTTCTCGTCCACGCCTTAATTCTCACTTCCTGATACAGGACGGGATGATAGTAGAATAAAAAGAAGAGGGACGCAAAAAACTGCATATACTAAAATACGCAGTTGAATTTATTATATCCGTACTCCTACCTTTTTAAACTCTTTCTCGCTATACAAAACTACATAATCGTTTAACCCTGTCTGTTTCTTTATTGCTTCTATTACTGCTTCGCATTCTTCATCGGTATAACCATGTATCATGGTGAAAACATTATATTCCCAATCCGAATACGTGGGGCGTTCATAACAATGAGTTACTTCTTCAAATTTTGCCATAATCTTGCCCACTTCATCCACCCGATCGCTGGGGACCTTCCATACGCACATGGCATTTGCGTTGATACCTATCTTACGATGGGCAATCGATGCTGCCAATCTTCTGATTTTCCCTGTTTCCAAAAGATTTTTCAGGCGTTGAATTACTTCTTCCTCTGATATCCCTATGGCAGTACCAATATCCTTATAGGGCGTCCTGGTAAGCGGAAGGCCTTCCTGGGTATATTTTATGAGTTTAAGGTCTACATCTTCTTTTTTATCTTCCATGAGTATTAATAAATTTTAAATTTAACTCCTATCTTGAATTTCTTTACCGTAGGCATGCTCCTTACGATTAACCCCGTACGATCCTCTATTTCCTGTAAATTATTGCGAAGTTCTTCATCGTCTTTGGCCGACATGGTAAACCACATATTATAAGGTATCTCTTTATTTTTTCCTTTACGGAGATAATTATGAGATACGCCGGTATATTTATTGACAATTTCACTTACTTCTTCAATACGGTCTTCAGGAACTTTTATCGCAGCGAGTGTTGCTTCTCTCCCCATGGCCTGGGTGTTGATTATCGGGGCAAGACGTCTGACGAATTTGTTGTCAATCATATATTTTATTCGTTCAATTATTGTATCTTCATCAATACCCAGCTCTTTACTCAACGCCAGAAAAGGCCTCGATTCAAGAGGTAAATTTGATTGCAACCTATGGAGTATCTTTCTGTCTGTATCACACAATATCATATTTTACTTTTTATCTCCTCTATTCCCTGTTGTTCTACAAGCGTTCTAAACCGATGTTCTTCCTTACTTGACAGTATCATTTCCGCACATACTTCCAGTGCCTTTAGCACGGTAGATTCATCAGCCTGTGAAAACAGCTCTATAGCAAATTTGGGGTGGCGTCCAACTTTTCCGCCAATCATTACGCGGTACTTCACTTCAGAGGCCTTTATTGTTCCAACGGGACACACCCTCGCACAAATACCACAATGAACACATTTTTCTTTATCAATACTTACCTGCGCATCCTTTACCGTTATTGCATCCTCACGGCAAGCTTTGACGCATTTCATGCATTCAATGCACTCAGATTCAGTGTCAACAAAAACCGGTTCCACCGCATGGACTCCAAAATCTTTAATTTGCGGCAGGGAACAACTGTTAGGACAACCGGAAACCGCAAGTTTCATTGTATGATGAGGCAGTATTCTTCCTTCAATCTTATCAATTAATCTGTCTGTGAAATGTAATTCCTTTAACTTCTCTCTGAGCTTGCCCGATAAGACTTCGGAATCTTTAATCAGAAACGGACAATTGACTTCCGCTCCTCTGCAGGATTTAACCTGGTACAAAACGGGATTTCCCTGGGCGTCAAAATATTTTTGATATTTTTTGAGGACGGAGAGTTTGCTATTTTCAGCATTTTTAGTCTCTATTTGAGGAAGTTTATTCTGATTGCCAGCAAAAGCTTCTCTGGCAGCAATGACTTCTGCCTCAGTAATCAGTTCTTTTCCTTGCTCGCGGGCAAGCAATTCCACCTTATCACGCACCTTTTTCTGCACAAATGGCGGTACTTTTTCCAGCAGCAACGTTGCCGATTCATCCCACTCCAACGATAACTCCTTAAAATAAAATTGCCACAATAAAATTGCGGCAAATTTCAGAGGCAATGATATTTCTTTTATAATTAGTAGAATTATATTGGCAAAAAACCGTATTGTCAAATTTAAATTTTATTGCCGATATCACCATTTGTCGTTCTTAACCATTTTAAATCTTGACATTTAATACAATGTCTCTTATCATTCGCTATATTACTTTTTAAGTTAGTTTGCCTTGCAATTGCAGCCAAAATAAATCTTACATAAAAATAATGTTTTTCGCTGCTTGTAACGAGCAGCGTCCCCCCCACGGAGGTGTTTCTTAATGGATGATCAAACTTTCCAGGTTAAAATGTTGAAACTACTGGAAGAAATCAAACAACTCTCCAAGTCAAACGGTTTAACCATAAACGGTGAAATGGGAGAAAAATGTGAAGATCTTCTGAAATCATTTTGGATTTTACAGGACGCCCTTGACACGTTACGGTTAAACATAAGATATTTGCAATTTGATTTAGAAGCAACGAAAAAAGAAAATATTGTTTTGCGTAAGAAGCTGGAAGAACGGGAAAATTAGCGAATTTAAAACATCTGGCTATCTATGGAGGAACGAGCAATGGAAAAACTCAATCTTTCTGATTTAATTGCAGAAACAAAGAAAAATGTAGAATCATTCCTTCTCGATATTCTCTCCTATCAAAAAGAAAATATCATTTCGATATACCTCATTGGCAGTGCCATAACAAAAGATTTTGATTTAAAACATTCCGATATTAATACATTAATCATTCTGAAAGATATCAAAGTCTCTTTTTTTGATTTTATTGCTTCTTTGGGGAAACGATACGGTAAAAAGAAATTACATGCCCCGCTGTTGATGACAAAAAATTACATCAACCGCTCCGTGGCCGAATTTCCTTTAGAGTTTTTCGACATGAAGCTCAACAACCAACTTGCTTACGGAGAAGACGTCCTGAAAGATATAATAATTGAAAAAGCAGATGTCAGGATTCAATGTGAACGCGAATTGAAAAGCAGTCTTCAGCAAATTTGCCAGGGTTATATCAGGGCAATGGGGAATAAAACAATTTTGAGAGATTTGTTTAAAGGTATCATTTCCGGCTATTTCCCAATTTTTCGCGGCATCCTCTTTTTGTATGATCAAAAAATTCCAAAAGAAAAAAACAACGTTCTCGATGCGATACGGGATTGCTGTAATATTAAAATTGACCCATTTACAAGATTACTTGCGATAAAAGCAAAGGATTTGAATCCTTCCATAGATGAACTCAAAGAAATTTTCGAAGAATTGTACCATGAAATTGATACACTCTCCGGAAAGATTGATGAATTTAAACTTGAAAATGCATAAAAAACATCTTTTCTGTACACTTATCAGTTTTGTCTTGTTTATTCTCCATTTTTCTGTTGTTGGGCACGGCCAAGATATGCCGGTGCCTAAACGATATGTGGAAGACAAAGCTGATATCATCGACGCCAACATAGAAAACAGGCTGAATGGTTATTTACAGGAACTGGAACAAAAAACCGGGGCACAAATGATTGTTCTTACAGTAAATACCACGGAAAATGTTCCCATTGAGATGTATGCTATTGAGCTTGCTTCAAAATGGAAATTAGGGCAAGAAGGTAAGGACAATGGAGCCCTCCTTGTCGTAGCAAAAAATGACCGGGCGTATAGATTTGAAATAGGGTACGGGCTTGAGGGTATATTGCCTGATAGTTATTGCGGCACCCTTGGAAGGACATTTTTGGTACCCAACTTCAGAAAGGGGCAATTTGGCGAAGGAATTTTTCAGGCAGCGGTGGTTATGGTGGATAAAATTGCAGAGGAAAAAGGGGTCAAAATTAGCGGCATGCCTGACGTCACAAAAATACGCAGAGTTGCTGAAAGGCGCAAAAGTCCGTTTTCATCATTGTTTTTCATGTTTTTTATATTACCTTTTTTGTTTGGTGGAGGAATGTTTCGGCGAAGAATGATGTTTTTCCCTTATTATTGGGGTGGTTTTGGCGGGTCAGGGGGGGGCTCCGGAAGGCACGGCGGTTTCGGGGGGTTTGGAAGTTTTGGCGGTGGAATGGGTGGTTCGTTTGGCGGAGGTGGGGCCTCAGGAAATTGGTAAAAAAGGGTTCTAAATTAAGATTACAATAGAGGAAGGCGGTTATGAGAAAGATATTACCTGTCATTGCTATTATAGTTGTTATAGGTATCATTGCTATTACATGGTATGTTAAAGGATATAATAAAGTTGTAAAGCTGAATGAAAACGTAAAGAACTCATGGTCTCAAGTGGATACACAACTTAAAAGAAGGTACGATCTCATTCCTAATTTAGTGGAAACGGTAAAAGGTTACGCATCGCACGAAAAAGAAATCTTTGAAAAACTTGCGGATGCCCGTAGAGGATATTTTAGCGCAGGAACAATTGCCGACAAGGCAAAGGCCGCAACACAAATCGAAAGTTTTCTTTCCCGTCTGCTGGCATTCAGGGAAGCGTATCCTGATCTCAAGGCAAATGAATCATTCCTTAAGCTACAGGATACACTGGAAGGTTCTGAAAATCGAATTTCCGTAGAACGCAAACGTTATAATGATTCAGTAAAAGGACTTAATACTTACATAAAAAGTTTTTTTGGCAGATTCTTTGCGGCACGGGTTGGTGTAGCAGAGGCAAGTTATTTTGAGATATCTGAAGCAGAAAAAGAAGTTCCGAAAGTAAAATTTTAGTAAGAGGAATAGCTGTGTAATTCATGTAAGCTGAAATCATAAAATACGCAGTCTCTTAATTACTTTCGATAATCGTATATCTTAAATTCCTTTCGGGATTAATCATAACAGGTTTATGAATTGGCGAAAAATATCAAATCATGACTAACCCCTGCCAGTAAATGACCATAAGTGGTCAAGGCATAACACGTTATCATTATTGTTTTTACTGTATCCCATATTGCCTCTTGTTGTCGTTTGCTGACCATTTCACGTCTTTAAATAAATTTAGGTATTAATTGCACAACCGCCTTATCCCATCTTTTCTCAAGGTATTATAACGCTGTAAAATATAAAAACCAAAATGGCACGAGGATTGCCACATAGGTTAGGGATCTGAAATTGTTGGCCATCAGGCTGAAATGTGTCAAAAAATTTATAATTTTCTTACGTTCTTCTGAAGTTTAACCTTTTTTACCGGAAAACGAGAAAAATTGAGCTTTATAAAGAAAAAATCTATAACTGAATTATAAAATTTATTCGCTTTTTGTATTGACTTGAAGCGTAGATAAAGTATAATAACCTGCCAAAAAAATCTTTGGAGAAGATTTTTATTCTACAGTTTTTTTTGTGAAAAAGTGTTTAACCGTTTGATTTAGGATTTTGGGAAAGGGGGTGGTTTGAAGGATTCGAGGTGGAGGAGTAAATTTATTGTAGCGCAATCGAACATGATTGTGGCATGCGAGAAAAGCGAGAAAGGAGGAAAGTTTAAAGTATCATGCGTAAATTTTTAAAAGTTACATTAGCATCAGCGTTGATAGGATG
>SOET01000009.1 GCA_021646465.1 Candidatus Kuenenia hertensis | reverse complement strand
GGTCTTTTTCTTTCAAATGGCATCTTCACCTCCTTGTCTTGAGGTAAATATGCCACAAAAAGCATCATATTGCAATATTATTATGGAATCATTGTACTAGTGTTGTTGTAAAGTTTGTTGTAATGAGATATGGTATATAGATGTAGGATGGATGAAGCGTTAGCGCACCCATCAGAAAAAACATTATTGATTGGTCCGCTCCGCTTGACCCATCCTTATATGATTACTAAGCGTTAGGCTTGCAAGATTTTTAATGTTGTCATAGAATATCCGTCGGGCAAGAAACGCAACCTTAATATTTGGTCGGGTTTCTTACCCGACATTTTACTGAGATTGGAATTATTGTATTCTCGGACAACCTGTTAAATACAGAATGCACGATCATTCTTTCTTGTTTGCTTATTAAACATACTCTGTTTTTCAAGTTCAGATCCCATGGGTGTGACTCTATGGCTGCCCCAAAAGTATTATCCTTTATTTATTCACTTTTGGTGAACAAATACGTGTGATACTATAATTCCATAAGGAGTATCAGGGTTTGTGAATAAAAGGGTATTGAATGCCCCGTTTTTTAATTGGATCCTTGATACATTATTTTAAGCGACCGGTTGCTTACTATTTACATATTAGCCCGCCCCTTTCGTCCCTGGCGGGGGATAGTTGGTGTTCCTTTCATTGAGGTGGATTAAGGGAGACGAGAAAAGTTTGAAAGCCTCTAACATTCAATCAGGTTTTCTGTTTTCAGTGATTTTTTTACATTTTTATTTTGTCAGGTAAGAAACCCGACAGGTAATATTTGTAGGGAGGGTTTCCAAACCCGCCGAATATTTTATGGCAACATTGAAATTCCTGAACATTGAATTAAATCTTCGGCGGTTGATTACATTTTCATTTTGCAGGGGAAAACCTGACCTTAATTATTTGCAACCAGTTTTCAAACCAGCCTTAGTATGTTCCTATCCAATGGGCAAACGATATATTTCAAGAGGACGTTACCATGTATAGTACTTTACTCTTCTGATTGTTAGGCATTTCCGGTGCATTGATCGTCATCGGGATACTGAAACGAAGTTTTACCAAAGTATTGTCGGGTGTAGTTTTCTTTGCATTTACGATTTTATTCTTCTGGTTTCTCAGTTTTTGGGGTGAAATGTTGTGGTTCGAATCATTGAAATATACACAACGGTTTTGGATGGTTGTCTTTGCCCAAATAGGATTCGTTTTCGCAGGTTTCCTGTTTGGCGGGATTGTCGTCAATGTTTTGACCTGTTCCATCAATAAGAAAAGAAAATACCTGCAGCTTGGATCAAAAGTGGTGGGGGGGGTTATGTTGGCGGCATTTGGGGACCCTCCAACTGGGATGTAATCTTACGGTATTGGAACGGGATTTCTACGAATACGCACGATCCAATCGTGGGAAAGGATATTGGGTTTTACTTATTCACTCTTCCTTTTTATGACCGGCTCTACGTTCTTTTGTTTTTACTTGCAGTCGTTGCTATTGTAGCTTCTCTCGCCTCGATATACGTTCCCCGGATGACACAGAATAGTTTGGAGTTCATTAATCTCGAAACGCTTCCGGAAACTGATGAAAAAACAAAAAAGAGGCTTTATTGTCCGTTATATACGAGTGGTGCAGCATTGGTTTTTATTCTTGCATGGGGGAAATATTTAAACCGGTATCACCTCATGTATTCAAGTTGGGGTGCAGTGACAGGCCCCGGTTGGACGGATGTGCATATACGCTTGCCGGCTTACCATATTATTATAATAGTAACGGTGTTTTTCGGTATTTTACTCTTCATCCCACCAATTCGAAACGGCATAAAACGTTTTCTGGAAAGGGAAAATATTCGTAAAGAAAAGGCACACTTCTGCGTATTATTGATTATTGGCGCTTTTATTGTGGGTACATGGATTGTGGGATTGGGAATTATTCCCGGACTTTTTCAGTGGCTAAGGGTAGAACCAAATGAGATCTCTCTTGAAAAACCTTACATTTGTAATAATATCCGTTTTACCCGTCAGGGATTCGGTCTGGATAAACTGGAAGAGCGGGAGTACCCCGTATCAGGTGATTTTACCGAGGAAATAGTTCGCACCAAACAGAATCTTTTTTCTAATGTCCGGTTATGGGACAGACGGGCATTGGATGCGGTATACAAACAGTTTCAGGAAATCCGGCTTTACTACCAATTTGTGGATGTAGATGACGATAGATACGTAATCGGGAATTCCTATCGGCAAGTCATGGTATCTGCAAGGGAAATGGAAATTGCAAACTTGCCGATGGAAAGCCAGACATTTGTGAATCGTCTCTTTAAATACACTCACGGAAATGGAATAACATTAACAACAGTGAGTGAGTTTACCCCAGACGGGTTGCCGAATCTTCTGATCAAAGATATTCCTCCCAAAAGTGAATACCCTGAGCTGGCAGTTGAAGTTTCACAAGTGTATTATGGAGAAATCACCAGGTCGCATGTTGTGGTAAACAGCAGTGAGGGAGAGTTTGATTATCCCAGCGGCGATCAAAACGTCTATATTCATTATACAGGGAAAGGCGGTGTTCGACTTTCAAATCTCTGGCGTAAATTCCTGTTTGGATGGAAATTTGACGGAACCCGTTTTTTCCTTTCTGGTTATCCCACCAGAGAAAGCCGGATCATGTTTCATCGCAAGGTACTTGATAGAGCAAAAATCCTTGCCCCTTTCTTACAATTTGATGAAGACCCGTATATTGTATTGGCAAATAGTAAGTTGTACTGGATTATTGATGCTTACACTTCTTCTAAATACTTTCCCTATAGTGAGCCATATTCTTCCAGAGAAGTGATAGAATATAAGGAAAAGGAGAGAATGGGAAAGCTCTCTGCCAGTACCGCATGGCAGTTTGAAGGAAAAAATTACATTCGGAATTCTGTGAAGGTCGTGGTTGATGCGTTCAACGGTTCGGTTGATTTTTACCTTTTTGATCAGGAAGATCCGATCATTCGTGTCTGGAACCACATTTTCCCGAATTTGTTCAAAACGAAAGAGGAAATGCCTGTTGAACTCCTGAAACACGTAAGGTATCCGAAAGACATGCTGCTGGTTCAGGGCATGAAGTATGCTAAATATCATATGACTGATCCGACGGTTTTCTATAACCAGGAAGACCTCTGGGTGCGCGCAACGGAAAAGTATTATGGTCAGATACAGCCGGTGGAACCATATTATATTATGTGGGATTTGCCGGGTACGGTTAACCCGGAATTTGTTCTTATTTTACCCTTCACACCAAAGAACAGGCAGGTGCTCATTGGGTGGATAGCGGGGATGTGTGATATGGACAATTATGGCCGTTTTCTCGCATACAAATTTCCAAAAGAAAAACGGGTAATAGGCCCTCAGCAGTTTGAAACGAAGATAGATCAGAACCGTTTCCTTTCCGGCCAGTTAACCTTGTGGGATCAACGGGGATCAAGTGTTATCCGGGGTAACGTTCTGGTGATACCGGTAGATAAAACATTGATTTATGCAGAACCGATTTATTTGCAGGCAGAAACTGCGGCTTATCCTGAGTTAAGGCTGGTGGTTGTCATGCACGGTGACAATTTCAGCTACGGAGAGACCTTTGATGAAGCACTGCACGGTATCTTTACAAAACCTGAGCCAATGATACCTTCGTTTAAGGATATCAGTCAGGAGGAAGTTTCCGTTCAAGCGCTCATTCGAAGGGCAAATGAGGCGTTTGAAGATTATTTGAGATTATTGGGAGAGAAGCGTTTTGACGAAGCTGCACAGGCACTTGAAATACTACAGAATACTTTGCAGCAACTTTTAAAATAGTTGTTGTAATGTTATAGAAAAATGCATGAATAATCATGACGGTATCAATTTCTTACAGTGGTGCCTGCCAAGACTTCACTACCGGTGGAATGGATTCAGGAAAGTAAGAAGACAGGTATGCCGGAGGATTAAACAACGTATAAAAGAATTGAATCTTTCTGGTATTCATGAGTACCAGAAGTTTTTGGAGGAAAGTGAGGAAGAATGGAATATTCTGGATTCAATGTGCTATATTTCCATTTCCCGGTTCTATCGTGACAAGAAAGTATTTCAAGTAATCGAATCGATACTATTCCCTTTCTTGGCGAATCAGTCCCTTGTTGAAAACCGCGCTGAGATTAGATGCTGGAGTGTTGGATGCTGTTCGGGAGAGGAACCGTATACCTTACAACTTATTTGGAAACTATCGGTATTTCCTTTAGTGAAACAACACCTATCATTAAATATAATCGCTACTGAACGAAACCGTATTTTGCTGGATCGCGCCCATAAAGGGATTTATACATTCAGGAGTTTAAAGGAACTCCCTGTAAAGTTTCTCAGGGAAGGATTTATAAAGGTAAATGATGAATACCTGCTTAAAGACGAGTTCAGGGAAAATGTTGAACTTCAATGTCAGGATGTTCGGTTAAATACCCCTTCAGGAAAATTTGATTTGATCATGTGCCGAAACCTCGTCCTCACTTATTTTGAAAAGGAATTGCAAAAAGAAATTTTAGAAAGGATCGTGGACAAATTGCGGCCAAAAGGGTTTCTTGTAATAGGAGCGCATGAAATATTTCCGAAAGGGATAGGGGGGGTGACTAATTATAGAAATATGAAATGTATTTATCAGAAATCTTCCTGAACATATGGTGAAAACTTGAGAAAAACTCTTAACTCACTGTTGACAGAGAATATTTCAGTCGATAGGTGAATGCTTGCGTATTGTTGGTGTTTCCAATTTGCTTGTGAAAGACTTTCGGATGTTTGATAAGGCCTCTTCCCATTTCTTTTCTGCGTAAAATTCATAAAACGACGTCCGTTCGTCATCTGCAACCCAGTTTTCCACAAACGTCGTAAATTGGTTGTCATGCTGATGAAAAAACTCCTGCAATTTTACATCAATCTTTTTATCAACATTCATAAACCACCGGACAAAGATGTTCCAGGATTGTGTGTCTTTTTTAATCCATACACGCCAAACTTCCACAGGACAATCCCAGTCCCTGTTTTTCGTGAAAAAAAGTTTGACAATGTTAAACAATTCATCTGATACTTTACATTCGTTTACTTCGTTATTTTTTGTGATTTTCATTATGAGTTCTTTCTTTATTAAGGTATATCTGTTTTTGTTTTAATGAAGAAAAATTCATTGCCCTGGCATTTCCCGGCTATAAACCAGCTATATATCAGATTAAACAAATAATATGCCTTCACATAAATTGTATTCTATAATTTGTGTAACTATCTCTTTTACAGTTGGTTGGGTTAAATATTTAAAAAATGTTTTAAGAAAAGGCAAGTGAAACCGGTAATAAAAATAATTCTTGATGCAATATTTGCAAATATGTGGCTAACTTCTTATTTATGTTGTACTTATCGATATTGAGAGCCTATTCCGGGAAAATGTATGTTCCGGAGAAATAAGCATAAACAAAGTATTAGCACGTCTCCGGATTCATGGTTTTTTACATGTTTACATATGCAAATTTTGCATGTATCATTTTGTTTTCGATAAATGAAATTTAGACCTTTGCAGTGGTGGCAGGAGTTTCCTCCTGCCACTGGATACGGAGTTAGAGTTGCTGTGTAGAGAGACGCATTGCAATGCGTCTCTCTACTCCTGACAGCACGGGGGAGTTTAGATTTTTCAAACGGCTAAATTGATACTTTATTTTCGATAATTGAAATTAAGACCTTTCTTCGGATTGCCTTGACAAAAAGTTAAATGATTTTTATAATCGTAACGTTCCTGAATTTGAAGAATTAGAGCAAATGTGCCTGGTTTGTCAGCACAAAACGAGTATTACCTATTTGATTAGAAATATGTCAACCAGCCAACGATTGTTGGTTTCAACTTCTTCCCTTATACGTATTCAATTTTTAAGGGACATTTCATTCAATTATCCAGGCAATTATCTTTATTGCCATGGTATTTAATTATTTTTCGAACGTTATTTACAGAAAGTACTCAGCACGTGTTACTATGGCTAAATTATTTCAAGAAATAAAAATCGGTCCGATGAAAATAAAAAACAGACTTTTCATGTCTGCCATGGATCTTGGTTTTACCTCTGATGGTGGTATTAATGACCGTATTATTCATTTCTATAGAGAGCGGGCAAAAGGGGGGGTTGGCCTTATCGTAGTGGGAGGGTGTTACCCTGAAATGAACGGTAAGGTGTGGAAGAGCATCATCGGACTTGACAAGGATGAATTTATCCCCGGACTCAAAAAACTGACCGATGCTGTTCATGAATATGGTTCTTGTGTTGCCGCTCAATTGCTTCATGGGGGGAGAAGTGCTTCATCATTTTTCACGAAAATGAAACCCGTTGCTCCTTCACAATTGGCACATAGAAATATTAAGCAGGAACCTCACGCCCTGACGATACCGGAAATAAAAAAGGTCATTGACGCATATGTTAGTGCCACGATCAGGGCAAAGAAATCGGGGTTTGATGCTGTGGAACTTCATGGGGGTATGGGATATTTGATCAATCAGTTTTTCTCGCCAGCTACGAATAAACGTGACGACGAATACGGAGGAAGTCTTGAAAACAGGACGAGATTTGCAAAGGAATTGCTAATTGCGATAAAAGAGGAAGCAGGCAAGGATTATCCTGTTATTTTCAGATTATCCGGAGATGATTTTGTAGAAGACGGGCTCAGGATTGACGATTGTATAGAAATCGCAAGGATATTGGAACAAACGGGGGCCGATGCGTTTAATGTGTCTCCCGGTTGGCATGAAAGCAGGATTCCTATTATGTCTATGGTTATTCCCCGCATGTCCTACGTTTTTTTCTCCGAGAAAATCAAGACACACGTCAACGTTCCGGTGATTGCTTCCGTGAGGATTAACGATCTTTCGCTGGCTGAAGAAATACTTGATAATGACCGCGCTGATATTGTATCAATTGGGAGGCCACTTATTGTAGATCCTGAATTGCCCAACAAATATGAACAGGGCCGTTATGATGATATAAGGATGTGTATTGCCTGCAATCAGGGATGTTTTGATTCCCTGCTTAATTTTAAATCGGTTTCCTGTATTTACAATGCCATGGCGGGGCATGAGGGTGAGTACTCAATAACGAAGGCGGAAAAGGCAAAAAAAGTCGTTGTGGTAGGGGGCGGTCCGGCAGGCATGGAAGCCGCGCGTGTTTTGGCAATAAGAGGACATAAAGTCTCTTTATATGAAAAAAGAAATACACTCGGTGGGCAATTACAATATGCCTATATTCCCCCTGGACGCAATGAGGTTCAAAATATTATACGCTATCTTGAAAAACAGATAAAAAAACTGAATGTAAAGATACATACGGGAACCGCGGCGGATATTGCTTCCCTAGAAAAAGAGAATCCCGATGCGTTGATTCTCGCAACAGGCGGATTGCCTATCATGCCTGATCTGCCGGGGATGGATTCGAAAAATGTTTACCTTGCCAGTAGTGTTTTGGATGGAAATGTGCCGCTGGGTAAAGATGTGGTAATTATTGGCGGGGGAACGGTTGGAACAGAGGTTGCTTTACATGCGGCAAAACAGGGGGCGATGAGTCCGGAGGTTGCGTGTTTTTTACTGAAACATAAAGTAATTAATGCTGATGAAGCCGTGGAATATACGTCTCATGGGAACAGAAATATTACCATACTCGAAATGAAACGTAAGGTTGGCGGTGGATTTGGCGTTTCTACCCGGTGGATTATGCTTAACGAATTGAAAGACGCAGGGATACATGCAGAAACAGAAGTAAAGGTAAAAA
Organism: Candidatus Kuenenia hertensis; assembly: GCA_021646465.1. Classification (GTDB taxonomy): domain Bacteria; phylum Planctomycetota; class Brocadiia; order Brocadiales; family Brocadiaceae; genus Kuenenia; species Kuenenia hertensis. The sequence continues at coordinate 93,752 of SOET01000009.1, read as the reverse complement.
AGGTAGTTAATAGCCATAATGGGTATGCAAGCAACGGCGTAGTTTATGATAAATACGGACAAGAGCATTTTATAAAGGCCGATACCATAATTGTAGCGGTAGGCTACCGTCCAAACACAGAGCTGCAAAATGTGGTAGCAGAAAAATTTTCAGAATGTTATTGCATAGGAGATTGCGTTAAAGTTCGCACGGCATTGGAAGCCGTACATGAAGGGTTTCAGGTAGCTCTGAAGATTTAAACCTTTCTTGAAGGTGTTACAATAGGATTAAAGAATATTCTCCATTCACACCAGGTGTTCCTGTACCAGTAGAATTTTTTATCGGGATGACCGAAGGTTAAAAAATGAAAGACATCCGAATGAACCGTGGTGATAGCTCAGGTTATGACCACATTGAATTTGAAGAAATAAAGGCGGAAAACGGCAAGGCCATTGGAATTATTTATATGAAAAAATCTCCAAGAAACTCTATTGGTTCATGGTTGTTGGATGCTATTTACGACAAGATGGATCAATATGAGGGAGAGGACACGATTGGCGCCATTATAATTGCGAGTAAACTACGCGGGGTCTTTAGCGATGGAGCTGATCGTGATGAACTGTTTGGTTCCTGGATTTCCGGTCTGGTTGCGGAAAAAAATTACGAAAGGTTTCGCAAGGCGCATGAAATATTTGTTGAAATAGAAAATTGCAAGAAACCTGTTCTTGCCGCGATAAATGGAGTGACCATTGGTGCAGGATTGGAACTGGCGATGTTGTGCGATCTTCGTATTGCGTCGGATAGATCCTTTTATAGTCTGCCTGAAGCTAAACCTGAGCTTGGAATTATTCCGGGTTTGGGCGCTACACAAAGACTCCCGCGACTGATAGGGACGGCACGCGCCAAGGAAATGTTGTTTCTGGGGAAAATGATACGGGCCGACACCGCCCTAGAATGGGGACTTGTTAATCAGATTGTTTCCCACAAGGACGTTTTAAAGCATACGATTGACATTGCCAAAATATTGCTGGAACGTGATGCGAGGGTGCTGAAAGAAATGAAGAAGTGTGTTAACTATGCAATGGAAAACGATCTTCAGAAAGGAATCGAATACGAGGTAGGGCTTTTTGCAGAAATGATGAGGTTAAAACTTGTTGGAAAAAAGCGGTAGCGAATCCACTGTTTCATTATTATTGGTGGATTCCCTGCCTATCGGCAGACAGGGGCGCAAGAGACCGCGCCTTAATCCATCCGACCTTAACTTAATGCATTGGGTTTCAAAGGGAAAAATATTTTTGTGGCGAGACATCTGACAACAAGTTTGCAACAAAAAAAAGGTATATATTCAGCATGTAATACACACCCCGTCAGCTACGCTGCCACCTCTCTTTTTAGAGGGGATTACGTGTATACGTTCCATAAAAACGTGTAAGTCACCTCTATTAAGAGGGGATTTAGGGGTGTGTTATAAATTACGCTGAATAGTTACAAAAAAAGAATTAGAATTTGTAAAAAATTATTTATAAGGCCTTAAAATGGAAAAAATACTCGTTACCGGCGCTGCGGGGTTTATCGGTTATTACGTGTCAAAAAAACTGTTAGCATTGGGGTTAGAGGTAACGGGTATTGATAACATAAATGACTATTATGATACCGCATTGAAACATGCAAGAATTAAACAACTTAACACTGATAAGAAATTTTCTTTTCATAAAATGGATATAATAGAGAAAGACCCTCTGATGTCTGTTTTCAAAAAAGAAAAGTTTGATAGTGTGATAAATCTGGCGGCACAACCTGGGGTAAGGTACTCTCTCATTAATCCTCATGCGTACATTGATAGTAATATAGCCGGATTCATTAACATATTGGAAGGATGCAGGCATAACAAGGTGCGGCATCTTGTGTATGCTTCTTCGAGTTCCGTCTACGGAAAGAACACAAAAATTCCTTTTTCCGAACACCACAACGTGGATCATCCTGCTTCTTTATACGCAGCAACCAAGAAGGCCAATGAACTTATGGCGCATACCTATTCGAGCATATACAATATTCCCTGCACGGGACTGCGCTTTTTCACTGTGTATGGGCCGTGGGGAAGACCGGATATGGCATATTTTCTGTTTACGAAGGCAATTGTCGAAGGAAAGCCGATTAATATATTTAATCATGGAAAAATGAAACGTGATTTTACGTACATTGACGATATTGTCGAAGGAGTAGTAAAGGTCACAATGAAGATACCTCACAAAAATCCCGGCTGGAATGGTGATGACCCTGATCCGGCTACCAGTGATGCACCTTACAAAGTGTATAATATTGGTAATAATAAACCGGTAGAACTTCTAAGGTTTGTTGAGATATTAGAGGACTATTTGGGGAAAAAAGCTTTGAAGAACATGTTGCCAATGCAACCGGGAGACGTTCCCGCTACATACGCAAATGTTGATGAATTGATAAAAGACGTTGGCTTTAAACCTGCAACGTCCATTGAAACAGGGTTAAAAAAATTTACTGATTGGTATAAATGGTATTATAATGCGGAATAACGTTGCCATTTTTTAATCTCATACTTCTTACCATCAAAAATCCTTCTCCTTTTCTCTTTTTATAATTCCATGTCATGCAATTTATGGCACAATGATTGCTTTCCTAATAAAGCAGTATTGAATGTATTTTTCATACTTTTTAGGAGGAATTATGATGGGAAAGCATAAAAAGATTTTTTCGGAATATTATGATGATAATGACAGAGAAGAACTTTACGATACGCTGGATGCCTTAAATGTTCTTATGGAAGGAGATAGGGAATTAACATATGACGACCTTATGTCCGAGATGGATGAAATAAACAAATATTAAAAGATTTTTTTGTAACTCCTATTCAGCGTAATTTATTAAGCTACCGGAGCTCAGAGCGTAACTCGTTCCCAAACTCCAGTTTGGGAATGCCTGTCTGCTGTCAGGCAGGCAACTGCACTGGAAACTTTGTTTCCAGTGAAGGTTTGATTTAACAAATTATTAAAATTACAAACTGTCTGAATCCGGTGATTTTATTCCTTATTTGTTTACAGACAGGCGAGAAACCGGAGTTTCTCGAACAAGTACATTCCCAAACTGGAGTTTGGGAACGAGCCATGTAAAATTATTATCAGGTTCATGCCGGAATGTTTAATAATTGGACGTTGCATAATTAAAAACAAGTATTTCCTGGTAAGGAACGAGTAAAAACAAAAACTTAGTAAATATACTTGCCAAAAGTGAGGAAAAAAACGTGTTTTGAAGCGCAACCTTAGCAATTACCGGAGCTTCATCTTCCTTCTCCGGTCGATTTCCGCTTCTTGTCGTAACCTATGAGCCTCGTTTCTTAACTCTTGCAAATCATTCCGAATTTCCGGCCAATAATGAGAATACGCATAATTTGCATTCATATGATGCAATGCCTTCCTGACAATAGCAGCATGGTGTTTTGTAAGGCGCATGAAAATGTCTTCCGCCTTTGAAACACTATTATTAATAGGGTATCCTTTGGTAAAATAGGCGTGTCTTGGATATTTGCTATTAATTTGCATTGTTAATCCCGGGAATAGTAATTTCTCCCTGTCAAGTTCCGATACTAATTCTTTAGCTTCTTTCAAAAGTGTGTTTAATTCGTTCTGCGCATTTTCTGCGTTTATCAACGCTTTTTTTGAAAAAGCAGGAGAGTGGCATTTATTACAAATCGCCAGCATATCATTTTCCTTTTTTACTGACGCTTCTTCATTGATGCTTTTCCCCTCTTTTTCTGAATAAAGTGATTTTCCGTCACCAATAGCACCGGATAATCCGAAACTTGTATCATGCGTACCATTTGGCATATGACACGTTACACAAAGGGGTGATGACAAGGGTGCAGAGTCCTGGGCAGTCGTATTTACAGATTGAATAGCCGAATGCACCATGCCGTGTTGAGAAGTCATATATATTTCATACTGCGGATGGTCGGCGCCTGTATGGCAAGAACCGCAGATTGAAGGAGAATTTATGTGGGATTTGTCAGGTATGTGTTGAATATGGCATGAATTGCATTTAAATTGAATGGTATGGCATGATTCACATGAATTAAAAGGATTCTCCGATAGAAATGCGTTATTTTTTTGAAAAACAACTACAGAATCCCAACTGGATGAATGGCGGCTTTGCATGAATTCACTATATTGTTTCATGTGACACTTTCCGCACACTTTTGGCGACACCGGTCGTTGAATGCTTTTGTCCGAACAATTTGTTTCCTCTCTTTTTTGAGAGGTCTTTTTTTCTGTTTCATCAAATTCGGAAGAAGCCGCGTGACAATCCTTACAACCGACATTTATTGCAGCATGCTTATTTGTTTGCCACTCGTCATTCAAATTAGGGGTAACATTCGATTTTTTATGACAAGAAATACAATGTAATGATTCATTTACGGTCACCCTCCTCTCTTCTCCCGGGGTACTGACAATTTCAACATCTGAAGTATTATTGCGCTTGTTCTGAGTGGCACAACCCGTAATGAAAAATAAACTGGAAACAACTATGACAGTAAACAGATATATAAGATGGTTGATTTTGAAGGAAGAGGACATTTTTATTCTCCTTACAAAATTGAATGAATTACAAAACAAAATAAAAACCGTTAGACCTGTAAGGTCGGGTTTCATACCCGACATTTCACTCTTAATTCATTCAGGCAACAAGGCCCAAATCCGGCATTGTCCTCCTGAACCTCCTTCTATTTTGATCGGTGCAAGGATAAGGGTTGCGCCTTTTGGTGGTAATTTGTCGAGATTAGCAATATTTTCAAGGATGTACTTCCCGGCGCCATTTATTATGTGATGCACCTGGAAATCTGAACACATACCACGGTCTCCGCTGAGGGTATCAATGCCAATACCCTTTATCGTTCTTTCGTTTATTAAAAAAAGCGCCGATTCTTTAGAATAACCGGGGAAATGCATCCTGCTGCAGTTATCCATATTTTTATACTTCTCATTATTATTCCATCGTTTGCCCCATCCTGTATAAAGTAAAACAATGGCTCCGTGAGGAATCACGCCATTATTTTTTTCCCATGTTAAAATATCCGCAACGGACAGGGTATAATCCGGGTCATTATTTACTTTTTCCAGTATGTTCATAACAACAGCAGGGCCGACTAATTGTTCAAATGGAATTTGGTCTACGGAAGGTTGATTTGGCTCAAAGTGATTTGGTGCATCAATATGTGTGCCTAAATGTTCCGGTGTGCTGTATTTTCCTGAAAAGACCTTGTCCTTTTTTAAGGAAGCAATTACTTCATATTTAAATGGTTCATATGCCCCAACAGGCCAATGCGCATTCTTTCCATTCAGGGGATATGTTAAATCAATAATGTACGCATTCCCCTCCATCACGTTTTCCAAAATTCCTGCGAATATAATAGATTCAACACATGACAATGCAAAACAGGCAATAAAAATTCTGTGAATTGTTTTCATAAACGTTTTCCTTCCTGTAAGAGAAACTAAAAGTGCACATATCTTATCTATTCATACAGACCAAGTTCAATAATTATCTTTTTTTTATTTATTTTATTGTTTATATATATTTAAATAATAATCTGTGTCGGCGGTTTTTCTGCAATGGCACAATTCCCAGGGTGTGATTTGTAATTTCTGAGTAAAAGTTTTTGAGGATGCTAATTATGCGTAAAATTGTAATATATATTTTCATGTTATTTTTGATATTTATTGCCGGAAATTCTATTGATGTAATTGCAGATGACAAAATACAGAATGATACACAACCAAAAAATACCGTGGGAGCAATCCCAAATATAAAGTTTGATGAGTATAAATATAATTTTGGAAAGATTTATAGTGGAGAAAAAGTTACTCATAAATTTAAATTTAAAAATCTTGGCAATGGCGAATTGATAATCGATAAGGTAAAATCTTCCTGCGGATGTACGGCAGCGTTGAGTTCGAAGAAAAACCTGAAAAAGAATGAAGAGGGGGAAATTGAGGTTCGGTTCAATTCAGGTAAATACGTTGGCAAAATAACAAAATCAATATTTGTGCATTCAAATGATCCCGTAAACCCCAAGGTTAAATTGGCTATCGAAGTGAAAATAATTGAAGAAGTCAGCGTTAACCCGAGACGTATTAATTTTGGCATCGTCAGAATGGGAGGTTCGTGTTCACAAAATATTGAAATTAAAACATTGCCTGAGTCGGATATAAAAATATTGAAAGTTGAAACTAGTTTTCCTTATATAAAACTGACGGAAAAGAACAAAAATGAAAGTGTATGCAATTATGATGTGATGTTAAGAGGTATGGAAGAGTTTGGAAAATTCAATGGATTTATTTTTGTGCATACGGATAGTAAAAAGAAGCCGAGAATTGATGTTCCTTTTAACGGAGAGGTAATCGGTGATATTACCTACTATCCGAGTAGACTGTCCTTTGGAACTGTTAAAAAAAACCGGGAGGCAAAAAAAAGTGTCATTGTTACTCTGGTGGATAAAAACGTAAAAATTGAAAAAATAGAAATAGAGCCTCCATTCATGACGTATGATATTGCCCCCTTGAATGATGATAGCCAGGTAATCAGTGTACATTTGCGTCAGGGAGAGTTTTCCGGGAAAGTTAACGGAAATCTCATGATATATTCAAATAGCTCTATTCAACCGGCAATATATATTCCCATCCTGGCAACAATAAATAATTAATAAAGTTAATCATATGAAAAAATATTTTTGTATCATTCTTGCCGTTGTTTTCATTTTCATATTTGCAAGGGTAAGCAGTTCATATGACAGATTTGTTTTATTTTTCTCTGGAGAAGAACAGGGTGCCCTTATTCCGTGCGGATGTTTTGAGGGTCAGTTGGGAGGTATTTCGAGAAGAGACACGCTTTTAAATAGTTATAAAAAACAAGGCATTTTTATAATAGCGGTTAGTACGGGAGACCTTATTAAAAGCCCCGGACGCCAGGAAGAAATTAAGATGGGCTATTTGTTAAATGCAATGAAAGAGATGGATTGCCTGTTACACAATCTTGGCGAGAAAGATTTTGAAATAGGCCCTCAGGCATTGAGTTTTGCATCGCAGACGAACGGAATAAATTTTCTTTCCGGAAATATTGAAATTATATCGCCGTTTCCCATAAAGTATGAGAAATACCTTTTAAAAGAATTATCAGGGTTCAGCGTTCCGGTAAAAATCGCATTTTTAAGTATTATTTCTGAATCGGTTATTGATGCACACTTATTGGATTTTATAAGGGTATATAATCCCTTGAAATCATTAAAACCCGTATTGAATCACGTAAAAGAAAAAGCGGATTTAATCGTGCTTGTTTCGCACGCTCCCCTCGAAGAGTCAATTGAAATTGCTGAATCATTTCCGGAAATAGGTTTAGTAATAAGCGGTCATGACATCGAAGAGCCGGCAGAGTCATTAACGTATGTAAACGAAACGCCTGTAATCTCACATGGAACAGAGGGGAAATACGTAGTGATTGCTGATTATGTGGTGAAAAACGGTAAAATAAAAAACAAGTCTGTAGAGGCAGTTCCCTTAGAGGACAAAATTGAAGAATCTGAAAAAATGCAATTGTTGCTGAAACAGTATCAACAAACATTAAAAGAAGAAGATTTATTGAACAACATCCCAAAATTACCGTTGGAAAAAGGAAGTTCCTATATTGGAAGCTCAGTTTGCGGAACATGTCACAAAAAAGTGTATACCCATTGGCTTGATACAAGCCATCAAAAGGCGTATACAACTTTGTCAGATATCGGGCAACAGTATGATCCGGAGTGTGTTAATTGTCACACTGATGGATTTGGATATGTTTCGGGTTTTGCAGATTACGAGACACATCAAAATCTTGCACATGTGGGATGCGAGAGTTGTCATGGGGCAGGCAGTAACCACTTAAATAATATCGGTGAACCCTATGGCTTGGCAGATGAAAAACGTTGTCTCGAATGTCATAATTCTGACCATAGTCCAAAGTTTCAATATGAAAATTATTGGGAAAAAATTAAACATCCCAAAGAGATTCTGAGTAATATATCTGAGAATACGCAATAAAATTTTTTGAAATATTCAGTTCAACACTTAGTGCATTTCTTAAAGCATCAGAAAATTATGTTTTTAATATCAATCACTTCCCGTGAGGTATTTTCAGCGTATCTGATAATAATGTTACGAACAATGGAGATTACCAGTTATGCCAGACCTTAGAAAAGACCCTGTATCAGGACGTTGGGTCATTATTGCCACGGAAAGGGCTATGAGACCTTCTGATTTCAAAATAGAACATCCCCATTCCTTAAACAGTGATGTGTTTTGTCCGTTTTGTGAAGGCAATGAAGACAAGACGCCTCCGGAAATTATGGCTTACAGAGAAAAAGAGAGTCAGGCAAATAAAAAAGGGTGGAGGGTAAGGGTTGTCCCGAATAAATTCCCTGCTTTAAAAATAGAAGGGGATTTGAACAAGCGGGGCGAGGGAATATACGACACTATGTATGGTATAGGCGCTCACGAAGTTATTATTGAAAGCCCTAACCACGTTACCTCGCTAACGGAATTATCCAACGGACAGGTTGAGGAAATATTATGGACATACAGAGACAGATTGATTGATTTAAAAAAAGACAAGCGTTTCATTTACGGATTGTTATTTAAAAATGTGGGAAAAGCTGCCGGTGCATCTTTAGAACATTCACATTCCCAGTTAATTGTTACTCCGATTGTTCCTATATCGGTAATCCATGAAATGGAAGGCTCTGAGGCGTTTTACAAATACAGGGGACGTTGTTTATTTTGTGATATGGTCAGGCAGGAGTTATCAACGGGCGCCAGAATTGTAATGGAAGGTAAAAACTTTATGGCATTTACCCCCTACGCTTCCCGTTTTCCCTTTGAAATTTGGATTTTATCAAAAACACATGCGTCCCATTTTGAGAATTTACAAAAACTGGAGGTTGAGGAATTAGCACAAATATTACAAAAAACAATCTTAAAACTGGAAAGTTGTTTAACACATCCTCCTTATAATTATATTATCCACACAACACCTTTTACCTATGGTGAAATAGAATATTACCACTGGCATATAGAAATTATACCGCGTTTAACACATATTGCCGGATTTGAATGGGGCAGCGGTTTTTATATTAATACGGTCATGCCCGAAACAGCCGCTGAATGTCTCAGAAATGCGAATTTAAAAATAACAACGAGGACATAATAATTGTGAATGTAGTATACTTATCATCTGAGGTTCTTCCCTTTGCAAAATCAGGAGGGCTAGCCGACATCTCAAGTGTAATACCAAAAAATTTAAATAAACTAGGCGTCAATATAATTGTCATTATGCCATTTTATACTATCGTTAAAGAATGTAATTGCCCTATAGAGAAGACGGACATAACGTATCGGGTAATTATCGGTGATGAGGTAAAAACGTGTTGTGTATACAGGAGTTTTTTGCCAGGTACGGATGTTCCCGTATATTTATTACACAACGAGCAATACTTTGGGAGAAACGGGTTATATAACTATCCGGGTACCATGCGTAATTATGAGGATAATTGCGAGCGCTTTGTTTTTTTTTCAAAAACAGCGATAGAATTAATACCACGTTTAAAATTGCACCCTGATATTATCCATTGCAATGATTGGCAAACCGGGCTCGTTCCTGTTTATTTAAAAACGCTGTACAAGAATAATGAATATTTAAAAAAAACACGAATGGTCATGACCATTCATAATCTTGCGTATCAGGGATTGTTTTCTCCGGATTGCATGAAATATGCAGGATTAGACTGGAACCTTTTTCACTGGAATTATTTAGAATTCTATGGAATGCTGAATTTTCTTAAAGCGGGAATTGTTTTTAGTGATATTATTACCACCGTGAGTGAAACATATGCTGAAGAAATCCAGACGCCGGAATATGGAGAAGGTTTAGATGGTGTATTAAGAACGAGAGCGAAAGACATTTATGGCATTCTCAACGGTATAGATTATTCACTATGGAATCCTGAGAATGATGCGTTTATAGCAGCTAATTACACGGAAGAAAATCTTACCGGTAAACAGGTTTGTAAAAAAGCCTTGCAGAGAAAACTCGAACTTCCTGAGAAGGACGTTTCCGTTATTGCAATGATCACACGGTTGACAGACCAAAAGGGCCTGGATTTGGTAATGAAAATATTCAAAAATTTACTTAAGTTTGATATTCAATTCGTTTTACTGGGTACCGGTGAAATTGTTTACCAGGATTTTTTTAAACATTACGCTAAAATAGTTCCTGAAAAGGTATCGTCGAATATCTCGTTTAATGAGCCATTGGCACACCAGATTGAAGCCGGGGCGGATATTTTTTTAATGCCCTCACGCTATGAACCGTGCGGGTTAAATCAATTATATAGTTTAAAATACGGAACGGTTCCGATTGTCCGCCATACCGGTGGACTCGCAGACACAATTTTTGATATTCGCCACGAAAAAATTCATAAAGAAAAAGCAAACGGGTTTTCGTTTAAAGAATATAACGCAGATTTGCTGTATGCAACAATCATAAGGGCTTTTGATTTCTATAAAAATCGTTCAGAGTGGACTAAACTTATGAGAAACGGGATGAAACAGAACTGGCCCTGGGAGAAAAGTGCAAAAAAATATATTTCTCTTTATGAAAGTATTACGAAAAATTAAAGGTGTAATGGTAATAAAAGATTTTTTAGGACAGAGAAATGCTGCCGGATATTATAAAATTCAGATTAGAAGATATCATAAATAACATTTCAGATGTAGAAATAGCCGGATTGGCACTGCTTGATCATAATCTTAATATTTTATGGGCGAACCGTACACTCTCATCCGTTCTGAAATTGAATTATGATCCGGTAGGAAGATCCTGCCGGGATGTGTTTAACTGTGAATGTAAAGATAAAAATAACTGCACGACACTTAAAGTTCTTTCCAGCGGCAATAAACAACACAGTGAAATCCAGGTAAATACGGATAAAGATATTAGAAAATACTTGCAGAATACAACAATACCGATTAAAGATGAGAAAGGAAGCATAACCCATTTATTAAAAATCACAACCGATATTACCTTAAAAGAAGAGAAAATACATCAGTATGATTTATTGACGAATCTTGTGGTATTAATGCAGGGAACGCTTCAGATTGATCGCCTTCTCCATTTGATTTTGACATGCGTGACGGCAGGAACGGGCTTAGGGTTTAATCGTGCGCGGCTTTTTCTTTTGGATTCAGGCCGCCATACTGTTTATGGCAAAATGGCGGTAGGTCCGTCAGACATTACTGAAGCAAATAAGATATGGAATGAAATAACAAATAAGTACGAAAAACTGGAAGATTTAATAAAGGCGTCAGAAAATAACTACAGATATGATTCCCCCTTGCATATGATTACCCGGTTAATGGCTTATTCGCTGGATGATGAAAATGAAGTTATTGTCTCATGTATCAGAAAAAAAAAGGTTATTGTGGAACGAAACGCATTTAATAATCCGAATATCAATAAGAATTTTGTTAATATGATTGGAGCAACTGAATTTGTCTGTGTTCCTTTGATCGTCAGAGATAAGGTGCTGGGGGTGATTTGTGCGGATAATATTTACAGTAAAAAACCTATAACGGATGAAATGGTAATGCTTTTATCTACATTTGCGAATCATGCCGCATTGGCAATCGAAAACGCTGAAGCATACAAGTCATTAGAGAAAAAAATTGTTCAACTGAAGGAAGCACAGGAACGGTTGGTACGCTCTGAAAAGCTTGCAGTTGTTGGAAACATGGCGAGCTATATCGCTCATGAGATCCGAAATCCCCTCGTAACTATCGGCGGGTTCGCAAGATCAATAGTCCGCGAGGTAAAGGATAACAAAGCAATAGAAAACAGCGCAAAGATTATTATTGATGAAGTGAACAGATTAGAAAAAATTCTTGCAATTGTAATGGATTTCAGCAGGGTTGCAAAACCTGTAAAGGTGAAAAGTCAGGTAAATGATATATTAGACAATACAATATCTCTCATGGAAGCATATTTTAAAAACCTTAAAATTGATTTAGTAAAAAAATACGACGTAATGATGCCCGATATTGTGATTGATCAGGATCAGATACGTCAGGTATTTTTAAATATGCTTAAAAATGCTGCCGAATCTATGCCGAATGGAGGAAAGCTCATTATTGAAACAACAAGTGAAGATGAATATATAAAAATAAATATTACCGATACAGGAGAAGGGATGGATGAGGATACGGTAGAAAATATTTTTACTCCGTTTTATACAAGAAAAAAGGAAGGAACCGGCATTGGTTTGGCGGTGTCACAGAAAATTGTAGACGATCATGAAGGCTTTATTAAAGTAAAAAGTGAATTGAACCTGGGTACCACGTTTTCCATTTTCCTGCCTATTCAGAATTGTATGTGTTGAAGGGAGTTTCAGATGGATACAATATTATTGGTTGAGGATGATAAAAATCAAATTTTGTTATATGAACAGGAACTTGCTATCGAAGGATATAAGGTTGTTACGGCCTGCAATGGAATAGAGGCTATTGAGCATGCGCGAAATTATAACCCCGACTTAATTATAATGGACATAAATATGCCCAGGATGGATGGCATTGAATCTATGTGCAGGATTTTGAGCGAACAGAGAAATATCCCGATAATTATTAATACGGCGTATAGTAATTATCAAAACAACTTTATGACCTGGTCAGCCGATGCTTATATAATTAAATCATCAGATTTAAAAGAATTAAAAGATAAGATTAAAGAATTACTTATTAAAAAAAAGAGAAAAGGCGATGATAAAACCGTTTGATCACACAATATTTAAAAAAGTCCTTGTGATGCTGCTTGCCGGGGGTAAAGGAGAAAGGTTATATCCGCTAACGAGAGACAGGGCAAAACCAGCGGTTCCTTTCGGCGGCATTTACCGCATTATAGATTTTACCTTAAGCAATTGTATCAATTCAGGATTAAGAAAAATATGCGTCCTGACGCAGTATAAGTCTTATTCATTAGACAGACATTTGCGGGTGGGTTGGAGTATTTTCAATACCGAGTTGGATGAATTTATTGAAAACATTCCGCCTCAAAAAAGAACCAGTGAGATGTGGTATCAGGGAACTTCCGATGCTGTGTATCAGAATATATATGTCCTTGAAAGAGAACGCCCCGAGCTGGTGTTAATTTTAGCGGGAGATCATGTATACAAAATGGATTATTCCGAACTGATAAATTATCATATTGTAAATAAAGCAGATCTGACCGTTCCGTGTATTGAAGCGCCCCTGGCCGATGCAACCCGATTTGGTGTTGTAAGCATAGACAATAATCAACGGATTATTGACTTTGATGAGAAACCTTCCAAACCAAGACCCATTCCCATAAATAAAAATGTCGCCCTTGTTTCTATGGGTATCTATCTGTTCAATACAGAAGTACTTGTAAAGCGGGTAATAGATAATGCGAAAAAAGATTCGAACAGAGATTTCGGGAAAAATATTATTCCGACTATGATACAAAAAGATCGTGTACTTTCATTTGTTTTTACTGATAGTAAAAGCAACAAGACTGGCTATTGGAGAGATATTGGCACATTAGACGCCTATTGGGAAGCGAATATTGATCTGGTAAAAGAAAATCCCGATTTTGATCTTTTTGATACTACCTGGCCGATACGAACTTACAGCAAGCAATATCCTCCCGCAAAATATTTATGCGGACAAGAAAAAAAGGGAATGGTAAGAGATTCACTGATATCAAATGGGTGTATAATTAACGACGCATTCATAGAAAAATCAATTATTTCCCCGAATGTTACAATCGATTCACAATCATCAACCATAAGCTCAGTTATAATGGATGGGGTAAAAATAGGGAAAAATGTTAAAATTCAAAATGCCATCGTTGACAAATATGTAACAATACCGGATGGGATGAGAATAGGTTATAATCTGAAGGATGATGAAAAACAATTTACGGTAACAGAAAAAGGTATTGTTGTGGCACACAAGGAAATGCATTTAATATGAACATTTGTCATTTCTTACATTCGTCCAGCGCCTTTTCATAGGCATTGTAAGTGCTTTTATCAAAAAGCACAAACCGTACCAGGTGAATGTCCCGGTGGTTTTTTAAATAATTAATCACGGTATGTAATGCAATTTTTGCCGCCTTATCAATAGGATAGCCGTAAGCGCCGGTGCTTATCGAAGGAAAAGATATACTTTTTATCGTATTATCAGAGGCAACAATCAGGCTATTCCGGTACGCATTTTCAAGATGTGTTTGTTCATTTTTTTCTCCTCCCCGGTAAACCGGCCCGACCGTATGAATAACGTATCGTGCTTTTAAATTCCCTCCGGTAGTAATTCTCGCCTCGCCGGTTGGGCATCCTCCGATTTTTTTACATTCTTCCAGTATTTCAGGCCCTCCTGCCCTATGTATAGCGCCATCTACTCCGCCCCCTCCCAAAAGCGATGTATTTGCCGCGTTTACAATTGCATCCGTATCTTGCAGCGTAATATCGCCTTCTATAAGTTCCAGAGTTGAATCATTCATAACAATCTTTAACATAATTAAATGCCTTAAAAAATGGATAAAAAAAATAAACTCACAATTGACTATATGGTTGACAGAGATAATGATAACAACTTATAGTGTTAAAAACATTTTAAATATACATTATTTTTCAATGAAAAAAACCGGGGATAGTGAAATGAATGTGAAAGAAGCAATCCAGAAACGTCGCAGTATACGAAGATTTAAATCAGAACCAGTATCAGAAGAAATGATCCAACAAATTCTGGAGAGTGCCAGACTTGCTCCTTCCGGTTCAAATACACAACCGTGGAGATTTATTGTCGTCAGGGACTCTGAAACAATTAAAAAATTAAAATTTGCTTCATACAATCAGCGCCACGTAGGGCAGGCGCCGGTAATTATAGCATGTTGCGCCGATATAAAAGCCTTTGGGGAATTTCCTGAAAGGATAGATGAGCTGATTGAGGCAGGGGCACTGCCTGCAAAATCACGGGAGGTATTTGTCCCGTCATTAAAAAAAGGGGGGCTGCATGCAGATATCAAGTGGCACTTGTTGATAGCAGCAGCGGGAAATACGGATATCGCAATTGAGCACATGGTGTTGCAGGCGGTAGAGTTGGGGTTGGGAACATGCTGGGTGAGATGGTTCGATGATAACAAGGTAAAAGAGATTTTAGAAATACCTCAAAACATTGAAATCATTGCATTACTTCCCATTGGTTATCCCGATGAAGACCCTCCTCAACGGCCAAGATTCAGTCTCGATAAAATCACGTATTATGAGAAGTACGGACATGGGATGAACCACAATAAACAATCTCCTGAATAAACATGATGGTTCCAATTACAAACATACTATTGAATGTTTGTTGTTTCTATATATGGGGAAAACATAAAGCGGTTGTTGTTATTCAACTGCTCGGGATCAAGTAAAGTGTCTGGTTCGTTGTCGTTTCGGTCATGAATTATTCGGAAAAAGCTTCCGGCAAGGCATTTTGAAGCCATGACATTGCACGTGATACGGCTTCCCTTGCTTCTTCTGCATCTTCTTTTACAGGCATAAACCAATCATCCGGATACCGGATTTCCACTGCATACGGCATAAGAAGGAGAGCATTTCCAGAAGCCCCTTGCGAGTTCAGATTTGTAATCTGAACCCAATAATTAATTTGATTAATAGCGATATATACATTCCTGCTTGTCGGCAGGCAGGTCATGGCTAAATTGCCACGCATGAAACGTGGGGTCATCCCCGATTACATTCGCAGGCTCAGTCTGTAGTTTGTAGGTCGGGTTTCTTACCCGACAATACAATATGAAAACGGATGTCGGGTAAGAAACCCGACCTACAGACAGCGTCTGCGGATGTGCTCAGGGACATGCTTTTTCATAGATGACTGTGAATGTCATCTGAACGGAGTCCCTGTCTGCCGACAGGCAGGCAACTGCAATGGAAACTCTGTTTCCCGTGAGGGTTTTGATTTAACAAATTATTTATAAGGAATAATCTACTACGAATCCGTATTGTTTTTTTCAATACTCTCTGATGAATTTATCGGGAGAGTAAAAAGGAATGTGCTCCCTTTTCCGGGAGTGCTTTCTACCCATATTTTGCCGCCATGCAATTCTACAAGACGTTTTGTCAGATGTAAACCAAGTCCTGTACCTTCGTATTTTCTTGTTAACGATGCATCCGCCTGATGAAAAGCATCGAATATTCTTTCTTTATCTTCAGGTTTTATGCCAATGCCGGTATCGGTTATTTCAAATTGTATGGAGTGATTTATTTGAAAAACGCTTATGTTGATTTTCCCATTTTCAGGGGTAAATTTAACTGCATTTGATAATAAATTATAGAGAATCTGTTTGAATTTTGTTTTGTCCGCCGAGAGGTGGGGAAGATTATTCTGAATATTCGTATGAATAGAAATTCTTTTATAATCGGCGGATGGGGATATAATTGCCAATATTTCTTTAATTGTGACGTCTGTACAAAATTCCTCATACTGAAGTTCCATTTTTCCTGTTTCAATCTTTGAAAGGTCCAATATGCTGTTAATTATGTTAAGCAGGTGTTGGCCGCTGCTGTGGATATCTTTTACGTATTCTTTTTGATCTTCGCTAAGACTGCCTGTGATTTCATCGCGCAATACTTCTGCAAAACCAATGACTGCATTTAAAGGTGTACGAAGTTCATGCGACATTGTTGCCAGAAATTCCGATTTAAGCCTGTTTGCCTTTTCCAGAGCAATATTTGCATGTTGGAGATCTTCTGTCTTTTCTTCTACCTTTTTTTCAAGTAGCAGGTTTAAATCCTGCAGCCGTGTTATTCTAATAAAATCAAGCCATGATGCTACATCTTCATATTCGGCGATATTAAGGCCTCTCTTTTCTTCCTCAGGAGTCACCCGTATTCTCTTTAGTTTCTTAAGGCACAGGAAAAAAAGCATCCCCATGCCGAATGACCATGAAAAAGCAACAATAACGCCCAATGCCTGTATGCCTAACTGATATATCCTGCTCCCATCTTCCGTAAGAAATGCTGATTTCTGGGCAAATAGTGCAACACAGAGCGTGCCTATTACACCGCCAACTCCATGTACGGCAACGGCGCTTACCGGGTCGTCAATTTTCAAAACTTTTTCAATAAAACTTTCTGCATTGATTGCCAGTATTCCGGTAATAAGACCAATACATACCGCGCTACCGGGGGTAACCATATTTGAACTTGCAGTTATGGCAACCAATCCGGCAAGTATCGCAGTAAAGAGGCTTCCTGCTTCGATCCTATTTTTTGTCACATAAATAAATATAAGGGCGGATAACCCTGCTGCCGAGGCAGCCAGGTTGGTATTCAGAATTACTAATCCTATATTTGCAGAAGCCCTTAAAAGGCTTCCTCCATTAAAACCAAACCATCCAAACCAGAGAAAAAAAGTTCCTAAGGTAACGAGCGGTACGTTATGTAAACCTATTCGGTTTGATGTACCATCAGTATTATATTTTCCGAGTCTTGGCCCCACAACAATTGCACCTGCCATAGCAAACCAGCCTCCGATGGAATGTACTACCGTTGAGCCTGCAAAATCAATAAAACCCAATTTTTTCAACCAACCAGTCTGATTAAAGGAAAAAAGGTCTCCCCATACCCAGTGCCCGAAAATCGGATAAATAACCGCAATGATAAAAGCAGCGCCAGCAACGTTGGGAATGAAACCGGAGCGTTCAGCTATAGCGCCGGTTAATATTGTTGCAGCAGTAGAGGCGAAGGCCATGTGAAAAAAGAGGAATGAATAAGACAAGGTATTAGGATGCGAAGCCACTTCATTTGCAAAAAAAAGATCAATCCCGATCAATCCCATGTAGCTTTTGCCAAACATGAGCCCGAAACCCACACTGAAAAAGACGAGCGATGAGATGAGGGTATCTACAAGATTTCTCAATGCGATGCTGATGGCATTTTTAGACTGGGAAAATCCGGTTTCATATGAAGTGAACCCCACCTGCATAAAAAATACCATGCAGGCTGCCATAATCACCCAAATGTGGTTAATGTTTATTTGTATGTTTTCCATAATGGAGTTACTTTAAATATTTCATTACTGTTTATTTTTTACTTCATTGTTGTAAACAGTCTGAATACAAATAGCAAGGGGCAATTCACCTGCTATGCGTACAATTACGGAACTGGTAATTTTCAGAAAATGATCTATTACAAAATTTGCTTCAAATGGTTCTGCCGGAGCAGAGCCATGCAAACTGACAATTTGTCCGATACTGAGCCCTGAAATATTTTCCAATTGCAGCAACATTCCTTCGCGTGAGTAATCATAAATGTTAGTTATTGTAGTAGTTTTTTCACAATCATCCAGATAAATATGCAATGACAGAGGCAGATTCCATTTCCACGGTTGCCGTGGAAATTTACGCCTGTCATATATATTGTTATTATTGTCCTTTGGGACATGGAGTATTCCGTGCAACTGTTTGAACCACCATGAATGTCGATTAAAAAGGTCTTTAATTATGTGATGACGATCCGTAATTCGCGCCTCTGCATGGAATAAATCTATGTTTGAGGTTGTCCACAATTTCAGAAAATGGTCTTCAAGTATTTTAAAGGGTATTGCATCCGGAAGCATTTGGAATTTAAATACTGGCATATGGATTCCTATGCTGACATCCGTTAATGTTAGTGTTGGATCTTTACCAAACGAATAGGGTTGAAAGAATGCCGTCTCATCGATAATAATGAGCCAACAATTGGGAGAGTGTGTGTAGAATCTTACGTTGTCCCTTATTTTTGAATAATTTCTAATCCTGTCGCATGCGTGGGCAAAGTCGCTATATACTCCTTGATGAAAAAAAGGTTCAAATGGAGGTATTTTTGATCTATCGGTATTAATAATCCTGTCAACCTCTGAAGGGGAACTTTCCATAAAAGTTCTGAAAACTGCCTGTGCTTGATGTGCGTCAAGGAGAAGTATTTTGCAATCGATTTCACAACTTATTTTTTCATTAAAAGAGAAGAGCAAATCATCAAGGGGCACAATTTCCGAATGTGCGATCCCTTGCAGCCACATTCTCTTTTTTGCATTATTTATGGAATCATATATATCATGTTTGATATCTTTACGGGAAACATATATATTTACAAGGCCGCATGTTGCAGCTGTACCGGTAAGTTGATTGGAGGTATGAAAAAAATTCTCCAATTGGTTTCTGTTCTCATTGATGAGCTGGTTTGTGGGCAGCAGAGTTTCTTGTATGATATTTTTCATGTGCCCGAATATTTCCCACCAAAAAAATGCATACTCCATTAAGTGAATACACATTATTGCGCTAAAAACGAGAAGCAGATGCTTGATTATTTCCGGAATATTGTGCCAGTAACGCGGCAATAATGTGTAAAGAGTGACTGTGATAAAGAATAAGAGGCACGCAATAAGCATTCGAATAAAGGGTCTCGGTTTTTCACTCACCGGTTATTTACCTCAAAAAACTAACTTGTTACCTATAAAGAAATGTTTATCTGTGTGCGGATATCATTGGGTCAAAACACACACGCATCCTTACTATTTTTTAATCAATTAGAGTGTTAAAAGCCAGGAAATTGCAGAGGGGGAGATTGTTATTCTTTGTGTTTTTCCGGGGTATTTGATTGAAAGGGTATATTGCTTTCGTGGGTAAACTGCAGGATCAGATTATCATACCAGCCAGCAACATAGCCTTGTTCCCAATCTTGCCGTGTTTCGGTAAAAACGGTAATAATGTTATTTGTCGGTATGATTGACAGGGAAAATTCGCTCCATGAGGAAGCTGTGTCACCTCCGATATAATATTTGAATGGAGTAGTGAGGGCGTGAGATGGGTTCCACTGTCCGTTGAGAATACCAATAATAGCAACGTCTCCAATATTGTCTCCGTAAAATGCCATGCTTCCCGTCAGTACATATGCTGAATTTGCTGAAACCTTCAGTTCCTGATAAATACCGCCGCGTGCTGTTCCTTCGGTGCTTACCTGTTGTGTCAGGGCGTATAAACCGTTTATGGCAGGTGGCGCCGGAATTCCTATCGTTCCCGGAACAAGTATCTCAATATTTGCCGGATGTTTTACCGGAATACCATCACCATCCCAGGGAAATGCTTCCCAGAGTAACCAACCCGATGTGTCGCCGGTTTCAAAATCACCATTTTTAAGCAAATTATCAGAAAGGGCAATTTTTGAAAGAAAGAAAACCGACATTATAGAAAGGAAAAAAAGATAGCGTAGTATTAGAATTGTTACCATAATATTTGTCTCAAAATAAAAACCTTTACGCAGGTTCACAAGTTATGACTTGATAGTATAGGAATTTCAATCCTGTAGGAGCTGAAAATCTTCAGCCCCTGCGGTGAAATGTTTTGCCCCAAAAAAATTGCTGAAAAGTCCTAATTAAATGTTTAAGGAATTTCAATCTTTGTAGGGTAGGCATTGCCCACCCTACGGTGAAAAGCAGCCGTAAGGTTTAAAACTCCATATTTTATATTTCAGTATAAACTGATGTGTTTTCAGATATTAAATAGAGTTAATTTTTTTGATTTTTTAATTTCTTATATATTGCAAATTCTTCATCTGCTTCCCTTTTCATGCCCAATTTTTCATACGCTATGCTGAGATTAAAATGGGAAAGCGCCATATACGGGTCGACTTCAATAGCGTTCTTGTATTCTTCCAATGCTTCACGATACATTCCTTTCCGTAAGAAAAGGTCGCCAATTTCATTGTGTACTTCTGAAGATTTTAATTCTGATTTTTTTGCTGCCGGTTCATTCGGAACGGCTAAAGAAGCACTTTTTTGCTGAAATGATTCCGGAGCCTGAGAAATTTGCGAGGCAGAATCTGCCGCCGGTATAAGTACATTGACAGTATTAATACCTTCGGGGCGCAGGATGGTAAGTTTAACCTCTTTATTCACGGAAGTATTTGTCAGCATGATAAATTGTTTTTTCGTGGCAATTTCTTCTCCGTTCCATTCTACAATGAGATCCTCTGGTTTAATACCGGAATTTGCAGCAACACTTCCGGCAAAGACGCTGACCACAAGAACACCTTTTTGGCCGCTTTTAAACCGAAACCATTCCTTATTTTCTTTGGTTAAGCTGCATACTATTAAACCAAGCGGGTCATGTTTTTCTGCAAATACAATCCCTGTCCCCTTGACCCATGAAGTTTTACTTACCCCCAAATCTGTACCGCCAAGTTCCCCATATGATCTCCATGTTTTCGCATATCCTGTATCATATTGAACATTTATTACTGCCTGAGCGCCAACCAGGAATGCCTTCTCTTTTATTTTTTTTGCCAAAACATCATGTCCGGAAAATCCATATTCTCCCAAACTCACCTGGCCGATATTTTTATAAACAACGTTAATGTCTCCGGAACATACAAATATTTGTTCATATTTATCCGTCTCTGTAACTTCCGCACCTTTCTTAGGTTCGAGTGTTTTTTCTTCACTTTTAAAGGGAGATAAATCTTCCAAATAATCTTTCGTACTACTGCATCCGCCGGATAAAATCAAAAAAACAAGCAGTGTTAATATTCTTGAATTCATTCCTGATATTCTTTCTCTTTTCATAAAATGATAGAAAATAAGCATTGATTTACGTTTAATTACCCGCATTTTCTCAGTATAAAATATTTATGCACGGGTCTCGGCATTTTTGCAAATATTTTTTGTCCGGTATTTGCTACCTTTACGGGCTCGTTAAATTCATTTTTCATATTTAACTTTGATACCTCGAAGTCATCATTTAAATTCTTGCCCATTATTTCAAGAGAAACGTTTTCCTGAATAGTATTTTTTACCAGAATTTCTGCGGTATTATCATGGGATACATTACTGATGATTCCCAAAAATTCATACTGCCTGATATAAGAATGGCTATGATGACTGACTTGCGGATTATTGCCCTGATATCCGAAAAAGAATCCTGTTCCAAATTCGCGATGACTTGTTTTTTTCAGTTCAGATAGCCATTTTTCATCAAATACGTAATTTTCAGGTTCAGAACAATAAAGGTCCAATGCCTCACGATAGATTCTCGTTACCGCTGCTACATAATATTGACTTTTCATGCGTCCTTCAATTTTCCAGGCAGAAACGCCTGCGGATACTAATTCGGGAATATATTCAAGCATGCATAAATCTTTGGAACTTAAGATGTAAGTTCCAAATTCATCCTGAATAATCGGAAACGTTTCATCCGGACGGTTTTCTTCTTTAAGGACATACTTCCAACGACAGGAATGCGAACAATCCCCTAAATTCGCATGCCGGTTTGACATGTAGCTGCTTAATAAACACCGTCCTGAATATGCCATACACATGGCGCCGTGTACGAACACTTCCGTCTCTAAAGGGGTGTGGTCAATAATTTCTTTAATTTCACCTAAGGTTAATTCTCTGGCAAGAACGGTTCGCTTTACCCCATGTTGACGCCAGAATTCCTGGGATTTAAAGTTTGTGGTATTTGCTTGTGTGCTAAGATGGATGTTTATGTGAGGAGCTATTTCTTTTACCGTTAATAAAATTCCCGGGTCCGACACAATAACCGCGTCTATTGGAATATTTGCAAGTTCTTTCACATAAGATGCGATGCGGTGAATATGATAATTTCGCGCATAAATATTTAACGCCACATATAATTTCTTCTTTTTTTCATGAACATAATCGGTAGCATTTTTAATTTCCTGCAAACTAAGATTTTCTGCACCCATCCGAAGATTGAAACCTTCCGCACCGACGTATACTGCGTCAGCGCCATATTCAATCGCTGTTTTCAATTTTTCTATATCACCGGCAGGTGCAACCAGTTCAGGTTTTTTGGTAAACATATTGATATTATAAATAACCAAAACACAATAATACCAGTCCCGTCCCAACGGGCATAAGCAAATTATCGAACGCCCGTAGCGGTAATGATTCTATAAAACAAGCGGTAAAAGCGGCAATTAAAGCAGGTACAATCGGCAGATAAACGCATCCGCAAAGTATGGCAACTATCAACGCCGCAAGAGACCCTTCAACGCTCTTTTGCCGGTTATAAGGTATCCGAAAATTTCCGATGCTTTTACCCACAAGCGTTGCCGCCGCATCAGAAAAGGCAACTATCCATATAACAGTGATTGCAATTTCTTTGGGAAAAAGCAATATGGAGAAAGCTGCTCCCAATATTAATGTAACCGGTCCGAAAGCAATCCCACGCTCCTCTCGTTTACGTATACTTGATTTCGTAATGATACCAAACATTGGAAATGAAAACCCGTTTATCCTCAGAGACTCTGAAATCAAATATACCATCATTAGAGAGAAAAGGACCAATAATGTTGTTGCAAACATAAATTGAGAAAATACCGGCACAAGAGCAATTATAATGTGTAAAAGCTTTCTGCGCAGTTCCTGGTACCAGAAATGTGCAAATTGTTTACGCATCCCTGAAAAAAGGGTTTTGTAAGTATGTGCATTTGCTATATCCAGAATATCCAAAAGTTCAGACAGATTTTTACTATCAATCAAATAATCAGCCTGTTTGCGGACTGAATATTGGGCGTTTACCCCTATGCTTATATCCGATTTTTTTAAAATGTCTAAATTATTGCGGTCGTCCACAAGTACTATTGCATCTTGCCAGGAAAGATTATTGCGTTGTAATTCTTCCTCAACGAGTGCAGCTTTTCCTCCGTCCATAATAAGATTTCCGAATATTTCACCCGACAATTTGCCGTCTGTAATGCCGGTACTGATTCCATATCCATTATTAGCCCCTAAACGTTTCGCAAGGTCTTTCACTATAAAATCAGGAACGCCGCTGCTCACTAAGATTACCAGATATCCGTGATTACGTAATATTTCAATCGTTTCTTTCGCATTACGGATAAGAGGTATCTTTTCGTATACTTTCTTCGCCTGTTCGACCGGAACGTTGGAAAAAAACGAATACACCTTTTTTATAAATGTATGAAATGGTAATTTGCCAAGATTGAACAATATACATAACAGGATAGTACGGATATATATCAAAAAACCAAGGTTTCCTGATAAATGAACGAGAAAATGACCTTTAAAAAGGACACCATCAACATCAAAGATGATAATTTTATTCTTTGTACTATTTTGCATTCAAAAGGGTTGATTGTGAAAGGTATGAAATTCCGCAAGGGAATATCGAAGGAGGATGAATACTAATAATAGCTATAATGCATACCGCTCAAAACATATCAATAATAATTCTTTTAATAAATCCTAACCCAATGAACACTACAATGGGAGAAAAATCAATACCCCGAAACGTTGGAATATATCTGCGTACAGGGCTTAATACAGGTTCTGTAATTTTATACAAAAATTGTATCGCCTGGTTGTAAGGATTATGTGGTACCCAGGAAAGTACGATTCTGATAATTAAAACAATTTCATAAAGGCTTATGATTCTACCCAGAAAATGTCCCATCTAGTGACTCCTTTTCATGTTAAAAGAAAAAACGCATCCTTTTTTGCTACATTTTTTGTGATTGTATCAAACACGTAAAGAGAGAGCAATAAAAATATAACATAATATGCCGTAATTAAATAATTATAGTGATATATGGTAAAATAAATATTACGGGCAACAATACCCGACTTTAAGAAGTGAATGTTTGATGGTTCAGTGAAATATTTTATTACTATGTGTAGTAAATTTTTGTTACAATTATCGCAATTGTTCTCCCACCTCTTTTTCCTCACCGAATGAGAATCTGAATATTGTCAGGATAACCCTGGCAGGGGTATTGACGTATGGGAGGTTGGATGAACTGTTACCACATTATCTTTGCTAAAAAGCAGTTTTATGGTTGTATCGAAGGTCACAATATATCTTAGAGAATATGAAATTGATAAAGAAAATTACTCCCCAGGGCATAAAACCAACTACAAAAATTATATTGACCGAAATTCATTCTGTCCTTGATAAGATTAATGAAGGGCCTTTTGAGCAATTTTTTTCCTCGATTCTCGAAGCGAAAAATATATTTGTAACAGGCCAGGGCCGTTCCGGACTGGTTTCGCGTACTTTTGCCATGAGGCTGACCCATATTGGTTTAAACGCATACTGTGTGGGTGATGCTACGACGCCGAATATAGACAAAGGCGATTTACTGATTGCCTGCAGCAGTTCGGGGAGCACGCACATTACCTGCTACATAGCGGAATTGGCAAAAAAATCATTTGCCACTGTTGCCGCGATTACCTCTCAAAAAAATTCTCATCTTACCGGATTTGCTGATATTATCATAGAATTGCCCGTGCAGGAAATCCGCACACATAATAAAATCAACGGTTCTATCCAGTTCAGAAGCACGCTTTTCGAACAGGCATGTCTTGTCTATTTAGACGGTGTTATTCATTTGCTCGTAACGAAACTGAGAAGTTCGGAACAAGAGATGAACAAGAGACATTCAAACCTGGAATAGTAGAATTATTAACAGTGATGGCAGGAAGTAGAGACGCATTGCGATGCGTCTCTGCAGTCCCCCGGCGGGTTCAGGCCTGTGACCTGAACCCCCACGTTTCATACGTGGCAATTTAGCCATGACCTGTCTGCTGACAGGCAGGAATGTATATATCTCTGTTAATCAGATAAACTATTGGGTTCAGATTACAAATCTGAACCCGCAAGGGGCTTCCTTCACAATGATGAATGTGCAAAAATTTGGGAATGCTCCCAGGGTCTATTTCTTCTCTATTTTTTATTTAAAAAGGGAGCATTCCCGATTATTTGTAAAAAACTTATTATTTATTGTAGGATGGGTCAAGCGAAGCAGACCCATCAATCACATTTTCATTTATTTTGATGGGTGCGCTGACGCTTCACCCATCCTTACTCTGAAATGATGCGTTGCAAAAAATCGGGAATGCACCCCTATGAAAAAGCATGTCACTGAGCGTAGTCGAAGTATCTTTTACCGCTCAGGATAAACTCCGTCGAAGGGTTATTTTTGAAATGAAACATTGAATAATTGCAGCGAATATTTTGAAAATTAATTGTAACTGAAACGTATCGAACAATATACTGCGATATGATCTTCTGCCTGAAACACTATCAAACAATGCTTGTTTTAACTCCCGGTTGTTTCCTGCAATCTGTATAACGGAACCTAAAAAGCCATAATACGCACCCCATATAACAAAGCGTCTCACTGCTCTTGCATAGGGGATGTCTTTCATGACGTCGTTAAAGCTGTTAAAATACGAAGTTTGGAATGCCTTTTTTGATATGCCAACATTTAACATGGTTTCTGCCGCTTTAATGCCCATTAAACATGCCGCATTAATCCCTTTTCCCTTAAATGGCCTGATAAGACCGGCAGCATCTCCGATAATCACGTATCGGTTGCCAAACGCGTTTTTCGCAGGTTTAATCGGAAAACACCCCCTGTGGTAATCTAAACGCCCGATAGCTTCTTTAAAGTTACCGGGAAGTACGTTAATTACCTCCGGTTGTTGTAAAAATTTGTCCATAGATTTTGAAGAAATATTGGCCCCTGCAATATTAATGGTATAGTGGTCTGCCTTTGGCGTGATTGCTCCAAACTCTATTTCTTTTATTGAGGATAAAAAAGCATGAATATATCCATCCGTTTCTTCTAAATTATGATATTTTCCTTTAGGATGGAATTTTGTTAATATGGTCAATAAATGTTTCGGAGATTTATACGGCGTATCAGTTTCAAATATCTTGTGAGTGCCTTCTTCCAAACCAAAGGCGCCGACAACAACATCGGCTCTGGTATGCCTGGTTTCACTATATACGGTAATCTTCTCCTTGTCTATTTCTATATCAGTAACCTTACTTTTTATTATGGTAACACCAGCCTCTTTTGCTTTTTGTAAAAGATACGCATCAAATTGAATCCTGCGAAGTGCGTAAGAAATTTCACCTTCCCTTTCGAGTTTTATTGTCTGTCCATTTGCATGAAGATAATAGCCAGGTATTTCCCTTTTCACCAGATGCCATGGGAAAGGGATTTTTAATGTATCTTCCAGGATGTGTTCGATGGGCTGTGAAAGAACTCCGGCGCACTCATTGTGCTCAATTCCTCCTTCAAAATCTTTCATTTCATAGAGAATAATGTTTAATCCGATGTTTTTCTTTTTAGCAAGATTTTTCAGGGCAATCCCACAACTGGCGCCAGCGGGTCCGCCTCCGATTATAACGACGGTGCTTTTGTCTTTCAGGGGTTCCAATTCTGATAAATTTTTTTGTTTGGCTGCTCTCGCCGGATTTGGTCTTATCAATGTGCTGGAATAATCGTACATCATTTTTGCAACTGATCTGAAGTTATAAGGAAACATAAGCGCCTGTAAACGGAAATCAATTGCATGGTAAAAAATTTCTTTGTAACCGGTGTTGCCGGTAACCATGTTCCATAGAATAGCATTGATATGCTGAGATTCCCAGGAATCCTTGTGTTTGCCGAGATAATCGATTTGCGCGTTTACGAGGTGCTTTTTCGAGGTGATATAATCATGAATGTTAAACATAAGCTTGCCGTAAAAGTTATCCCGCGCCAGTAATTTTAATGCCGGTTTGTAATATCCTCTCTTAAAATCTTTCTCTGAAATACCCTGATAAAAAGCAGCATAAGCGGCTAACCGTGAAGTTTCAAAAGACGATTCAATGCCGTTTTTATACGTGCGCGAGATACTTGCATCTCCTATTATCACGAATCTGTCGGAATAAGGATGAGTGGCATGAGAGACAGGAATTTTCGGAAAACAGATGCATAAGTCTCCTGGCAGCGACCATCCTTCAGGCAAAAGTTCACGGATTCTCGGGTGTTGCATGAATTCCAACAGATGCGCTTTTGTGATATCCTCGTTGCCGACGAGAGAAACGGTAATATAGTCATCTTTAGGGATAAAAGCGGCAAACTTAATCGGCTTGATTCCCAGAGAAAATACATAAATTGTTTTTTGAAAACGATTCTTAATATAAGATTTTCCCAGCGGAAGTTCGGCATTGCACGTGCGTATGGACCGTGGTTCACGGTATTTCAGTTTTTTTCCCACGATTCGTTTTGTAAGGGCGGTATTAACCCCGAATGCGCCAACGACTAAGTTTACTGACATCCTTTTTCGTACGCCTGCTTCTCTGTATACAATGTTCGCCAAATGTTGAGGATTCGCCGGCAACTCAATTTCCTCAACAAATGCATGCAGTATCTTTGCCCCTTGTGACGCGCTATGGTTGAGTAAAAAATCGTCAAAACTAACAGTTTCAGAGGAAGAAGAATATCTGGGGCCGTTTCCACGGAAAACGGTTACAATTCGTGGTGTATGCCCCTGAACCGGATGGTGAAGAGGAATACCGCGTTCCTGCGACTGAAAAAAATATCCGTCTATTTCGTGTTGAATACGTGACTTTGGAAGAATAATTCCTTCCTGTTCCATTTTCATAATGAGGGTTTCCGACAAGACCCCCGCACACATTTTGCACCCAACAGGCCCTTTCTGGATAAAATCCTTTCCGCAGAGGATGTAAATTTTAATCTTTTTCTCCAGTTTCCTTGCCAGTTTCAGCGCGAAATGGGCAAAAAAACTTCCCGCAGGGCCGCCGCCAATAATTGCTATCGTATCGTTATCTTTTACATGACCTAATTTTGTTTCCATATAATTAATTCACCGCAAAGATGCAAAGTACGCTAAGAAAACTTTTGGTGGCACGGACTGAGACGCATAGCAATGCGTCTCTACAGTCCGTGTTGCCGTCGATTGCTGACTATAACATTATATTAACTATACCATGTAAACGACAAATACGGGAAACAATTTAATGAAAAAGCGTATATTGAACTTTATTTCGTGTTGTCAGGAGTTTCCTCCTGACAGTAACCTGTAAAATGATTCATTGCTATCCTGAAGAGTAGTTGGTAAGATGTTTGCAAAATATCTATGTAATCTGATCATATAGTCAAACAAATCTGATTTTCGAAATTCAGGTTTTTTGAAAAATAGATTTGTTTGACTATACTTATGCGTGTTTGCGGGGAGGTATTGTTGGAAGGGGGGAGCGTTCCCGATTTTTTGTAGAAACTAATTACCGTTTTCATATTGTATTGGCGGGAAAGTTTGGGAGTCTGCGAATGTGCTCATGGATGACAGAGCGAGTCATGTTGAGCGGAGTCGAAGCATTAGTAGGCGAACGTATGGAATGAATGAAATAATTAAGATGTATGAAATCTTTCGTTTAGTATCTTTGATGACAATTTTCTCTTTTATGCAATGTCTTATACCTCTTGCGCTTTTATCGGGACAAACGGGAAATTTACACACTGAAGAAAGTAATGATACCCTCCGCCCATATAATGATAATTTTGAAATTGAGAAAGCAATGGAAATAGAAAATATCTGGTATGGCTTTGAACAGAAAGTGTCCATTGCATCACGTCAGGAAACCTCAATAAATGAAGCTCCAAGTATTGTAAGTGTGATTACTGCCGAAGAAATTAAAAATCTTGGATTCCGTACTACTTACGAATTGCTGCGCACAATACCGGGATTTACCTTCCAGAAGGGAGGAAATTTTGGAGGAATGGTACCTTATATACGTGGTTATGAGGCAGGCAATAAAATCCAGATAATGATTGACGGGCATGTAATAAACGACCCGGTAAATGGTGTTGCATTTTCGAATTTCTATGAAGATTTTCCTTTGGAAAATATTAAACGACTGGAAATTATTCGTGGTCCCGGTTCTGCAATGTATGGTGAAAATGCTTTCTTAGCGGCTATTAACGTTATTACTTTTGATGCAAAAGAAATCGACGGTGCAAGGGTCAGTTATGGATACGGAAGTTATGATACAGAAGAAGGAAGCATTCTGTTTGGCAAAGAAGTCGGAAAAGTAAACGTATCAGGGTTTATCCACTACACTTCAACAGATGGTTATGACGGTACGATTGAAAGCGATAGCCAAACGATTTCAGACGGTATTTACACTGGTTTTGGATTTCCAGCGGTATCATTAGCTCCCGGAGAAGTGGAAGATTGGAGAAGGGAATTTGATACACATTTAAAAATTGAATACGAAAATATTTACTTAAATAGCTTTTATTCTAACAGAAACCGTGGACCGTTTATTGGGCCGAGGCTTGCTTTAACAGAAGACACTGAACTGGAATCAAATTATGTTTTTGTGGAGGCGGGATACAAAAAGACCTTTGAAGATATCTTTACGGTTAAATCAAGAATTTATTATGATCAGTTTGATAATCACAGTTTTAATGAATTATATCCCGACGGAGCTACTTCCCTTTGGGATAGCAATGGTGACGGCGTATCGGAAAGTTTTGTAACGTACACTGATGGTTATCTTGTTGATAGCGGCAATACTATGAGAATTGCAGGAACTGAGTTACTATTTGATTATAAGATTTATGAAAGGAATATATTGACATTAGGCATGGGATATCGGTTGAACTATCTTACCAATGTTCAAAACAAAAGTAATGTTCATCCTGTTACCATGGAAGGTTTTGATACGTTTACCGATTATTCAGATACCTATCCGTTACTCTCTGAAGTTACCAGAAATATATACTCGTTCTATTTACAGGATATTTGGGATATCACCGATACATTACACATAACAGTAGGGGGGCGGTATGATTACTATACTGACTTTGGGGATGAATTCAGTCCCCGAACTGGCCTTACCTGGAATTTTATGGAAAAAGGCTCAGTAAAGATACTGTACGGAGAAGCGTTTCGTGCGCCGGATATAGGTTCGATGAATGCAAATCCCAGTCAAACATTTTTACGTGGCAATAACGACCTGAATGCCGAAATAATTGATACCTATGAGGTTGGTTTGCAGTATCAGTTTAACAAGTATGTGTTGAGCAATATCACTTATTTTTACAATGATATTGAAGACCTGATTACTTTTGCTTTGGAAAATGATAATGGAATTAACGTTTTAACCTTTGAAAACGAAGACAGTGCCCGCGTTCAGGGTATTGAATTTGAAACAAAAATAACTATTTCTCACGGAAATTATGTTTATATGAATTACACCTATCAGGATACAGATGATAGCGACGGCCATGAATTGCCATATACAGAAAAACACAAGGGCAACTTTGGCGTAAACATTAATTATCCTAAATATTTAAATACCAATCTAAACGTTTATGTTAACGAAAAACGTACCAGATTGGAAGATGACTCCAGAGATAAACTTCCTTCATATGCATTGTTGAATCTTTCCTTTATCGCAAAAGAATTTTTTAAAACAATGGAGATTCAGGGATCAGTTTATAACCTGCTTGACAAAGATTATGAAGATCCTGCCCCTTCTGTAATTCCGAAAGATTTTCCCAGGCCAGGGAGAACATATTTTGCCGGCCTGAGTTATGAATTTTAGGAATCATTCAATGTGATTTTTCGCTAGAGAAAATGGTGAATATATATAAAGGCATTCATTTTATTACTTTAGATATTATAATTTGTAAGCCTTTTGCAATGTTTTAACCATTCTGCGCTTCTATCGGGGCAAACGGAAAATTTGCACTCTGAAGAAAGTAATGATACCTCCCTTCCATATAATGATAATTTAGAAATTGAGAGAGCAATGGAAATAGAAAATATCTGGTATGGCTTTGAAGAAAAAGTATCCATTGCATCACGTCAGGAAACCTCAATAAATGAAGCCCCAAGTATTGTGAGTGTGATTACTGCCGAAGAAATAAAGAATATGGAGTTTCGCACCTTTGCCGATGTCCTGAGAACTGTTCCAGGGTTTGAGATAAGGAAAATGGGGGATTATGGAAATGTTGTCCCTGTTGTTCGCGGCATTGATGGCGCAAATAAGGTGCGGGTAATGTTAAATGGTCATTTAGTGAATTTTCCGTTATGGGGAGACGCCTTTATGTATTTTGACGATTTTCCTGTAGAAAACATTAAAAAAATAGAATTTATTCGCGGGCCGGGTTCTGCAATGTATGGTGAAAATGCATTTAAGGGGGTTATTAATATCATAACAAATAATGCAGAAGATATTAATAGCGTGCGTGTGAACACCGGATACGGAAGCTTTGATACTATCGAAGAAAATATTACGTTCGGGAAACGATATGGGGATATTGCTTTTTCAGGACTTCTTCATTATCGTACCACAAATGGACATGAAGGTACGATCAATAGTGATACGCAAACGTTAGTAGATAGCAGCATTTCTTCTCTTGGATACGCAAAGACATCCGAGGCGCCAGGAAGTGTTGAAGACTGGAGGCGTGAATATAATCTCAACCTGAAAACAATTTACAAAGATTTTTATATAGAAGGGTTATATATCAACAAGGACACCAGTTCATATCTGGGGCCACAATACGTTCTTTCTGATGAATCGGATATCGAACTCAATTATGTTTTCGTAGAGGCAGGATACAAAAAAACATTTGAAGAAATACTTACCTTTCGCCCAAGGATTTATTATGACCAGTTTGAAAGAAACGGTTATTTTGAGTTAATTTCGGAGGAAGGTATTTTACCGCTCGATCTCGATGGAGACGGTGCAAAAGAAACCTTGGAATTATATTCAGATGGATTAATCGGACAAACGTGGGGAACGCAAAAAATTGCCGGAGCAGAACTTCCGGTTGATTATCAGATATTTGACGAAAATACCGTTACCCTCGGCATGGAATTCCGGCTGATAAATCAGACAAATATACGCTACGAAACAAATTTTGACCCTATTACCTATGAGTCACTTGGCAGCATACAAAATTTCTCGGATACACTTCCCTATATCGAAGAAGTAACGCGCAGAATATAGTCCTGGTATGTTCAGGATATCTGGAACATTACTGAGATATTGAAGATCTTAATGACATTATGACAATAAAAGTGTCATTCTGAGGGAGGGACGACCGAAGAATCTCGACTTTGAAATTCTTAAACATTAAAATAATTTCAAAATATATAGTCAGACAAATTATGATCAAAAAACATTTCTTATTGTTTTTAATGTATTTGATTTTTGTTTATGGGTTATCATGCAGTACTATTACCTTTAATAATAAGAATCAGAATGATAATTGTTTGCCTGTTATCCCGCATGGATGTTCTATAGAACATCGTTATCAAACACTAGTTAAACCATTCCATATTGTAGCGCCATCGGGAAATAAGGTTTACGGCCTAATTCGTTGTCCCAGCCCAAGAGTATATCCAAATCAATGTTTTCCGGCGTTGATAATAATCCCGGGAGCTCTTGAACCGGGAAGAATGCATGCATATGGTTTAAAAGCAAAATCAATAAGCGAAGCAGGTATTGTTGTGGTATGCTTTAATGCGGAAGGACGTGTCAGTAACAGTTCTAATGATATTACGTCAGAAGGAAATGAAGATTATAACGGTTTTCGTCATCAGGATGGACTTGCTGAAATTATTAAATATGTAAAAAATCTTGATTATGTAATTGATGAGAATATAGGGATTTATTCGCAATCATATGGTATTTCAATGGTAGCCGGGTGTGTAGCAAGGCGCCCTGAGATATCCGTTAAGTATATAATCGACATTGAAGGCCCTTCGGACAGTTTTGCCGTATGTTTGGAACCTTGGACTTTAGATCGGGATGTTACTAATGATATGTCTGATAAGGTGTATAGAGTATTTGGTCACTATAGTCTCTCGAGGGACAATTCAGAAGAAAATATGAGATTCTGGGCAGAACGGGAGGCGGTTCGTTATATAGGTAAATACAGAGGTAATTATTTGAGAATCCAGGGTACATGGGACCATATTTTACCACCCAAAAGAGAACGTGATATTAAAGAATTTACGCAATATCCTTTATGGTGGCAAAACAAGCACGCTGTAGAAATGGTTAATGCTGCGGTTAAAGGAGGTGTTCCATGGGTGAGAATAAATCTTATAGAGCAGGGAAATTCTGTAAATAAAACATACCATTATAATGATAGACCGCACTACTTGCCCGGTTCATTGGCGGAGAGTGATGTTTTTATTGAGGCTATTATAGAATTAATACGTGCTGAATAAATTCTTTTTTACAAAAAATATTATGAATACTTATAAAAATATTCTTATTTATTGCCATTTCCTCTTTCTTAACTATTTTATTTTTCAGCTATCAGTCTTTTCATCAGAAATGGAATTTTCAAAAGATATCCATGATAATTATTCGAATCATACCAGTTTGGATGTGAATGAAATGATTCAAACCGAATCGATATGGTTTGGTTTAGATGAAACTGTTAGCCTTGCGTCAAGGCAAGAAACTAAAATTAAAAATGCGCCTGGTGTTATTAATGTTATAACGGCTGATGAAATTAAAAATCTTGGATTTCGTACTACGTATGAAGTATTAAGGACAATACCAGGTTTTACGTTTATAAAAGGTGCAAATTTTGGAAATATGGAGCCTTATGTGCGCGGCATCCTTGCAAATAATAAAATACTGGTAATGATAGATGGCCACATTATTAATGAACCTATAACCGGGGCTGCATTTTCTAATTTTTATGAGGATTTTCCATTAGAAAACATAAAAAAAATCGAAATAATACGTGGTCCAGGCTCTGCAATGTACGGAGAGAATGCTTTTTTGTCGGTAATTAATATTATCACATATGGCGCAGATGATATAGATGGCATTAAAATAAGCAGTGGCTATGGAAGTTATGATACAAAAGATGAAAGCATTTTATATGGGAAAACATTTGGCGATGTAAGCATATCAGGTTTTATTCATTACACATCGACAGATGGTTATGATGGCACTATTGAAAGCGATAGCCAGACAATTGCCGACAACAATATTTCTTCTTACGGATTTCCGGCTGTTTCACTGGCGCCTGGAGAAGTAGAAGACTGGAAGAGAGAGTTTGATATGGATTTTAAATTTGATTACAAAGATCTTTACCTGAGAGGATTTTACTCAAACAGAAACAGGGGGCCCTATATAGGGCCCCTGCTTGCGTTGAATGAACAAACTGAATTGGAATCAAATTATGTGTTTGTTGAGGTAGGATACAAAAAGACATTTGAGGATATAGTAACGATAAAACCGAGAGTCTATTATGATCAATTTGATAATGCCAGTTTAAATGAATTCTTACCTGATGGAGCAACTACCGTATTTGATTATGATAACGACGGAATTGCTGATTTTTCTGAAACATATCCGGAAGGCTACCTTATCGAATCTGAAAATACAATGAGAGTTGCCGGGGCCGAATTGCTTATTGATTATAAAATATTTGAAAATAATTTATTAACTCTTGGTTCATCATACCGGCTGAATAATCTTACCAATATTCATTACAAGAGTAATGTTGATCCTGTTACATTTGAAGGCTTTGACACTCTTATTGATTTATCTGATTCTCACCCTCTTTTCCCGAAAGCGACACGAAACATATATTCTGTTTTCCTGCAGGATATATGGGATATTTCCGACACATTGCAAGTTACGCTGGGCGGACGGTATGACTATTATACAGATAGTGAAGATGAATTTAGCCCAAGAACCAGTTTAGTATGGAATTTCTCAGATAAAGGTTCTTTAAAGATGCTTTATGGGGAAGCGTTTCGTGCTCCGGATATTGGTTCGATGATCGCAAATCCCAATGATATACTTTTACGGGGCAATAAAGACCTAAAGGCGGAAATTATTGATTCCTATGAGGTTGAATTGTTCTATAAGATTAATAATTATATAACAAGTAATATTACCTATTTTTACAATTATATTGACGATTTGATTACCATTGGAAGTACGGTAGAAGATGGTATTGATATTTTAACGTTTAAAAATGAAGATAATGCCCGTGTTCAGGGCATAGAAGTAGAGACAAAAATATACATCTTTCGTGGTAATTACGTTTATATGAATTATACCTTTCAGGATACTAATGATGATGAGGGTCGAGAAATACAATACACGGAAAAGCATAAGGGTAATTTTGGCGTAAATATTAATTATCCTAAATACATAAATACCAACTTGAATATGTACTTTAATGGGAAGCGTAAACGCCCGCATGATGATTCCAGGAGCGATCTTCCCTCTTACACATTGTTGAATCTTTCCTTTATCGCAAAAGAATTTATTAAAACAATGGAGATTCAGGGATCGGTCTATAACCTGCTCGACAAAGACTATGAAGATCCGGTTCCGTCCGTAATTCCGGAAGACCTTCCCAGACCAGGGAGAACGTATTTTGTTGGCTTGAGTTATAAGTTTTAATTACAGGATTACTCATAATGTTTGTAAAAACGAATTATATCCTGCAAATTTTTTATGCCGCTATTATTTTTAGGCTCTTAATGGCTTCTGTAAATGCAG
Source organism: Candidatus Kuenenia hertensis (assembly GCA_021646465.1). Lineage (GTDB taxonomy): Bacteria > Planctomycetota > Brocadiia > Brocadiales > Brocadiaceae > Kuenenia > Kuenenia hertensis. The sequence continues at coordinate 57,260 of SOET01000009.1, read as the reverse complement.
AAACAGGCCAAATTGCTGATAATCCATATGCAGCAGAGGGATTGCCGCAAAAAAGACGGGATTACGTTGTCGCTGAACTGGATGATATTGTGTTACTTGAGTCCATCTGGTTTGGCGAAGGGGGAAAAGCGTCTATTGCTACAAAGATAGAATCGCCGGTAGAAAAAGCTCCGGGTATTATCACCGTGTTAACCGGAGAGGATATCCGGCGTATGGGATTCCGGACGTTTTCAGAAATACTGAGAATCGTTCCCGGTTTCGAGATTTTGAAAAACGGCGCAATTGGCGATACCTATCCAACGGTGCGCGGGCTTTCCGCTGCAAACAGAGTACGGGTAATGATTGACGGTCATCTGGTGAATAACCCTTTGCGCGGCGATGCGTTTGTGAATTTTGATGGTTATCCGGTAGAACATATTAAAAAAATCGAAATAATCAGAGGGCCAGGTTCCGCTCTTTATGGAGAAAATGCATTTCTGGCAGTGGTAAATATTATAACAAAGAATGCGGACGACATTGACGGTGTAATAATAAGCAGCGGTTACGGGAGTTATGATACCGTATCAGGAAATATTGTATTCGGGCAGAAGCTGGACAAGTTTGAGATATCCGGCATGTTGAATTATACTGATTCAGATGGATATGACGGCACTGTAGTAAGCGACAGCCAGACAATTCTTGATAACGAGCTTTCTTCGCCGGGATATTCGCCATCTTCTCTTGCTCCCGGAAGTGTTGATGACTGGCGGCGTGAATACGATATGGATTTACTGATTAAATATGAAGGTTTTTATTTCAGAGGATTCTACAGCAATAAAAACCGTGGACCATTCATTGGCCAGCAATACGCCCTGAATGACGATACAAACATAGAAAACAATTATGTTTTCTGTGAAATTGGCTATGAAAAAATGTTTGGAGAAAACGGCGTATTAAAACCGAGGGCATATTATGATCAATTTGACAGGAACGGCTTTTTTGATTCACTTCCGGATGGAGCAACTGTTTACACTGATCCTGATGGAAACGGCGTCTCTGATACATTAGAAACATATCCCGACGGCTATGAGATATACAGCAAGGTTATTGAAAGGATAGCGGGAACGGAAATTCCTGCCACGTATGAATTATTTGAAGGTAATATGTTTACGCTTGGATTTGAATACCGATGGATTGGTCAGGATAATATTCATCATATCAGTAATGTGCATCCGGTTACCCTTGAATATGTTGGTTTTATGCAAAACTTTTCTGACTCATATCCTCAAATAGACGAGGCGAAGAGAAATATCTGGTCTGTGTATATTCAGGATACATGGGATATCACCAGTACTATAAACCTTACGTTGGGATTACGATATGATTATTATGATGATTTTGGAAGCACAGTGAATCCGAGAACTGGTATCACGTGGCAATTTACAAAAAATACTTCGTTAAAACTACTTTACGGTGAGGCATTCCGCCCGCCTGATTTTGCAGCTATGTATGCAAATCCTGAACACCCCGTTATACATGGAAACGAGAATTTGGATCCCGAAGAAATAAAAACGTATGAAATAGGAATTCAACATACGTTCAACAAATATATCTCAGCCGCAGTTAATTACTTTTACAACGATATCGAAGACCTTATTTCCTTAAGAAGTGTGTTGGAAGGAACAAGCAGAATTCAAACGTATGATAATTACGGCAATGTCCATGTTCATGGGATTGAATTTGAATCCCGAATTGATATTTCAAAGGGAAACTATGTTTTCTTGAATTATACGTTTCAGGACGCACAGGATGATAATGGAAAGAATCTTCCTTTTTCCGCAAAACACAAGGGGAATATTGGTTTTAACGCACAACCCTGGAAATACCTCAATGTAAACGCCAGCACGTTTGTAAGTGGTAAGCGTTACCGGGAAGAAGGCGACGGCAGGGACGATATGCCTTCATTTTCATTAGTGAATCTTTCACTCATTGCCAAAGAATTCTTTAAAACAATGGAAATTCAGGGGACTGTTTATAATCTGCTGGATAAGGACTATGATGATCCCGGCCCTATATCAGTAGAGAATGATTTGCCAAGGCCAGGGCGTACGTATTTTATTGGGTTGAGTTATAAGTTTTAATTCAATGGTATGATGGCTTACTTCTTAAAAAAGATAAATAATATGCCAATGATTGTAGCTACCTGGCCTATCCAGAATATGAACATCCACTTTATAAGTTCGGCTTTTGTATTTGCAATATCGGACTTGAGCTCCATTCTGAGATTGGCAATATTGGTATCAATCTTTTTATCAAAATGCCCTTCAAGGACTTTCATATCGGCCTTTATACTCGTAATTTCATTTTCAAGTTTTTTGTTAAATTGCCCTTCAAAGACTTTTATATCGGCCCTTATACCCGTAATTTCATTTTCGAGTTTTTTGTTAAATTGTCCTTCAAGGTCTTTTATGTCGCTCCTTACATTTGCAATCTCGATTGTTAAACGTTTTTCGAAGCGTTCTTCAACTATTTCGAGGGTATGGGATGTCCCTTGCACCTCCACCTTGTCCAGGATGTCTACAAGGGCCTTTGCACCCTCTTCGGTAAGTTTTTCCTGTAGTATTTTGGGAATAGTAATAATAGGCATGCTTCAAAAATTACCATAAATTCTAATTTGTGTCAAATAAGTAATTTAACATATAAGGGTAGGCGCAGCCTATCGTATAAACTTTGAAAATATATAACAAAAATATTTATTTTAATTCCATACTATCCGTCATATACTGGGTTACCGGCATCTTTGTCGTTCAGTTATTGACTCATACACCGAAAACAAGCGCAGGTGAAAAATCTGTTATTGTCATTCAAAGCCAGAATATTGAAGCATATAATCAGGTTGTTAAAGGATTTAAAAGCGGATGTAAAAAAAACAATATCACTGTTGAAAAAATATATGACTTAAAAGGTTATCCGGACGAAGGAAAGGAAATAGTGACCAGTATCGCAAAAAAAGAAAATCATCCGGATTTAATTTTTACCATAGGCATTCTTGCCACTTCACTTGCGAAAGAGCAATTTCCGGAAACTCCCATTATTTTCTCAATGGTGATTAACTACGATAGATTCGATTTAAAAAGACCAAATATATCAGGTATATCTGCGGAATCATCGATAGAGAAACAATTTCATACTTTAACAGAGATACTTGGTGATAAACTGAACATTGGGGTGTTGTATGATCCCTATAAGACGGGACACAGTGTTTCATACGCATTGGACTATTCAACGGGAATTAGGAATATCTCTATTATTAAAGAAGAAGTATATTCTACAGAAGAAATTTCCCGGGCGCTTAAAAATCTTGTACAGAAACGAATCAATGCATTATGGTTACTGCCGGATAGCACAATAATTACTCATAAATCACTCAGTATCATATTTAAAACGGCGCTGGATAATAATATCCCTGTATTTTGTACGTCGGATTCTCTTGTGAAATACGGGGCGCTTTTTTCTGTCTCCGCTGATTATTTCAACACAGGACTTCAAGCCGCCGAAATATCAAATAGTGTTTTGAAGAATTCAACAGGTAATTCACTGGGGATCGTGCAACCTGATGATGTGATTATTACCATAAATAAAAAACTGGCGGAGAAGTACGCTGTCGACATCAGTCAGTTACAATTGCGTAAAGACGTAAAATGGTATTTGGATAATTAGAACAATGAGTATTAAAGCAAAACTTACTACCTTTATGGCTCTGCTTATTTTAATCGTTAGCGCCATATGCTGCACGATATTTTATCTGCATGACAGGAAAGAACATTCTGAGCAATTAGTTAAATTTGGTTCTTCACTTGCATCTCTGTTGGCGCAGGATAATGACGTAAAACTTGCAATAACTGCAAATCAGCCGGCATTTCTCGAAGCGCCGATAAGGAACATCAATTCATATGATATCGACAAAGAAGTTGCATATTGGAAAGTAATGAATAGAAACAGCATTATAAAAGAAGGGCAAATATCCTTTTTGGAATTTCAGGTGCAAAATATTCCCTGCAGAATAGATGATAGTGAAACTGAAGGAATAAAAATAAAAGTTATAAACCTTCCTGATAGTAGTGATACATTTTATGATATTTCATTGCCTGTGAGAGAAAAAAGAATGCTGACGGAAGAAGAATTTGCCGCTCAGGTATTTGGTGAAGAGTATTCTAAAACTATTATTGGTTTTGTCCAAATAGGGTTATCTACTCATGTATTAAATGAAAAACTGAATAACTCATTTCTTTCTGTAATTATTCCGGTTGGGTTGTGTATTTTGTTTGGCGGTTTTTGTATTGTATTCTTTTTGAATAAATATTTTGTAAGACCAATTAAAAATATTACTGATGTTTCACTGGAAATTGCAGGGGGAAATCTCAGCAGAAGAATTAAAATTTATTCGGATGATGAAATTGGGATATTGACAAAAAATTTTAACCAGATGACTCTTTCACTTGAAAGATCATACGCAGAGCTTAAAACGGAAATATTAAAGCACAAACACACGTCTGAAATGTTGCGGTACAGACTGGATGTGGAAGAGATTGTCGCTTCAATTTCAACACAGTTCATTAATTATGCGCCAGAGAGTATTGATATGGTAATAGATCGTTCCCTGAAAATTATCGGTGAGTTTGCCGGTGTTGACAGGTGCAACATATTCCAATTTTATAGTAACGGCGCTATGATAGAAAATACCCATGAGTGGTGTGCGGACGGCATACAGCGGCAGATTGATAATCTGAAAAATTTGCCCAGCACAGCATTTAACTGGTGGATGGAACAGTTAAACAGGCATGAAGTCATCCATGTTCCCAATGTTGCAGACCTGCCAGACTCCGCCTCTGCAGAAAAAGAAATACTTCAGGCGCAGGATATACAATCATTGGTAGTTGTTCCTTTGGTATACCACAACACATTAATGGGTTTCATAGGTTTTGATCTGGTAGCAAGGAAAAAAGAATGGAGCAACCAGGATGTGATGCTGCTAAAAACAGTGGGTGAGATATTAACCAATGCCATTGAACATAAAAGAAAAGAAGATATGCTGCAGCAGGCGTATGATGAATTGGATAACAAAGTAAAAGAGAGAACGTTTGACCTTCTCAATATTAACAGGCAATTGGAACAAGAGATTGAAGAGAGAAAAAGGGCAGAGGAGAGTTTAAAGAAGTATGAAATATTATTTTCAGAAATCCATGATTTGCCTTATATATGTGATGATAAAGGTAATATATTATTTGTAAACAAATCTTTTGAAAGGCTTACCGGCCACAAACCCGAAGAGTTCATGGGGAAATCATTTGCACCTTTATTCGATGAAGAAAATCTGAAATTAGCCAATGAAGTATTTACAAAAACGCTACGGGGAGAAAGCCCGAACTTTGAGTTGTATTTTAAAGATACCGGCGTTCTGTGTGAATACAAAAACCTTCCTTTGAAAGATGAAGAAGGAAACATAATCGGCGTGATCGGTACCGCAAGGGACGTTACCGAACGTAAGAATATGATCAATGCGTTGGAGCAGGCTAAGAATTTTGCGGAAAATTTGATAGAAACGGCAAATGTGATGGTATTGGGATTAAGGATGGACGGAACTATTCATATTATTAACAAAGCGGCGGAAGAGTTGACCGGTTATACGAAAAAAGAACTTATTGGGAAAAATTTCTTTGATGTCCTGGTGCCTAAAGGACGCTATCATTATTTTTGGGATAACTTTCAAAGGTGGCGTCAAGGGAAGGGGATTTTACTAAAAGTAATCGAAAATCCTATCGTTACAAAAACGGGGCTTGAAAGATATATCTCATGGCAGAATTCTGAAATTATCGAACATGGCGTTGCTATTGGGTCCATCTCCTTTGGTATTGATATTACTGATCAAAAGTTAATGAACACCCTGGTGGAACGAATGCGCCTCACCTCTATAATAAAAGACATCAGTATGATATTTAATCAGAGTATTCAATTACCGGAGAAACTTAAAAAATGTACGGAAACAATTATTACGAATTTAGACGCAGATTGTTCCGGACTATGGATGCTGAATGAAACGGACAATGTGTTGGAATTAAGATCATTATCCGGTAATCTCATCGGTATTGAAAGTAAATATGATCGTATACCTTTTGGCAAGACAGATATTGGACTCATTGCCAAAAACACACTACCTTATATCACGAATAATTTTATCGATGCTTTACGCATTCGCAGTAAGGAATTAGAAGATAAAAAAGAAATTATTTCATTTGCGGGATTCCCTCTTGCAATAGAAGGCAAAGTGTTCGGCGTTGTCGCATTGTTTACCAAAAGAGAACTAAACAATTTTGTAGTGCGGGCAATGGCGTCTGTTACTGATATTGTTTCATTGGGTATTGACCGTGAAAAAAACGTAGAAGCATTACGTATCAGCGAATATAAATATAGAATGCTGCTGGAAAATCTTCCGCAAAAAGTATTTCATAAGGATAGAAATTCTGTATACGTATCTTGCAACGAAAACTATGCCAGGGACATAGGAATTACATCAGAAAATATTAAAGGAAAAACGGATTATGAGTTTTTTCCGAATGAACTTGCTGAGAAATACAGAAGAGACGATAGAAGAATTATGAACTCAGGAATACCTGAAGAATTGGAGGAAAAATATGTGGTGGAGGGCAAAGAATATGTTATACAAACGGTGAAGACCCCGATTAGAGATGAAAAAGGTGAAATAACGGGTATTTTAGGCATATTCTGGGACATTACCGAGAAAATACATTTTCAGATGGAGGTTGCACGCTCAAGGCATATGGCGTCATTGGGTGAATTAGCGGCAGGCGTTGCACATGAGATTAATAATCCCATAAATGGGATTATTAATTACGCACAGATATTAGCAAATAAGAACAACAAACAAAGTAAAGAATATGAGATAGCAAAACGTATAAAAAAAGAAAGTATCAGGATCGCTAATATCGTTAAAAGCCTTCTCTCGTTTGCCCGTCCTGGTGAAAGTCATAATGTAAAAAAACTTGTTCATGTGTATGAAATACTATTCGATACCTTTACGTTAATTGAAGCACAAATGCATAAAGAGGGCATTAAAATAAAATTAAATCTCCCGAAAACTCTTCCGGAAGTTCTGGTAAATGCGCAACAAATTCAGCAGGTTTTTTTAAACGTCATAAGTAACGCACGGTATGCTTTAAATGAAAAATATAAGGCGGGACACGAAAATAAAATTATTGAGATAACGGGTGAGAATATTGTAGAAAACAATGTTCGTTTTGCAAAGATTGCATTTGTCGACTACGGGATTGGAATCCCTTCCGATATGTTAGAAAAAATCATGGATCCCTTTTTCACTTTAAAACCAAAAGGCGTCGGAACAGGGCTGGGACTTAGCATTTGCCATAAGATAATAACTGAACACGGAGGAAAGTTTACTATTGAGAGTGTGAAAGGAAAGTTTACCAAAGCAATAATCATGCTGCCGGCAGTTTTGTGAAGACGTATAAAAATTTAGGAATCAAAGGATTACATGGTATAAAAGTTTCCTTATGTAGAGGATTGGTTAATATGAACGCAAAAATATTGGTTATTGATGATGAAGAAAGTATACGGTATACCTTCAAAGAATTTCTTACCGATGAGGGATATGATGTTGATACCGCTGAGAGTTACAAAGATGCGGTGTCTGCTTTAAAAAACACAGACTATGATGTTGTATTTACCGATATTATTTTAAAAGGAAAAACGGGTATAGAGGTTCTTGAAACCATTCGGTGTAAAAACATTGATTGCCCGGTTATTATTATTACCGGCGTTCCGGAAATTGAAAGCGCCGCATCGGCATTGAGACTCGGCGCATTCGATTACATTCCCAAGCCTGTAATGCATGAACAATTGTTAAGTCTTACAAAGAGAGCACTGGAAAAAAAATCAGCTCTTGAGAGAGAGAAAAACAATTATTCCAACATGAAGGCAATATTCAGAAGCGTTCATGACGCAATTATTACTATGGATAAAGACCTGAACTTATTGGAAGCAAATGAAGCGTCCCAAAGAATCTGTGAACTGCCGGACGGGGCAATAGGTAAAAAATTCAACATGTATACAGGACATTGTGAAGGAAAATGCCTTCTGGCGATTGCCAAAACCCTGAAAAATAAAGAAACACAAGAGATGTTTTATGTGCAATGCCGGAAAAACAGGAAAATGGATCAGGTAGTTAATATTACGACGTATCCGCTTCGTAGCGAAAAGGGCGCTGTTATCGGGGTAGTAATGGTGGTGAAAGATAAATCCGTTTCAGAAGCAGCAAAAAAGAACCATTCTGCAACAAATAAATTTTGCGACATTGTCACTAAATCAAGAAAAATGCAATCGGTTTTAGCAGCAATAGAAAACCTGGCGAATGTTCAGACCACAGTATTAATTACCGGTGAAAGCGGTACAGGAAAAGAACTGGTTGCAGAAGCAATACATTACAAAGGGATTCGTGAAAATAAACCGTTGGTTAAGGTTAATTGTTCCGCTTTATCAGAAAGTTTGCTTGAAAGTGAGCTTTTCGGGCACGTCAAAGGTGCATTTACAGGGGCAGTGCAGAAAAAAATTGGCCGGTTTCAAAAGGCCGACGGAGGTACTATTTTTTTAGATGAAATAGGCGATTTATCGCCAAAATTACAACTGAAACTTTTAAGAGTTATACAGGAAAAGGAATTTGAGAGCGTGGGGGATTCAACTCCAATAAAAGTTGACGTCCGGGTTATTGCGGCCACTCATCAAAATTTAAAAAACAAGATTAAAAACAGTGAATTTCGAGAGGATCTTTACTACCGCCTCAATGTTGTGGAAATTCACCTGCCGCCTTTACGGAACAGGAAAGAGGATATTTCACTTCTCATTCAGCATTTTATCAATGAGTTTAATAAAAAAATGCACAAAGAGATTGAATGTGTATCTGATGAAGTAAATGAATTGTTTTTGGATTATGACTGGCCCGGTAATATAAGAGAATTAAAACATACTATCGAACACGCATTTGTTGTGTGCAAACAAAATGTCATTAACGTTGAACACCTGCCGGATAACTTTGCAATGAAAATCAGGGAAACTCACCCGATTCTAAAAAATAACTGGCTTGAAACTGAACGGCAGTCAATTATTTTAGCACTTGAAAAAGCGAAATGGAATAAATCGATTGCCGCGGAAATGCTCGGTATGAGCCGTCGCACAATATATCGTAAAATGAAAGAACATAAAATATATACAGATGAGCAAGCGAACAACCATTCAAATGACACTGACTCAGAAATTACTTGAGCCTGTGCTAATAAAAGATAAAAATTAGCCCTGTAGGGAAGAATGAAAGAATGAAGAATGAGGGGAGCATTCCTGATTTTTTGCAACACTCATCATTTATTATTCTTCCCTGCCTGTCGGCAGATAGGAGCTCCGTTCAGATGGCGCTTATCGTCATCTGAGTACATTCGCAGGCTCAGTCTGTAGGTCGGGTTTCTTACCCGACAATACAATTATGAAAACGGATTGTCGGGTAAGAAACCCGACCTACTTCCAAACTTTCCCGACAATACAATATGAAAACGATAATTGGTTTTTACAAAAAATCGGGAGTGCCCACTTCTCCATTCTTTTCAAAATATTCACACCACAATTCGCCACATTAAAACAACGTTTTTCACATAAAATCATTAAAATTTTTCACAGTAAAATCCTCTAAGTGCAAAAGTGTGTCACTGTGACAAGTGTGGCACAAAGTGTGTCATGACACACTTTTTTATGGACTTCTAAAAAGTAGTTTCAATTAATTTTCAAAATAAAAAAATATTTATTAGTCAAAAAATTCACTCATTCAAAAATAAAATAGCTACCTAAAAATATGTATCAATAGTACTTATAACTTGTTATGTATTTGCACAGAAATTTCCTGTCGCCTAAATACGTTTTTCGTATATGAAATATTTCGATAATGGCATGCTATTTGTGCTAATAGTCTGAAAGATAACTAAAATTATTCCAAAAGTTAATTTTAGTTAATAGCATCTGATTTTATAAATGCCGTTTTTTTCGGGAGCGTTTGTAAGAAATGTCAAAAAATATTTATAGGTTTATTGAAAGCGAAACGATGAGATTGTCCTTTTCTGAAGTAACTGATCTTACTTATATTTCGGATACGGTGGGAAATATTTTATTTGTTAACACTATTGTTGAAAGATATACAGGCAGCAAACCGGAAGTGTATTATACAAAACCTTTTATCAATTTATTTCACGACAAAGACAGAAATAAAATAGTGCATGGACATGTAAACGCCTTGCAGGGAAATAACTCTAAGCATGAGTGTTGTTTGGCAGGTACAGGGAGAAACATTTTGTGTGAAGTAAGGAATAATCCTCTGAAAGACGAAACAGGAAATATTATAGGAGTTATTGGAATTGCACGGGATATTACCCTGCGTAAACAGTCTGAACAAAAACTTAAGATATTGAATAAATCTCTGGAACAACGTGTAGCCGATTATACAACAAAACTGATGGAGGTAAATGCTGAATTAACAGAAGAAATGGAAAGCAGGAAGCGTCTGGAAGAGGAAATAGAAAACGATATCCGGAAATTACATGATGTTTTTACTGATTTTATGAAGTTTTTGGCGTTATTAGTTGAATCAAGAGGTATTTATTCTATCGGAGATCATAATTCCGTAACCAAACTTACCAGTAACATTGCAGAAAAAATCTCAGTTTCAAGAGAACAAATTGATGTGATCAGTAAAAAACTGTAACTCTCTGTTCAGCGTGTGCTACACACCCCGTCAGCTTACGCGGCCACCCCTCTTTTTAGAGGGGATCAACTGCATACGTTTTGCTATTTAAAAAGGTGTTGCCAAAAGGCAGCCTTATTCATAAGAAGGAGGTGAAAATGAAATCTAATGGTGGCGATCGCACAGATCAGAAGCATTTGTGTCCTTTAATTAAAGATCCGCCCAGCAATGATTGTTATTGCATAAAAATGGATAGTATGAGTGTGCAACTAGCAATTGCTTATTGCGCTAAAAACTATCAAATTTGCGATATCTATAAAGAAAATACCGACATTCAGAAAAAATTTTTATCGTAACGAATACAAACAATGGATGTTCATTGAAAACAATTAGCAGGGGGGGGACCAGTACAGGTAGTTATAGTTATGCTTACAAGAGACATAATAAATGATGAGTTGACCGGGGCATACAATAAAAGATTTATGTATGACATGTTGGAAAAACTCATAGACCTTGAAAAAAATAACAATGGCCAATTAGGAATCGTCATTGCAGAATTGCTTGATTTGAAAAATATTAATGTTTTGTACGGACACAATGCAGGAAATGAAATTTTACAGCAAACAGCAACGTTATTACAAAGATATACCAGACCATCTGATATTCTGGCAAGATATGATAACGATGCGTTTGGCATTATTATGCCGCATACAAATACTGCAACTGTCATTGAACAAGCGGAAATGCTTGGTAAATTAATTAATAAGAATGCATTTATCAATCATTCAATAAAAAAACGTATCCCGATAAAAACAAGTATCGGAATATCAATATTTCCGGATCATGCAACGGAAACATATCCATTAATTGAGGCTGCAAAAAAAGCACTGTGCCAGGCAAAAAACAAGGGTGCCAATAGTATAGTCTTATTTAACAAGGAAACTGACAGTTCAAATAACGCCTCTTTCTAAAAGTACGGCTTTTAATTTGTCAACATCCATTAAAACAATAATACCAATTCGGATTTGAAAGTTCCTGTAAGGTCGGGTTTCTTACCCGACAATATATGTACGTTCGCCCTCCCCCCCCTTGTTTCTGTGTCTGATTTGGAACTCCCCCAGGCGGGTTCAGGTCTGTGACCTGAACCCCACGTTTCATATGTGGCAATTTAGCCATGAAATGTATATATCGCTATTAATCAGATAAACTATTGGGTTCAGATTACAAATCTGAACCCGCAAGGGGCTTCCATCACAATGATGGATTTACAAAAATTTGGGAATGCTCCCCCCGACATCTTTCTAATCCGAATTGGTATTGCAGGGTAAGAAACCAGGCCTTATGTACGTTCGCTCTCTTCCACCTTGTCTCTGCGTCTGATTTGAAACTCAATCCCTGTTTTTAAAAAACCTTATTTTTCCCGTATTTGTGCAAAGTACAAGTACCACATAAACTCGTCGTATGTTTCTAAATATCTTGAAAGATATTACATGCGTGATTATAATACTAAAATTTGCAAACAGTTCATCTTGTCGGGTTTCTTACCCGACAATACCAATTCTCTATATTACGTATAATATTTTTAGAAATGCATACAAGATGAATAAAAAAACAATCGCTGCGAATGACAACGGCAAAATAGACGGGAAGGCAATCATTCTTGCAGGTGGGAAGGGAACCAGGTTGTGGCCCTTATCCAGGGAAGAGCATCCGAAACAATTTGTTGAGTTTAAAGATGGGTTATCGTTATTTCAGCTCACGATAAAAAGACTTTTGCCCTGTTTTTCTCCCAAAAATATTTTTGTTATTTCTCAGGAAAATTATAAGTTCACCGTACTGAATCAGCTTCAATTGTTACCTGGGGTAAAAAATACAATCAAGAATTCGCTCAAGGAAAATATTATCCTTGAACCCATTCCCAAAAATACGCTCCCTGCCATAATGCTTTCAATTAAACATATTGAGGACAGATATAGTTTAAAAGACAACGAACTTATTTGCATTTTGCCATCTGATCATATAATTGAGCCGGTGAGCAATTTCGAAAAAAGCATACGACAGGCAGAAACTCTTACAAAACAAGACAAAATTATCGTATTTGGTGTAAAACCAACCTTTCCCAAAGAAGGATACGGATATATTCTCCTGAAAAAGAAATTCGGCGCCGGATATCTGGTTGATAAATTTGTAGAAAAGCCTTCGGTCAAAAAGGCGGAATCTCTCATAAATAGGGGTGGTTTGTGGAATTCCGGGATTTTTTGTTTTAATAAAAAAACTTTTTCAAAAGAGCTTTTAAAATGTAAGCCGTCTATGTACAAATATTACCAGTATTCTTACGATGAATTATGTAAAAAGTTTAAAAATATAACCGCGGATTCTATTGATTATGGAATAATGCAAAAAACAAAAAATGCTGCACTCATCAAATTTAACCTTAAATGGTCAGATCTGGGAAGTTGGGATAGTTATTTGCAATTTTATACCAATGGAAAGGAAAATTTTAATATTGGCAATGCTGAATTTTTGGATTCAAAAAATTGTTTTGCATACTCTGATAACAGGCTTGTGTGTCTTTTAGGCTTGAATGATACAATGGCTATTGATTCTGCGGATTCCATACTAATCGTCAAAAGGGGCTATTCTGATAATGTAAAAGAACTTGTATCGGTGATTAACAAAAAAGGATTTAAACAAACAAAGAATGGCAGTACAGTATACAGACCGTGGGGGTACTATATGGTGTTGTATGAGCAAAACAATTACAAGGTAAAGGAAATTGGCGTCTATCCCAAAAAAACGCTTTCGTTGCAGAAACATAAATACAGAAGTGAACATTGGAATGTTGTTGAGGGAAAGATTGATATATACATAGACGAAACAAAGAAGCAGATTAAAAAAAATGAAAGCGTCTTTGTCCCTCAGAATGCCAAACACAGGATTTACAATCCAACAGATAAGATTGCAAAAATTATAGAGGTACAGATTGGTAGCTACGTCGGAGAAGATGACATTGTACGGTATACAACATATGAATAACTACAATTCCAAGGGGAGCATTCCCATTCCAAGTGGCGGCAGGAGTTTCCTCCTGCTGCCCTGATAGTGCCCAGGTTGCTGTCAGGAGGAGACTCCTGACAGCACGAAATAGTTTATTTGGAAAAATAGTGTTACATACTTATTTGGGAGTCTATTAATGAAAAAATCTTTAGGCGCAAAAACCATTGCATACCCAACGCCTGTCTTTATTGTTTGTTCGTATGATAAGAAAGGGAAACCAAACGCAATGAATGTAGCATGGGGCGGTATATGCTGTTCGAATCCGCCATGTGTAACGGTATCATTGAGAAAGGCTACTTATTCTTATGATTGTATTGTGGAAAGGAAAGCTTATACGATTAATATTCCTTCTGAAGCATATGCAAAACAAGCGGATTATTGCGGCGTTGTGTCGGGGAAAGATGTGGATAAATTTTCCGAATCTGGAATTACGGCGGTTCGGGGAGAGTTTGTTGATGCTCCCTATATAAATGAATTCCCGGTAATACTGGAATGCAAACTGCTTCATACCTATGAAATAGGATTACACACACAGTTTGTCGGAGAGATCGTTGATGTTAAGGTTGAAGAATCAGTCTTAAACAACGATGGCGTACCTGATATCGAGAAGATCAGACCAATGATCTATGCTCCTGAAACACGTGCGTATTATGGAATTGGCGCTTGCCTTGGTAAGGCATTCTCTATAGGAAAGAATATTTAAAAGGGGACATGGAACGACATTTTTTCATACTATCAATCATAGCAATTGCACTGTCAGTGTTACTCCATACGGACAATAATGTTTGTACGGCTCAGGATACGCTGGAAAAGATCCGAACAACGGGTGCATTAACGTGGGGATTTGATGCGCAGGGGGGGGCTCCGTATGTATTTACTGATCAAAAACATCCTAAAAAACTTATTGGTTTTGAAGTAGAAATTGCAGAGGCAATTGCGAAGGAACTTGGGGTAAAAGTTCATTATTTTCAAAATGAATGGGATAGCATCCTTCTCTCACTTCAGCGTGGTGATTTCGACATGGCATTGAATGGCATCGAAATCACTTCTGAAAGACAGCAATCAGTATTGTTTACTCGCCCTTATTATGTTTACAGCGAACAAATCGTTGTCCGTGCTTCCGATTTCAAAATCAATACATTCGAAGACCTTCACGGCAAACGTGTCGGAACGCTGTACAATACCGTTGCAAAACAAATGTTGGAGGAAATGGGAGATGTAAAAATAAAGATATACAGCGGCCAGGTAGAACCTTTTAAAGATTTGTTGGACAATCGATTGGATGCCGTTTTTATAGATTTGCCTATTGCTTCCTATTACGCAAAACCAAATCCCCAGTTAAGATTAGTGGGAGAACCGGTAGGGGAGGGATATTATGGTATTGCGGTACGGAAAGAAGATACACGGTTTGCAGAAGAGTTGAACCGCGTTATTGAAAAACTTTTGCGGTCGGGTGAAATTAAAAAAATATGTCAGAAATGGGGTATCTGGAACCTGGCGCAGGAAAAACTCTATTTACATGAAGATTTGTTGCAAAAATATGCCGAAATCCCTCCGTCTCCGGAAAAACGTGTTCCTTTAGTAGTGACGACATTCCTGCCTACTTTGTTAAAAGGAGCATGTATTACCATTGGCATTTCAGTTTTATCAATGATGATCGCTGTTTCTTTAGGAATCATACTGGCAATCATGCGGTTGTACGGCAACAAATGGGTAAAAAAATTATCTACCGCTTATATTGAGATCTACCGTGGAACACCGTTGTTGATACAACTCTACATTTTATATTACGGTCTTCCTAATATTGGTATTACCTTGACTGCATTTACGGCGGCAATATTAGGTTTGGGAATGAATTACGCTGCGTACGAAGCGGAAATTTACCGTGCGGGAATACAGGCAATTCCGGGAGGGCAAACCGAAGCGGCTTTATCATTAGGAATGTCAAGGCGTCTTACATTGAAAAAAATTATTTTGCCGCAGGCTCTGAGGATTACGTTGCCGCCAATCACTAACGATTTTATATCGTTACTTAAGGATTCCTCTCTGGTTTCTGTAATTGCTTTGGTAGAGCTTACGAAGAGTTATTCTATACTTGCAGCGTCATCGATGAAATTTTTCCAGCTGGGAATCATTACTGCGTTATTGTATTTTGGAATGAGTTATCCGCTCTCTCTATACTCCAGAAGATTAGAGAAAAAGTTGAAAGTGTTATGATTAAAATTTCTAATTTAACAAAACACTATGACCATGAGCCTCTTATAAAAGATTTCCATCTTAATGTTGTAAAAGGTGATGTTATTTCGATAATTGGACCGTCGGGAAGCGGGAAAAGTACTATTTTGCGCTGTGTAAACGGACTTGAAAATTTTCAAAAAGGATACATTTCTGTTAATGGGCATACCATATATGGAATACTGGAGCATGATTATAACCAGGGAAAAAACAGCCTTGCAATAAAAGATATACGTGGGAAAATCGGTATGGTTTTTCAACAGTTTAATCTTTTTCCACATATGACAGTATTGAATAATTTAATGGTAGCGCCTATGCATGTTATGGAGATTGGCCATGATGAAGCTGAATCGAGAGCAATAAGCATGCTTAAGAAGGTGCGTCTGGGAAAAAAGGCAAAGAGCTATCCTGGCCAGTTATCCGGAGGAGAGCAACAGCGGGTTGCAATTGCGCGTGCTCTTGCCATGAAACCGGAGGCTATGCTGTTTGACGAACCGACATCATCGTTAGACCCGGAAATGATAGATGATGTCCTTTCTGTTATAAGGGAATTAGTATCGGAAGGAATGACGACTATTATTGTGACGCATGAAATGCGATTTGCAAAAAATATTTCCCGACAGGTGGTTTTTGTTGAACACGGAAGGATTGTCGAATCAGGAAGTCCTGAAATGATTTTTTGCAATCCCCAAAACGGTCGTACAAAAGAATTTCTTAACCATTTTATTGTTTGATTTTTTTTAAATTGATGAAACATTCTCAATAGGTATATTGTTTTAATCATATATTGTTTATTGTAATTATTATCAGTTATATTCTTAAGAAAGGAGCAAATTAGTGAAACGTATCGGATTACTTTTCGGAGCGCTGGCAATTGTATTTACATTAGTGTCGTATTCTGCGATGAATACGTCAGATGCGTCGTCTAGCTGCTGCGGATCAAAAAAGGCAGCGGCGGCTGATATCGTTAATGCAAAATGTGCAGTTTGCGGTAAAACAAACGAACCGGGAAAAGCGGTTACCGTAAAATGTGAGGAAAAATCAGTTACTTTGTGTTGTGAAGGGTGTGCTGCTGCATTTAAAAAGGACCCTTGCAAATACTGTCAGGATGAAAAATGTGACAAAAGGAAAGTGCAACATGATTAATAATTGAAGTATAGAAGTACATTTTAAAATTACAAATACCAATTTAAAAAGGCGTTCTCATTCTAAAAATGAGAACGCCTTTTTTTTAAATATAATAAGGGATGTTTAATCCAGTATTTTGTAATTTTGAATCTTTAAATCCTGATCGTGTGCGGCCAATGTCATTTCTAGCTGTTCATAAATTTTTTTTGCCTCTGATTCCAGGTTTTCAAGATCATTTCCCTCTATTTGGTATGTTATTTTCGTAATGTATTTTGTAGTTTGCAAATCTACTGCATTGGTCATTCCAAAATTCCAACCAATATCAACAGGCCTTTTGTCAGTTCCCTCTTTCTCGAGTTGCTTTGATAATTTGTTTTTCATCTGCAAAGGAATACGATCCTCATCCCCAAAAGATATAGTAAACACAGCCTTTCTTTTCATTCCATCACCCATAAAGCCCTCTTTCTTTAGAAAATTTTAATACATTTCATCAAAGTTTATAAACATTAAGATGTAATTGGTACTGTATATAGTATCTGTGATATCTCAATAAATCAAGAATTGATATCGTATAACTTAATTATGATAACAGAATATTTGAATCGACGTATCTGTTTATATAATATTATGTTACGATTATGTGTATTTTGTTGGCAAAATATTTATTGAATATTTTCTAAAATTATGAGATATTATCCACCGTATGTATCTTTCGTATTGGCATGCTATTACGTAAAATCAGATACTAACCTTTACCATGGAGGAAGATTAATGTCGGCCATATTAAAAGAAAACGTTTTGCAGGAAAAAAAGAAAAAGAGTGTTAGTAAAGGTAAAGTGGATAAAATTGTGGGCGCCATAATTGAAAAACCAATAGCAAAAACTGAAGAAAAGGAAGTACCAAAAAAAGAACAACCGTCAGCAGCAAAAAGCAATCCATTAAAAAAAAATATATTTAGTGATGAGATATTAATTGCAGGAGAAAGTGATTCTGAACTTGACGAGTTAAGGTCGACACTTTCCAGGGAGTTAAAGCCGTCTAATGAAGTTGAAACCTTTTTCGTGGACAGGATGGTGTCGAGTATATGGCGAATGAAAAGATGCTTAAAAATGGAACAACAAATTATCGAACATGCATCATCTTGTATTCAGGAATATGAACAAGGGTTTTTTACCTCCAGGAAAAGAACAAAAGAAGAATTGCAGCAATTAAAGGCATTAAAAATAATTGAAGAAAAAGATAAAATTGATGAAATAATAAAGTATGAATCATCTCTGGAAAGACAATTCTATCTGGCGCTGAGAGAATTGCGCAAAGCAAAACAACAGGAAACAAAAAAAGAAAAAAAGGGAACAAAAAAAACCAAGTAAAATTTAACGCTTGGCAAAACAAAAGCAAAAACCAGGATTTACTTGGAAAATCCACCGCCAACACAACATAATATATATTATCAGACGTTAAATTTTTATGTCATAGAAAGACAAAAGCACTTCTTTTCTGGTTTTTGAATATTTATATTGGCATTAGCATTTTTATGCTTCGACTCCGCTCAGCAAGACGCCTCTGTCATCTATGAAAAAGCATGTCATCCTGAGCGGAGTCGAAAGCCTTCAATTGTCCTGCCCTGGCACATTTGTATGTACAGTGCAAACATACGAAAGTCAAAGGATTAATTGATTTAATTAACTTCTTTTTATCGGTTTTGTAGTTTTTCCTTTTAAACCGTCAGACAAAGCTATATTAAACGCTTCGGTCACACTATACCTGTCCCAGTAAGCAAAATTATACAATTTTTCTATTAATTCATTTTTAACGTAAAAAGTCATTTTAGTTGTATCGCTTGTAGCATTTCTTTTACCAAAAATGCCTTTAATGTCACTACCAACTTTCATTTGATCTTTATTTTGCGATTCTGTTTTTTTTGCTTTTTTAGCAGGTTTATCCATGCTCTGTTTTTTTGCCATTATTACCTCCAATGTTATCAAAGGGTTTGAAGATTAATGTTTTAATAAGGTAAGCAACGTGAGACGGTGGGCAATGCCCACCCTCCTAAGATTGAAATCCCTTAACGTTAAATTATAGTAACAGTTTTATTGCCATAAAAATTATCATAACACACAATATTGTTTTGATCAAACGATCTCCTCTTTTAACTGCCAGATAGCTTCCCAGCCATCCTCCCAGCCCGTTACCGGCTGCCAATGAGATACCGACCGGCCAGCAGATTTTATTATGATAGATAAAAACTAACAATGAAAACAATGCACTTACTCCGATAATAAATACCTTGTGACTGTTAATTTCAACAAGGCGAAAACTACTAATGGAAGCTAATACTGCTATTATAACGAGCCCCACTCCTGCCTGTATAAAACCACAGTAAAGTCCGACGAAAAAAAATACCGCCACTGTGATGATTCTATGAAAAAAACTTATTTTTTTCGCTGAATAATCAAATAAAACGCAGCCTGTCTTTTTCGCAATTGAATCCCACATCATAAGCCAAAAAACAAGCAACATTACTATTGCCAAAATTCTTTTAAACAATACGTCAGAAATTTCTACGGCAATATTTACGCCTACAATTGTTCCAAATAAAACAGGCACAGCCATCAATATACTAAGCTTGAAGTTGGAAATACCTTTATATTTAAAACCTGCAACAGCAGATACATTTTGGGCGGCAATAGCCAGCCGGTTTGTTCCATTAGCAATTGAGGGAGGTAATCCAATGAAAATTAGTATTGGCAATGTAAAAAGCGACCCTCCCCCTGCAATGGTGTTGATTATCCCCGCAACAATTCCAATGGGAAACATAATGAGACATTTCCACAATTCCATTTTATTTCAACGTAGAGACGCATTGCTATGCGTCTCTATATCCTTGCCCCCTTATTAGTAACAATTTTAAATTCACGTATACCGATAAATTCAAATGAATTGTGCTATCTTCCGCTTTTTCCTTTTATTTCATCAATGTCTATTCTAAATATTCCAAATGAATTGTACAAAACGGTATCAGACAAAGCCCCCCTTTTTATCCGGTCAGGGTTATCCTCCAGGTGTGTCAAAAGTATGTTCATGCCGTGTACCTTTTCATCTCTGTCTTCGACGAAACGCATCTTTCCCCATATGACAAGTGAGCGATATGCGTGCGCGCATTCATCCATGATGTAGCCCCTATCGTCTATGATTGTGGCGCAAACAGTAGTATTTTCACTGAGAAATTCACATTTTAATCCTTTTAATGCGCTGTGAAGATAAAAGGCATTTTTCGTTTTGTCAAACCCATAACTCAGGGTTACGATGTAAGGTTCGTTGTTTCTGCACATTGCTATGGTGATATATTTTCCTTTTCCGATAATATCGAGTAATTCATCATGCTCCTTTATTTCTCTTTCTTTTTTGTACAAATGATATTTAGACATAGTGTTTTGTATTATCATACATTTAATGTATTAACTGCAATGTTTTTTTCCAATAATAAAGAACATTTCCTTTTAAAATCTATAGATTTCTGCGGTAAATAAAAGGTACAATTTGTTTCAGGTTATTATATTATTAATACGCGTAAAATCAAAAGAAGCCGTTATTATCACTCCTTATATGAAGATAATCTTCAAAAAAAATGTTTCTCATACTGTTTCTCTTTCATTGGAGAAAGAATGGCTGGAAACAAACGGAATCGGGGGTTATGCCTCATCAACCATTATCGGGGCAAATACAAGACGTTATCACGGATTGCTCCTGGCTTCCACAAAACCTCCCCTTGGAAGAATTTTAATGCTGTCCAAATTAGAAGAATCGTTGCGCATCGGCAACCGGGAATATTCTTTGTCAACAAACATTTATCCTAATACAATCTATCCGGAAGGATACAAAAATCTTGTGCAGTTCCAATTAGATCCTTTTCCTGTGTGGGCGTATTCTATAGAAGGGATGCTTCTCAAGAAAACGGTCTTTATGGTTTATGGTGAAAATACTACAGTGATTCTGTATCAAACACAGTGTGAAAATAACATATGCCTCCCCCCTGTTTTATCAATTCGTTTTATGATTTCTTTTCGTGATTACCACAGCCTTACTTATGAAAACCCTTATTTAAATACTCGTTATAAGAGCCTGCACAATGGTGTTTGTTTATCACCATATCAGGGACTTCCCTCCATGTACCTTTATTTTAATACAAAATTAATTAATTCAGATTGCTTTTGGTATAAAAATATGGAATACCCTAAAGAAATTGAACGGGGAATGGAAGCCCATGAAGATCATTTCAGCCCCTTTGCAATCAATTTTGATTTGAAACAAAATAACGCAGCCTATTATATTGTGGCGTCAACGGAACACTATGATTCCATAGATATTAATGAATTATATGAAAAGGAAATTGTACGCAGAAATGCATTGTATAAAAAAGCCAGAAACCATCAAATAATACCTTCTCCCGTGTTTCCGATGAGAGAAGGCAATAATTCCCTCAATGCGTGCATGCTGAATTATTTACTCTCTGCTTCTGATACTTTTATTGTCAGGAGAGGTAATAATAAAAAAAGTATTATTGCCGGATACCATTGGTTTTCTGATTGGGGAAGGGATACGATGATTTCTCTGCCGGGATTAACTCTTGTTCAAGGAAAATATGACGCGGCAAAAGAAATCTTACTGACGTATGCTGACTACGTTAACAAAGGCATGATTCCCAATCGATTCCCTGACTCAGGGGAATCGCCTGAATACAATACCGTGGATGCTTCATTGTGGTATATTCATGCGGTGTATCAGTATTACCTCTTTTCAAAAGATGCGCTGCTAATCAAAAATAAACTGTATTCAGTATTGCAGGAAATTATATCCTATTACAAAAATGGCACTCGTTATAATATTCATATGGATAGGGATGGTTTGATTTTTGCAGGTGAGGAAGGAGTTCAGTTAACATGGATGGATGCAAAAGTTGGCGATTTGGTAGTAACTCCCCGCATAGGCAAGCCAGTCGAAATTAATGCGCTCTGGTATAATGCTTTGGTGATAATGTCTTTTTTCGCTAAATTGCTGCGTTTAGAAAACGACTTCAGCGGTTATGCTGCTTTGAACAAGCTGGCAGGTCGTTCATTTAATGAAATGTTTTGGTTTGAAGAAGGCGGCTATCTCTACGATTCTATTGATGGCGAAATCAGGAATTCTTCTATTCGCCCAAATCAGATATTTGCCGTAAGTTTGCCATTCGTGTCATTGCCTTTTAAAAAACAACAGGCAACCTTTGAGGTGGTAAAAGGACATTTATTAACTCCTTACGGGTTGAGAAGTCTTTCTCCCTCCGACAAGGAATACATTGGCGCTTATATTGGAAATCTTTATAGCAGAGACAAGGCATACCATCAGGGCACGGTGTGGGCGTGGCTCATAGGCCCATATCTTGATGCATTTTTTAAGATTCATGGCAAAAATATTCATACGCAAAAAACGGCTGTTGAATTACTCCAACCGCTTTTCAATCATATTTACGATGCGGGGATTGGCACAGTATCGGAAATATTTGATGGTGATTATCCCCACATACCGCGAGGATGTATCTCCCAGGCATGGAGTGTTGGTGAATTGCTGCGATTAGTATTTGAATATTTAGTAAAGTAAGCGTTTCGTTTATTAATACATTCAGTAATCAGAGAAAAAAGGAATACACATGCCGCGAGACATACCTGTTGGAAATGGTTCGCTTTTAATAACTTTTGATAGCAAATATCAAATCAGAGATATTTATTTTCCTTATGTGGGAAAAGAAAATCACACCCTGGGACATCCTTCCAGAATGGGAGTTTGGGTTGATGGTGAATTTAGCTGGATAGGAAGTGAATGGCAATTAACGTTAAATTATAAGAAAGATTGTTTGGTGACGGAAGTAGCCGCTATGAATAATAAATTAAAAATCGAACTGCAGATGTATGATGTTGTTGATTTTTATCTGAATATATTTGTGAAAAAAATAATTATCAGAAATCTTCTTGGAAAGGACCGTGAAGTCCGGCTTTTTTTTAATCATGATTTTCACATCTATGAAAATGAAATTGGCGACACGGCATATTACGATCCCGACACTATGGCAATTATCCATTATAAATCACAACGATATTTTCTCATAAACTGTTGCGATCCCAATAAGTGCGGAGTTGACCATTTTGCCACCGGCATAAAGGAATTGCACGGCGCTGAAGGAACCTGGAAAGATGCTGAAGATGGATTGCTGAGCGGTAATCCGATATCTCAGGGCTCAGTGGACTCAACACTTGGTATTAATATACATGTCAAAGCAAACAGTGAGACCGTTGCACATTATTGGATTGCAGCGGGGATGAACTACCATGAAGTAGTAAATTTAAATAAGACCATATGGAATAAAACACCGGAAGAGATCATGGAACGCACGGAAAATTATTGGAAATTGTGGGTGAATAAGGAAAATTTTAATTTCCATGACATGCCGGACAAATATATTTCTTTATTTAAAAAAAGTTTACTGATTATACGGTCTCAAATTGATAACAAGGGCGCAATTATTGCCGCAAATGATTCCGATATTGTTCAATTCGGAAGAGATACCTATTCATACATGTGGCCGAGGGATGGTGCTTTGGTGGCTTACGCTCTCATTAAGTCTGGATATATCGATACAGCAAAGAATTTTTTTCAATTTTGTGCAGATGTTATTTCAAAAGAAGGCTATTTGCTTCATAAGTATAATCCGGATAGGTCTTTTGCCAGTTCATGGCATCCTTGGTATAAGGATGCGAAAAAAAGTCTTCCTATACAGGAAGATGGAATTGCACTTGTTTTGTGGGCATTGTGGCATCACTATGCCGTATTTAAAGACATTGAATTTGTAAAATCATTATATAGAAAGCTTATTATTAATGCGGCAGAATTTATGCTGAAGTTTAGGGATAAAGAAACAGGCCTGCCTCTTGAATCTTACGACCTTTGGGAAGAACGTTACGGCGTCCATACCTTTACAGTATCTGCCGTAATTGCAGGTTTACAGGCGGCGGGAAATTTTGCAAATATTTTTGGGGAAACCGGATATGGAAAGATGTATCATG
Organism: Candidatus Kuenenia hertensis; assembly: GCA_021646465.1. GTDB lineage: Bacteria > Planctomycetota > Brocadiia > Brocadiales > Brocadiaceae > Kuenenia > Kuenenia hertensis. The sequence goes on along the minus strand of SOET01000009.1, from coordinate 32,950 downwards.
ATGCGGCTGGTAAAATTAAAGAAGCGTTAATCGCTTACTTTTATAATAAAGACACAGGCAGATTTGCAAGGATGGGAAAAAGGACTGCCGCTGGATATGATCTGGATATGACAGTTGACGCCAGTTTGTCAGGCATTGTAGCGTTTGACGTGTTTGACCCTGATCAACCCATGGTTGTTTCCACCATGAATACGATAAAGGAAACGTTATGGGTAAAAACTCACGTTGGAGGCATAGCGCGATATACAAACGATTATTATCATCAGGTCGTTTTTGATCCTGTCAATGTTCCGGGAAACCCATGGATTGTATGTACTGTCTGGCTTGCTGAATATGAAATTATGAGGTCGAAAAATTTAAATGAACTGAACAAGGCATTGACCTTGTTAGACTGGGTTATTGAAAAATCACTTGCTTCCGGTGTGCTTGCAGAACAAATACATCCTTATACAAACGAACCGATATCAGTATCGCCGCTTACCTGGAGCCATTCCGCCTATGTTACCGCTGTTTTAAAATACATGAAAAAACGTGAGGAATTATCCGTGTGTGAAAAATGTGGCAGCTCGCTTTACAAAATATACAGATGCCTTCCGTAACATATAAAATATGAAAGGAAATAAATATGCATACAATTTTGGGAAAAATAACCATAACCGTAACCGTGTTGGTATTTTTCTTTTCTGGCATAATTTCTGTTTATGCGCAGAAACCCGCTTCATTACCTGATTTTTCCGGGTTGAGTTTATATTCCAGCGATAGTCCCCTTAATCAACCGATAGAGGAAGATGCTGAAATTGACCCGAAAAGCAGCAAATATATCAAGAAATTTAAAAAAGCAGCTCCTTTCGTGATACTTTTAAAACAATATACTTCTCCTGTGTATATCGCTGGGTCATCTACTACCCGATACGATGTTGAAATACCTTGTGGAATATACTGGGAAATGGGTGTTAGTAAACTCCTCAATGTACCAATCCCTGATTGGGCTGAGCCGTCCAACGATACAGATGGAGTCATTCCGCCAAGGGGATGTGGTGAAGATTCCGATCAGGATAACCATATGGTAGTGTTGGATTTGGATACACGTTGCGAATATGATTTCTGGCAAATGCGTTCGGAAAACGGCAAATGGGTAGCAAGCTGGGCGAATGCAATCAGTATGGATTCTACTGGAATTTATCCCGCCGGTTTATCTACAAGAGGTTCCGGTTTTGCATTTCTGGGCGGGCTTATTTGGCCTGACGAATTGAAAAAAGGCGAGATCAACCACGCTCTTGTTTTTGCATATCCTTATACGAAACGTGGGGGGCCCGTTGAACCAGCGACCGATTCCGATGGCGAGGTGAAAGGGAAGAAAGCCTTGCCTGAAGGAGCAAGGCTGCGGCTGGATCCTTCACTTGATTTAGATTCTCTCGGCTTAACGCCTGCTGAAAAAACAATTGCAAAAGCATTACAAAAGTATGGCATGTACTTGGTGGATAATGGCGGTGAAAGTGGCATAAGTATTTATGCCGTTGATTCTCGCAGTGTGCTTACTAATCCTTACGAGGGTTTGCTGCCTGACGAAGATTACCCGGAACTCAGCGGAATACCTCTCGACAAATTTCAAGTATTGAAACTGCCAAAACAAGATAAAAATTGGCGTGAAAAACTGGCTATTGTAGACACCGGCTGCAATAATTTTAAATAAAATTAACAGTCTATTCATCTTTTTTGACTACCTGGATAGACAAATAATTTTCAATTCCCATGTCCTTAATTTGCTGCAAATGCTCCTCTAAGTCATTTGCGTGTTTTTCTTCATCGGTTAAAATATGTTCAAGCAACTCTCTGGAACCGGCGTCCCCTACCTCAGCGCACAAGGTAATTATCTTTTGCAATCTTTGGATTGCTGTTTTTTCCAGATTGTAATCATTCTCCACTTGCTCTTTCACTGTTTTTCCAACATTAATTTTGTCCAGTGTCATTTTCGGTATGCCTTCCAGATACAACAAGCGCTCAATAAGTTTTTCCGCATGCTTCATTTCTTCTATGGAGTTTGTTTCATTAAATTCATATAAACGTTTATAGCCCCAGTTTTCACACATCTTGGCGTGTACAAAGTATTGATTAATTGCGGTAAGTTCAGCCATTAATACTTCGTTCAATGCATCGAGAACCTTTGGATTACCTTCCATAGACTACCTCCGTTCACATTAATAAAAGATTGTATAAAAAAGGGATAATGTTCTCATTTTTTCGTACTGTCAGGAGAGTAGAGACGCATTGCAATGCGTCTCTACAATCTATACCGTCGCTGTTGATTATCCCTTTATAAAACATGTGGAATCATTATACCATTGAACAAAAGTATTTTGCACTGGAAAATATCCTTTTATTTTATTCCTTTGCTGTTTAGATATTCACTATATTTTTTATCAGTTTCCATGATATGTTTATTCAGCCAATCGGTCAGGAATTTAAATACTTCAATAGTCAAACTTGCTTTTCCCGACTGGTAATCGTTTTGAAGCGCCATTACTTTCGCAGTCATTTTATCGTGCTTGTCCTTATGATCGGCATATCCCGGATATTCGTGCTGCTGCATTATCTTCTGTTCGGCGGCAAAATGAAAACCTGCGTAATTTACCAATTTTTTTAATATATCACCTACAATATCTTTTCCTTTTCCTTGTCTCATCGCTTCGTCAAGATTATTAATCATACTGATTAATTGTTTATGATGTCCGTCAAATTCAGCGACTTTTACACTAAACTCATCTTTCCACGTCATTAACGCCATTATTTTCCTCCTGTAAATAACAAATATAATAAGACATAAATATAAGTATCATAACGAATGTTTTTTCCCTTCTTTAATTTCTCTTAGTAATTTTTCTAACGTTTCTTTTCTCAAATCGTTACTTCTTTTTAAAGAAAGATAACTTTCCTGGGTTTCAAGGAACTTTATCTGCTCCGAAAGGTGCGGGAGAATTTTTTTCATTACTTCAAGTTTTTTGGGATCAAATTGGTTTATTTCCAGGGTCTTTATGATAAAGTTTGCAGATGTATAACCCAGAGGAATATGATCTTGCATTACAAGGTCTATTATTTCAAGAAATTGCTGGTAAAAGTTTGCAAGTCGTTGTTCAGTACTTTTTTGTCCCATGTTTTTTTGTACTGAAGCAACGAATGATTTAATATCTCTGAAAGGTTTAACAATGTACTCACAAATATTCAGGTCTGCTGCATTATTTATCAGAAAGGGATTGGAATATGCAGTCAGCATCATAACCGGCATCGTCTTATTCTCTTTCCTCACCCTTTTAATAAAATCCAAACCATTCAGCTTAGGCATTTGAAAATCAACTATTGCCATTTGAAAATAATGGACATTTTTCAGAAAATATTCTAATGCCTTTTCTGAATCATTAAATACGGTCACCGAATAATTTGCCATTTCAAGAATTGTCTGGAGAAGATTCGTTATAATTGCTTCGTCATCAAGTACCAGGATATTTTGTTTGTCAGTCATTATTTTGCCTCATTAAATTCAAACGATAAGGGGATAGTAACATTTTCGCTCTAGTCATTTACATTAAAAATCTTCAAATTCCTCTTTATTCATCGGAATGAGTTCTTCATGGCCTTGTTCCATTGCCCTGCCTGAAGCACGAGGGAGCATGAGATTTTTAGCGGTTTTTAATGCCTTTGCCGGACGTGGTTGTGTGTACTTTGTTTCGCCCTCTGTTATTTTAAACTTATTTAGCATTTGATCTAATTCTCTTGCCTGATCGCTTAATTCCCCGCTGGCACTCGCACTTTCTTCCGAATTGGCGGCTATTTTTTGAGTACCTTTGTCCAGGTCTGTCATTGCAATATTGATATTGGAGAGCCCTTGCGCCTGTTCCTGAGAAGCAGAGGTTATTTCACTAACGATATCCGCTGTTTTCTTGCTTTCTTCCGTTATTTGTAAAAACGCCTGAGCCGTCTGATTTGACATATCACGTCCTTTTTCCACCTGTTTAATAGTTTTTTCAATAAGTTCCGATGTTTCCCTCGCAGCACTTGCGCTTCTTTGCGCTAAATTACGCACTTCTTCCGCAACAACGGCGAAACCTTTACCGTAATCTCCGGCGCGTGCAGCTTCAACTGCCGCGTTCAAAGCAAGGAGATTCGTCTGAAAAGCAATGTCGTCTATTACTTTGATTATTTTCGATGTTTGGGAGCTGCTCTCTACCAGATCTTCCATAGAACAGACGAGGCCATTCATCAACTGATTTCCATTCTCTGCCGCTTCCCTTGTTCTTCGGGCAAGGGCATTTGCCTGCTGAGCATTATCCGCACTGGCGCTGGTCATTGAACTCATTTCCTCTATCGTAGCTGAAATTTCTTCTAACGTTGACGCCTGTGAATGGGAAGATTCTGCAAGTTCCTGGCTGGCAGAGGAAATTTGGTTGGCAGCAGTAGCAACCTGGCCAGCAGACATCTTTACCTGTGTCAATGCACTTTTCAAGTTATTCAGTACCGCATTAATCGAAATACCCATATCCCCTATTTCGTCCTTTGATCGGATCTCCAGCTCTTTTTGTGTTAAATCACCCTTAGACAGATTGTTTAAAACATTAACCGTTTTGCGGAGGGGGACGGTTATCTGGCGGGAAATAGCAAACGAAACAACCAGACCTATAGCAAGTATTATCGGAAAAATAATAAATTCGATGAGGATCATGCTCCTGGCCTTCGACTCCGAATTTAATGCCATAGTCATTACCGCTTCATTCATTATCTTTAATAAATCTAAGTTATTGGCATTTACATAATCATTGTTTTTGTTGATGTTTGGAGACAATTCTAAAATCCGCTCTATACTTTGCAGAAATTGATGAGAATTTTCCTTTAATACCATAAGTTTTGTTCTTACCTTTTCAGACGTTTCAGCCTGCAGGTTTAATTCGGCTGACCCATTCAACAAACCATCAAGAATATCTGAATATAAATTGCTGAAATTACTCAACTCTTCCAAAGCTTCATCCTTGCCATCCCCCATTATTGCAGAAGCCATTGCAGCTTTCGCCGTTCTTTGAGAAAGGGCTCTCAATCTGCCTGCAACAGCAACTGCTTCAGGAGAAGATTGCTCTTCTCCCATAGCCATTACCGTATCATTTGCCAGATTGAACAATTTGACATTATTTTTTAGTACATAATCCTTGCTTTTAATGAGAGAAAGAGAACTATCAACTATGTATTTAAGATTACTATAGAATGGTTCCCACTTTTCCGATACCGTTTGCAATGCTTTAGCGATATCGGGAGTCTCTGCTTTTGGCAAATTAAGCGAAGGGTCTCCATCAACTAATCCCTTCAGCACTTTATTAAATTCTTCGCTTGTCTTACGTAATACATCGATCGAGGCGCCATCTCCCTGAGCGACCTGATTTACTTCTTTTGACATTTTCTGTATAAGCATTCTCTGCGCTCCGGCCAGATTGATCACATTGGAGTCGGCTTTCTGTTTCTGCATGGTAATAACGGTGTAAGCGGTTATTCCCGCTATAACACAAAGAAAAAAAATTGTTAATACCAATAGTTTTTTTCCGACCTTCAGTGAATTCAAAAACCACATGTGAGAATGCTCCTTTCTTACATAACACAAATCTATTTAATGATTGCTATTAAGTAATTTAACGTTAAGGAATTTCAATCTTGTAGAGGCAATGCGCTTCGCTCTCTCTACAAGTCATAAATTGCCCCTACCAGAATTAATGTGTTCTGACAGATTGTGCCATTTTTTCTGCTGCTAATTGCTTCATATTGGCATCATCCTCGTGCAGTCAGGAGTTTCCTCCTGACTGCAACTGCTTACCTCCCCTATGTCCACAGGAATTCGGGTGGCAGGAGGAAACTCCTGCCACCACTGGCAATGTAAACCAAAACACACTTCCTTTGCCAACCCTACTCTCTAAACCGATCATTCCCCCATGTAATTCTACTAACCGCCTTGTAAGCGGAAGCCCAATTCCAGCTCCTCCACGTTGTTCATCTCTTACACGTTTTGATTGAAAAAACTCAGAAAATATTGCACCTTTTTTATCCGCTTCTATCCCAATTCCGGTATCTCTTACCTCTATTTTAATCGAAGGTCCCTCTGATTTTGAGACAACAACATCAACATTACCGCATTGAGGTGTATATTTGAGTGCGTTAGACAGCAAGTTAAACATAATTTGTTTGCATTTCTTCACATCAGCATATATTGAAGGCAGTGATGAAATTACCTGAATGTTTAACTCAATATTTTTTTTGTAAAACTGTTCACACATCATCATACACACTTCATTTACCATATTTACCGGGTTAATTTTTTCCATCTCAAGGGACATAGCACCTGAATCAATCTTTGATATTTCGAGTAAATCATTAATGAGTGAAAGAAGATGTAAGCCGCTTTCTCCAATCTGCCGTACAAATTCCACCTGTTTTTTATTTAGATTTCCATAAAACTGATTAGAAAGCAAATCATTAAACCCGATTATTGCGTTAAGCGGAGTACGCAATTCATGGCTCATCGTTGATAAAAAACGCGATTTTGCCCTGCTGGCTTCTTCAAGCCGAAGGATAATTTCTTCATTATTCTTAATTGATTCGCGCAATTCAGCAGTCATTTCGATCAAGTACTCATTTGCCATATCTAATTCTTCAGCCGCGGTAACTGCTTTTTCATTTTCACATTTGATCTTCAAGTGTTGTCTTTGCCCGCTTGATTCGGAATCAGGAATAAATGCATTATTGTTATCTTGCATGGAGAGAGTTTTATTATTTCCAATAAAAATATTCCCGCACAACTCATGTTCTATTGTTGTCCACTTGATGGCAGGATTTATACTCAAAAACAATTTTGCCTTTTCTCTGTTCAACTTCTTTCGTGTAAATACTACTACTGCATAGATGTTGCCCGTAGAATACATACCGCCAAAACCAATGACCGATTGAACATCATACGGTTTTACAAATTCGTCCTGTTTTGGAATAAAACTACTTCCCCTTGCTTCTTCAACACAAAAAATTCCATATTTTTTATGCATGCCTTCAATCATAATACTTTTATCCGGTAACGCAGCTTCGGGGAATTCGAATCCTATTTGGCTGAATAGTGCTGAAATCATTGGAAAATTGTTTAATAAATCAGGGTTATTCATGGAGAATGCCTGGCAGTTCGTTGATCTGGTTCTCTCTCTCCATTCCTTCATGTCACCCCATGTCCCCAGTAGCGTGAGGTATTTATTTTCCGGTGAAATATATTCCCTGTTTTCCTTTCGCATTATGTAATGTTGAATATTTTCAGGAAGATGCTCATATTGACATACTTTGAAAAAACGCGCCAATACGACGGGATTCATTTCCTTTTCCATAGTAAATGAACAGTATAATATTCTCATCATGTTCTGAGCAATTTCTTCCATACATGTTAAATCTTTACACTGCTCCTTAATATGCTTTGAAAGTAAAAATATTTCACCTATAGACAATTCGTTAATATTTATTTTCAAAGGCATTGTACTGTTTTTTTCCCAAAAACGGTCTCAAAAGTTTTACCAATTTGGTTAAAATTTTTTAACAATCATTGCGAACCAAAAGCTAAACCTGTTCCAATTTCAAACTGTTATTTGTTAATTCGCAGAAATGCAGTATCTATTTAAAGAATAATAACATACGTAATTTCTTTTTATTAATAATTTTTGTTTTAAAGATTCTATTTAAAAACAAACAAAAAAATATGGTTTGATTACCCTAAGAATTTCTACAAATGATATTTACTATTATGGTAAACATGCCCTATTTTTAAGTAATTTATTGATAATACTCATTGTATGTGGTATCTTAAGCTGTTTTAATTAGATCTTACGGCAGCTTTTGATCGTAGGGTTGGCAATGCCAACCAAAAACAACGCCCACACATTTTGTAGAGACGCATTGCAATGCGTCTCTACGCCTACCCTTACGATTGAAATTCCGTATTTGTAATTATTTTCAGAACTTTCACCACAGAATTTCCATAATTAAAATTTACAATGACATTTAACAGTAAAATAAATATTTTGGTAATTGAAGACAACTTTGGTATTTGCAATATGATAGCGCGTATTCTCACAAATTCAGGATACCCGGCAAATACGGCATACGATGGTGCTTCCGGGATTGAAACATATAAGAAAGAGCTACCGGACCTTATTATTCTCGATATTAATTTACCGGACATAAGTGGCATAGAAATACTGAAGCAAATTAAACTAATGAATAAAGAAATACCAATCATCATTGTTTCTGCGCAGGAAGACGTAAAACTTGCAGTAGATGCTATTAAATTTGGCGCATATGATTATATAAAAAAACCATTTAGTAATGATGATATTTTGCTGGCGGTAAAAAGGGCGATCCAGGAAAACGCAATGCGTCAGGAAATATTTGTGTTAAAAACACAACTTAAAGAATCCATGCCCTTGTCAGAACAAATGGGTTATAGCGAAGTGATTGAAAAATTAAATGAACAAATTAACTGCGTTGCACCAACAAATTTTACCGTAATCATTTTCGGAGAAACAGGTTCCGGGAAAGAATTGGTTTCTCGTTGCATCCATCAGCGCAGTGCAAGAGGCAGCAAACCATTTGTAGTTGTTGACTGTAGCTCTATTCCGGATACGTTGGTTGAAAGCGAGCTTTTTGGCCACGAAAAGGGTTCATTTACCGGTGCTCACCTTAAGAAAATCGGTCGATTCGAGCATGCATCAGGAGGAACAATATTTCTTGATGAGATTGGTAATTTACCTTGGTCCACACAAAGCAAACTCCTGCGTATTGTTGAAGAAAAACGTATTACACCAATAGGGAGCAACAAAGAAATAGAGGTTGATGTACGCATCGTTGCGGCGGGAAATGAAAGACTAGAATCTTTAGTAGAAGCCGGACGGTTCAGAATGGACCTTTATCAGAGGCTAAACGAATTTTTTATTGAAATACCGCCCTTAAGACAACGAAAAGGAGATGTGGAGTTTCTCTGTAATAAATTCATATCTTTAACAAATAATGAACTTAATAAAAATATTCGTGCAATTACGAAAGAAGCATTAGAAATATTGCTTTCATATGATTGGCCCGGCAACGTCAGGGAATTGAAAAATGTAATCAGCCGTGCTGTGCTTTTAGCGGAAGTCTTTATTGAACCAAAGCATCTTATTATCGATAAAAGATATTTAGGATCAATAACTACCGTAGAAGTGATAAACAATAAACCCGATTTTATACATCAACAGACGGGTGAAAATGCATTTTCAAAAGATTTTGCAATGAACTTCGATGAAAACCAGTCACTTCGTAACATGGTAAACAAATGCATTGAAGATGCAGAAAAGAAATTCATTACTGAAACATTAAAAAAAACACGGGGAAACAAGAGGCAGGCGGCAAAGATTCTTAACATTAATTATAAAACAATGTATTATAAAGTCAAAAAATATGGCATTTGCAGCAGAGATTATTCTCTCTGATTGATGTAGTGGTTATAAACTCACCTGCCGGTCTACCCTTCTCTTTTTCAGCGAAATGTTGCTGGGAATGATACTGTTTTTTTCATTCCGTAAAACGTCATCCTTCCTCCCTTTCCATTCTACCAGTTCGTCAAGTTCTTTTTTTTCTCCAAATTTGAGGGCTCCTACCGGGCAAATCTGTGCGCATGGCGGATCGTAGTCATCGGGAACTTCATTGAATGAATCAAAACGATGAGAACATAACGTGCATTTATCAGCAACACATTGTCCTCTCGCATTCTTCCATTCACTCATATGAATGAGATTGTAAGGACAACCCTTGACGCATTCTCCGCAACCAGTGCATTTTTCATGGTCGACAAGAATGATGCCGTCTGTTGCCCGTTTATGAATTGCCTTTCCATCCACAGGGCATGCGGTAACGCAACCCGGGTTTTTACATTGATTACACATCTGTACGAATGGTTCCGGCGGAGCAAATTCCCGTTCAGATTCCTTCATTTTTACAAATATCCTGTTCCATTCGCCCGTAATGTTATTTTCTTCCCTGCATGCGGCTACGCACCTTTTGCAGGAAACGCATCTGTCTGCGTCAAAGAGCATTGCGTATTGCTTCAATGCATTCCTCCAATATTTATGAACAGTGGCGGCAGGAGTTGCCGCCTGCCGCCTTGACACGGCGTGGATTGCTGTCAGGAGGAAACTCCTGACAGCACAAAAACTTCAGCTTAATTTTTGTGGACGGAGTGTTAACCCTGACAGGGCTACCTCGAAGCATAATACAATGTTGAACTACAAAAAATCGGGAATGCTCTCGAATGCATCCACCATTTCTTTTAACCAGGCAATATTTTTCATGCCTTCGATTTCATCATACCGTGTGGTACGTGTTACATTTATTGTATTTTTTTTCAAGATAACTAAGATCGTGTTTTTCCCGAAATCGACAAACCTTTCCTTTAATCCGTAATCGATGCCTGGCCCGTACAGCTCCAATTTCCTTTCGATACATTTTCTGAGGAATCGAAACCTGTTAGATCGTTCTCTATCTTCCTGTGTTATTTGCATATTATGTCATCAACTGAATCTGCTCACTACCATACACGAATTATTTCCTTCATAATCCATGTTGTTGACCATTGCATGGTTGATTTGTTTATGAAGTGGTTTGTCGAGGACGAGATTAAGGTTGTTCTCCGGTTCTTTTTCCGCGTGATTAATGATGTGTGGTATGATGCCTGTATTAATAGACATTACCGTTGAAACAAGCTGTGCGGCGCCTGCTGTACCATAAGACTCTCCCACGTTTGATTTAATTGCTGAGATGGGGATGTGCTTTACGTCTTCACCATACAGGAATTGTATAGCGTTTGCCTCTATCGGATCCTGAATCTGACATCCATTCGCATTCGCGCTCATGCAGTCCAGATCTTCTTTTTTTATCCCGGCATTCCGCAAGGCTTCCTGCATTGCTTTTTCAACGCTGCTTACCCTTTCAAGGGTTGAGTAATTTTTTGCTCCTACATAGGTATTTCCAAACCCCTTTATTTCTGCATAAATAGTAGCGCCTCTTTCCAGCGCGTGTTGAAGCTCTTCAAGAATAATTACGTAGCTCCCTTCAGCCATAATAAATCCGTTTCGTTTTACATCGAATGGAGCACTGATTTCCTGCTCACTATTGATACCGGAAAGGTATTTTCTCAAATAAAATATCAAATACAAATCAATGGATATCTGCTCAACACCACCTGCTATCATAACCTTTGCAAAGCCGTTCTGTATCATTCTTGACGCATCTTCTATGGCGTCAATGCTTGACGTAAATCCTGCTGAAACGGTACGTACAGGTCCTTTCACTTTAAATATTACGGATACATAATTTATGGATGAATTTAACGCCACATCATAACTGAGCATGGGAGACAATTCTGACGGGTTGTTCCTTATTATTTCATGAAAATAATCTGTAGTTTCAGAAAAATTTCCCAGGGATGATCCAATAACAATACCTATCTGATCCCCCAGAGAACCATCCTGTGGCAATTTTGAATCATCGAAAGCCATTTTTGTGGCAGAACCCAGGAAATGAGTCCCCTTATTTAAATAGCGCAACCCCTTTTTCCCCAAATGAATTTCCGGTTGGAGATTCCGAACCTCCCCGCCCAATTTTGATTTGTACGGAGAAAGATCAAGAGAAGCCATCGGAGCAATGCCCGACCTGCCCCCGATAAGACCATTCCAAAATTCTTCTTTCGTATTTCCAAGGGGCGAAACTATCCCCATTCCTGTTATGACGACTCTTTTTCTCATGCTTTCTATTGTTATAGGTTATTTACTCTAATTTTGTAAAGATTGTAGTTGCATTATTGCCTCCAAAGGCAAATGAGTTATTAACGATACGCGATATTTTTACCTCGCGGGCTTTATTTGGCACTATATCGAGATCACATTCGGGGTCTGGTGTCTCATAATTAATTGTTGGGGGTATTATTCCATACCTTAATACTAAACAACATATTACCGACTCCACCGCACTTGCTGCGCCCATGAGGTGTCCTACCATAGACTTCGTGGAACTGCATGGAATTTTATACGCGTGATCGCCAAATACTTTTTTTATTGCAATAGTCTCCGTTTTATCATTATGGGGTGTACCCGTTCCGTGAGCATTAATATACCCGATGTCCGCAGGATTAACTTTTGCCATTTTAAGAGCGTCACTCATGCATTTTACTGCCCCCTCCCCTTCCGGATGCGGGGCAGTCATGTGAAACCCGTCACAGCTCAGTCCGTACCCTGCCATTTCAGCAATAATGGTGGCGCCGCGTTTTTTTGCGTAATCATAACGCTCCATAATCAGGATACCTGCACCTTCACCAATCATGAGTCCCTTCCGGTTTTTGTCAAAAGGCTGACATTTATCGGGCGCCAGGGCCTTAAGGTTGTGGAAGTGGGTAAATTCTGTTTGAGGGATCATATCTCCCCCCCCCACCATTACCACATCAAGCTTATTGCTAACCAGACGATCATACGCCCAGGCAATAGCATGATTCCCAGAAGAACACGCATTAAGGGAGATCATTGTGGGGCCTTCAAAGTTAAAATATTTTGCCAGTATATTGGTAATGGAATTTGGTGGATATACGGCAGCCACTATCTTGTCGAATCCGTTATCTTTTAAAGAGGTGTCTTTTCTTAATAGTCTTTCGAAAGGAGTCAACTCTGCGGCAAGTGTTCCGATGGCAATTCCGAATCGTTCTCTGTTTGATTCTTTATCGTCCAACAATCCGCTTTCCCTCAACGCCTCTCTTGCCGCATAATAAACATATTTGTGAATGGTATTTTCGCTGATCTGATTTTCCAGTTCAACATCGAGATGGAAATCCTCTACCTCACACGATCGGTGCACCTTGTATAAGGCGGTGTCAAATGATTTCATTTCATTTGCACCATCTCGTCCTTGTATAAAAGATTCCCAGCTTTTCTTTAACCCCGTTCCAACCGGAGTAACCAACCCTAATCCCGTAACGACGACTTTTGTCATTTTTCAGTTCTCATAAATAAGAGAGGCCAACTATTCACCTTCATGATGTGAACAAGTTGACCCAAATAATTTCTATTTTAAGCAAAATTCCTTTACAGTCTTTTAAGGAATTGCTTCAACTGATGCAAATTTTTTCTCTTTGTTCTGCTTTGTTGTGTTATTGTATCGTTTTAAGGCTGCCTCATAATCTCCTGATGCCTGCAAATCTTTCAGATTTTGAATCAAATGCTGATATACATTCTGCCAATCCAGATTCACCCGAAACGCGAACATAGCGGCATTCATGTTATTGTTTAACTCATCCTTAGCACTGTGAAATCTCTTTCGCAACACATCCGTAGCGTAAATCCTGTTGTAGAGGTATTGAAACCCGTCAATCATTTCCTGCAGGGAAAGTTTTTTCAATACGTATGTCAAATGATGCGATGTATAATATTTCCAGTCTTCGGGGAAATTCAATCGAAAGAGTCTGTTATCCCTGTTTAAACGGTGATAGAGCGGTGTATTGATAAAAGGGCAAAGTATGCCGCATGTCATAATGTCTATATGAGAATCCAGGATAAAATCAGCCACCCGTTCAAAAGTACGAGGCGTGTCAGCATCGTTTCCAAAGACCATTGTCCCCCATACTGCAAGGCCGTGCTTTCTGATATTGGCAATTGCCTCATAATAGCTTTCAACGGATATCCTTAAATTCACATTTTTGTTCATGGATTTGAGAGATTCTTCTTCTATAGATTCTATACCGATCAACACCCCAACACATCCGCTTTTTACCATGTACTCAAGAGTTTCATCATCTTTGTATATATTGAGAGAAGTAAAGCCAAACCAATTTTGATAGATACCTCTCTCTACCATTCTTTTAAAAAGATTGCGGACACGTTCATTTGATTTCTTACTATGCCCATAAAAATTTTCATCCGTTAGTATTAAACCGCGGTATTGACCCTTTATGGACTCAAATTCATTTAATATATCATCTATAGGCCGTTCCCTGTATTTTTGGCCATGAAACTGAGGTACGGAGCAAAATTCACAGGCAAACGGACACCCAGCGGTGGTAATGATCCCGGAATACCGGTATTTGTATTTATCTTTCAAAAACTTTCTGTCTGAATATAAATTGCAGTAAATTTCCATAGGAGTAAGGCCGCCATCATATCGTTTCTGGAGACACCCCTTCTCGAAATCATCAATAATTTTTGCCCAAAGAGTGATAGCCTCTCTGATTACCACACTGTCAACATATTCTGCAGCCTCATCAGGATTGCTTGTAGCATGTATCCCCCCCATGATAACGGGAATTCCTTTTTTTCTACAGGCTGTTGCTATTTTGTATGCACGGTCTGCCTGATAACTTACAGACGTAATCCCCACAAGGTCAGCACCTCCGAAAGTAATGTCTCCGGTGGTTTCATCAATCGCATATTCTTGTGTTTCGTCAATGATGTCAACCTCCCAGTTTTTCGGCGTCAAAACTTTCAAATAACCAAGATTTACCGGCATCTGATTTAATACGGAAACATTTTCTTCCCCCACATTGCCAATCGGATGTGGGTTGATAAGCACAAGTTTTTTCATGTAGTTACCCTTTTAAATCGTTTACAATTATAAAGCTGCTACTGATTTCGCTCCTGCCACCAATAACACCTGGGCAATGGCATAGTCATTACAGTGAGATACTGAAACCTCAGCAGCATTAATATTCTTTTCTTCAACCAATTCTTTCACATTTCCGTAAAAATTTAAGTACGGTTTCCCTTTTTCATCATTCAATAGCTCAACATCTGTCCATCTGATTTTACCCGTCCATCCGGTGCCCAATGCCTTAAACATAGCTTCTTTTGTTGCAAAACGAGCAGCTAAATGTTGATGTCTGTTTTTTTTAGACAAACAATATTCCAGTTCTTTTTTTGTATAAATTTTATTTAAGAACCTTTCGTTGGAAACACACAGTTTCTTTATTCGGTTTATTTCTATTATATCAATGCCTATAAACATAGTGTATTCACATCAGGCAAAACAATCGTAACTACTTATAATGTAAGTATCTAATATAGATTTTGCATTTTACAAGTTAACAAATGCAAAGTCAATGACAATTTGAAAAACACCTTACTTATTGCTTGACTCATTGCTCAATCGAGAATAAACTGAAACAGAAATTGTTCTTTTTTCAGCAAAATACGCTATACTTTTTAATTAGATTCTTCATTCCGCTTTGCTCCACTCAGAATGACATTTTTAACTTGTCATTCTGAGGAAGGAACGACCGAAGAATCTTAACTTTGTAATTCCTTAACACAGTAAACAACTTTTGTAAGAACTATACTAGGAGTCATGCAAAACGAATGGAACAAACAATACAGCCAGATATTACCTCAATTAATAAAAAACTGAGGAATTTTTCTGCCAGGGAGAGAATACAATGGGCAGTTGACAATTTTGGACGAGATGCAATTTTATTAAGCAGTATGCAAAAGACTGCATCGGTTTTAATGCATTACTTTTACACCATGGGACTCGAAAATAGTATCCTTTTTGTCGATACGGGATACCATTTCATGGAAACCCTGCAACTCCGTGATGAATTCATTTTACGATACAAATTAAACATAGTCACATTGTATCCAGGTCTTACCATAGAACAGCAAGAAAACCAATACGGCAAGAAATTGTATCAATACATTGACGGCCAAAAAGAATGTTGTCGTTTAAGAAAAGAAGTCCCCTATCTCAGTCATATGGAAAACAATGGCTTAAAGCTGGCAATGGTTGGTTTACGGCAAACTGAAGGGGGAAAACGCGCAAAATTAGAACCTTTATTGCGGGACCCCAGAATAGATGGGTATACCCTCCATCCGATCTTTGACTGGTCTGATGAACAAATAGAATCCTACTTACTCGAAAATGATGTGCCCATTCACCCATTGCATAATAGAAATTACCCCAGTATTGGTTGTGAATGTTGCACGACCCCTGTACAACCAGGAGAAGATCCCAGAGCCGGCCGCTGGAGGCATCTGAATGAATCATCCGATACAGGTCCAAAATACTGCAATATCAATTTTTCAGATGGTTCGGGTATCTGATTCGTAGATCACACAGAGTAACATTACAATCATATACAAAGAAAACAGATTTGTGGTACATTGTTATTAATTGTTGTTCCTGTCGTTGTTTTCGTATTCTATCCAATACTCCCAATTCCAGATCCTGTTTTCTTTGATAAGCTCTGTACTTTGCGAGTAAACATCTGATACCATGCTGTTGTATAATTCCCTTTGTTCTTTGTAATCAGGATCTTCAGATAAATTAAATTTTTCTTCACGGTCATTTTCTATATCGTATAAATATTCTTTTTTTGTATCGAAGTGGGTAAAATATTTATGATTTCTAAACCGAATTCCCGCCGATACTCCGCCATTCGCCGTTGCGAAAAACGCCCTTGAGTCGCGATTATCAAAACGCCTCAGAAGAGAATGTCCAATAAATGAATTTGGAACTTCTATGCCTAATCTGTCAAGAATTGTTGGCCCGATATCTGCCAATTGTCTGATTTCATCAATTTTTTGTCCAGGTTCAATATTCCAATTTTTCCCAATAAGGGCAATTGGTATCCACACGAGATCTTCCCACAACATATTCTGTTCTCTTTCCGGATGAGGATAAAACCAATTTATACCATGATCGCTTGCGACAATGATAATGGTATTTTCTAACTTATCATTTGATAATACCTTTTCTAAAAAAACACCCAACGCATCGTCAGAATAATTTGCAATATTTGATAATTGATTCTTCACATCACCATGCTCATTCATTTCAAATTCCTTTTCCGGCAATTTAAATGGATGATGCATGGAAAGCGTTGCAATCGTCATATAAAATGGCCTTGGATCATTACGATTCTCCATAACACTGTATGCAAATTCAAATAAATCTCTGTCTTTTAATCCCCAGTTAAACATTTCCATATCTTTTATCGGCGCATTTGTACGGTCGTACCTTGTTTCAAACCATCCGGCAAACCGGCTCAATTTGTTTGAGAATCCAATATTACCACCATGAACATAGATCGTTTCATATCCCCGCCTCCTCAAGATTTCTGGAAAAGATAACAAATTCAAATCAAGGTTATATTGAAATATCCATTCAGTCGAAAGACGAGGAAGTATTGAACAATACACGGAAATGAGAGACCATCTTGTTTGAGTACCATTACAATAAGCATTCGTAAAGAGTACGCCATTTTCTTCACAAATATCACAAAATCTTGGGGTTGACGGTACAGAATAGCCGATGCAATCCACATTAACCGCGCGCACGCCTTCCCAATGAACCAATATAACGTTTGGCGGTTCCGCATCACATCCGGAACAATCTTCATCAATTCCATTTCTCGGAATGTCATACGCACCGGGATAAATATTTTCATCAAGATCATTACAATCGTCCTTCAAAGCATAACCATCATCATCTTTATCCTCATTGCAGACAGCATCGGGCAGTTTGCCTAGTTTACCCAAATGATGTGTTGTAGCTTTTAATAACGGATACTCAGGGTCAGGATACATCCATTGTTGATTGTTTTTGCGTTCATCGTCAAGCGGGAGAGTATCCAATATTTTTTCAATAGATCGGGAATAACTGCTTTTTATTTCATCTCCAAAAACCAGATGTTTGACAAAAGCGATATTATAATTTTCAGTCAAGTTCGTAATAAGTGCTGTTTTTAATGGAACATATTGAACAACTATTCCGACAGTCAAAATAAATAATGAAATGCAGAAAGAGTAGCGTGACAAAAATACTTTTTCAAATTTTTGTATAGAAATAATCAAATTAACAAAAAGAAATAATCCGGGAAAAATAAGAAGTTCAAAAACCATGGACAAAGGATGAGAAAACTCAAAAAAAGAACTTGAAATATGGCCGGTATAGTTGAGGAAATTAAGATGTGTAATGTTGCAATGAAAGCCAAAATATCTGAAGAACTCTACATCGGCCATCATGATTGCAAGGAGTAAAGAGAAAAATATTTTTAATGATACCCCTAAAGATTTTATTATATTATCCGGCATTATCTCTGCGATTTTAAGCAGATATAAAAGCTGTATGGGAATAAGCAAAGAACTGGCGAAAGCGCCGTCCCGTACAAAACCCAGAATAAACGGATAAACTCCTCCGGTAATTATCGTAGTATCCGCAGGCAACCCACCCCTGTAAAAATACCAAATCCTTGGTACACTCATAAATATCCACAAAAATATTATTGGGGTAATAAATGCTTTATTGAAATAATGCCTTTTCATAACTAAATCAACGAAATGGAATAAGGTTTATCATAAACTGTGGCAATGACAAAATGGGAAAAAATGTTGACATTTATACTTATCGTTTCCCCTTTCCTATGCATTCATAATCATACCTATCTGTTTATAATTATATAGGATATAACAATTTGGAAAAAGCTACCATCCATACAATAAACCAACTTGCCAGACTCAAAAAAACGGCCGCGCTCCCACAATCTTTCGCACGTTTCACTTTGACGTTAAATTCGGGAGAAACAATATCGGCTATTAATTCCAGGGAGGAATTCAAGAGTTCAACAATGAGTACGATAATATTACAAACGATTAACAGAAGTTTTAAATAGAGTGGAACCGGTATGTATAGCGCAAGAGGCAGCAATATACACGTAGCAATTACCTCCTGTCGAAAAGCGCGTTCAGCGTTGAAGGTATCTTTTAATCCGCAAAGTGAATACGCCAATGCCATCCATAAACGCTTCATATTTTTTCAGTTAAGTGCAATGCAAACTATTAAGAATTAATTAATTGATACCTATAACATCGATTTTCCTTAATGTATATAATATATTCCCTAATTGTATTTAATACATCGGTGAAACCAAGGGAAAAATATGTTTCACAGGAGACAAATTCGCCAACCAAATTTCACCCCGTTTCATTTCCATTGTATTAGACCCATAGACAGTTGGTCTTCATAATCCTCTAATTTTGTGATATAGTCTCCAATATCTGTACGTCTTGCGTCATCCGATGTGTTTTCCTCCAGTATTGTTACCACTACCTGCACAGGATGACACGGCAATTCAAATTCGTCCAGATCAATCTTGCCATCCGGATTCATATCACCTTTTATAGCTTTTAGCATTTTCTTTACCTCCTAAGTAAATTTAACAATAAACAGAATACATGAGTGAAATCAAGGGAAAAATATGTTGATTTTGGCGATTAATATCTGTATACATGTACACTTATGGAAGGTTTTATTAATTACAAAAAGTTATTTCAGTAAAAATAAATTAAAAACAATGTCATGATAGAATAATATTTATTTGAAGAACTGGCTAAAAATTTTCAGGGGGAGAGATAAATATGGGTGAAAAAAATAAATCAACACCAGGTGGGCAATCTAAAAAATCCGCTTCGGGCGAAAAATCTTCCGCAAAAAAAAGCCGGGTGGTAAAAGAAAAAACTCCGGAATTAAATCTCTCAAAATCTCCTTTGCCTGATAAAACCTCTCCTTCGGCAATTTCAAGTATGATAAATACTCTCCTGGCAGAAATCGAAAAGAACCCGTTAAAACTCGTTGACAAAGAAAAAAGAGAAAGTGTCTTTAAATCCTACGAAAAATTAATTCGAATATTAATTAAGGAAATAAATAGCGCCAGGTTATAACTCATCTTTCGTATCTTTTACATAATTTTCAATAAAAGACATTATTTTATTTACCGTTTCATCTGCTGAAATCTGTGCAGTATTTACAACGAAATCAGCTGCCTTGCCATACGATGGTTTTCTTTTTTCTAAAAGATACTTAATTTCCTGATATCCATCATACTGTGTGAGACTCGGTCTTTTTGTTTTCGTGCCAACATCCCCTTTTATTCGTTCGAATAAAGTATCAGCGTCCGCCTCCAGGAGAATGGCAACTCCGCATTTTTTCATTCTGCCTACATTTTCAGCGTTAAGAACAACTCCTCCTCCCGTAGCAACTATCAGGTTATTTTGCATACATAATTCGGCAATAACGCGCGATTCGATTTCCCGAAATGTTTCTTCTCCGCTTTCCGCAAATATGTCTTTTATTGTTTTTCCTTCTTTTTGTTCCAAATACTCATCAGCATCAATATATTTTCTATTTAATCGTTGAGCAAGTATTTTGCCTATAAAACTTTTTCCGGTACCCCGAAAGCCAATTAAAAATATATTCAATTCTTCTCCTAAATTTAATGACATTTTTCACAAAAATACATAAAATAAATGAGAAAGTCAACTTTCCATAATTAATTTAAGGTAAAAGGAAGGGTTATTAAAGATTGGCGTATGCAATGGTTTTTATTGCATCGATGGGAGGGGTTTTGTCTGTCCATAGTCTGAATTGCTCCGCAGCCTGATATACAAACATCGGCAGCCCCCCTACCGTTTTACACCCTTTTTCTTTTGCGTCTTTTATTAATTTCGTTTCGGCAGGGTTGTAAATTGTGTCAAATACCACCATTTTTGAATTCAGAAGATTTGCATCGATTGGTGTTTCGTTTATTAACGGATACATACCCACTGGCGTTGCATTAATTAATATGTCCGTTTCTAAATTTTGCAGGTTGTTCATACTGGCAAAAGAGCAGCCAACTTCCCTGGCAAGCGATTTCATTCGTTCTGTATTTCTATTAACGAATGTAATATTGGAGTCATACCTTTTTAACCCGAAGGCAATCGTACGGGCAACCCCCCCAGCGCCAATGATGGTAACGTTCTTATTTTTAAAATAAGAACCTATTAAGCCGGGATCAGACACATTTACCACATCCGCAAGCGTCGTGATAGCTGCTTCCAGATCAGTATTATACCCTACTAAACGGTTGTTTTTATTTACTACCGTATTTACTGCGCCGATCTTTCCGGCAATCGGATCAACGTCATCAAGGCAATGGAGTATCGATTCTTTATGGGGAATAGTAACACTGTATCCCAAAATGTTTAGTTTTTTAAATTCAGAAATAAATGTATCAATTTCATCGACTTTAAAAGGGACGTAAACACAATTCATTCCCATTTCTTTAAAAAGCGTATTATGAATAACAGGACTAATACTATGAGAGACAGGATTGCCGATTAAACCATATACTTTGGTATGTTTATTTTGGCTTTTGACATGATAACGATTTAAAAGTTCTTCTATATTGATTTGTCCGGGGGCCGATTCTTTTCCTTTCTGAAGTGATGCAAACGTTAAATAACTCCCAAATATCTTATATAATATACGGCTAATTATTCCATACTCACCCATGCAAAATGAAATCGTGGGGGTTTTTGACTGCTGGAGAAGCTGGTATATTTTTATATTATCCGTTATGGAATTCGCATGGGTAACAATCTTTACAATATCACCACCACTCTGAAACAAAGTATTGTATATTTCCAAAAGATTGTCAGGTGTTTCCTTAAAATTATGATACGAGACAATTATCTTTGTTTTGCTGTAGGTTAAGAGACCACCTATGGATGTTTTCACTCCCTGCATGCTGTCATGTTCGATATCGACATAATCGGCTTGCAGTTGTACCGCCTGTTTCAACAGAAGGAGTCTTTCTTCTTCGGAACCGCTGAATTTCCCCCTTTCACGCACTGGACGGTTTGTAACAATTACCGGCTTTGTACGCTTTTCCATGATTTGCGGCAAATTTACATCAGAAATGTAATCAATACGCAGTTCAATAACATCAGCAACTTTTGATGCACTTTCCATATCACGAAGCGCGTCTTTCATATTGTCAGCAACAATTGGGACACAGATCATAGATTTACCTTTGCCGCCACTTTGTTAATTGCATTTAAATATGCCTTTGCGCTTGCTTCTATTATATCTGTACTTACCGCTCGGCCTTTCACGTTCTTCCCGTTTATATCAATATTCACGTAAACCTCACCCATGGCGTCCTTTCCACTTGTAATCGCTTGAATATGATAATCAAGCAACTTACCGGGAATTCCCGTGGTCAGATCAATAGCCTTAAAAAGCGCATCTATGGGGCCGTCTCCTATTGTCGCATTGTCTGCTAGGCTCCCATCTTTTAATTTGATCCGAACAGCGGCTGTTGGCACAACATTTGGTCCGCAATTAATGCTCAAACTCTCCAACTGGAAGACATGAGGAATTTCCATCTTTTCCGCATCAATAATCGCTTCAATTTCTTCATCAAATATCTCTTTTTTCTTGTCAGCAAGCCGTTTAAATTCCTCAAAAGCCTTTTCAAATTCAATTTCTGTCAATTCATATCCTAATTCTTTTATACGTTCTCTGAAAGCATGCCTGCCCGATAATTTTCCGAGCACAATCTTTGTTTTCTGAAGCCCTACGTCTTCGGGATGCATAATTTCATAGGTAGTTCTCTCCTTAAGCACGCCATCCTGGTGGACTCCCGACTGGTGAGCAAAGGCATTCTCACCAACAATAGCTTTATTTCTCTGTACGCGCAGACCTGTCAGCACGCTCACGAGTCTGCTTGTATTCGTTAATTCCTTTGTTTTGATACGTATTGAACAGTTATAATAATCCTGACGTGTTTTTATGGCCATTACCACCTCTTCCAATGCGGCGTTACCAGCCCGCTCCCCTAATCCATTCACGGTGCATTCCACTTGTTTTGCCCCTGCTTTTACCGCTGCCAGAGAATTAGCCACCGCAAGGCCAAGATCATTATGACAATGCACACTTATAACTGCTTTGTTAATATTTTTCACCCTATCGTTTAAACCGCGAATTATTGACGCATAGTGTTCCGGTACTGCGTAACCGACAGTATCGGGTATATTAACAGTTGTAGCGCCTGCTTCAATAACAGACTCAACTACCTGGGCAAGAAAGTCTAACTCTGTACGGGATGCATCTTCCGGAGAAAACTCTATATCGTCCACAAATTTTCGGGCATAGGCAACAGCCTTCGTTGCCAAATGAATTATTTCTTCTTTTGCCTTGAGCAGTTTGAATTTTCTGTGGATTTCAGATGTGGCGAGAAAAAGATGAATACGCGGTTTTTCTGCTTTTTCCAATGCCTTCGCCGCACTGTCTATGTCTTTTTCCATTGCACGGGCAAGAGCGGCAATGGAAACGCCGCGGATTTCACTTGCTATTTTACTTACTGCCTGAAAATCGCCGGGAGATGATATGGGAAACCCTGCTTCGATAACGTCAACATTTAATAAAGCCAACTGCCTTGCTATCTGCAACTTTTCCCCAATATCGAGACTGGCGCCCGGTGACTGTTCTCCGTCACGTAATGTAGTATCAAAAATAATGATATTATCCATAACCTCTAATATTATATTAAATAGGCCTTCGGCGGCTTTACGGGATAAAATATTTCAACGTAGGGGTTGAAAATCGTAGGGGGTTCAAGATTTTGAACCCCTACATTGAAATTCCTATACATTAAATTAAACGTAAAACAAAATTCTAATATATACATTAATCACATTCAATATCTATTTGACAATAATCACCTACTTTGTTAGATTGAATTTGTGCCATTTTCCTTTGTTTTTGTACAGTAATATTCTTTTATTAGAATTTAAATTAAAACTCGCACATTAGTTTCGATTTCTTTTTCCCCTTACAAAACAAATTAAATTAAGGTTGGGTTTTTAAAAGTCAAAAACCCGGCTATTTTTATTTTTAACCCACCCCTAACCCCTCCCAAAATGGGATTCCTCAAATTCCCTTCTTGGGAGGGGTTAGGGGTGGGTTTATTGATTACGTATTTTAAAAAAATTTGAAATTCCTTACATGAACATAAAAAATTTTTTCTGCTGGGTTGCTTATCTTCTTCTTTTTTTCCCATTAGCATGTAGTTCTTCGTACGACACAAAAGATAAAAAGAACATAAAAGGTGGATATCTGAGTTCTATCACCGGCAAATTGACCGGTGCTTTATCTGCAAAAGAACACAAATCTTTGGGTATTACCTATTTCAACAAGGGGATGACAGAGGAAGCCATTGATGAATTTAATTTTGCACTGCATGGATTACATCAGGATGGAGAATTACACCATTATTTAGGCAAGGCCTACCTTGAAAATAATCAGCCTGGCAAAGCGGTTAATGAATTAAATAACGCCATCTCTTACTACGACAAATCAAACATTTCAGGGTTAGCAGAGGCTTACAACGACCTTGGGCTTGCGTATAAAAAGAAAAATGAGTTTACAGAAGCTTTTTCCGCTTTAAAAGAGAGTCTGGAATTAAATCCTTCTATGGCAGAGGCGTATTATACCATGGGGCTTTTGTACCTCGAAACAAACCAAATAAATGAATGCATTGAATTCTTAAAAAAAGCAATCAAACTTGACTCAAACAATCCTGACTTTCATTTTAGTCTGGGGCTTGCATTTTACAATAAAAATATGCTGAAAAATGCACTTATGGAGTTTCAAAAAACAGTTGACCTGAACCCAAGGGATGCTGAAGCACACAACTATTCAGGTATTATTTATTATGAAATGCAGCAAATCGAAAAATCTATTTCCTCACACAAAACAGCCGTTCATCTGAAAAAAAATTACACAGATGCCTATAACAACCTGGGTATCGCACTTTTTGCTCATAATGACCTGAAAGAAGCAAAAGATGCTTTTACAACTGCCCTGCGGTTAAAACCAGATTTTGCAGAAGCACATTACAATCTTGGCTTGATTTACAGTAAAGAAGGTAAATCGAAAGAAGCCGTAGAATCACTTGAACATGCAATAGCAATCAACGATGCTATTGCTCCTGCTCATTTTCGACTTGGAGAAATCTACACAGAATTCAACATGCCAGACAAAGCCCTGTCAGAATATGAAAATGCCATTTCCGATGATCCAAATTATGACGAAGCATATTATAATTATGGCGAACTATTCGCTACCACCGGAGAAATTGACAAATCCATTACTGCATGGAAAAAAACTATAGAAATAAACCCAACGAATGCAGACGCATATTTTAATTTGGGCGTTGCATTTTATAACAAGGGGAAAATTGACAACGCTATTTCCATGTGGTCAAAAGCGCTCAAAGTAAATCCTGACGATTATACAACACTGAATAACCTTGCAGACGCTCACGAAACCAAAGGTAATATCAGCAAAGCAATAAAATTATGGGAAAGGATCATTGAACTATCTCCGGATAATTCACTTGTATGTTATAAATTAGGAAATGCATATGCAGAGAAGAATATGCATACTTCTGCCCTTGCCTGTTGGGAACAGGCGGTTACTATTGATCCGTCATTTGTAAACGCTTATTTTAATATGGGAAAAGTCTATAAAAAAATCGGAAAGCAGGATGAAGCGATCGAAGTCTTTTTAAAACTGGTAGATATCGCTCCGGACGACATCGATGCCCATAAAAACTTGTGGCTTCTCTATAGAGAAAAAGGCATGGATTTAGAAGCTCAAACTGAACTGAGAATCTATAACAAATTAAAATCTTTACAGATTAAAGAATAATTAAAAAATCTGCTTTATATTAACTTCTTTTTTCTCCTTGACTTGTTTCTATCAGATTTATATAATTGCCCCGCTTTTATCAAGGTGGTTTGTAAATGATCCGATAATTAACCTGTTTATTTTATTTCCTACTATAACATAAAGGAGAGTCGGTTATATGAAAAAGCGTAAATTATTGTTCGTGGTACCTACGGCAGCGGTATTGATTGTATCGCTAGTGTTGTCGCTCAAAGCAGGTACGAGTGGGGAAAATGACCTCACAAACAGCGTTGAAAATGCGTGCAGCAACAGAGGCTCTATTTATGGTACGGTTGTTTATTTTCAATCCTGCTACATGCAATACATGCAGGCTGCTCAGATAGAACTGAAAGGGAATAAGACAGGTGTAAAGGAGAAAGTGAATACAAACCGGGATGGCGAATTTGTTTTTGATGATTTAAAAGCAGATACTTACAAAATAACTGCAAGCAAGAATAAATACAAAAATGATAAAGTGAAAATTAAACTTGATAGTGGAAGAGCAAGGTTTGTTGAATTAGAATTAAAAAAGAAGTAAATATTAAATAATTTATTAGCAGACAATTAATACCGAATATCTCAAATAGAGAGAGAAACGCATAAGCTAATTTTAACATTTATGTTGAAATTTTTGGCTTATGCGTTTTTTTTATATAAATATGTATGATCAACAAATTTAATTACTCCCTCCTGATAAGTGTTTTAGTAATCATTCCGTTATTCTTTTTACCATTTACTCCGGAAGACCCTTTTCTGCTTCCAAAAAGGGCTGTTTCAATCTTTCTAACATGTGGAATAATCATCCTTGTTTTCTTCCCTTCTGATAAATTATTACCGACTTTATCATCTTCACTCTTTTTCGCATCGTTACTATTACTTACCTGTTTTGCCGTAACCATTCCTTACAGTACAAATCATCATGAAGGTTTTGATGAATTAAAAAGATGGGCATGCCTATTGACTCTATTCCTGGCCGCCTCCCAGATAAAATGGACCCGAAATTTACTTTTGTCGATGTTCATTATTTGCATGGGGATAAGTTGTTTTATCGCAATATATGCCCTGTTAGAATATTTTGGAATAATCGCTTTCTATCCATGTAGTCTCTCAAAAAGGAGAATATATTCTTTTTTCGGTTATCAGAATATATTGGCGCAATATTTATCTATCACGATTTTGTGGAGTCTTGGAATCCTGGTCAATAGTTCATCCATGAAAATGAAAATATTAACCATTTTTTGCATTGCTTTAACTACGCTTGCGTTGTTTTTTACTTTTTGCAGAGGCGCAATGGTTTCTACTATCATTGGAGGCATATTCTTTTTTATTTGTTATTTTGCCATTAAAGTAAAATCTATCCCTGTTTCTCACACTATTTCAATATTCACATCAAAAAAGAAATTAATCTTTTTTCTGTGTATTTTATCGTTTGCAATTGCACTGCCTGTTGCCGCTTTATGGGGAAAAATTCCTGTTTATCACATAAAAACATCACGCCATATTTCAAAGATTATAAGCAGAAGTGACAATTTACGTTTTACCCTTTGGAAAGACTCTGCAAAAATGCTGATTCAGGAACCTGTCAGGGGAGTGGGGTTGGGTAATTATTATATTGAATATCCACGTTACAAGTCGGGGAAGTGGAAATGGATGACAATTTATGCACACAACGAATTGTTGCACATGGTTACGGAAACAGGTATCGTTGGTTTATGTGGTGTTATTGTTTTCCTCTTTATTATAGCAAAACGTTCTTTACAAAACTTTCGGCAAAAATTTACAACGGAAGAAGCATTACTGATTTTAGCTCCAGCCGCCGGATGTATTGCCACTTTGTCTCAATCAATGGTAAGTTACAATCTGCATTCATCTGCTTCTTCTGTATTTTTTTTTATAGGAATGGGAATTATTTGTTCCGGTGAAATTGAAGAAATAAAAACAGAAACACCTTTCTTTAATTCACTATCAAAAAAAATCCTTGTTATTATTCCTGTTGTTTTCGTTTCTCTTTGGGGAATGTATGAAGAATACAAAAAAATCAGAGGTCATTATTATTATAACAATGCCTTAAATTCTTTGACTCAGGAAAATTCTCAGGAGTGCATTGCGTATTCCTTAAAAGCAATAGAATTTCAGCCGTATGATTCAAAATATCACCGTTTAATAAGCATTGCATATGAAGATTCAGGTCAGCAAGAACTTGCAGAACAACATTATCGAAAAGTGCTGACGCTTACGCCAAATCATAAATGATTTTAAAAGTACGGTCACGTATGTTAGTTTGAGTTTCGCTTGATTTTTGCCTCCCTCTCTGCTGGTAACAAAGAATCTTTTCTCTTCAACTGATATATCACCGAGACTCATCCTTTTTAAGACGCATCAGCATTTGTTGAAAAGCCGTAAAATCAACCGCATTTGCAAGTACCAGCAAAACATCACCACTTTCTATAACCATATGTCCTGTAGGTATATGGTATTTACCTTTCCGGCAAATAAGCACAATAAGACATTTTTTCGGAATGTTTAATTCATTAATTCTCTTACCCACCACTTCTGAGTCGAAGGGAACAATAACATCTATCAATTCAGCGTCGATACTGGCCGTCTTTTCGAATTCAATGGGATAATTCATCTTTCTAGCCAAAGGAACATCCAGCTTTAATATTTTTGAAAGGAAGGGAATAGACGTTCCCTGAATAAGAACTGACGTAATAACGACAAAAAATACGATATTAAAAATAGTATCCGCCTGCGGGATGTCTGCTATAAAAGGAAATGTTGCCAAGATAATCGGAACCGACCCCCGAAGACCAACCCAGGCTACCATAACTTTCTTTCGAATATTAATCTTAAATGGCAACAGGCATAACAATACGCTAACAGGGCGAGCAACCACCATAAGAAGAAACGTCAGTAAAAATCCCACCCCTATTAATGGAATAAAATGCGAAGGGAAAACAAGCAGGCCCAATGTTACAAACATAACAATTTGCGCAAGCCAGGCTAAACCATCGTGAAATCTCATGATCATCTTTTTATTCGGAAACCCAGCCTTCCCCAGCATCAAACCGGCAATATATACCGCAAGGATTCCGTTGCCTTTGAGAAAAAATGCAATTACGTACGTCAGTAACACGAACGAAATCATCATTACCGGATAAAGTCCTTCGTGTCCTAATTTCAGACGGTTAATAAAAAATACAATGAATTTCGCCATAAAATAGCCTACAAGTGCTCCCACACTCATATCCAGCATAAATCTGGGAATCAAGGCGGCAATGCTCATATTTTTCACCGTCAGGATACTAATAAATCCGACAGTCAAAAAAATAGCCATCGGGTCATTGCTGCCAGACTCAAACTCAAGCAGTGGTTTCAAAGGCGGCTTCAGGCTTATTTGTTTGGACCGTAAAATGCTAAATACAGCAGGAGCGTCAGTTGAAGAAACTATAGAACCAAGCAGCATTCCTTCCAAAAAAGAAAATTTCAGGACATAAACAGCAAAAACCCCTGTTATAATTGCTGTCAGTAAAACCCCTGCTGTAGAAAGGATAGAGCCTGGCAAAATAACTGATTTGGCGTCTTTCCAGTTGGTATCCAACCCGCCGGAGAAAATAATAAAGACGAGTGCAACAACGCCAATAGATTTGGCTAATTGCGCATCATCAAAGTAAATATCGCCTATTCCTTCTGAACCGGCAAGCATCCCGATTGTCAAAAACAACAACAATATAGGGATTCCAAACTTATCGGAAAGCTTGCTTGAAACGACACTCACGAATATTAATATCGCAATCCACAGTAAAATATTTTCAATCGGCATACGAAGTATTTTCTCTTAATAAAAATTTCCTGAAATTACGTCCTTGTTAAGTGCCTGTATTTGATGCGATGAGGCTGGTCAGCAGCAGTGCCAATGCGTCTTTTCCAATCTTCTTCGTACTCTGAATAGTTTCCTTCAAACCAGACAACTTTGCTGTCACCTTCAAAAGCAAGAATGTGGGTAGCAATTCTGTCGAGGAACCAGCGGTCGTGGCTTATCACCACGGCGCAACCAGAATAATTTTCCAATGCATCTTCCAGAGCACGCATGGTATTAACGTCAAGATCATTCGTTGGTTCGTCTAAAAGAAGAACATTTGCACCTTCTTTCAACATACAGGCAAGGTGTACCCTGTTCCTTTCTCCGCCGGAAATGGCGCTTACCGGTTTTTGTTGATCCGCTCCTGAAAAGTTAAACCGCGCTACATACGCGCGTGAGTTCACTTCTCTTCCGCCGATTTCAATAATATCGTTTCCGCCGGATATTACCTCCCATATCGTTTTTTTGGGATCAAGGGTTTCTCTGCTCTGGTCAACATATGCAAGTTTTACTGAATCTCCCACCCGGATTGTTCCACTATCCGGTTTTTCCTGCTTGGTAATCATGCGGAATAATGTCGTTTTACCTGCACCATTCGGCCCGATGATTCCCACAATTCCCCCACGTGGCAGGGAAAACGTCATCCCCTCCACCAAAATGCGATCTCCGTATGATTTGGAAACCTTATCCGCTTCAATAACCAGATTCCCCAGTCTTGGGCCTGGTGGAATGTAAATTTCCAATTCCTTTATTCGTTTTTCGGTTTGTTGTGACAACAATGATTCATAAGAATTGATACGCGCCTTTGACTTGGCATGGCGGCCTTTCGGACTCATCCTGATCCATTCCAGTTCGCGCTGCAACGTCTTTTGCCGTTCAGTCTCTTGCTTTTCTTCCTGTTGCAACCTTTTTTGCTTTTGTTCAAGCCATGACGAATAATTGCCTTTCCACGGTATTCCGTATCCCCGGTCTAATTCCAATATCCAGCCGGCAACATTATCGAGAAAATAGCGGTCATGTGTTACCGCAATTACCGTTCCCTCATATTTTTGTAAATGTTGTTCCAGCCAGGCAACCGTTTCAGCATCGAGGTGGTTCGTCGGTTCATCCAAAAGCAGAATGTCCGGTTTCTTTAATAATAACCGGCAAAGCGCTACACGGCGTTTTTCTCCACCTGATAATACCTTTACCGGTGTGCTTCCTTCGGGACATCGCAATGCATCCATTGCCATCTCAAGACGTGAATCAAGGTCCCATGCATTCAGCGAATCAATCTTTTCCTGCACTTCTCCCTGCCGCTCTATGAGACTATTCATTTCATCCTCTGACATAGGCTCTGCAAATTGTTCGTTAATGCGGTTATACTCATTATGGAGATCAACTAATTCCTGGACGCCCTGTTCCACAATTTGACGCACCGTTTTTGTTTCGTCCAGCAAAGGTTCCTGCTCAAGAAATCCTACCGTATAACCCTGCGAAAGCGTTACCTGTCCGTTATAATTCTCATCCACCCCCGCCATTATGCGCAAAAGAGAACTCTTGCCCGAACCGTTTAAACCAAGCACACCAATCTTGGCGCCGTAAAAATAAGAAAGCGAGATGTCTTTCAATACGGGTTTTTTTTCATAGAATTTACTCACACTGATCATGGAATAAATAACCTTGTTCGGTTGATTGCTCATTTGGCCTGTCTCCGGGAAAAATTGTTTAAATATTCTGCATACTTGTATTTCTTACGAATTAAAACTTGCATTACTATAAAAGAATCTTGTCGGCTTAGCAAGTCCCACCCTCACATATCTATTTTTGTACTGTCAGGAGTTTCCTCCTGACAGCAGTCTACTCCATATCAAGGCGGCAGGAGGTAACTCCTGCCGCCACTGTTCATAAATCATCGAAAACCAGATTTGTTTGACTATACATCCTCATATCCGTATTCGTTCAGAAGCAACTATGGGTTACTTTAAACTTCTGGGAATGGCCTATGTATCAAAAGGTCTTTTTAAAGAAGCGTCTGAAGAACTAAAAGTTTCCATTCAACATAATTCAAATGACTATTCTGCACATAGAGACCTGGGGATATTATATTATAAGCACTTTCATGATACCGATACGTCTCTTTATTATTTAAATGAATCACTCCGCCTGGCGCCAAATCTTTCTGAAAAAGAAAAGATCAGTAATATAATACAATCAATTATGAATACAAATCCTGATGCCCCTTAAATCAATACCATATTATCTCTGTGAATCACCTCATCATATGATTTATAACCAAGTAACTTGTGAATAGAAGAAGTGCTGCAACCTCTGATTTTTTCAATCTCCTCTGAAGAATAATTTGTTAACCCTCTGGCAAAAATGTCATGACTTCCGTTTTTGCAAATCGAAATAATGTCCCCTTTCCCGAAATTTCCTTCGATGGAAACAATTCCCGACGCCAGCAGGCTTTTCCCCTTTTTCGATAAAGCAGAGCAGGCGCCTTCATCAACTAAAACCGTACCCTTAGATTTTTTTGAATAGCCTATCCATCTCTTCCTGCTTGTAAGTTTTTCCTTTTTCGGAAGAAACAGTGTGCCAATATTTTCATATTGAAAAATTTTCAGTAGAATATTCTCCCTTCTTCCGTTGGCAATAATTACTTTTTCACCGGCACTCGTTACAATTGATGCAGCTTCCAGTTTTGTGTGCATCCCCCCCACCCCTCTTAACGTCTTGGAATTATATGCCATTTGTCTGGTTTTCTGTGTAATGTGCTCAACTACAGGGATAACGTTTGCTTCGTTTTTCCCTTCGGGTTGCTTATCGTACAATCCTTCAACAGAAGAAAGAATGATAAGCAGTTCTGCATCAATGAGATTCGTTACCAATGCGGATAATTCATCGTTATCTCCAAAGGCAATTTCTTCGATTGAAATAGTATCATTTTCATTTACCACTGGAATCGCCTTCATTTTAAATAAGGTATGAATTGTATTAAACGTATTCAGATATCTTTTTCTGTTTTCAAAATCTTCCCGTGTAAATAATATTTGCGCCGCATGATAACCATGCGATTTAAAAAAGCTGTCATAGGTACTTATTAATTTACTTTGACCAATAGACGCAACTGCCTGCAATTCAGGAAGCGTACATGGTCTCTTTTGCAATCCCAATTCACTCATGCCGCAGCCAATTGCACCAGAACTTACCACGGTTACATTAAAATTTCTTTTCTTTAACTCAATGATCTGTTCAGCGAGTCTTTTTATCTGTTTTTTATCCAAATATCCCGTATCATCAGTTATGACACCAGTCCCTATTTTAATAACAACCTTCTTAACTTTTCTTATGTATTCGTATCGTATATCTGTTATTTCTTTCATGTTTTTTGCTTTTTAATTTTTTCCGTAAGCATATCAAGAAACGATTTAAATTGGTCATCGTTTTTTAATTCTTCGTTTATTTTTTTTATCGCAAATATTACCGTCG
>SOET01000008.1 GCA_021646465.1 Candidatus Kuenenia hertensis | reverse complement strand
GGGGCCAGGTGTTTGTCCCCCGCTGGCGGGGGTAGGGGGTGGATTAAGGACAAGCGAGTTGTGGGTAAATGAAAACGGAGAACTCGTAGCGGAAACCGAACTCGGCCCCGTAACATTCACAAAACCAATTGCCTATCAGGAAATAGACGGGAAAAGGGTAAATGTTGATGTGGAATATATTATCCGGAAGTCAGAAGACAGGAGACAGAAATCTGAAATCAGCGGTCAGGATATCATGAATCATGAATTCGCCAATCCCCAGTCACCGGTCTTCAAATCCCCAACCCCAGATTCCCAATCCCTGATCTACGGCTTTGCCGTTGCCTCCTACGACAAGACAAAAGAACTCGTTATTGATCCGTTGCTGGCTTCTACTTATCTTGGTGGGTCTGACAAAGACTATGTTTATTCGATTGTCATAAATGCAAGCGAAGAGGTTTACGTAACAGGTTATACGCAATCATCAGATTTTCCAACAACTGAAAAAGTATATGATACATCTAAAAATGATTCTACTAATTATGGTTCTGATATATTTATATCAAGACTAGACAGAGAACTGAACAAATTGCTAGCCTCTACTTATTTAGGTGGTTCGGACTCCGATATATCATATTCAATTGCATTAAATTCAAGCGGAGAAGTTTATGTAACAGGAGAAACTGAATCATCAGATTTTTCAGTAACTTCAGATGCATATGATATTCTTGTATCTTCTTCAGATGTTTTTATATCAAAACTAAGTAGTGATTTAAGTAGCTCAGTATTCAAATGTTACGTAGTAACGGTCATAATGTAGCATCTGTAATTGAAGATACGCCTGGAATTAAAGATTTCAATGTTTTAAAGCGTGCTGAAAAAGGGGCAAGGGTCAGACCTTCATATTTCAATTAACAATCCACGGATAATTGATAAAAAGAATGAGTTGATTAAATAACTACATTTGTAGTATATTGTAAACATATGGAAATGGTTTTTGATTCTTCTACACTGATACTTCTGTCAAAGACAGAAGTATTGGGAATTGTTTCTGAAGACATTCAAATAATAATTCCCAGAATGGTAAAGGCTGAATGCACCCGCAAAGATACCTTTGACGCCAAATTGATTTCTGCTCTTATTGGTAACCGTAAAGTTGAGATGGCTACAGCAAATAAGGAAGCCGTTGGCATGCTGTGCAGAGATTTCAAAATTCATGTGGGCGAGGCCGAGTCCCTTGCTATTGCGCTAAAAAGACATTTGCCGGTTGCTGTGGATGATTTACTGACTATAAAGGCATGCAAGGTACTGAACGTTAAATTCGCAACGGCAATCCACTTTTTAATAAACATCGCAGAAGAAGGTAAGATTAACAGCGAAAGGGCGCTTGTAAAACTTGAAAAATTATCTTTATACGGGCGCTACAGCAAAAGGATAATAGATGACGCCACAAAAAGGCTGAAAGGAGTCAAATAATGTCAGTGATAAGTTTAAGGCTGAAAGACAAGGAGATAAAGAGAATCAACGAACTGTCCAGAATGGAACATAAGGATAAGTCCACAGTTGCGAGAGAGCTGATAGATTACGGCTGGGAATTCTTAATGATAAAGCATTACCGGGAGGGCAAGCTGTCATTAAGCGCTCTGGCAGAAAAGCTTGAACTATCGGTAAGTGAGACCATAGATGTATTGTCTGAATTCGGAGTTGAATCTCCCATAGATTATGACGATTATCTGAAAGGATTTGAGGCATTCAAATAAACAAGGCAACAGAAGATACACAGAAGGGGTTGCCATCTGGACTATTGACAATATTTAAATGATATGCATAACGCAAAATCATGGCAAGACCGGCAAGAACAGAATCTGAAGGTGCTTTTTACCACGTGATGTATTATGTGCGGTCATTGGAATAAATGTTTTTGGGCATTATAATTTTTTCATTACGACTGAGTTATTACTTATGCTCAGTGCTTTTCCGAATTTCCGTGTAAATGTAAGGGGGCGAATCTTTACCATTGACAAATATGTCATTGATAAAGATTTGTCCCACCCCTCTGTTTGCCCCCCCATCCATCTGCCCTAAAAGACAGAAATATAAGAATAGGAATTATGTAAATATGAGAAAGCAATTCATGCTTTCTTTTTGGTTTCATTTTTCCTGTATCGGATGTTGGAAGGAGTGTATCCTTTTGACTGCAAAAAATGGATGAGTTTTTTGCCTGCCTTCTGTTCTTTTGAATAGTCAGGCAGCCATAATTTTGTGGTATCTATTCCGCTAATAGTTTTATTCCCGGAATTTATGATATATGTTTTTGAGACGGATGCAGTATTGAGGTATTTGATGAGGATAATGCCGTCATTCGGATCAAAATCGATTTCGATATTCATACCTTCATCGTCGTATATCTTCCCGATCTTTTTTACTATGTCAACCAATTCATCTAATCTGGCATCATTTAACATAACAGTGCAAGTGTAATTATTCTGCTTTTGCTTGTCAATAAAATTGACTCGTTGGTGACAAATAGTTTTTTATGTTGTACAATAAATATTTTATTGGATAAACATGTATGAAAAAAGATGACGCAATAATTGAAGTCAAGAAACTGAAGAAGGAATTCAAGGTAAATATTTCCGGCGAAGGATTCGCGGGTAAATTAAAATCACTTTTTCAGAGAAAGTATAAACTTATTACCGCTGTTAATTCCATTAACTTTTCTGTGCGAAGGGGAGAATTTGTAGGCTATGTCGGTGAGAACGGCGCGGGAAAATCAACAACCATAAAGATGCTGACGGGTATCCTTGTACCGACTTCCGGAACAGCAAAGGTTGGTGGGTTGATTCCTTATGAAAACAGAAAGAAAAATGCAGAGAAGATCGGTGTGGTGTTTGGGCAAAGAACACAGCTCTGGTGGGATCTTCCCGTTCGTGAATCCTTCGATCTACTACGGGTAATATTTCGTGTTGCCAGACCCGCATATGACTATCAAATGGAAAAACTGAAAAAAGCCCTTGATCTAAAACCGTTTCTGGACATGCCTGTCAGAAAACTCTCCCTGGGACAGAGAATGCGGTGTGACCTGGCCGCTTCTCTTATTCATAATCCGCCGGTGCTTTTTTTAGACGAACCGACAATTGGCCTGGATGTGCTGGCAAAGGAATCCATACGAAATTTTCTCGCGGAAATGAATAGAGAAGAAGGAACTACTATTATTCTTACGACTCATGACATGAACGATATAGAGCATCTTTGCAAGCGGCTTATCATTCTTGATGAGGGGAGGATTATTTTTGACGATGAAACTGCGGTATTAAAAAAGAATTTCATACATGAAAAACAAATTGAGGTAGAGTTTTACGATGAGGCATGCTTTATAAAGGAAATACCGGGGGTTACGGTTGTGCGTGAAGAAGGGTGTAAAAAATGGTTAAAGCATGATAATAAAAAATCCGGTATAGGAGAAGTGATAAGTGCTCTTGCTACGCAATTCAAAATAAAAGACATATCCGTAAAGGAACCATCGGTGGAAAGCATTATCCGGAATATTTATGACAATCGCATTGCATTGCCGATGATGACTTTTGAAAACGCTTTTTCTGAGTAATATGAGACCTGCCCTTTTTTTTAAATTTGTATCGATATCTTTTCAGAAGCAGGTAGCCTATAAATTTGATTGCATTGTTGGGGTTATCAACGGTTTTTTGTATGTCTTTATCTTCACTTCTTTATGGAAGGCATTATATGCACAACCTGATACTTCCACACATAACGGGTTTACGTTAAATACTATCATAACGTATGCCGTGATGGTAATGGCGGTCAGGATATCATTTTCGATGGATGATTCAGTAATCCATAAGAAAGTCTATGACGGTTCTATCGCAACAGAACTTATTCGTCCTACGTCTTTTTTCTTTATGCACCTGGCGGAGAGTGTCGGTTATTCTCTTTTCCACATTATGGCAAGAACAGTTCCTATAATTGTGATTTCAATGCTGCTTTTTGATGTGTCAATACCTTTGGAGCCATTGCGGATGTTGATTTTCTTTTTTTCAGCTTTTGCTGGATATATACTACTCTTTATGCTTAATTTTGCTATGGGGTTATTGGCTTTCTGGTTTGTGGAAATATTTCCATTTATGCTCTTCAAGTACGCATTGTTCACTTTCTTTTCCGGCGGGATAGTGCCTCCTGATTTCTTTCCTGATTTTTTGAAACAAGTAGTGTATTTCCTTCCATTTCAATATATGCTCTATGTTCCCACAACAATCCTTATCGGGAAGGCGCCGCTGGCAGATATTCCAGCCATACTTGCCGCGCAACTTATATGGGTCTTTATAATGGGTGTTATTTGTATTATTACCTGGAATTATGGAAAGAAAAAACTGATCATTCAGGGGGGATAGATGGAGACGATTAAAATATACTTCACCCTTTTTGTAATGTCAATCAAGGCACGAATGGAATATAAGGCCAGCTTCTTTTTTTATGTATTTGCCATATTGGTATTTTACATGGGGCAGATTGGATTGTTGTTCGTTCTGTTGAACCGTTTTCATCAGATAAAGGGATGGACAATGGGGGAGATCGCATTCTTGTATTCCCTCCAGGCTTTTACTTACGGATTTACCAATCTCATCTTTTCACAGTTAATCCATTTTGATCATATGGTGGTGTCAGGGGAGTTTGACAGGGTATTGGTGCGTCCCCTTAGTCCGCTCGGACAGGTAATTTTTTCAAAATTTGAAGTGTCAGCAACGGCGCATCTCATTATGGGATTTTCTGCATTTTACGTTGGTTCACATATTGCCGATATCGATTGGACACTGAAAAAGATATTCCTCTTTCCGGTAATTGTGCTGGGGGCGGTATGCATTGCCTCGGCAATACGGTTGATGGTAACGGCAGTGGCTTTCTGGACATTAAGAAACCAGGCGCTGGTTCATACGGTCATATTTTCAACAAAGGAGTTTATTGTCTATCCGGTGAGTATCTATAATGTTGGGATTCAGTTCTTCTTAACGTTTGTATTTCCCATCGCGTTTATTAACTTTTACCCTGCGCATTTATTCCTTGACCGTTCGGGGGAGCACCTCTTTCATCCGGCATTGGTTATGGGAACGCCGCTTGTGGGCTTCATGATGTTTACGGTTGCAATTATTACGTGGCGGGCAGGCATTAATCACTACCAAAGCACCGGGTCGTAAAATTTATGAATAGTTTTTATTTCACTTTCCTTCCTGATACACAACCTTGCTCATGA
Source organism: Candidatus Kuenenia hertensis (assembly GCA_021646465.1). Taxonomy (GTDB): domain Bacteria; phylum Planctomycetota; class Brocadiia; order Brocadiales; family Brocadiaceae; genus Kuenenia; species Kuenenia hertensis. The sequence continues at coordinate 99,455 of SOET01000008.1, read as the reverse complement.
TAAACGGGAGCATTCCCAAATTTTTGCAAAATCCCCCCCTTTGCGGGTTCAGGTCACAGACCTGAACCCGCAAAGGGGATTTAAAATACCTTCAAATTTATCCTTTGTTAATACCATTACTGATAATCTTGGTTGTGTAATACGTTCCAATGTTTTGTAAATACGTACGGCCTTGTTTCGTTTTTAAGGAGATTAGTGGTTCAAAAGTCTTTATCGGTTCAAAATCTGTGGAGAGACAGCTTGTGTCATTATTTGTTAGGTTGTGGGTATTGATGATATGTAGAATTGCTTGTCTACAAATAACAAATTCCTAATCATTATACAAATTTTGCATTTCCTGACTTGATAGTGCCCGATTGTAAATGCGAACTTCATCAATAACGCCGGAAAAGAAATGCATTGGCGTAAAACCAGTTGCCCCGATCTTTGTGGCGGCATTATTTTCATTGGTTATCGATACATCACCATTGGTACTTACCATGTTGCCGTTAAGATAGAGTGACATTCCGTTTGTCGTATCAAAGGTTATGGCAACGTGGTACCATGTGTCAGGAACAAGTGCCGCAGGGTAATTTATTGGTGTCGCAGAGTTCCTTTGAAACATAAGGTTTCCTTCCGGTGATACGAAAAACTGATACGTTTGAAATGTTTTTCCCACGATCATGAGCTTGCCCATGCTGGATATCTTTATCCAGGCGGCAATGCTGAAGGCGTCGGTAAGGTCGATGTCCCCTATGTCCACATAATCATCCACTCCGTCGAATTGCAGTCCGCCGCCAATTTCATTTACGCCGCTTGTCCAGATGGCAACGCCATTGATTGTGCCATCATTACCATTCCCTGACGAATCTCCCGCAATAGTCCCGGCTCCTTCCTCGAAGTTGTAATATCCCAATAAACTGTTGGAATTTGTTGAGTATAAATCAAGTATTTCCTGGCTTGTGAGTGCGGAACGATAGATGCGAACTTCATCAATAACACCGGAAAAGAAATGCATTGGGGTAAAACCGGTCGCACCGATCTTTGTAACAGCATTATTTTCATTGGTTATGGATACATCACCATTGGTACTTACCAGGCTGCCGTTAAGATAGAGTGACATCCCGTTTGTCGTATCAAAGGTTATGGCAACGTGGTACCATGTGTCAGGAACAAGTGCCGCAGGGTAATTTATTGGTGTCGCAGAGTTCCTTTGAAACATAAGGTTTCCTTCCGGTGATACGAAAAACTGATACGTTTGAAATGTTTTTCCCACGATCATGAGCTTGCCCATGCTGGATATCTTTATCCAGGCGGCAATGCTGAAGGCGTCGGTAAGGTCGATGTCCCCTATGTCCACATAATCATCCACTCCGTCGAATTGCAGTCCGCCGCCAATTTCATTTACGCCGCTTGTCCAGATGGCAACGCCATTGATTGTGCCATCATTACCATTCCCTGACGAATCTCCCGCAATAGTCCCGGCTCCTTCCTCGAAGTTGTAATATCCCAATAAACTGTTGGAATTTGTTGAGTATAAATCAAGTATTTCCTGGCTTGTGAGTGCGGAACGATAGATGCGAACTTCATCAATAACACCGGAAAAGAAATGCATTGGGGTAAAACCGGTCGCACCGATCTTTGTAACAGCATTATTTTCATTGGTTATGGATACATCACCATTGGTACTTACCAGGCTGCCGTTAAGATAGAGTGACATCCCGTTTGTCGTATCAAAGGTTATGGCAACGTGGTACCATGTGTCAGGAACAAGTGCCGCAGGGTAATTTATTGGTGTCGCAGAGTTCCTTTGAAACATAAGGTTTCCTTCCGGTGATACGAAAAACTGATACGTTTGAAATGTTTTTCCCACGATCATGAGCTTGCCCATGCTGGATATCTTTATCCAGGTGGCAATGCTGAAGGTGTCAGTAAGGTCAATATCCCCTATGTCCACATAATCATCCACCCCGTCGAATTGAAGTCCGCCGCCAATTTCATTTACGCCGCTTGTCCAGATGGCATCGCCATTGATAGTGCCATCATTACCATTCCCTGACGAATCTCCCGCAATAGTCCCGGCTCCTTCTTCGAAGGTATAATATGCTGCAAGTGTATCAAAATTCATAACATCAATGAGATTATAGAGGGATTCCGGCCCGTTCATTCCGCACAGGGCATAGACATAGTTATCTACAACTGCTCCCCTTACCCCCTGGCGCGCAATGCTCAGCGGACAATCATGAATACTCCACTGATCTGTTTCAGGATCGTATATCTCCACACTGTCAAAAAACGGAGGACTCTCCACCGAATCATTTCCTCCGAAGGCAACCAGCTTCCCGCTTATTGCAACGCAACCAAAATCGTACCGTGCAAAATTCATCGGTGCAAGGGGTGTCCACGTATCCGTTGATGGATCATATACCTCTGTTGAATTTAAGAATCCTGCGTCTCCATGTCCTCCGCATACATATATCTTTCCATTAATAACCGCTGCACCAAAAAAAGTCCTGTTGGTGCTCATCGGCGATAACTGCGTCCAGGTATCGACTACCGGATCGTAACGATACAACTCTTTCTCATCGACAAAATCACCAGAAACACCTGTAGACGCCCCTCCCATTACGTACAGCATTCCGTTCAGCGCAACGGCTGACGCACCTGATAACCCTTTCGGAAGCGGCGCTTTTGTCGTATCCCATGTATTCGAGGCAATATCGTACACCTCCAGTACATCAAGCCGTGTCGGAGGTGTTGTAGGTACATATCCTCCTGCGACATATATCTTCCCGTCAATGGTGGCAGCACAGGCATTTGACGCCGACGTGGGTTTCCCCACATCATTGCCGTTTGCATCCGTAGTTGTTGAAAACGTATCGGTAAGCGTATCATAAATTTGCACAAAATCGGCATCTTCATTTACTACCTGACCGGTAGATAAGAGCGTAAGTGTGAAACCTCCAATCGCGTAAATCTTCCCATTGTGTACGGCAACTGCGGGACGATACACTGCGGTTGGCATTGCTCCGCGGGAATCCATACACGATACCGTGAAGATGGGATTCGTGGGATTGCTTACGGAACTGTTTGTGGTAACCTCTATTTTTCCAGTAGCAGCTCCATCAGGCACCGTGCAGGCAATTCCGGTATCACTCCATGAGGATATTATTGCTGGTATACCATTAAATGCAACGCTTCCCTCCGTAACGCCAAAGTGACTTCCGGTAATTGTCACCGTTGTTCCAATACTCCCGAATACAGGAAATATTTTGGTGACAACAGGGGGGAGGGAACCGGGATAGTCCGGGTTTAGCGCATTATTCGCATTGATCCTGCCCCCCGTGATGGTCTTTCCCGATGGTATTGTAACCGGACGGCCAACGGTTGAAAATATAATATCCCTTATATCCGCATAGGTTGCAGTGGGATAATATCCGAAGAGCAACGATGCAAGTCCCGTAGTATATGCAACTGACATCGAGACGCCTCCTGCAGTTGTATAACTGTTATTTAATGCGGTGACCCTGATATTTTCCGTCGGCGCAAAAACGTCCACACTGGATGCCCCGAAACTGCTATAATTGACTATTGAGTCATTGAAGTCCGTGCCTGCCACGCTGATAACATTATCATTTGGAAAGCTTGCCGGGTAGTAAGCAGATACGTCCGTATCTCTCGACAAATTTCCGGCTCCACCGATAAAGAGGATATCATTGGCTTTGAGTTCATCGATGGCGTCGGAAAGCGCCTGTGAATAGGGCCCGCCTCCCCAACTGTTATTGAGCACCCGTATATTCACATTATGATTTTTTTTCATATCAATGACATAATTTAAACATTCAAGGGCGGTAGCCAATTGTCCTTCCCCTCTTCGTATAAATTTCAGAGCCATGAGTTCCACATTAAAATTTACCCCGACGATTCCTACCCCATTCCCCTCAACGGCACCGATTACCCCTGCCACTGCCGTTCCGTGTCCACCCTGTATGTCGTTTGCATCCTCCATGGGGTTGCCTTCTCCTCTGCCGTCATCTGTGGTGTTTATGCCATGGATATCGTCAATATATCCGTTGTTGTCATCGTCTGTGTTGTTCCCCGCGATCTCACCGGGATTTATCCACATATTGTCTGCGAGATCCTCGTGGGTATATTCGATCCCCGAATCCACCACCCCTACGACGATTTTCGGATTGGGGGAAGGGTCTCCGTTGAAGGTGTCCCATGCCTCAACGGCATCGATGTCTGCATCAGGGGTTCCGCCCCCCTGACCGGTATTGTTTAATGCCCATAGGGTAGAAAAATTCGTGTCCGTAGGGATATAGTCCTCATAATAGATAAAGTTGGGTTCCGCATACTTTACATTTGGATTTTCTTCATAAAGGATTGCAAGTTCGTTGACGTCACTGCCGTCGGGCAATTTCATGTGGCTTATGCCAAACTCTTTAAACGAGGCGATCTCTTTGGCTCCGAGGGCTTCGTTCACGGCGTCAATCGCCTGTTGCGAAGCGTGTTCATTGAATTTTACGATTAATTCACCCTTTACATATTCAAAGGGGCCGCGGTATGGGTCCTCAGGGGTACTTTCGCCAAATGAATTCTTTCCTGTACTGCATAATTGAAAAACCGTAATAGCGAAAACAAGAAATACTATCAGCCAAAATCCATTCCTTTTTGCATACAGGAATATCGTCAAAATGTTCTTTTTCATTTCTTTTCCTTTTTTTAAGATTGATTATGGTAATCAGAAGAATGAGTCTGATATTATTTCGGAGACGACATACTTCATTAAAATTCATATTTACACGTATTATAGTTGTTTTCAATACCCAAAAATGGAGCTATCCGAATGGGGTTGTATGGATAGAAAGTTTTGTCGGGAGCATTCCCAAATTTTTGCAAAATTCCCCCCCTCCCTTGCGGGTTCAGGTCTGTGACCCAATGTCATTAAGTTAAACAACCGGCGGCAAAAGCACCCCCCTTAAAAAATGGGGGATAAAGGGGGTTGTTTTTGATTAAACAACATTTAACTTAATGGCATTGGTCTGTGGCCTGAGCCCCACGTTTCCATACGTGGCAATTTAGCCACGAGACCCGTCTGCCTTGCCTGTTGCAGACAGGCGACAGGCAGGAATGTATATAAATCACCATTAATCAGATAAACCATTGGGTTCAGATTACAAATCTGAACCCGCAAGGGGCTTCCTTCTGCGAATGCGTTCAGGGTGAATGCCATCTGAGCGAAGTAGAAGTGCTTATTAAACATTTTTATGTTTCTAAAACCAGATTTGTTTGACTATACAAGAAAATTTATTTGTTACGGGGGCGAATGGGGGGCGTGAATTGTGTCTTAAGATAGATAGGAGATGGGCAAAGTAAAAAAATGATTGACAAAGGTGTTTTTTTTTATAAAATACCGTTTAGTGAGAATGAGTCTCAGTTAAAATATTATGGGGGATTTAATTATGAAACGTGTATGTTTATTTGTTGTTTTGGCAGGTATGTTCTTTTTTATTCCGCAGGCGTTTGCTCAGTCTGGCGAAACGGAGATGCTAAATAACAGGGTGGAGGCGCTTGAAAATGAATTGGCGGAAATTAAAGAATTATTGAAAAAACAATTGTCAAGAGATATACAGAAAGATGAAGAGCTTGCTGGCCTGAAAAAACAGTTGGCCGAGCAGGCAGATGTGATAAGCAGTAAGGTAGAGAGTGCTCCGGCGGTTTCTACAGGTACGAAGGGTGGACAAATCACTGCAGGTGAGGATCTCGAAAAGGAATTATATCTTTCTAAAAAGAGTTCTGAATTAGTAGAAAAAGAGCTTGCCCCTTCGTTTGGAGGGGTATACACGAAACCCTTTTTGAGAAGATACGGCAGGAATACTTATGTTGGCGGATATATGGATTTCGAATTCAGAGCGCCTGAAGACGAAGACGCCGCACACGGGTTTACTCAAAAGAGGTTTATACCGTTTCTCTATTCAGACATATCTGACCGCGTAAAACTGGCAACGGAAATTGAATTTGAATACGGCGGTGTTGGCGGCGGCAGAAGCGGTGAGGTAATTCTTGAGTTCGGTACGATTGATTTTTTAGTTACCGAGTGGATCAACTGGAGGGGCGGATATCTCCTTACTCCTTTGGGTAAATTTAATCTGGTCCATGATTCACCTCTGCAGGATTTTACTGACCGTCCCCTTGTGAATCAATTGATTATCCCGACAACACTTACCGACCTTGGAATGGGTTTCTTTGGCACGTTATATCCGACGGAACTGAGTAAACTCGATTATGAAATTTATGTTACCGATGGTATATTCAAAGGGCTGGATGAAGACGGCAGTATAAGTATCGGAGAATCGAACGGATTGAGAGGCGCAAAAGGCGGCTACTTTGATGACAATTATAATAAGAGCCCTGCAGTTGTTGGACGCGTCTCTTATAGTCCGTTTATCGGGCTTGATTTCGGGGCGTCTGCGTATACCAGCAGGTACGATGAAAATAATGACAATCAGTTAACGATATCCGCTCTTGATTTTATTTATCAAAGAGGGGCGTTTGAGTTCCTTGGTGAAGGTGCGTATGCATTTATCGAGACGGATGATTTTGCAAAGGATTCGGGTATTACTGACGATATGTGGGGGTATTATTTTGAGGCCCGTTACCACTTTATGCCTTCTTTCCTGAAGAGCATATCTCCGCAACTGTTTAGTGAAAATTCTACATTCACCGCTGCTTTACGGTGGGATCAGGTGCAGACGGCGGGCAGAGACGATGATTTTGAAAAAGTCCATTGGTTAAGGTCGAGGATTACGCCGGGTTTGAATTACCGATACACGGAGGATACGGTATTTAAGCTTGATTATCAAATCAATATGGAAAATAAAGATATGCCTGATGAAGCAAATAACGCATTCTTATTTTCTGTTGCAACGTATTTTTAATAAAAGTATCACGGAATTTAAATTTATATAAGTCGCCGATGAATGCAGTTTTATTTATGTAACATTTATTCTTTCTGCAAAAAGTAAGGATAAATCGGTGGTTTTTAAATTAAGGAGTAAAGATTTATGAAGGGAAATGTGATTATTTTGGGTGGAGGTGCATGCGGGTTGTCTGCCGCCTGGGAATTATCCAAACATGGATATGCTGTTACTGTACTGGAGAAAGAATCGAGGGTTGGCGGATTGTGCATTACTAATGAATTCAAGGGATACCGGTTTGATCTTGGCGGGCATCGTTTTATTTCGAAAAACAGGGAACTGGTAGAAGATGTCCGAAAAATGATGGGCAGTGAACTTTTAACATCATCGAGGAAAAGTGTGATTTTGTTAAAGGGGAAAGTCTTTGATTATCCTCTTTCCGCAAAGGATATTTTCTTAAAAATGGACATGTGGACAAATACAAAGGCATTTCTCTCGTATCTTGTCGCTGCTTTTTCACGGACAATGTTTCGGAAGAAAGACGTGTCGTTTGAGGATTGGATTGTACACCGTTTTGGGCGTACGCTGTATAATTTATTTTTTGGTCCTTATACGGAAAAATTGTGGGGTATTTCACCAAAGAAAATATCATCCGATTGGGCGTCACAGCGTATCTCGTTGTTGAATCTGAAAGATGTTCTTTTTCGGTTGCTGAAACTTAAAAAAGGTACTCCGAGAACCTATGCGAAGGGATATTATTATCCTAAAAAAGGCATTGGGCAGATGTTTGATATTATGGGTAGCGAAATAGAAAAAATGGGAGGTAAAATTGTCTTAAATGCAGAGGTGCAGGGGGTAATTATAAATCCTAACAATACTGCGGTAACCGGTGTGCGGTATCTGGAAAACGGCGTTGAGAAAGGTATTGATTGTGATGTAGTGATTTCCACCATATCATTGACTGATCTGATTAAAGCGTTTCCGGAACAGTTGACCGCAAACATGGAGAAACACGTATCATCTTTGAAATTTCGTGCGGTTCGTTTCCTCAATATTTTGGTAGATCTTCCTGATATAAGCGATAATACCTGGATGTATGTATCAGAAGGGAAATACATTATGACGCGGATACAGGAACCGAAGCGGAGAAGCCCGTTCAGCGCCCCGGAGGGAAAAACATCCGTAATGCTTGAAATTCCATGCAACGAAGGAGATGAAACATGGAGTTGTCCGAAGGAGGAATTGCTGGAAAGATGCCTGAAGGATTTAAAGGCGCTTGGCCTTGATATAAGGGATAAAGTCATAGACTCTTTTACTACCAGTGTAACACATGGATATCCTGTCTATACCCTTGATTACGTGGAACACCGGCAAAAACTGTTTGATTTTTTAGAAAAATATGAAAATATAATCACGTGCGGCAGGCAGGGGACTTTCCGGTATATTTTCATGGATATCGCAATGGAGATGGGAATCGCTGCGGCGCAGCATCTCATGCTCGACAAAATGTCGAAGAGGGATTCTATTCATCAGATGCGTTCTGAAAATGAATTGATTGAAGTAACTTCTGTGACGTCTTAAAAGAAAGTGTAATGGAATGATAGGGCAAGGTATTACGACGGTTCAAAAAAATGAACATTTCATAAGAAAGTACATATTCCCCCTGTGTGCCGTGGCAGTATGTCTGGTAACGAGATTATTGTTCTTCGGCAGATATATTGATGAATGGGACAGTGTTAACTTTGCATTTGGTTTGTCAAAAGAATATAATATTTTGCATGACCAGCCGCATTTCCCCGGCTACCCTGTGTACATGTTTTTTAGCTGGATATGGTATAAGATTATTGGTTCAGATATCAAGGCGTTGATTTTTTCAGGGGTCTTGTTCAGCAGTATAGCGGTATTTCCTCTTTATGAATTGGCAAAACGCATATTTTCTAAAAATGTGGCAATGGTTTCCGCCATTTTATATATAGTAAATCCTCAAATATGGCTGCAGGCGGAAAAACCCCTCTCGGATGCCTTTGGTTTATTTTTTGTCATCACTTCGGTTTTGTTTTTTTACCTTGCGTTAGAATATATATCTTTTACAGAAAATATTGAGGAACAACATCGTCAAAAAGATGAAAAAAAATCTTTGAGGTATCTGGCTATAGGCGGGATTCTGTTGGGTTTGGGTCTTGGTGTAAGGGTTACGTATCTCGCATTGATTCCCGTGATGTTTTATGTGGCTTTTCAATTAAGAAAAAAGATATCACTTCGCAGGATTATTGCATGGGGACTTTCCGGTATTGTTCTTGGCATCTCTTCGTGGTTTGTATACTTGGTTGTACGTTTTACACCGGGTAAGTTTTTCAAAAAGTTTTTGAGGCATGCAGATTATCATTTTTACAGAGAAGGGAACTCTATTGTCACTACGGACAATTATTTTGAAAGGGCGTATGATATTGCTTACCGGTTCATTGCGCATTGTATGGGTTTGTGGTGGCAAGATGCATTTCTTTTGAGGGTAGTTCCTACAATTATTGTGGTTGTTTCATTGGTATATTTTCTTAAAAAGGTGCAATGGTCCCAAAAAATAAGGTTTTTGTCGGTTCTTTTTCTTTTCTACTGTTTGTGGGTTATTTTTATCCAGGATGCAATACGACAAATTATGGTGCTTGTCCCCTTTGTGGCAATGGTAATCAGTGCAGGGCTCTTTTATTTTTATGCGCTTCATTTGAAAAACAGAAAGTATGGGGCATTGTGCTTTTCTCTCATGGTGGGAGGATTTGTTGTATCCCATGCAGTTGATTCTGTAAGGATTGTATCGATAAACAGAGATGAAATACCTCCGTCTGTTGCTCAAATACGTTATATAACAGAGAATTTTCAAAAAGAAGATACCAAATTCTATTGCCTGAATGACTGGCGTTTGTTTCAGTATTATGCGCCGGAATGGTGTAGCAGGAGAAATAGTTATGTCTATTTTGTATCTCATATGAAGGGGGTAAGAAATGATTTGCGAAAGTTAAAAAAGAAACCGGAAAATATCCTTGTATCGTCAAAACTGTTTGGAAGACACAAGTATACAGACCGGCTTAAAAAAGTTGCGGTTTTTAAACGGGATCCTTATGGAGTTGCGGATTATAACTGGCTTGCATTGTATCGTTTTGAAAGGAAGGCACCGGCAAAAAAGCAACCGGAAAAGAGTGATTTTTCAGAGAAACGGGTTTTTATCAGTGAACAGGAGGGGATGCCATTAGTAAAGTTTGATGAAATGAGATAAGAAATTGTTTAACAAAAAGTTTTAATGCTTCGACGGAGTTTATACTGAAGGCAGTGAATGTGCTCTGTATGACGTCATTCCGAGCGAAGTCGAGGAATCAAAGTAGCCGAAAGTTTCATTCAGGAAGGAGGGTGGAAAAATGGTAAAGTCGTTGTATTTGTCGTTGTGCCTTGTGTTAGCAATGGGAGCGATAACTTCGCTCAGTGAGGTAAAGGCGCATGGTGAAGATCATAATGGAGGCAATGCAAGTATATCTGGTACGGTAACTGACAAACAAAATGAACCGGTAAGCGGTGCAAATGTAAAGGTGAAAAACAAGAAATCAAAATTCAAAGATAAAGGAACTACAGGGTCAAGCGGTCAATTTGAATTTTCCGGTTTAGAGGCGGGAAAATATAAATTGACCGTTAATAAGTCAGGGTATTCAAAGAAAAAGAAAAGCGTTAAGCTTGATGACGGAGAAGATGCGGTTGTTGATATAAAAATAAAAGCAAAAGAGAATGGGGGCGGTAGTGGCAGTGGAAGTGGCTCCGGTAGTGGAAGTGGAAGCGGAGGCGGCTCCGGTAGTGGCAGTGGGAGCGGCGGCTCTGGCAGTGGTAGTGGAAGCGGCTCTGGTAGCGGTGCATAATACAGTTTAATAGTAAAGAAATTTTTTTACTGAACATTTTAAGCTAATCGTTAACGTGTTATTAAAATGAAAATGAAAAGAGCGTAAAAAAAATTTTTTCGATAAATGAGAATGAGTCTCGATTTAAAAGGGGTGTTTAGATGTTATTTAAAAAAATAGTGATATCGTTTGGTTTTGTGGGAATTTTGTATGGCGTACAGGCATTGCACCAGGATCATTCGGTTGTCATTGCCGCAACTCTTACCGGTATGATAACAGATGAAAATGGAGACGGGATAGAGGACGCTGTAGTAACTATTAAGGGGAGAAAGGGGCCTAAAAAAAAGCAAAAAGCAACTACGGACTCAGATGGTTTTTATGAATTTGACGACCTGAAAAAGGGGAAATACAGGGTAAAGGTTACGTCCGTTGGATATAAAAGCGAGAAAGAAACGCTGAAGATAGAGAAGAATACCGATGATGCTGAAAGCGATTTTACTCTCGATTTTGACGAATATGATACGACAAACGATACGGAATCAATGGATAGTGCCGTATCGGCTTTTCAGGAAATCGGGACATTAAGGAAAGAGGATCCCATCAATATAGATGAGATTGTTTCTTTATATGAAGAATATTTGCAGGATTTAACGCAACAGTTAGATACTGAATATAGCTTATCCATGGATGAAGATCTGCTTTCTGCAATGGATGATATTGAGAACAATATTGATCCCAAACTGGCAGGACAGGTAATCGATAAAACGCTGCAACGGGTATTTTATCTGGCTATCTATGACAGAATTACTGAGGTTAATAATGATTATGATGAGGAAAGTACCTCGTACCTGGAAACGTTGTGGGATGAAGCATATTCAGCATATCAGGCATTATATGGTACGGCAGACCGGGAGAATAAGGTGCTGACAGAAGACCGCCTGTCCATAGAAACCGGGAGCAACCCGAATCTTGAGGACATGATTACGGTTGCGTTTATACGGGGGAAAGATGCATTGAAGAAAAAAGATTTAGAAGAGGATGAAATTACAGTCGGAGTCCAAAGGCAGGTTATCCGCCTTTCCCTTATCAGGTCTTTCTATATTGCAGTATTGAGGGAAGTGGAGAGTATTATCAATAATCGCGATACAAACCTTGAAAAAGCATTGGAATATCAGAAAGAAGGAGAAGTGTATTATAAGATTATTGAAGAATATGTTTCCCGCGACAATCCCTCCGGAAATGAGACGATAAAAAGCCAACTGACCGGTGATGTGTCAGAGGTAGACGCCGATACCATTGTAAGTGAAATGAGCAGGGGTTTTATTGGTCGGGTAGAAGGCGAGTTGGATGCTTCTGAATCCAATATAAGCGAAGGTGATCGTAAAGACGCCATGATTGTTGCGGAGGAAGCACATCTTTATTCAGGAGTATTTTTAGAAGATTTAGAATTGAGATTGGGAGATGATTTTTCGGATGATATGGAAGAAGCCCTTAACGAACTAAGGGCAGTCAGTGATGAACTTGATACGGTGTCTGCAGCGTCTGCCAGGGAGGTAATCACCGCAATCATTGAGAATTATGAAAACGAATTGTTGTAAAAGTTTAATTTATCAGGTGTTGATGAAAGGAGGTGTGATGTTTAACCGGAGAAGGACGTATTTATTTCTTTTTTTTGCGGCGGTAACAGTTGGTTTTTCTGTGACTGCGTATTACCGGCTGGGGAATGCAAGCGAACATTCTCAATATGAGCATGCGAAATCAGAGGTAAAATATAAGTCAGGGAAAAAAAACAAAACAATAAGTTTTACCAATGATATTTTGCCGCTTTTTGTAGAACCTCAGAAAAGAGGAGGCGAGGAGTCGATTGTATGCGTTAAATGTCATTTTTCCAGTCTTTCGATGGAAAGCGATGGTATTCCTGAAAATGCATACCATGAATTCAACCTGGGTTCATATAAAGATATTATGGCAGGCGCCGATGGAGGGATAGAACCGATTATTGACATTGAAAATCCCGATGAAAGCGAGCTTATTATAGTGCTGGAAGGTAAGGGAGATGAATCCCGTATGCCGTATGGAGGGCCGTTTTTTAAGAAAAATAAGATCAATAAAATCCGCAAATGGATAGAACAGGGGGCAGTTGATGATACCCCAACTCCTGATTTTGATCGTGATGTACTCCCTCTCTTAACGGAATCGGTAAACGGCAGTACTCCCTGCATTACTTGCCACTATAATAATAATGATGCAACCTCCAAAGAACGCACATCATCTGTGGCATGTATGGATTTAACCAGCTGGGAAGGGATAATATCCGGTGCAGACGGAATAGAGCACGAGGAACTTGTGGATGTGGATAATCCGTCAAATAGTTTGCTCTTAAAACGGTTGCGGGGTCAGGCGACGGAAGAAGACCCGGAAGATGACCATAGAATGCCGTTCGGAGGACCATATTTTACCGAATATGAAATCCAGAAGATTGAACGATGGATAGAAGATGGAGCGAAAGGCCCGAATGGTGAAGATCCGAGCGAGGCAGATACCAGTGATGCAGGGGTATGCCCTGAGGCTGAGGGCAGCGGTAGTGGTAGTGGTAGCGGTAGTGGCAGCGGAAGTGAGTAATGATTAATGATTTGTTAGATGGGTTATACTCAGGATGCTTATAATGTGTGAACTTTTAATTGATAACAGGATGGTATGGGGTTGTAGAGACGCATGGCCATGCGTCTCTACGTTTGTCCGTGTTGAACTTGTACAACATTGTTTGTAAAACACAAATTGAGAGCCTGATGAGTATAACAATATAAAAGATGAAAGGAGGATGGAAAATGTCTGCGATGGTAATTAGTAATGCGGAGGGTTTTGCCGGTATGGTGAAACCCCTCGAGGATTACGGGATTACAAATATCCATTTTTGCAGCGCCAGAGAAAAAAGGGATATTGATCCTACTGCAATTGCTTTTGTTCCGTTTGTTGATTTTATCATATTAGGGAAAGAAGCCGGTTACTCTGCTCAAATTAATAGTATTTTAAGAGAGGCAAAAGAAAGGCAGATACCTGTTTTGCACGAGAGTTGCATAATGGGGCAAGTAAATAATTGATGAAAATACGTGTAATTTTAAAATGTTTTTTAAATTTTCTCTTCAGCGTGTGCTCTACACCCCGTCAGCTTACTCTGCCATCCCCTCTTTTTAGAGGGGATCAACTGCATACGTTTCATAAAAACATGTAAGTAGAGACAGGTTTAAAACCTGTCTCTACAAAGGGGATTTCGGGGTATGTTATGAATTACGCTGAATAGATACAAATTTTCAGGAGGATTCAATGAAAAATCATAAAGTAGGTGTTTTATTTGTAGGATTAAACGGGGCTACAGCCAATACTTCTGTTGCCGGATCGCTTGCCATTAAGAGGGGATTGATGAATGACCGTAATGGTATGCTGACAGAAAGCGATATATTTTCTGATTTGGCGCTGGCTCAGTTTGATCAGTTTGTTTTTGGCGGCTGGGATATTAATCATTCCAATGCATATGATGCGGCAAGATTAAACAAAGTATTGGAACGTGATCTGATTGAAGACTTGCGTGACGAATTGGAAGAAATATCCCCCTGGAAGGCCATAATAACGGAACACGATGTAGATTATGCAAAAAAGGCCAATAATATTTTATCGGTTAATTCGATGGAAGAGAGTGTTAATTTATTAAAACAGGACATATTATCCTTTAAGGAAAGGCATAATCTGGACAGGGTCGTTGTTATCTATCTTGGTTCTCCTTTAAAGCAAGTCAAAGAGAAAGGTTTCTTTCATGAACTTCCGTTGTTTCGCAAGGCGATACAAAATAATGACGAATCCATAAGTTCTGCCATGTTATACGCTTATGCTGCGATAGAATCAGGGTGCCCGTTTGTTGATTTTACTCCAAACGTGACATTAAAAGTTCCTGCAATACTCCAGCTTGCCGAAGAAAAACAGGTGCCTTTGGCCGGGAGAGACGGCAATACTGGACAGACGCTCCTAAAGACGGTTCTTGGCCAGATGTTTAAAATCAGGAATCTGAAATTAACCGGGTGGTACAGTACGAATATACTGGGAAACAACGATGGACTGGTGCTTTCAATGCCCGAACACCGGCAGACAAAGATGGAGGATAAGTTGGGGGTCTTAGAGCCTGTTCTGGGATATAACCATTTTTCGCACATTGTTGACATCCATTACTATCCCCCAAGGGGCGATAACAAAGAGGCATGGGAGAGCATTGATTTTTCCGGATGGCTTGGTTTGCCTATGAGTGTAAAGATAAACTGGTTAGGAAGGGACTCTATTCTGGCAGCACCTCTGATTATTGATTTGGTCAGGCTGATGGAGTTTGCGCTCAGAAGCGGTGAATATGGTATACAATCACAATTGGCAATATATTTTAAACACCCGTTGAATGCTACAGCCAGGGGGTTTTATGATCAGTATATGCTGTTGCAAAATTACTATTCAGGCATGAAACGGGCTGTTTTGAAATCCGCTAATGAACGGTGCGCAAACATGCAACCTGAACCTTTAAATGTTTAGACAGGCAGTGAAAGAGAAAAAATTTTATTGCCGTGGTGAGAATGAGTCTCACTTGCTGTTTTATGAAACTACCGGAAAAAGGTAACTCCTATTCAGCGTAGTTTGATAAACTACCGGGCGCAGAGTGCAACTCGTTCCCAAACGTCCAGTTTGGGAACGAGCCATATAACATCTACGCTGAATACGGAAAAAGTGCATATTGCGTTGTTTGTGTGTATCAGTTATACGTTTTCATCCAATGAGCCCCTGAACAGTGGGTGAAGAGGCTATCTTTTTAAATACCGTGGTGTCAGGAGTTTCCTCCTGACACCACGGTAAAGGATTTTAAAGTTTTTTTGGGAAGGAGAAAAAAAATGAAAAAATTCGCATCCTGGTATCTTTTTTCTTTGTCAGGTTTATTGCTTGCTAGCATCTTGTATGTTCTGACAAGTTAATTGAATTGCAGAGGATAATGAGTATGTACGGAATTTCATAAAAGAAGCTTTAGGAAAAACATGAATGACTATTTATGGAAAGTCATAATGGGGTGCCTTATTGTGCTCCTGATTTCCTATCTGTTTTACGCGATGAAGTTTTTCTCGGCGTTATTCTTAAAAGAGGTGCAGAATAGCATATCATCTTTTTACCCAATGTAATGGCAAAATCCCGGCGCTTAACGAAAGGAACTTTTTTTTAAATGGTGATTTACCCTTGCGGGTTCAGATTTGTAATCTGAACCCAATAGTTTATCTGATTAATAGCGATATATACATTTCTCATGGCTAAATTGTCACGTATGAAACGTGTGGTTCAGGCCACAGACCTGAACCCGCCGGGAGCGCTTAACGAAAGGAACTTTTTTTAAAAGATAATTTTATGATGTACAGGAATACCCTTTTTTTCTTCTTAATATCCTTCCTGATGATCTTGATGTTTCAACCAAGGGCATCTCTGGCTCAATTCGTCTTTGAACAGGCCGAACCACCGGAAAACTATCAACTTCAGGTTTTTATGGATCAGGAAGAGGCTCTCGTTAAAGTCTTTGAGAAGTGTGATATGGTGGAATCAGAACACCTTGTCCTTACCCCAGAAGGGCACAAATATTTTAAGGACTTGCTCAGGAGGCCTGAACTGGAAACCTCTTTTGATGTCTATATTGGTAAAAAGGGTGGAGTGGTTGACCGATATGCTATTATTACCGAGGAGATGGGTTGTTTTCACCCAATCACGTGGATCCTTAGCACGGATGCAAAGGGAGAAATTATTGATATTGCAGTGATGATTTACCGGGAGAGCAGGGGGCAGGAGGTAAGCCGCAGACGGTTTTTAAAACAGTTCGAAGGCAAATCAATCGATGACCCCATTTCGGTAAATAGAGATATTATCAAGATTACCGGAGCAACTACCTCTGTCCGTGCAGTGTGCAGAGGTGTAAAAAAAATGATTACCATTATTCACGAATTGTATATTAAAGGCGAAGGGTCTTCTCCATCACTAGCCAGGCGTTTATCTCCTGAAGAAGTTACTTCTCTAAGTGTTTCGGAAAGAAGTCTCTTTACCACCGCAACGTTTATTAAAGGGGTAAAGACCGTTTTTACTGCGGAAGCAGATAGTGAAATACAGTTTTTTTCCGTCGCAAATAAAGTATTTCAGGAGCTAGAACGCATCGAAACCCTTTTTGAAAAAGAAGTCAAACTCATAAACAAAAGAGCAGGTAAAAGTCCCGTTTCCTGTAATAGCGAGGTGTTTGAGGTGCTGAAACGGTGTTATCACTATAGCGTCCTTACCGATGGCGCATTTGATATAACGGTATTTCCCCTTTTGAAACAAATGGGTGTTTACCGGGGGCAATTCAAAAAAATCAATCAGGAGAAACTCATTTCGCTCCTCCATTCAGTTTCTTATAAAAATATACAGTTACATGATGAAGGCAACCTCATCTCTTTCCTCCATAAAAGGACAAAAATAGACCTTGGTCCTGTAGTAAAAGGATATGCCATTGATCAGGTAATGGGGATTGTCAAAGAGGCAGGCATTACCAGTGCTATGATACATTTTGGATGTGTTGCTGGGATGCTGGAATCGCCTTCAGAAAAAGATTTCTGGCATATAGGTATTCCTCATCCGGAAATCCGGGACGTTACATCAGGTACCTTACGTCTTGTAAATAAGGGGATTGCCTTTATGGCTGATTATTCCCGGTATCCGACAGTACAGAACAAGGTCTATCTCCATCTGATTGACGCCAGGGAAGGGAAACCTATTTACAATGGAGTACTTGCGGCTACAGCGCTATCTGATAAAACGGAAGAGGCAGCGGTTCTTGCTACCGCCCTGTTTGTCATGGGCAAAGAGGGAATTCAGGAACTCCCAAAGGTATTTGACGGCTTTAATGGTGCCCTTTACTGTGATAATGAACAGGATGAAAGAGAATTTGTTTTGTCATCGGGAATGACGGAGTATTTTACCGAGGAGGTTGAAGAAATGTGTCAGATTGGTCATGGGACGGGTTGCTCTTTTTAGTGATCCAATATTGTGAAGGATTCTTAGTGGGAAATGTGACTCAAAAAAGGCCGGCTGCGATAAACACCTCCATTCGCCCCTTCCGGTCGGCCTTTTTTGTCACTTTTAGGGATGTTCCCATAAAAACACAGCATGAGGTTAAAATTGATGAATTTAGCAACGTTAAAGCCTGGTGAAAAAGGAAAAATAATTAAAATAGACGCAACCGGTTCTATGAAAAGAAGGCTGATGGAGATGGGGTTTCTTGCTGGCGAAGAGGTTAAAGTAGAAAAAGTGGCGCCTCTGGGAGACCCTGTCGAGGTGATCGTTAAGGGTTATAGCCTTTCGCTGAGAAAGGCAGAGGCAAAAAATATATTGGTAGAATCTATAGCAGCACCGGAAAGAGCTGCTGGTTTACAGAATGCGGTTAAAAAAAAAATTTATGAAAATAATACCATAACGGTAGCGGTTGCTGGAAATCCAAACGCAGGCAAATCAACCCTGATAAATGCAGTTGCGGGCGCGAATCTCGAAGTAGGTAACTGGCCTGGCGTAACAATAGAAAAAAAGAAGGTCGTATTTAAGTACAAAGGCAAAAATATTACGTTGATAGACTTGCCGGGCACGTATAGTCTGAATCCTTACACGCAGGAAGAAATCATCGCAAGGGATTTTCTTACCCATGAAAGACCGGATGTAATTATAGATGTGGTTGATTCAACGAACCTTGAAAGAAACCTGTATCTGACTATTCAATTGATGGAACTTGGTATACCATTGATAATGGCGCTTAACATTTATGACGAGGCGGGTAAAAAAGGTTACAAAATAGATGCAAAGATGATGGAAGAAATGCTTGGGATTCATGTAATTCCAACTGTGGCAACAAGAAAAAGAGGGATAGGTGAATTGCTTGACGCAGTGGTGGAAACCTCTGAAAATCAGTGCGTTTATAAGTTGAAATCGCTGAATTATGGCGAAGATATTGAATTTGCAGTCAGATCGATTGAGGCACAGGTGAAAAACCTGTATCCGGTAATAACTGAAAAATATCCTTCACGATGGTTAGCTTTTAAATGTATTGAGGGCGACAAACATATTCTGAATATAATGGGAATCAACGGCATTGGCAATTTTGTGAATAACATTGTTGGTAAAATTACCAATGCTCATGGCGATGATATCGAAACAATCATGGCCGATGCAAGGTATGCGCTTGCCTTAGGCGTTGCCCATGAAGTATTGAAAAAGCCAGAAACACGAAGGATAGAGCGAACGGAGAAGATCGACAGGATAGTTTTGAACAGATTTTTAGGCATACCTATCTTTTTTGCCGCTATGTGGCTGGTGTTCAAGCTTGCCTTTGATGTGTCAAATCCCTTTGTTGACTGGGTGGGCGCTTTTACGGCAGGTCCGCTTTCGAGATGGACGACGGCGGTTTTGGGTTGTATTGCAGCCCCTGACTGGATTATTTCGCTTTGCACAGACGGAATCATTGCGGGATCCGGCTTTATTTTGTCATTTGTTCCGGTTATATTTGCCATAATGTTTTTTATTACCTTTCTTGAAGGCAGCGGATATATGGCCAGAGCCGCCTTTGTTATGGACAGGGCGATGCGCTCCATGGGGTTGCATGGGAAATCATTTATCCCGATGCTTTTGGGATTCGGCTGCAATGTGCCTGCTATTTATGCTACCAGGACCCTCGAAAATCACACTGACAAAATACTTACCGCCCTTCTCATCCCTCTGATGTCCTGCGGTGCAAGGCTTCCGGTGTATGCACTCTTTACAGGGGTATTTTTCCCTGAATATTCCGGTACAGTCCTCTGGTCGCTCTATGTAATGGGTATAGTCCTTGCCATCGGCGTCGGGATTGTATTCAGAAAGACGCTTTTTAAAGGAAGGGCAAGTATGTTTATTATGGAACTTCCCCCTTACAGAACGCCGACCTTCAGAAACCTTATGATATATACCTGGGAAAAAGGGAAACATTTTCTTTTAAAGGCGGGAACGTATATATTCGCAATCTCAATACTCGTGTGGTTCCTCATACACATGCCATGGGGAGTGGAAAAACGAAAAGACTCTGTGCTTGGGATGATGGGGCAGACAATTGCTCCGGTATTTGAACCGATAGGTTTTGGCAGATGGGAAGTCGCAGCATCACTGGTTACCGGTGTTATTTCTAAAGAGATCGTTGTGGGTACAATGGGTGAAATATTCATTCCACAACAAGAAAAAGAGTACACAGGGAATTTCCCTTCGTTGAAGGAAGATTTGAAAGAAACAGGGATGTCTTTTGCGAAGGCGGTTGAGACGTCGGTATGGAATGTATTTTCCGCTTTTAAGATTGTAAGCATATCTGATAACGCTAATAAAAATAACTATCAATCGGGGCTAAAACCCCTGATTCAGGAAGCATTTACACCGCTTAGCGCCTATGCTTTTATGGTATTTGTGCTTCTTTATTCTCCTTGTATCGTGACGTCCGTTGCTTTTAAGCAGGAGTTGGGTGCATGGCGATGGTTTGGCATTGCCTTTGTCTATGAATTTATTTTGGCGTGGGTTATTGCCTTTATAGTTTATCAGGGTGGAAAGTTGTTTGGGCTTCAATAATAGAGAAAAATTGTAAAAAATGGAACTTGCGGATAAATTATTAATGGGGTTCATCATTTGCGGGGCGATTTATATTTTATACCGCTCAGCACGGAAAGAAAAAGAGCAATGTAAGAAATGCAGTAAGGAAATATGCCGGGAAAACGAACCTGATTCCGGCCAATAAAGCATTTTTTTAAAAGTTATGGCACTAATTTCTATTGATCAAATGTATGTGGGAGAAACGGCTGAGATCGTATCTATTGATGGGAAAATTCCTGAAATTAAAAAACTCAGGGATATGGGCATAAGAGAGGGCAAACTTATTGACCTTTTACACTCAGATTCTCTGGCGACAAAAAAGATTGTGATTGGGTTTGACAATACAAGGCTGGCATTTGATATCAAGATTGCCTGCAACATTAAAGTGAGACCTCTTAAGAGTTACTATGAGACGGTGAAAGCGCTGTCTCAATATGACAACCTTACCAAATGTTTTAACAGACATGAGGCGAACCGGATCCTTAAGGACGAATATGAGAAATTTACAACGAAAGGTATTCCGTTTTCTTTGATTATTGCGGACATTGACTATTTCAAGAAAATTAACGATAAATACGGTCACTCTGCCGGAGATGAAATACTCAAAACTTTTGCAGAATTGTTAAGGAAAAACATGAAACGTTCGGATATTATTTGCAGGTGGGGTGGTGAAGAATTTATGATCCTTCTGAGAGGAACACCGGTTGATAGCGCGGTCCATGTAGCGGAACGGGCGCGAAGAATAGTGGAAGCGCATGCGTTTCCTCCATTTGCCGGTAGCGGCAATGTGACAATAAGTGTGGGATGTTGCGGGGTTCCCCCCGACAAACCGATACAGATTCTTATTGATTTGGCTGACAGCGCCCTTTATGCGGCAAAAAATAATGGCAGAAATCAGGTAAAAATATGCAACGAATAGAACAAAAGCGTATTCTGCTCTTTGTGAGTAATAATGAACAATGACGTCCATTGAATCTGGTATTAAAGCCTCTATACTGGGCATAATTGTTAATACTGCACTTGCAATAATTAAAATCATTATCGGTATTATAGGGCATTCGTATGCGCTCATTGCAGATGGTATTGAATCAACAACAGATGTTATCAGTTCAGTTATCGTGTGGAGCGGTCTGAGAATAGCAGCGGAACCTCCTGATGAAAAACATCCGTATGGGCATGGAAAGGCAGAGTCTATTGCAGGTTTGCTTGTTTCCATGATATTATTTGGTGCGGCTTTTTTTATAGCAGCTTATAGTATTAAGGAAATCCTGATACCTCATAAGACGCCTGAATGGTTTACGCTCATTGTATTAGTGTTTGTCATTATAACCAAAGAAATACTCTTTCGGTTTGTTATTTCCATTGGCGATTCAATAGACAGCACTGCATTACAGGGAGATGCCTGGCACCACCGGGCAGATGCACTCACTTCAGCCGCGGCATTGATTGGAATTTCTATTGCCCTTATAGGAGGCGAAGGGTATGAAAGCGCTGATAGCTGGGCTGCTTTGTTTGCCTGTAGCATAATATCTTTTAACGGTATAAGGCTTTTCAAGACAGCGCTCAATGAGGTAATGGATGCAACGGTACCGCAAACGATAAAAGATAACACCATCAGTCTGGCAAAAAGTATAGAAGGAGTTTTGGCAGTTGAAAAATGCAGGATCAGGAAGAGCGGCGTCTCGCTGCTGGTAGACATTCATGTGCAGGTTGAAGGAGACATGAGTGTAATGGACGGTCATACAATTGCACACCTCGTGAAAGATGAGTTGATGAATGAAAACCTGAATATCAGCGACGTTGTTGTGCATGTGGAACCGTATCTTCCCGGGGAAAGCGAAATAAAATAGGAATAGAAAAGAGAAGGAGAAAAAGCGATGCAGATTTTATGTAACACAAAGAACGTAACAAAAATACTATTAATCATTATTGTTCTTTCTTTGCCGCCTCTGGCTTTCGGACATACCTTAAAGGAGGTAACCTCCATGGAGGTAAAAAAGATGGTTCAATCGGCAGATGAAAAGGTCGTGGTATTATGCTTCTGGGCATCGTGGTGCAAGGTATGTCAGAAACATATACCGGAACTCGAAAATATGTATCAGAAATACAAAGAAAAAGAAGTAAATGTAATCGGTGTATCTCTTGATGATGAAGCTGAAAAAGCTGACGCATTTATAGAAAAACAAGGGATAACTTTTACAACTGTTGTTGCTGAGGATAAGGAAGAGATGAAGTATGTCTTTCAAATTTCAAAAATTCCTACACTCCTCTATTATACTAACGGGACAAAACATCATCAGGAAGCCGGATATACTGCTCAGGATCATATAGAGGAGGATATAGAGAGCTGTTTGAAAGGATCTATTGCTCCATCAAAAGACGATATTTCTTCCCATACGCATTCAGACCGTTAGATAAAGTATTCTATGGAATCTCATTTTTTCCGTTGATATGATCGACCTGCTCAATATACTTTATTTGATAAAAAGGAGGTGGTAAACAGCTCATATTTTACTGCTTGTCCCCAATCTTTTCTGACGGGGAACGAGCCATTGTTGTACTGTAATATTTACGCTGAATAGTTTCCCTATTTTTTTAAAAAAGGAGAGAAGATTTATGAAGGCTTTCAAAAAGAATAAAATGTTTTACGTATTGTCGGGTATTCTCATATTACCTGCACTGTTTTTCCCCCCTCATAATGGAAAATCGGCATTTGGGGATGGAATCCATGCGGCAGGAACTGGAACGCCGGGTACACCAAAACAGTCTTCAGAAGGTTCCGGTCATGGAAAGCGGGGTTCAGATGGCTCTGATTCCATAGGGCACGGCTCATGGGAACATTTAAAATGTATTGTCCATAAAACAGCCGGGTGTTATTCAGTAGGCAAGAAATTCCTGGAAGCATATGGTCCCCTGGGAAAGGGAGAACAATGCGTTCCTTTTGATACATATGACATACCATCATGGGCAAATATTGATATGCTTGGCGAGGCAAATGACCCAGTACATCCTTTAAAGAGAGCGATCATTCCGATTCCGCTTATTTATAAAGACTTCTGGATATTCTGGAGAGACGTAGAGGAAAGCAGGGAATGTCATGAACGGCTGGATGTTAGCGCCGCAGTGGCCGCAGCATCAGCGGCTGCAATCAGGGAAGATGACCTGATATTTAATGGGTCTGATGAAATGGGTATGACGGGTCTTTTGAATGCCGAAGGAAGAAATACCCTGAAGTTGAGTGACTGGACGGTGATCGGGAATGGCTTCCAGGATATCGTATCGGCTACGGAAAAGCTGAGAAGTTCCGGATTTCATGGGCCTTATACCCTTATAGTAAATCCGAAGCTGTATGCGCTTCTCCATAAGGTATATGAGCGTACGGGAGAATTGGAAATAGAAGGGGTAAAAAAACTGGTAAGCGGGGTATATCAATGCGCGGTAATTAAAAAGGATGTTGCCCTTGTGGTAGCAAACTCAAGACAGTACATGGATTTGGCTGTGGGTACAGACTTTCGGTTGGAGTATTGGGGTGAACAGGATTTAAACCACCGGTTCAGGGTGGTGGGTAGTTCCGTACTGAGAGTGAAAACGCCGCAAGCTATTTGCACATTGGAGTAAGGCATGACGAGACGGTTGAATATCTGCATATTTGTTGCAATAATCTGCATTTTCCTTTGCATATCAAAGGGGTTTGCAGAAATCCCTTTCCTTCCGGAGCGTGATGGAATTGTTGAACTGGAAATGGAAGCAAGGCCGGTAGTGATAGAGCCAAGGCCGGGGATATTTTTCGAGGCATGGGGATATTGTGTAAAGGGAGAGCAGCCCACCGTGCCTGGTCCTGCGATAAAGGTGAGAGAAGGAACCAGGATCAGAATCCGCTTCACGAATAAACTTACCGTACCTGCATCAATACATCCCCATGGAGTAAAGTATACTATTGCCAATGATGGCGCACATATCGTGGGTAATCCTACCAGTGTTGTTGATCCGGGAGAATCCCGTGTGTTTGAGTGGGATACCGCAGGAACGCCCGGAACATGGTTTTACCACACCCTTGCTTTTGAAAGGGGAGGTGAAGAGGGTCTGGCCAGGGGATTGTGGGGAGCGTTGATTGTGGAGCCCGGAGATGACAGCCGTGAAATTCCGGATAATGAGTTTGTCGTTTTTATGAACACTTATTTTATAGATGGAAAGGAGTATGCAGCCTTTAATGATAAATCCGGAGAGATAGGATTTATGCAGGGAGATGTTTCTGCATTTCCCGGACTGGTGTGCAAGGCAAAAACCGGTGAAAAGGTAAGATTTCATCTGATAAATATTGATGAAGAAATGCATATTTTCCACACCCACGGACATCGCTGGATTGATAAACCAACAGGAAAACTTGTTGATACCGCAAGTCTGGAACCTTTTTCCGCATCTGTTGCAGAGTTTGTTGCAGGTGAGGGTGTGGGGACGGGTAGCTGGGCTTTTTACTGTCAATCCCGGGAACATATGGTGAACGGCATGTTTGGAATTTTTATGGTAGAAGAAGCTAAAATACAAAAACCTTTGCTTGCAGCATCGCCACCTACCCTGGGCAATGTAACGGCTTCTCTCATGTATACGGATCCATCGCTCAAAGATATGTATGAAGATTTCGTTGGCCTTGCACAGGGCGATGGCCCCTGGGCTGAACTCTATCAACCAATTCCGCTCTATACCTATTTTAATCCGGCAAGGCATTACATTCCGCCTGAGAGCGAAGAATATGAAACGCTTCTGGAGAAATACAGTCCCGGCCAATGTGTAGAGTGTCATGAAGAGGTTTCACCGGGTATTGTTGCCGAATGGAAGATGTCCGGCCATGCCAATCCGAAAAAAACTCCTTTGCAGGCTGCGGAAACGCAGGAAATCGAAGAATTAATCGGTAAGCAATTGAATAACTGGACGCCGGGAACTACAGATGGTGTTTACTGCTCCTACTGTCATGGCGATGATCATAAGAATCTCTTTATGCCAACGGTGGATAATGCCTGTGGTATATGCCACCCAATAGAGGCCGGAGAGTTTATGAGGGGGAGGGATTTTGGCAAACCAAGTCATCCGCATAGCTGGGAGGGGAGCGTATCGGTTCCCTGGTATGCCGAGCTGTACCGGCGTGGAGAAGGTTTTGCCATGGTTGGATGTGACCAGTGTCACCAGAATATGTCCTCGTGTGACGACTGTCATTCCCGCCATCGGTTTTCCGCAGCGGAGGCGCGCCGGCCTGAAGCATGTATGAGTTGTCATATGGGCCCTGACCACCCGGACTGGGAGAGCTATCAGCACTCAAAATGGGGCGTCATTTACGAAACGACAAAAGATCAGTGGAATTGGGAAAAGAAGCTTGCTCAGGTAATTCCCGGAGCAGACTATCTTGCCCCTACCTGTCAGTACTGCCACATGTATGTTGGGGGAGATCGTTGGGAAATGAATGTGGAAACGAAGGGTATATGGCGCATGGGAATCATTCCGCCAAAGGAGGTGGAGTTTAAATCGGGATTGAAAGACTTCCCCTATGGTATAAAGATACCGCCCATGGATAAAAAGCTGGAAATCTACTCTGCTGAAAGCAAGGAAAAACGGCGCAAATGGGTAGAACTCTGTTCAAAATGCCACAGTAGCCGGTTCTCCGGTATGTGGCTTGATTCACTGGATCAGCATATGTTTGCATCATGGAAACGAATAGATGAAATGCAACTGGTTCTTGAGAAACTATTTGCCGATGACGTGATTGTACCTTCCCCGGAAGACAGGCCGCCCTTCCCGTTAAGTGATGTCTTAACCAGGGTTCTTGGCCCTGATACTCTGGGACCGGAAATGTATAGCCTGTTTAAAAAAACCGGTGGACACGTACCTGTTATTGGTCCTGTTTTGGGTGTTTATTCTATATTTACTCAGGAGGATGGAAATCCAAGTGGCATTGAAAGGGAATATGTTGAAATGTGGTTCTGGGATCATCTGCAAGGGTATAAGGGTACTGCTCACGCTCAGCAGGATATAAGCTGGTGGTGGGGTACTGCTCAAACAGGCGGAAGAATGACGCGGATACAGGATGAGGCAGGAAAATTAAGACGTTTAAAGGCCCTTGAAGATAAAGCAATAAATACCAAATAGATCACTATGAAGAGTGTTGAAAATTACCGACAACGGCAAATTAAAAATATTGTGAAATGGTGTTTTCCTATAGCATTACCATTTGTTATTTATTGGTTATTGTTTTCAAGAATAAAACCGGAGGATATTTTCGTTACGATAAAAAGTATTTCTATTCCCTGGTTAGCATTAGGGTTTGTAATGTATAGCGCAAACCAGGTGTTTCGGACAATGCGTTTTCAGTGTCTTACTCACTCGATAAAACCAGATATAAAACAATTATTCAGAGTGCAGTCGCTGTATATCTTTTACAACTATTTGCTGCCTTTTCGCACCGGAGAGGTTACGTATGTGTATCTTGCCCGAAGGCATTTGAACATTCCCGTAGCGAACGGCATTTCTTCCCTTGCCGTTGCAAGGATGTTAGATTATTCCTTGCTTATTGCATGTTATGTAATGATAGCATTTTTTATGAATTTGAGTATTGCTCCCTGGATAAGCATACTTATGAAGGGTAGCGTTGCATGTTTTCTGGTAACAATCGTATTGTTCCTTTTGTATCTGTTCAGGACGAATAAATTTGTCGCGTGGTTTGGGAAAAACATTAATATTTTCGCGCCGTGGCAGAAGAATAAAATTTTCAGAAAATTTTCAGGGGAATTTCAAAAAATTGTTCAAAGCTTCAGGGAAATCAGTAATGTCAGAACCGGGCTTCAGACAGTGTTTTATACCCTGTGTACATGGTTGTGCATATTTCTTGCCTTTTATATGATTACCCGCGGACTGGGGTTTTCCGTTAGTTTTTTACACATGGTGATAGTGTCTGTTATTGCTGTAATGTCAAGGACATTTCAGGGTGTTGCAGATTTTGGATCCCATGAGATCGGGTGGTTCGGGGGATTGCTTCTTATTGGGTTTTCGGGGAAAGATGCGGGTATCGTATCGTTTTCATCACATATTATTCTTTTGTGTTATATGCTGCTTGTTACCCTGTATTCGTGGGCTACATTGAGAAAACACGACATGGCAAAGCAAATTAAGTTCTCGGAATGCGAAACAGTCCCTTACTTTTGCGGAGAGAAATAACCCTTCAACAGAGTGTAGAGACGCATTGCAATGCGTCTCGGGAACATTCCCAAATTTTTGCAAATCCATCAATTGTGAAGGAAGCCCCTTGGGTGTTCGGATTTGTATCCAATGTCATGAAGTTAAGCTGCCTGCCGTAAAAGTCCCCCTGATTTAAAAAAGGGGGATGCAAGGTGGGTGTTTCAAATAAAATAATCCTTAACTTAATGACATTAATTTGTAATCTGAACCCAATAGTTTATTTGATTAATAGCGATATATACATTCTTGCCAGTCGGCAGACAGGTCACGGCTAAATTGCCACGTATGAAACGTGGGGTTCAGGTCACAGGCCTGAACCCGCCGGGGGCGTAGTAGAGACGCATTGCAATGCGCCTCTGCGTTTGCCCGTGTTCAAGCAAAATGTCGGGTAAAAAACCCGAAGGTACTCCTTCTGAAATTTGCAAACCACCCAAATGAGTGCCCTCCGATTTTTCTAACGTGTTTTTCGTGTCACAGTGACACGCGTGACACACTGTGTGCAATTGCACACTTAATTAATATATTTGTGTAATAGACTTAATGGTTTAAGTGTTTCACAAATAATCATAACTCAAATGTTATCAATATGATGGAATAATCCACAAAATATCATTGGCTATTTTCTTCTCCGAGGCATTTGTTTTGCGCACTGTGTATATGGTTTACATTTTATCTAGTACCAATTGTGCAATGAAAAACATTTCTGGAGACTTTTATGATACATTGGAATAAAATAATCAACTCTCATGTTAGTAATACGGCGCGAAAAATTGGCTCAGAGTGGTGGGATGTTGATCTGCAATTTTTCGATAAACATGCAAATAGTATTAATGGCCTTGCACAGAATAAAAATCCTTTTTGCTGTGAAATCAAGTCTACCAGTGTAGGTGCGCAATTATGTGCCAGAAATTATCGCAGACATTTAAGAAATGCACACAATAAAAAAAGTCCTTTTGTCTATAAATGTTGTTTTGGCCTTTTTGGAATTATTGCGCCAATGTTTATTAAAGATGAGTATATCGGTGCTATTGTTTTTAGTGGTATGAAAAAACCAAATTCCCGACACCTGGAGCATAATTCTGATGCAAAGATAATAAAGAAGAATGGAGTTGATAAAAATTATTTGCAAAACATTTATATAAGGGTAAAAGAGACAGATGATCATGAAGAGTCGTATATCATCGACTTTTTGAAGTATCTTGTACAAGATAATATTTCACTGTATAAAGGGCTTAAAGTGAAAGACGAGTTGGTTTGCAGGCAATCTGCTGAACAGGAGAGTGTATTTGAAAGTAAGTATAAAGGTATAGTGGGTAATAGCACCGCAATAAAAAAAGTATTTAGTATATTGCATCGTATTGAGGATATAATGAGTCCTATTTTGATTGATGGTGAAAGTGGTACGGGAAAAGAATTAATTGCGGCAACTATACACTATAATAGTCCACGCAGGGACAAGATGTTTGTTGTCCAAAATTGTTCTGCCTTTAGCGAGACTCTGCTTAATTCAGAACTTTTTGGCCATGAGAAAGGAGCTTTTACCGGAGCAACTGCAAACAGGAAAGGCCTTTTTGAGATTGCAGATGGCGGCACTTTGTTTTTAGATGAAATTGGGGATATGCACATAGACGCTCAGGCGAAACTACTCAGGGTATTACAGGATGGAATGTTCTATAGCGTAGGTTCAGAAAAACCTAAAAAAGTTGATGTCAGGATTGTTGCGGCAACCAACAGGAATCTGAAGGAAATGATCAAACAAGGTAAATTCCGTAATGATCTTTTTTATCGCATAAACACCATAAATATTACTTTACCGTCGCTCAGGGAAAGGAAAGAGGATATCCCTCTTTTGTGTGATTATTTTTTACACACTTACGAAAATATTCATAATGTCAGAAGCAAAAAAATGAGCCCTGAAGTCAAAGAGCTGCTTATGGCCTATTCATGGCCTGGTAATATAAGGGAACTCAAGAATCTTATCGAACGCCTTGTTATTCTCCACAACAAAGAAGAAGTGATAAACGTTGAACATATTCCTGAAGATATAATAAATAATACTTACGCAAGGTCTTTGTCACGTGATGATGTTTCTCAGGGCAAAAATCTAAAGGAAATTTTAAAGTCAACCGAAAAAAGAATTATAAAAGAAGAATTGAATAAGGCAAACTGGAACAAAAAGGTTGCTTCTAAAATATTGGGAATTAGCAGGGCAAGCCTGATTAATAAAATCAGGCAGTATAATTTATATCCGAAATGATGCTACTACTGATAGATTGTCTCTATTTACTTTAGCATTGATTACGAACATCAAATCTTGCATATCTCCACTACCCCTTGAACCCCTGAACCCCTGAACCCCGAGACTGTACGGCACATTAATTATTACATAACAACATGTTTTGTGCGTAATCGGTGTACTGTTGAGAATTTAAAAAAAAGTTTAGAACACTGACACTTTACGATTATTTTTTTGTTTTTGTAATAACTATTTATTAAACATAATCTTAAATATTTAATCATTCCTGCATTCGATCTTATAATGTTAGGTTTTTGTCATTTCCCGGAATCTCATCTTTTAGTTAAACATTCATAATATTTCTTTAATTACTTGATTGGCTGGAACATACAGAAATGTTGGATAATTGATTTTTTTAGGCACATTATTTTCTGTATATGAAGGCAGTGATAGGAATACACATTAAAATAAATGTGGTGACTTAAAAATAAATAGATGAGAATTGTTTCGAAGCAGTTAATAGACTCTATAGAACTTATTGAGTTATCAGGGAGTTTAACAGGTCATGGTGCTATAGAATTACAGGAATTCTTATATCAGGCTCTGGATGAAGGAAGGTATTATTTTATAAATGACATGCATCAGATAACAGCAATTGATGGAATAGGTATAAGCACGATAGAAAAATTTGTCAAACGTGGCATGGGGATCAAACTGATAAACGTTAGTCCTGAAATATATACAATACTTACTATATCGAATAATAAAGATATTCTTAGTTTGGTATGCAATGAAAAAAATATTATGTCAATATTTGCTTTATTAAAAAGTGAAATAGAAATGAAACAAAAAATTAAAGAGATTAAAAATAGATGTTTTAAACGAAAAGAGGCCTCTCTATTTCTGGAGTTTACTTATAATGACGGGTTGAATAATGAAATATCTGGTAAAGCGTTGATTACTAATTTAAGTGAAGCAGGAGTATTTATTGAACAGATAGTAATTCACAATGCAAAAAGGGAAGAACAAAATATTCATATGAAATTAGAAGGAATGGAACTAAAAAACATAAGATTTCAACTTAACAGAAGCAAAGAAAATATTAACACAATAGGGAAATGTATCAGGGAAATCAAAGAAATGAACAATCATTGTGCCGCCATACGTTTCATAGATTTAAATACACAACAAAAAGATTCGATACGGTTATACATTTCACATTCAGATTATAATAATTTTAAAAATAAAACGATAAATTGTATTATGCCGCAAGTTGGTAATTTTTTGGTTTGGGTTTTTGCATCTATATGCATTCTGAATCACACCTTTTTATAACTCATATGAATTGAATTATAAACTATAAGATTATTAGTTTCTTTAAGATAAATACGTGAAAGAATTATGAAGCGCGGTATTGATATAGTATTTTCAATTATTGGCATTATTTTATTGTCTCCGCTATTTGTTATCAGTGCTATTGCAATAAAGCTTGATAGCAAAGGTACTATACTTTTTAGGCAGGAGAGAAGCGGGAAAGATTTCATGCCATTTAAAATTTACAAGTTCAGGACCATGGTTTCAGAAAATGAACATTCTTACTGACATTAAATTAATCTTTTTTACGCTTTGGAAAATTGTAACGTAAAATTTGGTTGTTTTAATAAAGACTATATAAATAACTGGCTGGCAAACGTTAATTGAAAAAATTATCTGCTAACGATTAAAAAGGATAATAACATTGGCGATAACAGAGAAAAAGTTTGTAAACAAATTATTTTACCCCACCTATTTTAAACGTACGGCATTTTTTTGCGTATGGGACATATTTATTATTTCTTTTTCACTATATGCATCTTTTCTTCTTCGCTTTGATTTTGTGTTGTCCCCACAGTACACATTGATGGTTTTAAGATCGTTGCCCCTTTTTTTATGCGTCAAAATCAGCATGTTTGTCTTTTTTAAAATATACAAAATTACCTGGCAATACGTAAGTATCTCTGATTTCCTCTATATTACATTGTCACAAATTGCAGCACTAATCGTTCTTGGGGCGATAGTCTGGAATTCCTACCTGCCAGATAACATCATAAATTCTTCCGGTATTTACTCGTTATTTCCCGTTCATGGTTTTCCGAGGAGTATCATTTTTGTTGATAGCCTGATTTCTCTTGTATTATTTTGCGTATCACGAATTTCAAAAAGGGTATTTTTAAAATACATTTACGGAAGAATTACTGCAAAATATGGAAAGAGAACAATTATCATCGGCGCCGGAAACACTGGGAGCATGATTCTCAGAGACCTGAAGGAAGGGGGCTATGAAGATTATTGTCCTGTAGGATTGTTTGATGATGATGTTAACAAAGTGGGAAAGAGTGTACATGGTATCCCTGTGCTTGGCACCACGGATAAATTGGAAGATGTCATAAAAAAAAATAAAGTGGAAGCAATGGTTGTTGCTATCCCGTCATTAAACTACAAAGCCCTAAGAATATTTTATGATATTGCAAAAAAACATAACGTGGAAATAAAGATAATTCCCAGGATCTATGATGACCGGGAACCTTCAATAAATGTTCATAATCTTGAGAATATCAGTATTGAAGATCTTTTAGGCAGGCAGGCGGTAGAGATTGACCAGAAAGGGATTGAAGAGTTTATACACAACAAGGTGGTACTTATTACCGGCGCCGGAGGATCTATCGGTTCGGAGATCGCAATGCAAGTATGTTCATTTCATCCTGAAAGAGTAATACTCTTTGATATTGACGAAACAGAGTTGCATTACATGAAGCTTCAATTGGAAAAGAGATTTCCGCATTTGCTTCATAACCAGCGCATTAATTCGCAAATGATGCAAAGAGTACTCTTTATTACCGGGGATATAAGGGATGAAGAATCCGTTACCAGGGTTTTAGAAAATATGAAACCGCAGATTGTCTTCCATGCCGCCGCCTATAAACATGTGCCCATGATGGAATATAACGCAAAAGAGGCGGTGAAAGTGAATATGTTCGGAACATACGAAGTTGCAAAGGCATCTGTGGAGAACAACGTTGAAAAATTTATTTTAATTTCTACGGATAAGGCGGTAAGGCCGACCAGCATTATGGGCGCAACAAAGAGAATGGCGGAATATATTTGCATGGCTTTTGATAGTACGTCAAATACAGAGTTTTTATCGGTAAGATTTGGAAATGTTTTAGGAAGCCGCGGAAGTGTTTTGCCATTGTTTTTGCAACAGTTAAAGGAGGGTGGTCCTCTTACGGTAACACACAAGGAAGTAACCCGATATTTTATGACAATCCCCGAGGCAGTGTCACTGGTCCTTCAGGCTGCGATCCTGGGAAAAGGGGGCGATATTCTTGTTCTGGACATGGGTGAACCGGTAAAACTTTTAACGTTAGCGGAAGACTTGATAAAGATTCATGGTTTGAGACCCTATCTGGATATAGATATAAAAATTACTGGTTTACGGCCAGGTGAAAAGCTTTACGAGGAAATACTTACTGCAGAAGAAGGTACTACGGCAAGCGTACACAAAAAGATATATTTTGCTAAGAATAGCGGCAGGTTCTCCTTGCATGAAATAAATAATATTCTTAAAGACTGTAAAATACTTCTGCAGAATTTATCAACGATGGATCATTATGAAGACATTAGAGATATGCTGAAAAAATATATACAGCATTTTGAGAGGAGGAGGCTGCAAAGATCGTCGAATAATAATAATGGAAGTATGACGTTAAATCTTGGGAAAAAAAGAATGGGCTTTTCATTTTTGGATGAAGAACTGGAAGATGCAGCAAAAAAATATTTCAACTTCTCTGATATCAAGGATCAGCAGCATTACAGATTTATTATTGGCTTCGCAGAGGAAAACAGATTATATCGTGATTGGGAGACAATTCATTTCAGGCAAAATAAAATTTACTGTAAAGCCTCTGCGGAAACGGAAAAAAGAATCTTTTTCTCTCATGAAGGAAAACCAGTCATCCTGGAGTATATCTGCCGGTGTATATACGAAGAGTTTTATAATAACGTGAAAAATAATGGAAATAGTGTAAATGATTTTATTGTACATGCTGCTGGATTGGTGATAAACAAAAAAGGATTTCTATTTGTAGGGGAGTCCGGCGCCGGCAAAACTACCGTTGCGAACCTTTTTGCAAATCAGGCGGAAATTATTTCGGATGAGCTTGTTATTATTACAAATGTTGAGGGCAAATATTTTATTTCCCAATTTCCCGCAAAAACGGAGCTAACAAAACTAAATAACAAAGTGGTACCTTTGAATGCTGTTTTTCTATTGAAGCAAGACAAAAGTACTTCGTTAGAAAAACCGGAAATGAAAAAATTAGTTATTACCCTCTTTAAAAATATATATTTTTCGAATGATTCAAATAATATTAATGAGAAATACATATTTTCAGAAAAATTACGAATGATAAGTGAGATAGTTAGTGATGTACCAATATATGAAATGAGATTTACAAACGATAATTCTTTTTTGAAGAATATTTCAGCATTAGATCATTTTAAACAGGAAAAAATATATAGTTATTAAGAGAGGAGTCACAAGATGGAAAATAAGCTTCCTTGTCGTAATGAACAGAACTGTATTTTCAGGAAGATAGATGAAGACATGATCATTTTTTCCGAGGAAGGTCAATGGTTGCATCAGTTAAATGATATAGGAGCGGATATATGGAATTTGTGTGATGGTACATTGAATATTGAACAAATTATAGGCAGGATATGTGATGAGTATGACATAGACTTTAAAAATGCCTTAATCGATGTGTCGGAATTTTTGAAAAAAATGTCCGATAAAAATTTAATCATCTATAAAGAGGAAATCCTCTCAAAAACGTGAGCATCAGAAAATAATTTCTATGGGAATTATATTATTCTGCAGTTATAGGATGAAAGCTATAAAAAAGTGATATGAGATTAGGTATAAGTGAAAGATTGATTAAAAAATATTACCGAAAAAATGTTCCGGTAATGGTCCATTGGGAGGTTACGTATGGATGCAATCTCTCGTGTATACATTGCTATACAAGAAACGAAATAGCAAATGGATTATCATTGCCGCAATTGGAAAAAATAGCTCTTCAGATGAAAGAAGCAGGGACATTATATATAGTGATTACAGGAGGAGAACCTTTTTACAGAAGTGATATTTTGGAAATCATCAGGATGATGAGAAAGAATTTCTTCGTAATTATTCTTTCAAATGCGACTTTTATAGATTCATACCATGCAAAAAAACTAAAAGAACTTAATGTCTGGAGAATAGAAGTAACTTTGTTTTCCATGGATGAAGGGATTCATGATTCTATTACAGGTGTAAAGGGATCTCACAAAAGAACAATGATTGGGGTGAATATTTTAAAAGAAGAAGGAATTAATGTAACGCTAAAGATGCCACTTTTGAAGCAAAATGACAGCGAATATTCAGCGATTGTTAAGTTTGCTGAAGACTCGAAATTTGGTTTTATTGCAAGTCCAATGATTATTCCACGGTTGGATGGCTCGAAAGATACCTATCAATATTCCGTTGATGAGAATCAAATCAACAATTCAAGGTCGCAATGGTTACCGCAGATGAAAGAATACATTGCAAGTTCTCATGGAATGTCTTTGGTTAAAAATGAAAAATTTAGTTGTTATGCCGGCAATATATTCTGTTCTATAACTGCAGATGGTTTTTTAAAACCATGTCCGGTAATTCCAATAAAATTGGGCAGTTTGCTTGAGTTTGATTTTAAAGAATTGTGGGAGAAAAAACCGAATTTGATGTTGCAAAAAATGAGGAAAGCAAGCTTTTCAGATTTTAATGAATGTGTCACCTGTGAATGTTCATCATGGTGCACACCCTGTTTTGGCATAAATGCACTTGATAACGGGGACCCATTTTCCCCTTCTGATACACATTGTGAAATGAAAAAAGAAATGGCAAAATCGTCTAAAGTTAATTGCCAGAAATAATTCTTGTAGAGAAGGTTCATAATTAAGAAAGGAGCAGAATATGAAGTTAGAAAAAAATAAATTAGTAAAGCGAGTATACCGTAAACCAGAAATTTCATCTGAACAAGCGAATTTACAGGCCTTGGCGTTATGCGGGCCTGAAGGATGTGGGGCAGGGTCTCCACAAAAAGGTAGTGGTGGCATAGGTCTCACATTAACAAGTATTTTGTTTCCACCGAGAAACGGTTAATAATTAGACGTACATCAGAAAGATGGTTAGAGATCACCATATGTCCAGTTAGGAATTTGCATGTTTTATTTCCTTGTTTTAAATCTGTCATTCCCGCATGTTTTTAGCGGGAATCCATAATAAACAAACCTCTGGATACCCGATAAAAGCATTCGGGTATGACAAAAACCGGTATGCGCAAATTCCTAACCGGACAATAGTGGTTAGAGATGCATGTTTCCTTTTTTAAATAAAAGCGGACAAAAGCCTTTATGCCAACAAGTGATAACATAGCAATTATCTAAACAAGTACTGGAATCAAATATCAATGTTTAAATACTTTGAAAAACCTTATGCCTTTATTTGCAGAGATTTTTTAAATCAGTCTAGTTATAAAATTTCTTTTGTTATGCAATTCACAGGCATATTTATATCAGTAGTAACATTTTTCTTTCTTTCTGAATTACTTGGAGGGGTAGCATTGCCCCATCTCCAGACATATGGAGGAAACTATTTTGCGTTTGTTATTATTGGTGTTGCGTTAAGCAGTTATTTGGGCGTTGCAATGAATACTCTTTCCCAAACAATTCGTGAAGGACAGATGCTTGGTACGTTAGAGGCTATGCTTGTAACACATACAGGAATTACCACGATTATCATTTCTTCATCATTGTACAGTTTTGTTTTTACTTCGATAAAGGTTGCTTTATATTTACTTCTGGGCGTTTTTTTGTTTGGTCTTGATATAGGCAATGCGAATTTGCTTGCAGCCTTTTTAATATTTCTTCTCACAATTATCGCTTTTAGCAGCCTGGGGATACTCTCTGCCAGTTTTGTTATGGTACTCAAAAAGGGAGACCCTATAAGCTGGGTAATATCAAGTACTTTTGGTGTATTGGGAGGGGTATATTACCCGATTTCAATACTTCCCGGCTGGCTTCAAAAAGCTTCGTATTTTCTGCCGGTTACACATGCCCTGGAGGGTATGAGGCTGGCTTTATTAAAAGGATACTCATTCGGTGCGTTATCGCAAAACATAATAGTATTAATCGTTTTTTCAATAATCATGCTGCCTGGCAGTGTTTGCGCGTTTGGATATGCAGTACGCAAGGCAAAAATTGACGGAACATTGACACAATATTAATTGGATGACCGATGACTAATTTACAGTGAACCCCAAACATAACATCTTGTAAATAGGAATAACTATATGTGTGGAATTGTAGGATATATTGGAAATAAAGATGCAAAAGACGTGCTTTTGAATGGTATTAAACGGCTTGAATATCGAGGGTATGATTCTTCAGGTATTGCATTTATAGAAAAAGGAATATTGCGATATGAGAAAACAGTGGGAGAGGTTAAAGAGCTGGAAAAGAAATGCAATGGAAATACCATCAATGCAAATATGGGTATTGTTCATAGCAGGTGGGCAACCCATGGCGCCCCGACGGTTGAAAACGCTCACCCTCATGTGGATTGTCACGGTGAAATCGCCATTGTGCACAATGGTATTATTGAAAATTATGACTATTTAACCACCTATTTAACGGAAAAAGGTCATATATTCAAAAGTCAAACAGATACAGAGGTATTAGTGCATTTAATAGAAGAAAATTTTATTGATTGCATCGAAGAAGCCGTAATGAATGCTGTCAAAATGATCGAGGGAACGTATGGCATCGCGGTTATTTCTACAAAAGATCCTGGTAAAATAGTGGCAGCGAGAAAGGAATCCCCATTAATTATCGGAATAGGAAATCGGGAATACTTTATTACGTCCGATGTCTCGGCTTTGTTGGAGCATACGAGAAATGTTATTTATCTGGACAACCATGAGATTGCGATTGTTACTCAAGACAACTACGAAATAAAAACCATTGAAAATATCCCCACATACAAAACAGTCGAAGAAATTATATGGAATATAGATATGATCGAAAAGGCAGGTTTTCAACATTTTATGTTAAAGGAGATTCATGAACAACCGCAGGCGCTTCAGAAGCTTATGAGAGGAAGGATAGATGGCGATAAGGGTTCGATAAAACTGGGCGGGCTGACCAATTGCGAAAAAGATCTTCTTGCTGTGAAACGCATTGTGATCGTTGCATGCGGTACATCCTGGCATGCAGGACTGGTAGGGGAATACATGTTGGAAGAACTTGTAAGGATACCGGTTGAAGTTGAGTATGCCTCTGAGTTTCGATATCGCAATCCTGTATTAGAGAAAGATACACTTGTAATGGCGATCAGCCAGTCAGGAGAGACTGCTGATACCCTGGCAGCCATGAGGGAAGCGAAAAGCAAAGGGTCAGGAGTAGTCTCGCTTTGCAATGTTGTTGGAAGCAGCATCGCCAGAGAAGCTGACGCTGGTATTTACCTCCATATTGGTCCTGAAATAGGAGTTGCCTCTACAAAAGCTTTTACCGCACAGGTTGCTGCTCTCTATCTATTTGCACTTCATATGCTCTTATTAAAAGAGAGGAAACATCCCCGCCTTATGGAAATGATAAACAAGATTAAATCTATACCTGACAAGATTCAGATAATACTTGATAAAGAAGATGAAATACGGAATATCGCAGAAATTTACAAAGATAAAGATCATGCACTGTATTTGGGACGTGGGTATAATTATCCAGTCGCGCTCGAAGGGGCTTTAAAACTGAAAGAAATATCATATATTCATGCCGAGGGATACCCGGCAGCGGAGATGAAACATGGCCCCATTGCACTAATAGATAAAAACATGCCGGTAATAGTTATCGCTATAAAAGATTCCACCTATGGAAAAATTGTAAACAATATTGAAGAAGTAAAATCCAGGAAAGGGAAAGTTATTGCGATCGCTACAGAAGGCGATGAACTGATTAAAGAAAAAGTCGATCATGTGTTTTATATACCTGAAACGTTAAATGTTTTAACCCCATTGCTTTCTGTTATTCCACTCCAATTACTGGCATATCACATAGCAGTTATGCGGGGATGCAATGTTGACAAACCAAGAAATCTGGCAAAGAGTGTTACTGTAGAATAGTACATGTAAATAAGTTGAAGCTTTTGAAAATTCAAAATATATTATGAATAAAAATCTAAATCTAATGTTTGGGAAAAAATGCTTTTCTGTTTCTTTTTTAGATAATAATTTGGAAAAAGGAATAGAAGGCCCAGTTTATCTTTCTCACACATCAAAGAATCCTGATTATATATTTGAACTTGGCTATCAAGGTAATGGGAATGAAGGAAAAGATTGGGAGGTACTGCATTTTAAAGGAGAAAAATGGTTATTCAGGAAAATGAGCAATAACGGAGGCATGGTTCTTTTTCCAAAAAACAATAATATTTCAAGCGGCATACGTATTATGGGCTTTTTATATGGCATGTTTTATCGCTATGAACAAAATAATGGGAATAACAATAGTTTTATGATTCATGCGGCAGGTTTACAAAGGAAGCAAAAAGGCTTTATCTTTGCCGGGAAATCTGGCGCGGGAAAGACCACTGTATCAAAATTATCTCTTGATGAAGCAGAACTTCTTTCAGACGACTCGATTATGGTTACTGAGGAAAATGCTGAATTTTATATATCTCAGGTCCCGATTCATACTGGCCTGGCGGAATTGAATGATAAATTAATACCCCTTTCTTCAATTTTTCTTCTCGTTAAGGATAAGAAAAATTCTTTAAGGAAATTAGGTGGCTCTGAAATAGCAGAGAGGATTATGGATAATATTCTTTATGTAAATCTCTCTGAAAATTTAAGATTGAAAGATTTCTACGCCATAAAATTACGATTTCTTAGTGCCGTTTGTGCACGTGTACCGATATATGAATTAAGATTTACAAAAGATAATAGATTTTGGAAAGAGATTGAACGATTTGGCCTCTTATAAATAAACTTTACGTTAATATTTTCTCTATAAAATAGGGGATTAAAGTATATCTGCCATTATACAGGGTAAAAGCCTTTTCTATTTATTTTATTGGCATACATAGTTGTCAAATTGTTTAGCAGGTAAGCCGCCGTCTGTGTTAATGTAAATACGATGAAATAAAAAATAGGAGTCTTGACGTAATGGATGAAACAGTAGAAGAATTCTACAAAAAATATCGGGCAAAAAATCTTCCATGGATGGTGCATTGGGAATTGACCTACGGATGCAACTTAACATGTGTGCATTGTTATACGGGAAGTGAAAAAAGCAAAAAAGAACTTTCATTGTCGCAAATAAAAGATATAGCACAACAATTGAAAGAGATGGGAACAATATATGTTATTCTATCAGGCGGAGAACCTTTTGCCCGGCAGGATATTATGGAAATCATAGAAGTAATACGAAAAGATTTTTTTGTAATTATCCTCACCAATGCCACATTAATTACTTCAAGTCAGGCAAAAAGATTAAAAGAATTGCAAGTTAGCAGTGTAGAAATAAGTCTTTATGCAATAGATGAAAATCTGCATGATTCTATTACAGGCGTGAAAGGGTCTTACACGAAGACGATTGAGGGGATAAACAGGTTGATAGAAGAAGGTGTTCGTATAAGAATTAAATCATCTATAATAAAACAGAACTTGATGGAATATCCAAAATTGTTTTCGTTTGCAAGACAATTGGGTGTTGACTTTTCTGCAAGCCCGACGATTATACCGCGATTAAACGGGGTTTCTGATACTTATAATAACGCTCTTTCTGAGGAA
This sequence comes from Candidatus Kuenenia hertensis, assembly GCA_021646465.1. GTDB lineage: Bacteria > Planctomycetota > Brocadiia > Brocadiales > Brocadiaceae > Kuenenia > Kuenenia hertensis. The sequence goes on along the minus strand of SOET01000008.1, from coordinate 58,627 downwards.
GAACTTGCTGTTTATTCATTACAATGGATAAAACATAACAGTGAAATATTTGAGAAAGATGCAATACATACTATTTCTGAGGAGAGAGAATTTAATTGCAATGCAGGTAATACTACATGTTCTATCACACCTGACGGGTCTGTTAAACCTTGTCCTGTGCTCCCAGTGAAACTGGGAAATTTACTTGAAAAAAGTTATAAGGAATTATGGGTTGATAAACCACAGAAAAACCTTAAAGACTTGAGAGTTGCCGGGCTGAATGAATATTCAAAGTGCAAAACCTGTTCGTGGTCATCATCATGTTCACCTTGCCCGGGTGCAAATTGGCTTGAGAACAAAAATGAGTATATTGCGGCGAAGAAATATTGTAGCAGGGTGGAAGGAATTGGGAAGGCAATAATCAAGCAAATGAAATTGAAGATTTAACCAAGACTTATTAACTGTGATATCACACGTCATAGATGTTTAAAGAATCTTTATCTCATGAAATTTTACATTTTGAGGAGGTGATAAAAATGGATACTATGCAAACACAAAAGAAGGTTTACAAGAAACCTTCAATCGCATCAAAGCAAGTAGATTTGCCGGTTATGGCATGCACATGTTCCGGGAGTGGTTCGTTGTCTAGTTTTCTTCAATTGGCTACGAACAATTTTAACAGCGGTACGTAATATGAAAAAGAAATAGATAAAAATTCGTTTATGACGTGTGATCTTTATTTTAATAAGAAAAATTTCGTATCTATTCAGCGTAATTAATAACACACCCCTAAATCCTCTCATAATAGAGGGGACTTACACGTTTTTATGAAACTTATGCAAGGTGAATCCCCTCTAAAAGAGGGGTGGCAACGTAGCTGACGGGGTGTGTATCTCACGCTGAATAGATACAAATTTTCCAAATACCGGTGGTTGTACATATTTTATGTATTCATGCAAGTCAAGACAAATTATGCTATTTCTTCTGCCTTAGCGATAAAGGTGTTTTTACATGACTATATTGCAGGAAAATCTATTAAACAACCTGGGAGAAGAGTATATACGCAAAAAAGGTGCATTATGGCTTAAAGTTATATCATCAAGCATGGAACCTTTCATTGATATCGATGACAGGATACTGGCGATTACAATCAGACCCGAAGAGGTAAAAATGGGGGACGTTGTTATTTTTAGAAAAAACTCCAGTCCCTTTATTACCCATAGGATAATCGGATGGAGAAGGATGGAAGGCGTTTTGCAATTTCTTGAGAAGGGCGACCGTAACAGTAGTGCTACATGGATACCTGCAACATACGTTATGGCGAAGGTAATTCAGATTAAAAGAAAAGACAAGAGAATCGTAATGTTAAATACCAGTAATACATTACTGGCAAACAAGTTCTTTGCCCTTTATCACCTTGCCGAATATGTATATGGGAAAATTATAGGAAGGTTGAAAGTATTTGTTAAACGCAGTAAAACGAGCGTACTGCTGAAATACCCTTACAAATACGTTTCCAGGATTATGAGAAGGGGGCAGTTCAAGAGTAAGAAAATACTGGTGCATTTGTTTTTTAAGTAGATAACTCAGCTTTCCTATCGCTGTATTGTATCACAAGCATCCTGCTTTTTTTTACCGCTCAAGCTGGAAGCTTGAGTTACTTTGAATTTACTGCTGAGTTAACTCAATAATCATTATTAAATATTTCAGCCCCTATCCCCACAAGCGACAACTTGAGAAGTTGTGATAACCATATAGAATCTCGAATATCAAACAAGGAATAATGAACCTTCAAAACATGCTAAGGCTTATTTTGCTTCTTAAGTTAACGCATATGCCTCACTTTTTAACTCCCTACTTATGCTGCTCCATGATCCGTGCAACTTATTCTTATCAAAATACATACAAAATTCCTCAAATTTCTGACACTTCCGTGTTAGCTTTTTGATCATCTTCATAACATTCTGTCTTAAATGTAGTAACAAAGTAATCCTACCTGTGATTTTGAGAAGATATGTAAAACAGATTGACTTTAGGAATATCATAATATCATATCTCTTACCATTCACTATTCATGCATCAAGCGGTCTTTCAACAAGATACAAACAATTTATTTATTAAAAAGAAGATTGGTACTCTATTTCCTTTATTCGTTAGCACAGCATAGTTTCAACCAAAAAGACTTTAACACGAAGCACACAGAGCACACGAAGTGCACAGAGGAATACACGAAGAAGTGTGGAAAATAAGTCGTTCTGTATCTGTAGGTTACACAAATTATCCATGTAACTGAGAGGGACGAAGTCCAGACACATTAAACTCTCCGGCGGATTCAGGTTTGCAACCCAATGTCATTAAGTTAAGAATTATTTAATAAAAACAACCCCCTTTATCCCCCTTTGCTAAGGAGGACTTTTGCGGCTGGTAGCTTAAAGACATTGATTTGCAACCTGAACCCCAAAAGTTAGCCACGTTAGAGAATGGGATCTCCATATTCCACAGGGGAAGCCGAATAATCATTTAAAAGAAAGGAAATGATATGATAAAGAAACAGGTAAGAATCTTAATGCAGGTATTAACTATTTTACTTGTATTATATGATATAACATCCATTACTTCTTTTGCTGAAAATGATCTGAATGATGCGTATACGATAGGCCCGGAGGACATACTTGAGATTCAGGTATGGGACAACGAAGATTTGAATCGAACTGTCGAAATATCACAAGATGGAACGTTTACTTTTCCCCTTATAGGCAGGGTGCGTGCTGAAGGCTCCACTGTCTTTGAATTGGAAGAACTCATAGAAAAAAAACTTCTGGATGATGGTTTTCTCGTATCACCACACGTGACCATTGGGGTGAAAGAATATAAAAGTCAAAAGGTATTTGTTCTTGGAGAAATTAGTAAACCGGGATGTTATGTATTGAAAAGAAGTATAAATATTCTTGACATTATATCCCAGGCGGGTGGTATTACCGATAAGGCAGGAAAGATTATTACCATTGTGAGACCGAAGTATATTCATGGGAAAAATACTCCTTCGTCTGCAGAGAACAACACGGAAAATGAAATATTTACTGTTAATCTCAATGATTTGCAGGCAGCAGTAGGTGGAGACTTATTTTTCGTAAAAAATGACGACACCATTTACATAAACTCCGTATCACGAATATTTGTAACCGGAGAAGTAAAAAAACCGGGCGAACATGACTGGGAAAGCGGGCTTACCGTATATCAGGCAATAGCCCTTGCCGGTGGCACAACGGAAAAAGCTTCTCCTCGCCGTGCAATTGTCATACGGGCACATGAAGGGAAAGAAAAAAGATTCGAAGCAAAAATGGATGTCCAGGTAAAACCCGGCGATATTATTAATGTACCGCAGAGGTATTTTTAAGAAAATGGCCATCAATTGTAACCAATTACACACAACACATGTAAGTGAATTCTCAATATTCTGACAACAGAGTGTCAATTTTTAAATTATGTTTATAACCTTTAATTTTATAAGGGGTAACATCAGTAATTTATTGGTAATTGTATCTAAAAGTTTTAAGAAATTGTCTCTCAGAAAGATTTATACAATAACCTATAATACTTTATTATTCCAACATCTGTTTGTAATGCAACAAGATACAAACAATTTATTACCTCTGCTAATCATTGGTACGATTTTTCCTATAGGTAATAAGCAGAGTTATGATTCAACCTGGACAATTGCTAGCTTTTAAACCCATTATTTTCAATAGACGTTTTTAACAAATGACCAATTAACCAATGTCTACTGATCAATGACAACTGTCAGATGACCAATTGTATCCTATTATTAAATTAACACGATCTTTTCAAAGGAAACGAGAGTTTGAATCAAAAAAATAAATTCATTGCCATGCCCGACCCGATATTATTTCAGAATCAGGTTCATCTATCAGACTATCTTAAGATTCTCAAAAAACGAAAATGGATAATAATTATATTCTTTCTGGCGGTAGTTTCCATTGTTACTGCTAAGTCATTTCATGATACCCCTGTTTATCAGGCTACAGCGAAGGTCATTATCGAAAACAGATCATCATTCATGGAGGAAATGGCTGACGTCTCAAAAATAGATTCTCACGATGAGAGTTATTTGATGACACAGTACAATTTGTTGCAGAGCAGAAGTCTCGCGAAGAAAGTGATAGAAGAACAACATCTGTTGAAAGAATTTATGATTCGTCAGGAAGAATCTGATACAACGAATAAAGGGACACAGGACGAAGTTTTAGAATCCAGCGATTCTTTAGAGGAAAATATTAATCCTGCTATAGTAGACTGGTATTTGAGCAAGATATCTGTAGTTCCGTTACGCGGAACAAATCTCGTTAACGTAAGCTTTATGAATAGCTCTCCTGAATTGGCAGTACGTATTGCGAATGCTCACGTAAAGGCATTTATAGAGAGGAGCAATGAATTGCAGCAGGAAACATCCCAAAAGGCTCTTGACTGGATAAAAGAACAAATTCGCAGCCAGAAGAACAAGGTAATTTTATCGCAACGAGAGATGTATGAATACAAGTATGAAAAACTTGCCACATTTTCTATTGATAATGACGAGGCCTTTACTATTCCTGAGCTTGCTGATAATCCGGTGATTAATGATCTCCGGGCTAAACTCGCTGAAATAAATGCCTGGAAAATGGAAAAGGCATCTAAGTACGGTCCAAACCACCCTCGGATGGTAGAGGCAGTTAACGGTATTCATAAGCTTGAAGAGGGCATAATGAGCGAGGTGCAGAAAATAAGAATGGCTATTAAAAATGAACTCGATCTGATTCTCGCCGTTGAAGGATTCATTCCGCAGGGGCAGGTTGCTCAACAACAAGTTGCTTCAGATAATACAAAGGCTATGAACTATACCATGGCACAACTGGAGACAGAGAGCGATCAGGAGATTTATGATATTCTGCTGAAACAGGCTAAGGAAATTGGCCTTACCGGAAATATGGAGAGGAATAATATAAGAGTTGTTGATGCTGCGGAAAAGCCTTATTTTCCCGTTAAACCCAAGATATTTTTCAATGTCCTGTTAGCAATTGTATTGGGAGCAGCATTTGGTTCTGGATTTGCCTTTTTTCTTGAATACATGGATAAAAAAGTAAGAACGCCGGAGGATATACTAAAACACCAGAGTGTTCCGGTGCTTGGTACGGTTCCTTATGATAAATCGTTAAACGGTAGAAACGCATCCTTATTGCCATTGAATGATCCTGTTCCGGAAGAAACAATACGGAGCGGGGCTTACCCGTATTATAACGATATTTCAGGGAGTTTTCTGCATCGCCTCCCTATAATGCAAATTGGGAACACTACCGGACATATAATTATTATAGAAAGCACCACCGTTGGTGAGGGAAAGACTACTTTTCTTGCTAAAACCGCAATAAATTTAGCGAATATGGGCCTTCGTGTAATCATGCTGGATGCCGATTTGCAACGGCCGTCATTGCATAACCTGCTATGGGGAAAAAATGAAAAAACAAGCGGCTTGACTAATGCGGTATCTGCGATCTTATCAAAAAATATACGAGAGGGTTCTTTAAGTGATTGTAGTGTGGATGACCTCTTTTCCCTCATTGCAATAAAGAAACAAAGCGGGAAACTAACAATAACGCACGATTCGCATTCCATGTCCATGAATTTTGCAAACGGCCGTTTCTTTCATATACAGAGTCAGGATAATCTGTTTGCAAACCGTCTTGGCGCAATGTTGCTGCGCGGCGGTTTTATTGATGAAAGTAAACTGGAGGATGCGTTGGAACGATGTAAACGAACGGGATTTCCTTTGGGATATGTCCTTGTGAATGCAGGCTACGTAACCAGGGACCAGTTACAGGGTCCGTTGAAACTGCAGATAGAGGAACACCTCCAAAAGATCTTTAGTTGGAAACAGGGCGATTATAAATTTGAACATGGTGCAATAGAAGTATATGAGGATAACAGACTGCATTATGATGATGATTTTAATCCTGTAATTAATCGTCTTGGACGTATAGGGGGAAGCAGGTTATTGGAAGGAGTGTTAATGTCAAATGTAACGCAGGTGGATGGTTCAAATGTGTCGCTCATTCCGGCAGGTACTAATGAAAAAATCGTGAAGGGCCCTGCTTATTTTCAACTCATGGAAAAGTTCTTTCATTATTTAAAACGAAGGTATGATGTTGTGCTTGTAGACGCTCCTCCCATAATGGAATCGGTCGGAAGCATGACACCATTTCTCTCTTTATCTGACGGAGTAATATTTGTGATAAAGTGTGGACACGTTTCGCATGAGCAGGTTGCCCAGGCATTGGCTTATGTAAGAGAATCAAAGGCCAATATCATAGGAACGGTATTAAATCAGGTTAAAGATGGGAATGGATATTATTACAAAAGCTGATTAGAGGCCGGATAAAAAGTCAAGAGTTTAAAGGGTTATTCAGCGTAATGTTTCAAACTACTGAAACGTGATTCGTTCCTAAATTCCTGTTTGGTAACGTAATTAAACTGGAAATTCTATTTCCGGCAAGGATTTGATTTGACAAATTATATAAAATCTTGGTCGGGTTTCTTACCCGACAATACCAATTAGACAATACCAAGTATGAATAAAAAGTTGTCGGATAAGAAACCCGACCTTACAAAAGTTTTTTAAGAGACCAAAGGCTTGGGATGTATGGTGCAGGTGGGCAGTCAGGTGTAGCGGAATAATATTGTTTTTCTGTTCAGGATACGGACTCTTGCCATCCTGTTAGCGGTTAAGTTTCTGTTTAGCAAGCTTGTTGTACCTGAATGCTTGCGTCTGCCTGCAAGCTTGTAAGCTTGTTCGTTTGTAAGTCTTTTAGAAAGTGTGAAATATAAGTTCAGCCTTATAATAAGTTACATAAATAATACATGTAACTGAGAGGGACGAAGTCCAGACACATGAAACTTGTAAGCCTGACAGTTTGCAAGCTTGATGTTATGAAAAAGAAGTATCAATATTGTTTGTTAGATTAGTTGGATTTGTTGAAACGAGTTGTTTGTCGCTTGGGATATTAAGATGGTGAAGTACAGGGATATCTGACAGATCAGGAATAACGGAGTAATACATTGTTATTTATTTTTCATTCTACCTTCTGCTTCTTTACTTCTGACTCCTTGATTCCTCGATTCCTGAATCCCTTTATTCCTGTTGAGTAATTTACTTGTTTTATGTGGAGAATCAAGAGCATATGAATTTGATAGAGAAGATTAAATCAAAAAAAGCAAACATTGGTGTTATTGGGCTTGGTTACGTGGGGTTACCTCTAACCATAGAATTCTGTAAGGCAGGATTTCATGTAACGGGTTTCGACATTGATCCTGAAAAGATTGAATTACTAAAGCAGGGCAAGAGCTACATCAAACACATTGACGGTTCACTGTTCACGGCTCACGGACAACGGTTTTCCCCTACCACGGATTTCTCGAGGTTGTCGGCAATGGAATGTATTATTATTTGTGTGCCCACTCCCTTAAACGAACACCGTGAACCCGATATGACGTATGTTTTTAATACTACAAAAACCATTGCGCAACATATGGGAAAAGAGAAGCTTATTGTTTTAGAATCAACAACATATCCGGGGACAACGGATCAAGAGATGAGGGGAATATTGGAGGAAACCGGGTTAAAGGCTGGAAAAGATTTTTATCTCGCGTATTCACCTGAGAGAGAAGATCCCAATAATAAAGACTTTTCGACAAGTACTATTCCTAAGGTAGTAGGTGGTTATACAAATATGTGTTTATCAATTGCCAAAGCTCTCTATGATTCCGTAGTAAAGAAAACTGTTGCCGTTTCCTCTACAAGAGTAGCTGAAGCAACAAAACTCCTGGAGAATATTTATCGGTCGGTTAACATCGCATTGGTAAATGAACTGAAAATGCTCTTCGATAGAATGAATATTGATATATTCGAAGTAATAGATGCGGCAAAAACCAAGCCGTTTGGGTTTCAGGCTTTTTATCCTGGGCCAGGGTTGGGGGGCCATTGTATTCCAATTGATCCCTTTTATCTTACGTGGAAGGCCAGGGAATATGATTTTCATACAAAATTTATTGAACTTGCAGGTGAAATTAACACGTACATGCCGTATTACGTTATACAGAAAACAATAGAGGCATTAAATAATAAAAGCAAAAGCTTAAGAGGGGCAAAGATTTTATTGCTTGGAGTTTCTTATAAAAAAGATATAGATGACGTTCGGGAATCACCTGCCCTAAGGATTATGGAACTCTTTGAAAAAAACGGGGCTCATGTTGATTATCACGACCCATATATAAATCTAATTCCAAAGACGAGAAAGTATTCAATAAACAAAAGTTCCGTTACATTAACTGCTTATAGTCTAAGTACATATGATTGTGTAGTGATAACAACTGATCATTCGGAATATGATGCCGGGTTTATTGTCAATAATTCAAAAATTGTTGTTGATACAAGGAATGTAATTAATAATTCTTTTAATCATAATGGAAATGTAATAAAAGCTTAAAATAAAAAGACGGGTGGCTCTGCTAGGAAATATGAAAAGGAATACTAATTTAAATTATAAGACATTTTCTTGTAATATCGTATGATTTTATAAATAAATGAAAAACCAAACAACACCTCTTGGCCTTTTAAATCTCTACCTAAACGATAATACCACTGCAAGTCCGCAAAATAACATGATCTACCAGAAATTTAATGAAGAACTTACCTGGCATTCTCTTTTAAAAGAAGGATATCAAGTAGATGTAGCTCCTTTCTTATATTATATAATTAAGAAAGAATCTTCCAAATATAAAGGAATTGAAATAAATATTGAAACTAAAAAAGCACTTGAAGCCAAATACAATGAACAATTAGTAAATAATTTAATACAGTTTAATGAACTTAAACAAATACTGAATGCATTTGAAGAGCAAGGTATAGATGTTATCCTGCTCAAGGGATCTGATTTAGCGAAAAGCTATTATCCGGATCAGGCTTTACGGCCTATGTGTGATGTAGATGTGCTAATACAAAGAGAACATATGGCAAGGGCAAAAGAGTTATTGATTTGTCAGGGATATATATCTATCTGTGATTCACCTCTTTTTGATCATAGTGTCGATGAAGAATATTATGAAAAAGAACATTTTCATTTTCCCTATATAAAACAGCTTAAAAATGTGTATTCAGTCATTGAGCTTCATCAGAACATAGCGACAAAAAAGTGCCGTATTAACAATAAAATCAAGGATTTTTTTAGTAATTCATATCCAATAAATAACAAACAAAATCATATTCTTAGGCTAAAAGGTGAATATTTACTCTTACATATTTTCTGGCATACGTATTTAAATTTTTCAAAGAATTTGTTTGTAAGGTTTATATGGTTATTGGACATTATATTAATTATAAAATCTTACAACAATAAAATAGATTGGAATTTGATAGAAAAAAAGTCCTGTGAGCTGGGAATACAAAGGCAAGTATTTTTTTGTCTGTATTTGACTACTCAACTGTTTGGTATCCCTGCTGGTAAAAATTTAACAGGAATTATGCCATCAACACATTTTCCTCTCAGGTGGTTTAATTATATTGTTTTGAATACAACTCACAATAATCAATCTCTAAAGGGTCCTAATCGAATATTCATAATTCTATTAAATATATTATCTACAAATCTTATCCTTGAAAAAGCGAAATATATTACAGGATATTACATTAAAAATTTACTAAGAAGGCCGGAATGGCTAAGACAAAGATATGGAATAAATTCTAATGTATTAATTTATTTCATATATTTTGTTCACCCAATAACTATAATTATCGAATTTTTTCAGTGGGTTTATAAATATTTTTGGAAATACCAAAACAAGCATAAGACGTAATTGTTTTAAACAAATTTTTTTTAAATTAGATTTCAGATTAAAAACCTAAGAAAACTAGCAAAATGAACAACTCAACAACGCAACACCCTAACTCCGAAATTCCTCAGATCTTTAACTCTTCTCCTTTCATCGGCCTGGTTGGCCTTGGTTATTGGGGGAAGAATATCCTAAGGAGTTTATATGAACTTGACTTGTTGCATACAGCGTGTGATTTAGATCAGTGTATTCTTTCAGAAAGAAAAGAACAGTTTCCTGATGTGCGCTATACCGGATCATTTGAAGATATTTTAAAAAACCCTGACATACAGGCTATTGTTATAGCGTTGCCAGCAGCTATGCATTATGAATATGTTAAAAAGGCATTGATGTCAGGAAAAGATGTATTTGTCGAAAAACCCCTTGCATTAACAGTCAGGGAAGGAGAGGAACTTGTAAAGCTTGCAAATGCTGGAAATAGAGTATTGATGGTTGGCCATATTCTTCAATACCATCCAGCCGTAATAAAATTAAAAGACCTTATATCTACCGGAGGGTTGGGGAAATTACAGTATGTCTATTCCAACCGTTTAAATATTGGGAAACTCCGAACTGAAGAGAATATACTATGGAGTTTTGCGCCTCATGATATTTCGGTAATTCTGATGTTGCTTGAAGAGGAACCAGTACAAGTGTCAGCATCTGGAGGGGATTATCTCAACAACGCAATATGCGATACCACAATGACCACGCTTACCTTTAAGAATGGGATAAAAGGGCATATCTTTGTAAGCTGGCTCCATCCATATAAGGAACAGAAGTTAATTGTAGTAGGTTCAAAGGCAATGGCTGTATTTGACGATATGAGTAAAGAAAAGTTGTTTCTATATCCCCATAAAATAGAATGGAGAAATGGGAAGATTCCCATTGCCCAAAAAGCTGATTATCAGGTTATTCCTTCAGAATCCATAGAACCTCTTAAAGAAGAATTAAATCATTTTGCTGAATGTGTGTTGCAAAGAAAAATACCAAAGACAGATGGAGCCGAGGGATTGCGTGTGCTCAAAATATTAGAAATGGCAGAAAAAGCTATAGCCAATTCCAAACGTAACAATGCGACCATTCAACCCTTTAACCGTTTATCCGCTCAACACCTCAACACCTCAACCCAGCAACAATATTTCGTTCATGAAAGTGCCTATATCGACGATGGCGTAGAGGTTGGTGATGGAACGAAAATATGGCATTTTTCACACATTCAAAAAGGCTCGAAGATAGGCAGGAATTGTATAATAGGAAAGCATGTTGAGGTTGGCCCAGACGTAGCAATCGGTGATAAATGCAAGATTCAAAACAATGTATCGGTTTATAAAGGTGTAACTCTTGAGGATGAAGTCTTTTGTGGGCCGTCATGTGTATTTACCAATGTCTATAACCCCAGATCATTTATAAACAGAAGGCAGGAGTTTCGTCAAACTCTGGTTAAAAGAGGAGCTACTATAGGAGCAAATGCAACAATTGTATGCGGGGTTGAAATAGGTAGATATGCATTGATAGGTGCAGGAGCTGTAGTGAAAAACAATGTACCGGATCATGCCATAGTAGCTGGTGTTCCAGCAAAACATAAGGGCTGGGCCTGTAAATGTGGTACAACACTGAAATTTAATAGCGATCTTGCGGCGTGTGGGTATTGTGGGGAGATATACCAGCTTAACGATGGAAAATTAATACATAATAATTTGGACGCTGATGAACGCTGATTTTCAGTATTGTAAATACCTTAAACTAACGAAAAAAGCTATAAATGCATTTGGTAATAAAAAAATATTTTTGTAATCATGATAATCTGCGACGATCTGCGTCCCCAAATAGGAGGAAAAATGAAACAAATACCAATGCTCGACCTGAAACGTGAATACGAATACATGAAAGCAGACATTGATGCTGCAATCAGAAAATGTCTTGACCACCAGAAATGGATTCTTGGTCCGGAGGTAAAAGAACTCGAAGATAAAATCGCTGAATACATCGGAGTAAAGCATTGCATAGGTGTTTCTTCAGGTACAGAGGCATTGGTGCTTTCATTAAGGGCACTTGCGTTAAAATTAAAAGGAAAAGAATATTTCGACAAATCAGATAAAGTTATCACAACGCCTTTTACCTTTACCGCAACCGGCGATGCCATTTTGCGTGCTGGTGCAACACCTGTCTTTGTAGACATCGACCCTGTTACTTATAATATCGATCCAATTGAAATCAGAAAGTATTTAACACGGAACTCAAAACTCAAAACTCAAAACTCAACCCACGTTGTAGGCATCATCCCCGTTCATCTTTACGGCCAGCCCTGCAACATGAATGAGATAATGAAGATTGCTAATGAATATAATCTTTTTGTTATCGAAGACGTTGCCCAGGCCTTTGGCGGTACTTGGAATGGTTCTAAAGACTCACCACAAAAACTTGGTTCAGTAGGAATGGCGGGTACTTTTAGTTTTTTCCCATCAAAGAACCTTGGTGGGTTTGGTGATGGTGGTATGATTTCAACCAATGATGATCAAATAGCAGAAGTGGCAAGAATGCTTTTAAAGCATGGCGGTAAAGATAAATATAATGTTGATCATATTGGCTATAATGCAAGGCTCGACACCCTCCAGGCGGCAATTCTCCTTGCAAAGTTTAAATATGTTGATGAATTCAATGAACGTAGACAAAAGATTGCAGAGGTATACAATCAAGAACTTTCTGGAATAAAAGATATAATTCTGCCAACCCCTCAACTCTCTAACCCTTCAACGCCATATTTTACTGACGACCACGTATTTCACCAATACACCATCAGAGTGAATAATGGCAAACGAGATGAACTTATGAGATACCTTAAAGATAAATGCGTAAGTACAATGGTTTATTATCCTGTACCACTGCATAAAATGAAGGTATTTGAAGGGAGATATAGGATGAATGGTGATCTAAAAGAAAGTGAGAGTGTAGTTCATGACGTTTTAAGCCTGCCTGTGGAGCCGTTAATGGGCAAAGAAATGATAATGAAAGTTGTAGAAACGATCAAAGAATATTTTAAAATAAGTAATTAACCACAAAAGGCTTAATATTCTTCAATTTGGCAATGAAGATAACAAAAAATGAGAATATTTATAAAAAATATTAATACAAAAGCAAGATCGAATAGTAGTGAAATAATACTTGTTGTTTTTATACTTTTATTTGGCATTTTTTTGGCTAATGTAATAGTTGATTTTAATATTATTTATTTTGGCATAATTTTATTGCCTTTTTTAATTTATTTAGCTGTTGAAAAACCATTTATTTTCCCTTTTGGAGCGTATGTATTTCTTCTTCCTTTTGATTCAGTCTTATCTGTAGTAGGTAGTGCTAAAGGTGCAACTTTGACAAAATTTCTTGGGGTGTTAACGATATTAGTTTTATTATTAAAGGGAATTTTTGAGAATAAATTGAGAAAACCGAATATTATTTGTCTTTGGTGGTTGCTATTTATTCTATATGGTTGTGTATCTCTATTTTGGGCAATTGAACAATCTGCCGTAATGTCTAGAATTCCAACAGCAGTTGGTTTATTAATATTGTATTTGATAGTTGCATCGTACCAAATTACAGAGTCCGAGTATCAAATTCTTAAATTGTTTATTGTTGCTGGAGCATTCCTTGGTTCTTTATTTCTGATTTACTTACATTATAAAGGTATATTTGTCGGAGGAGAAAGAACCACTATAACGATTGGAGACCGTATTGCTGATCCTAATGGGATAGCATTCTGTTTATTAATTCCTATTACTGTATGTATGGAAATGATTCTAAGATCAAAGAAAACAAAGATGGTACAAGGATTGTTTTTGATAATATTTGGCATAATAACTTTTGGCGTAATTCTTACTGGGTCAAGAGGTGGATTACTTGGTGTTTTGATTATATTCATCGTGTATATTTTATTTTCTAAACAAAGAAAAATGTTAGGAGCTTTATTGGTTCTTATTACAGTTGTTTCAATAATTTTCACACCTGATTTTTTCATAGACCGAATTAAGGATACAATTGAAACTCATTCTGGAGCCGGAAGAGAAAGTATTTGGAAAGTTGGTTTGCTCATGTTAAAGAAATATTGGATGTTAGGAGCGGGTTTAAACAATTTTCATTTTGCATACAATGATTTTGCTTTTTTCGGCTCTGGTTTTAAAGGTTTTGGTCGAGGTTCTCATAATATCTATTTGGGGAATTTTGTAGAGATGGGCGTGTTAGGTTTTTCTTTTATGATCCTCGCTATGTGGAAACATTATCAATCTATATATTCAAAAATGCTTCAAGAAAAAACAGGCATAATAATGTTAAAGTCTTCTTTTTGGGCAATTCTAGCAACAAGCTTTTTTTTGGATACATGTTGGACTAAATCATTTTGGTTATTATGGGTGATGATTATAATACACGAAAATATTATGAATAAGGAAAATTCATTTAAAACTTAGCGAAATTGCAATGAAAACTGTCGTATTTAACATGTAGTAAATAATACAGGAGAGAGAATAATATGAAGATTATGGTATTGGCTGCGAACTATCCTTATCCTGATTTTCCTTTTTCAGGAATTTTTAATGAAAGATGTGTATTAACAATGAATCGATTATGTGATCTTGTTGAAGTTGTGGTGCCGCGTCCATATACTCCTTTTTTTTCAAATTTTTCTTCCAAATGGCAAATTTATTCAAAGATAAAAAGTTATGAAGAAAGAAATGGTATTGCTATTCATCGCCCACCAATGGTTCAGATTCCTAAAATAGGTGCATCTTTTTGGATAGATATAGGAGCTTTTATTTGTTGTAGAAATTATATTCGGTATTTGCATCAAAAAAATAAATTCAACATTATTTTATCTTTTGATTTGTTGAGTTCGGGGGGATTAGCTTGGAGAATGGGTAGATATTTAAATATACCTGCGTGTGGTTGGGCCTTTGGAAGTGATGTTAAAGTATTAAAAAAATCCTCTTTTGGAAAAGTTGTAAATCTAGCGATAAAGAATCTCGATCTTGTCTTTTATCAAAGTTATGAACTTTTGGAAAGAGCAGCAGAACTTTGTAATGTAAAGAGTAAGGATATGTCGAGCGAAAAGCATAAAATATTGCCTCATGGTATTCCTTTGCCAGCTAAAGTACTAAATAAAGAAAACAGAGAATCGATTAGATGCAAATGGGGTATAAAGGACGACGAAATAATTGTAATTAGTATAGGAAGGATAACGAAAGAAAAAGGAATATATGAATTATTAAAATCTATTTCTTACGTATGTTTACGCAATGAGAAAATAAAATGTATTTTGGTTGGTGCTATGCCGGCTTTTGATGAATCTGTCAATGTGAAAAACGAAATACAGAAAGATTTGATTTTAAGTAAACATGTCCAAGTCTTTTCGGCATGTAATCCAAACGAAATATGGGGAATATTGTCTGCCGCGGATATTTTTCTGTTTGCGAGTCACAAAGAAGGAATGCCTAATAGTCTTATAGAAGCAATGGCGATGGGGGTGCCTTCTGTGGCCTTTGAAATTCCGCCGATAAAGGAATTAGACGGAGATACAGGATCAATAAAAAAAGTTCCACCCTTTGATACAACTATATTTGGAAATGAAATATTAACTTTGGCCAGTTCGCCTGAGTATAGGAAAGAAATCGGAGAGAAAGGGAAGCAAAGAGTATCAGAAAAATATAATATTGAGAGAAATGTGGCTATAGCAATTACTAATATGGAAAAGTTAATATAATTTTTAACAGAAGACTTAATACAAATGAATTTGAAAAACATTAAAAATATAGGATTTTATATTTTGTTATGTAACATTACGGTATTGATAATCGACAATACAAACAAAATGACGTTTGCTAAAGTTTATTATATGGCTTCTAATGGATCAGATAAAAATGAAGGTTATGTAGATTCACCATGGGCAACTTTTGCATATGCAATAAAAAAACTCCAGCCAGGAGACACATTAATTCTAAAGGACGGGACTTACTATCAACCACTTGTTGTAAATGTATCGGGAACAGAGATCTCTCCTATCACGATAAAAGCACAAAACGATGGCAAAACAATAATAGATGGTCAAAGCAATAAAAGGCCTTGCCATGTATTAGGATCAGTATCAGTGCCGGTTCAAGATGTTATTATAGAGGGAATTGTTTGTAAAAATTCTAATAACGATGTGATTAGCGTATTCCGTTCCAATCGTATTACTATTAAGAGAGTGTCCGCTTATAATGCTGGCACAGGGAACTGCATGGGATTCAGTGTTTCTTTTAGCTCAAGCATACTTTTAGAAGATTGTACAGCATCTGGATCAGGAAGAAATTTATTCAATATTCTTGAATGCCAAAATGTTACTCTAAGGCGTTGTTGGGGGAGTTGGGAAAGCCATTCAGGCGGAGGTGGTGGAAATAATTGTTTTGTATTATATGGTTCTGATGATTGCATTATTGAGAATTGTGTTGGTATGATGGATCCTGCTTCGGATGAAGTTGTTGATGGTGTTCAGGTGTGGGCAAATACTGGTAATGATACCGCAGACAGAAACAAGATTTATGGAAGTATTATATACGGAGTTTCTGGTTGGGCTTATAGTATTTCTAGTGCGGTACATCGAATTGAAGGAAATAGATTTTATGACAATGTTTCAATTAATAATGCTAATGGATTTTATCAAAGGGCTGATGCAGATTTACAAGTCCGAAATTTAACTATAGTGGATACTAATAATATTGCTTTTGCCCTTCAAGAATATAGCTATGAACCTAAAGATTCTGATTATGAAATACGTGGTGATTTTCGCAATTCTATTTTACAGTCGGGCGATTCTGGTTTAGGTATTAACGATTCAAAGTCGCCAAGACTTGTTTATTTTGCAAATGAATACAATAATATTTACGATTTCAACACTTCTTATTGGGGCGCTGCGTCTCAGGGAACAGGAGCATTAAGTATAGATGTTGGGTTTAACAAAACTCAATACGGTATGGGTGCATATTTGTTTATATCTAACGAATTAACTTTCAAAACTGCAGGTGAAAACGGGACTCGTATGGGAGCTGAGGTGTTATATTGCTACCACGATGGGGTACTGACAAATACCCCTCTGTGGCCATGGCCTATGGAGGAAAGAATTTTAGCGGAAACCGGCATAAGTGTCACCTGGGAAAATCAAGGAGGGATTTGGAATACGTTAGATGATGTTTATACATATTAGTTAGTTTTATTTTTTAATTTCAAATCTGTATACTTCGACAATAACAGATTAATTTACAATATTTAATGTGAATAAACCCGAACTTGTTGCCAATATAGCCCATTTTATGTCAGATTCTAATTATTTGGACTGTTATTCTAATGAAGCGTTAGTTTATTCTGTTACACAAAAACCTTTAAGAGAATGCAAATTGTAATCGTGTAATCCCTTGGTAATGTTTCCGATGATCCTCATCTTGTCATGGAAACAGCATATGAGATTACACGAGGAGCTCCTGCATTTTAGAATTATTTCTAATCCTGTTTTAAATAGAGCGAAATATTTTTTACCAAAACTCAAGTCCTACTTAGGTAACGAATGATAATGTGTTTTTTTGTAATTACCCCCGGATAAAAATGTGATTATACAAGTGTAAAAACAAAATTAATGAGTTTTTTAAGTGTAATATTATATTTTAAATCTTCAATAACTACCTGATAATTGAAAAAACTTATTATTAATGCAGATGGATTTGGCTTTACTTTTGGAAATAATCGTGCAATTTTTGAAGTAGCCAAGGCCGGAAGTATAACAAGTATTAGTGTCAATACGAATTTTCCGGCGGTAAATGACCTAAAAACTTTTAGTGATTTATTTCCAAACATATCTATTGGTGTGCATTTAAACCCTGTTGTAGGCAAACCCGTTTTAGATACAAAGAAAATTCCTAGCCTTTTGGATACAAAAAGTGAATTTTGGGGTGATTTGTTTCCTGAAAAACTTAGAAATGGACATATAAAACTCAATGAATTGTATGATGAGTTAACGGCCCAGGTTGAAATTGTCCTGAATATGGGTATAAATGTAACCCATTTGGATAGTCATCAGAATCAACATCTTCGCCCCGGGTTTTTCCCAACATTTCTCAGGATAGCAAAAGAGACAGGCATCAGATGCATGAGAACCCACCGTCATTATATTTGTGCAGAATGTGAAAATCGGAGGCTGGAAGCAGCCAAGTATTACATATCGCACGTAAAAACTGCAGCCCTTCATATATATACCAGAAGTCTTATGCAGAAAGCGAAAAGAAGGGGGATGAGGATGGCGGATAGATTATTGTCAGTAGGCCATGCTACAGGAGCAAAGAAAACAAGTATAAATGTGTGGATGCGAATGTTTAAAAACATTCCTTCGGGTATAAGCGAAGTATATTGTCACCCTGCTTATCCTGATAATACATTGAGAATGTATGCGGATTATGTTGATGAGCGTACTAAAGAAAGGGAAGTATTATTATCGCCTCAGTTTAAAACGTTAATCGTACATAGCGGAGTGAACTTAATTGGATTCAATGATATCTAGAGTTTTAGAGAATAAAAAGATCCTATTTGTAACTACGGGTCATCAAGCTATGGATCACCGAATTTATGATAAAGAAGCATGCAGTATGAATGCCCTGGGAGCAACAGTCACCATTCTTGGAAAACATTGTGGTCAGCAATTAGAAACAAACAATATAAAGATTATAAACGTACCTGCTTCAGGGAATCGAATACAACGTTTTTTACAACTGCCATGGCGTTGCTGGAAAATTTCTTCTCGCTATAAAGTTGATATTTTACATATACAGGATGCCGAACTCCTGCAAATTATACCGTGGGTTCGATTAAGACAACCACATATAAAGACAGTTTATGATGTTCATGAAGACTTTGCTAACCTTATCAAAATACGAAGTTATTTACCAAAGATTTTGAAGCCATTCGTATCTATGATTGTAAATATAATGGAGAAATCCCTGGCAAGATATGTCCATGGTATTGTAGGTGTAACGCAGCCGTTGACGGATCGATTTTTACATAAACATCGAATTGCTGCATACAATTTTCCGTCACAACGTTTTTATGATTATGCGAAAAAAGTTGCCATACCCTCCATAGAAAGAAAGTTTGATCTTATACATCTTGGCACTCTATCAGAACAGAGGGCGTTGTTTCTTGTGGATACTTTGCAGAAATTACATCGTCAAAGAACCGGTACGCGTACCCTTATTAGCGGTGTTCATGAACATATTTATAATAAAATCAAGCATCTTCTTCCGTCAGGGTGCGAACTGGAACTACAAATATCATATGATCAAGTACCATTGAGACTTGGAAACGCTCGAGTTGGACTTGATGTTCATCCATTCCCTACAGCTAATTTGGAAGTGGCAGTCCCAGTAAAAATATTTGAATACATGGGTTGTGGTTGTGGAGTAGTTACTTCCCTTATGCCTGTATTAAATGAGTTATTTATTTCTGGTGCAATAAATTCAGAAGATATAATTTCTATTGACAGTGGAAACCCTGAAACATACGCAAATGCGATAATTAATATGCTGGATCGTATTAACAATGGCGATGATGTTGGAAGAAGACTTCAGGGAGTAGCGCATCAAAAGTATGTTTGGGAACGTGAAGCTGAAAAACTAGCTAATTTTTATCTGAGATTGTTAAAATGTTAAATCGGTCCCTTATTATTAATGCGGATGGATATGGTATTACGGCAGGTATCAATCGGGCTATTGAAGAGTGTATTGAGTTTGGTACCGTAAGGAGTGTTAGTGCAAACGTAAACTATCCACTTGCAATGTCTCTTCCTTCGTTGGCTAGAAAATATCCATGGCTTTCCGTTGGATGTCATCTCAATCCAATTATAGGAAAACCAGTTCTGCCTTTAGGAAAAGTAAGAAGCCTTATTAATGAACAAGGGGAATTTTTTTATAAAGAGTTTAATAAAAAACTCAATTCTGGTCATATTCGGCTTGATGAATTAAGACAGGAACTCTTTGCACAGATTGACTATTGCCGCGAATTGGCTGGTTCGTGTTTTACTCATGTTGATTGTCACATGGGAAAGCACAGATTACCACGTTTTTATCCTGTATTTTTGGAAGCTGCTAAGTACAGCGGTACAGGGAGAATTCGCACACACAGATATATGCTAGCAATGGAAAGTCAGAATAGAAGTTTAGGTGTTTTGAATTATTTTGTAAAACATCCTATGCGCATAGGAGTTTACTTCTGGAACTTATGGCTGCGTCATAAAGCGCAACAACAAAATTTAGTTATGCCAGATTGGTGGGTTTGCATTGGCGATATGGGACAAAAGCAAGGGACAATATCTTTAGACACATGGATTTCCCTCTTAAAAAAAGTGCCACTAGGTATCAGTGAATTTGTCGTACACCCTGCTTATCTGGGTGATGAGATGTATAAGTGGACAACATACATTTCCCAGAGGGAAGATGAGAGAAAAATCCTGACCTCAGAAAAATTTCGCGATGCCTTATTAAATTCAAATATACAATTAGTTGGTTATCGGAATATAAAGTTAGGCCCCCTAAATCCCCCTTAAAAAAGAGGGATTCAGGGGGTTGTTTTTTACAGAATTCTTTATAATTAAAGTATTAATTCAGAGATACAACATGGATTTCATGCGTATGTATCATTTATTTCCATATTCCTTGCAAAACGCAATAATAAGCGCTTACGGTCTGGTTTTGCAAAGGCGTTACTATGGAAACGGTTTTACACAGTGGTGCGATACATATGACAGTCAGGAATTTTGGACACAATCACAGATACAACAATACCAACGAGAAAAATTACAACATTTAATTGAACTTGCAGTTAGACATGTGCCTTATTATCGTAAGGCATTTGCAAACATAGATTGCACGAAGTTAAAGAGCCTGGACGACTTGAAAAGACTCCCTATTTTAGAAAAGGCGGTTATTCGTCAGGATGCAATGCAACTCCTGGATGAACGCCTCAATCCACATTCCCTTTATCAGGATCGTACCAGTGGAAGCACAGGCACTCCACTGGTAATATACTGGCCAAAATCGATGTTTCCAAAGTGGTGGTCATTAGCAGAGAGGCGTGTTCGTGCCTGGGCAGGAGTCAGACAATCCATGCCACGGGCCATGATTGGAGGAAGGACGATAGTAAAAGGAGATTCCAAAAGTCCCTACTGGCGTTATAATTATTTATGGAAACAACTCTACATGTCCAGCTACCACATTTCCGATTCCACTGCGCCAGATTATATAAATGCTATTACTCGATATGGAAGCCAATGGATTACGGGATATGGCTCAGCTATTTCGCTTCTCGGAGAATGGTTATGCAAGAATTCTATAAAATTTCAGGAAATTAGGGCAGTTCTTACCAGTGGAGACAATCTTTTACCAGGACATCGTCGCGCTATTCAGGAAGGTTTCTGTTGTAAGGTCTTTGATAATTATGGCAGTGCAGAAGGCTGCCTTTTTATATCGGAATGCGAGCATGGCCGAATGCACGTGCAACCAGAAACTGGCATTTTAGAAATACTTGACGAAAATGGAAACCAATGCAAACCTGGTGAAATTGGTCACATGATAGTGACGGGTTTATTAAATGATGCCATGCCTTTGATACGTTATCGAACTGGTGACTTGGCAGCTTGGTCTCATGAAACCGCGTGCCCCTGCGGACGGAATTCTCTCCTTGTAAGTCATATTGAAGGACGTGCAGACGACTATCTTTTGCATGAAGATGGAAGGCGTATAGGTCGCCTCTCAACAGCAATAAAAAAAGCCTTGACGATTCATAGCGCCCAAATTGTTCAGGATAGGCTTGATCATGCATGGTTACTAATACATCCTGCTGATGGCTATCATGAATCCCATGGTGAGATAATTAGAAATGATATCCTTTCACGTATTGGAATTTTTAAGATTGACGTGTGTATTGTTAACACAGTACCAAAAACGCCCGTTGGCAAGCAAAGCCTGGTGGTACGTCTTGTTGATAGTCCAATACTCAAAGATCTCTACCAAACAACATTGCCTGAAATTCCCTGGAAATATTAAAACCGACTGTTTTAGTGATTATAGTCAAACAAATCTGATTTTCGAAGAATATTACGGGATTAAGTATCTTGCTCCCTGCGATGCTAGAAATACAGGTTTGGAAGCCGGTTCTATTGATTTTATTACACCAACAAAGACCCTGGGATATATTCCTCTTTTTGATATTCAGAAAATTTTATAGGAATGCTATCGACTTTTGCGAAATAAAATAATGGTTTCGTGAGCATATGTACCAATTATAAAGACCATTATTCTTACTTTGACCACAGTATCTTAGCTTATAACTTCTTACAATATTCAGACAGAAAGAGGATGTTATTTAATCCATCATTACATTATCAAAATTGACTAAGGCACAAAGACTACCTCCTGCTCTTTCAGGAAGCAAGATTTGAGATTATGGATGAACGACGCGTGGACGGTACGGCAACTGACTTTGAAATTATAAAAAAACTCCGCCTTGATAAAAGATTTGAGTCGTATACTACTTCCGAACTTACTATTCGTAGGTTACATGTTATTTTAGAAAAGCGAACTGGATGAGATAGCTAAAGTGTGTAATTTTCACAACTTGTGGCCGAATAGAATTGAGTGCATAAGATTTATTTGGGCTATCCCCTTTATTAAGGTAGATACCATATATTGTGTTTATTTCGATAACTGTTTATAAGGAACCGGACCAATTTGCACTGCATTTTGCATAAGCCTATAAAATAGTTTACCACGATGTGCAGATGTCCGTCTATTAAAATGAAAGGTAAATTCGCCTAAATAATATTTTAGATGTTCATGGCTAACTGCCCCTTGATGAGTTCCTAATAGCCATCTTTTTAAAAGTGAAGCAACTAAATGAACAAGAGGTAATTGATTTTCGCCGACAGATATTTTATTACTTACAACATTATGATTATAAACCAAAGAACTCAACTGATTATATCCGTTCCAGCTATCTGTTCTTATAATACTTTTAAGTTCTATATTCTTCAAAACAAACTGGTTAATGCTTTTAGCAGAAGCATCATGTATATGTTGAACTCGTATTCTGCCCAAACCAACCCCTTTATCCTCAACAGCGATAACTATCAATGCTTTACCATGAGAGCTACGACCTCTCTTCCCTTGTTTTTCTCCACCATAGTACGTTTCATCGACTTCTACTTCATCAAGAAGTTTTTTCTCTATTGGGGCTAACCATTGCACGGTGTAATTTATGCAACCAAGACCAGGCAGTTTCATAACTACCCAAACCAAGCATCCTTTTCATTCCCAATGTACTGGCTCTGTTCTTTTGCCCTGTTGTCCACCAAATAGCTCTGAACCAAAGAATCAGTGGTTTGTGTGTATTTTGAAAAATTGTTCCAGATATAACAGATGTTTGATGTCCGCATTTGGCACATTGAAACAAAACTTTACCAACTGGCCAAATCTTTTTATAACTGCATTGTGGACATTGTAATCCATTAGGCCAATGCAATTGAAAAAGATAATCTCTACATGCTTCTTCTGTTGAAAAACGTTTTTCGAACTCAAAAAGTGTTTTGGGATAATCTTCCATGTCCTTATACTACATAGTGTATGAACCTTAGTAAAGGGGATAGCCCAAAAATTTATTTTTCGAGGAATTACTGGTTTTTAAACACGCTTAAGGAATAAGGGGAGGTGATACAATTGAAAACATTAGAGGAACTCATTAAACAACTACCACGAGAACTCTTGGGAGAGGTAAAAGATTTTACAGAGTTTTTGCTTGAGAAACTACTAAAAAAAAATAACGGAAAAAACCAAAGTTTGACTGGTCAGGCGCAATGAAAGACCTGCGAAGTGAATATACTTCTGTGGAACTTCAATATAAAATTTCAGAATTGAGAATCGGAAAGAAATGAGATTATTTATTGATTCAAATATTTTTTTTAGATGATGCATATCAATATGCAGTAGCTGAAAAGTACGGTCTGACACTTGTAAGTTTTGATACCGATTTTGACCGCACTGCGCGAGGTCGAAAAACACCTGTAAAAATAATAGAAAAATGACAAACATCTTGCCTTTTATATCTATCATTATTCCCTGCCGCAACGAGGAGAAATTTATCAGTAAATGCCTTGATTCTATTGTAGTTCAGGATTATCCAAAGGATAAGATCGAGGTTTTAGTTGCTGATGGAATGAGTAATGACAAAACGAGAGAAATTATAAAAGAATACAGCAGGCAACATCAATACATAAATCTTCTAGATAATACCGGGGAAATAGTTCCAACCGCAATGAATATAGGAATAAAAGCAGCTCGCGGTAAGTGGATTGTCAGGCTGGATGCCCACTCTGAGTATTCCAAAGATTATCTAAAAAATTGTATAGATACTGCTAAAAGGACGAATGCAGATAATGTTGGAGGTGTTGTTGTAACTCAACAAAATGGAAGCAGTTTTGGTGCCAGATGTGTGCAGGCTATTACCACACACAGATTCGGTATAGGCAACGCAACTTTTAGATTAGAATCAATTGAAAAACCCGTGGATACTGTGCCGTTTGGATGCTTTAGGAGTGAACTATTTAATCGAATTGGTTTATATGACGAAAGATTGGTACGCAATCAGGATTATGAATTCAACCAACGAATTATTAAAACAGGTGGAAGTATTTGGTTAAACCCGAAAATAAAGACTGGCTATTATAATCAATCAACCCTAAAAGGACTTTTTCGTCAGGCTTTTGTTACCGCAGAGTGGTTAAGCTGGATGTGGTACGTGGCCCCCTATTCTTTTAAAGTTAGACATGCGATACCTGTCTTTTTTACCTTAGGCTTACTGAGTATTTTAATAGTATTACCGTTTCATTCTTTTGGTTTATATAGCTTATCTGTAATATTCTTTCCTTATTTTTTTCTTAATCTTATTTCCTCATGCCAACAAGCAGTACGATATAACTGGAGAATTGGTTTGGTATTGCCATTTTTATTTTTTTTCTATCATATAGTTTATGGTGCAGGTACTTTGTGGGGTGCAATCCGGCTTATAGTAAAAAGTGCGCCTGTGCAAAAAATAAAGGAACCATAGCCTGGCGCCGGTTATTACCTGGTAAGGAATGTTATTTTATGCAAACGTAAAACATGAAATTACTATTGTTTTATTTATTTGTCTGTAGTATTTCAACATCCAATGTTTGTTGGGCAGATGCTAATGTTTACGATTGCACATGGAATGCAGACGGACTGGCAAACCTGGAGGTAGGCAAACAATCAGGTCGAACAATCAGTTACCGTTTTCGTGCAGACCGTTCTGAAATGGTTTACGGGATACGGGTATATTTTATCTTCAGAACATTAGGCATTTTAAAATCTTAGTTCATTTTAGACACTTCTATTTAGTTTTTCTCTTAACGATCTCTGAGGCTTTGTTTGATTACTCTTTTACTAATGCTTTTTCCCACACGAAGCACGAAGAACATAAAGGTTACTTTTTGCTGCATTTTTATACTGACTTTTACTAACTAAAACTCTCTTGTTATCTTTGTTCAAATATTTATGAGGATTTTTGATTTTGTTGTTTCGTTAACCAGCATAATCATACTTTTACCACTCTTTCTGTTTACCGCATTTCTCATCATATTGATTTCTCCAGGTCCTGTATTTTATTCGCAGAAAAGGGTTGGTCGCTATGGCCGCCTTTTTAATCTGTACAAATTTCGCACTATGGTGGTTAATGCTGATCAGATAGGCACTTCCGTGACAACTGGCAGTGACCCGCGTATTACAAAGGTCGGCAGGTATTTACGAAAAACAAAAATAGACGAATTGCCACAACTCCTGAACGTATTGAAAGGGGACATGAGTTTTATTGGTCCTCGCCCTGATGTTCCTGAAATAGTAAATAATTATTCCAGTGAGATGAAAAGGATTTTAGAGATAAAACCAGGTATCACAAGTAATGCATCATTACACCTTAGAAATGAAGAGGATATTCTCTCGCTTGCGAAAGAACCGAATAAGGCATATGAAGATATTTTTGTTCCGGCAAAGATAGAACTTGCAATGGAACATGTGTACAGGAAATCAGTTCTTTTTGATTTAGGGGTGCTTATTCTGACAGTCTGGATTCTTACAGGAGGCAGAATATTACATTTACCAACTAAAGAACATCACATAGTGAAAAAAATAAAAGATGCAATTGGAAGAATGAATAATGAAACGGGTTTAAACAATGCGAATAGTTGGAAGGAGGGAAGAGTTGGAGGTTGGGAGTCAGGAATTAAGAGGTAAAATAGGGAGTAAAAATCCAGAATGCAGGAGTTAGAATTCAGCCTGTAGGGTTCAAATAAAGGTAGGAAATGCTTTGCTTGTCAATTTGTCAAGTTGCTAAGCCCTCCGTCAAATCAGAAGAATTTTGGAATCTGTCTATGTGTTATTACTGTTAAAACTTTGTCTGCCTCTTTTTTAATAATTTGCAATTTATGAATATAAATAAAAAACGCATATATCTTTCCCCTCCTCACATGGGAGACAAGGAGTTTGCATTTGTTACAGAGGCATTTAAGTCGAACTGGATCGCCCCTGTTGGACCACATGTGGATATGTTTGAAAAGGAGTTTTGTAAATATATAGGTGCTCGATATGCTGCTGCTGTCAGTTCGGGAAGTGCCGCCCTCCATTTGGCACTAATACTATTAGGCATCCAGTCAGGCGATGAGGTGATTTGCTCCACTTTGACTTTTGCTGCAACCGCGAATCCAATTATTTATCAGAATGCAATCCCTGTATTTGTTGATAGTGAGTTAACAACATGGAACATGGACCCTTCCTGTCTTGAAGAGGCCATAAGGGACAGAGTAAGGAAAGGGAAAAAGCCAAAGGCGGTAATTGTTGTCCACTTATATGGACAGAGCGCCGATATAGACCCGATATTAGATATTTGTAGTCAATATGACATTCTGCTGATTGAAGATGCGGCAGAGTCGGCGGGCGCTTACTATAAAGAAAAGCACACAGGAACCTATGGGAAATTTGGGATATTTTCTTTTAACGGCAACAAAATTATTACCTGCTCTTCCGGCGGAATGCTTGTATCTGATGATGATGCATTGATTCAGAAAGCAAAGTTTCTTTCCACGCAGGCAAGAGACCCGGCACCGCATTATCAGCATTCACATATAGGTTATAATTATCGGCTGAGCAATATACTAGCAGGTATTGGCAGAGGACAACTATACATTTTAGAAGAAAGGGTACATGCACGCAGGGCTAACTTTGATTTTTATAAAAAAGAATTAGGAGGGATTCCAGGTATTCAGTTTATGCCTGAGGCAGAATTTGGCAAAAGCAACCGGTGGTTGACGTGTTTGACTATTGATCCATTGAAATGTGGTTTCACAAGGGAAGATGTCCGGTTGGCATTGGAAGCGGAAAATATTGAGTCTCGACCGGTATGGAAGCCGCTCCATCTTCAACCGGTTTTTCAAGAATATCCTTATTATGGGTCTGGTGTTGCAGAAGAATTGTTTGATAAAGGTCTTTGCTTACCGTCTGGTTCAAATTTAAGTAAGGAAGATATTCAAAGGGTTGTGAAGGTCTTTATCCATGTCTACCAAAATATAATGAAACTATGAAAGATCAAGGCAGGGCTGTTGAAGCGGTGAAAGAAATCCTGGGTTGAACTAAATCGTAAGTTACAAGTAGCATATCGAATGTCAGAGTCATTGGATGAAGGGAACAGAGTTCAGAAGACGGAATTTAGAAGTCAGGATAGACAGTACGTCACATATATTAACTATGAAAGGCACCATAGTTCAATAGATCAATGAAATTTTTAAAAAGGTGGATAATTTGCCGCCTTCTCAGAGTCGTTAGGGGCTGCATCTCGGATTTTAGAAAATCTTTTAAACGCAGATTTTCACGAGAAATGTACGAATATTATTATTGTAAACTGCTGGGCTCTGCCATTACTGAAGCAAATCCAACGTACATTAATAAAAATATACAACTAACCAACCAAAAAAGTCCTGGACACGAACGATCCACAGAGGAAAAGACTCAAAAGTGCCCCGATTATGAGCCGTCAACGTATGAAGAGATAAAAAAGATCCTTGATTACCTTTCTCCTGGAAACAACGATGTTTTTGTTGACCTGGGCTCAGGGAAAGGAAGGGCCGTTTTTATTGCCGGACTCTATGACTTTAAAAGAGTTGTAGGAATAGAAGTTGATAAAACGCGTGCAAAGATATCCAGGAACATTCATTCCCGTCTGAAAAGAAAGATTGCTCCCCTTGAGATAATTAATGCTGATGCTAAAAATATCACGGTAAGTGATGCTACTATCTATTTTATATTCAACCCATTTGGACCTGAAACACTTCAAAAAATAATTGATAATATCCGGAATTCCTTAAAAATTAATTCCAGACACATTCGTATCGTGTATTTTCCTGCCGTTCATCATTACATTTTAGAAGAAACAAACTGGCTGAAGATTGAAGGAACGATTCCTCTTCCCTTTCGCACATACTCTGCCCATGTATGGGGAAATAGCTTTAAAAGTGGGGATCGTATCCAGGCATTAGACGATTCGATTTAAGACACGGCATGGAGGCAATATCTATTGGCATTACTTTCTAAAATCCTTCGTGTTCTTCATGTGAAGAAATAATTATTATACACTGCGTCACTAATCAGATACGAATATGTCATTCCCACGGAAGCGGAAATCCGGAAAAACACTGGATTCCGGGTCAAGCCTGGAATGACAGACAGTTGTAAACATATGTCGCTATGTATATCACACAAAGTCACAGAGATCGCAGTTTTTTTTGATCGTTAGTACGGAGGAAAGGCATGATGCTTAAAGGAATTAAAAGAATACCCGGGGGGGTAGTTTTGATTGTGGTGTTGTCGTGTAATACTTTTCTATTGGCAGAAAGTAGTTGGCAAAAAGATCCCACAGTTGTCAATGGGATTGACAAAGTAGTTAGCGGGGTTTTTTCGGCTCCGGCAGTTGGTGATTTTGATGGTGATGGAGACATTGATCTTTTCGTTGGTGGTGGTGTTACTGTGGATAGTGGCACCATAATAAGCCTTGATTATTATGAAAACACCATTAACGGATGGGTAAAGGACGACACAACTTATAAATGGATTGCTGATACTGTACGTGGCACTCCGAGGCCACATTTAGTAGATTTTGATAATGACGGAGACCTGGACCTTTTTTTAGGGCAATATGGCTATGGAGACTTTGGGCCATGGATAAATTATTTTGAAAATGTGAATGGTTTTTTCGTAAAAAATGATACATGGCGAGTGGACCATGGATATCACAGCTATCCTGGTGTGGTAGACATGGATGGAGATGGAGATTATGACATGGTAACCGGTTCAACATACGATGATATTTATTATTATGTAAATACCGGTTTTGAATTTCCTAAAGAGAAACAAACCCTGGTTCTTAAGATAGGAGAAGGGAGGAACTATAGCGCGCCTGCAATGGCAGATTTGGATGGTGATGGTGATCTGGATATGGTTGCAGGCTCGACTGAAAAAACGTTGCAGTATTTTGAAAATGTAGACGGTACCTGGATGGAAAACACTACTATGTTCTCAAGCATTGGAAGCTTAAGTTGGGGCTTTTTGACTCCTGCTTTAGTTGATTTTGATAAGGATGGTGATATCGATATGTTTTTAGGTGATTTAAATGGCATGGTCAGCTACTTTGAGAATACATCTTCAATTCCAGCATCTACACCTGTTGCCTATTATGCATTCGAGGAAGGATATGGGGTGGTGGCAGGTGATTCGTCTGGCAACGGTAATGATGGCAACATTCATGGTGGGGCTGCATGGACTACAGGTAAAAATGGAAATGGATGGGGGCTTGAATTTGATGGGGAGGATGATTATGTGGATATAAGAAGGATAAATTTGACCGATGCCTTTACCATTGCCGCGTGGATAAAGATATCAAGTATGGGTAAAAACATGATTGTAGCTAAATCGTATCAAACCTATCAGTTTTTCGTATCACCAACGGGAGGGCTTCTTTTCCAAAGAAACTCAAGCACCCAAATAAATTATAATGCAGGTCTTATTGCAGGCAGATGGTATCACGTTGCAGTTACCTTTAATACCGTGGACGGGATGTCTCTATATTTGAATGGCAATCTCGTTGATACAGACCCTGATACATCAACAACGAACGAAAACAATGTTACTACAAAAATAGGCGCTACTGATTGGACTGCGAAACATTTATTTAACGGAGTAATTGATGAGGTATTTATTTATAATACTGCATTGAGTGCCCAGAATGTGCAGGATTTATACAGCAACACTGCCAGTAACGTGTTATGTTATTATGCATTCGAGGAAGGGTATGGGGTAGTGGCAGGCGATTCTTCCGGTAGTGGGAACGATGGCGCTATTTATGGGGAGGCTGTATGGACGACAGGTGAAAATGGAAATGGAGGAGGGCTTGGTTTTGACGGGACGGATGATTACATAAATATAGGGGATATAGACTTGACCGATGCCTTTACCATTGCCGCATGGATAAAGATATCAAGTGTGGATAAAAACATGATCGTAGCTAAATCGTATCAAACCTATCAGTTTTTCGTATCGCCGAGGGGAGAGCTTCTTTTCCAAAGAAACTCGAGCACACCAATAAACTATAATGCAGGTCTGATTGCAGACAGATGGTATCACGTTGCGGTTACCTTTAATACCGTGGACGGGATGTCTCTGTATTTGAACGGCAATCTCGTTGATACAGACCCTGATACATCAACAACAAACGAAAACAACGTTACTACAAAAATAGGCGCCACTGATTGGACTGCGAAACATTTATTTAACGGCGTGATTGATGAGGTATTTATTTATAATACTGCATTGAGTGCCCAGGATGTACTAGATTTGTATAATAATTAGGACTGTTTTTAGTTTTAAACTTATTGTTTGCTAATATTCGTATATCAAAAAATGATGGTGTTGTCATCTGTTTAAAATCCTTGCTTATTTTATGACCTGCTATTTTGATAAAAAAGCAAATTCCTATTATTTTTTCTCTCATCTTATAAGCAAAATGAATCTTGGAAGGCATTTTTTTATACCTTATATTCGTTTTTGCACGTATCTTCTTGCTATTTTTTCTCGTTGTATTAGGTATGTGTCTAAGAAAAATTCCAATCTTATTTTGTGTGACGTTTGGTGATAAGCTTGGAAATAAGAGTCTGTAATTGGGTTTTATAGAGAGTTTTTAGGAGAAGACTAATGGCTGGGCTTTTTGGAATAATATCAGATCGCGTTGGCATGGAAAACTTGAAAATCGAAGTCCTTGGGTTGGGTAGGTTGATTTTCGATGAAAAGCGGTATAGCAACGCATTTATTCAAAAATACACGTGCCCGAAATTTTTAAAAGACAAGGTTTTTTCGGAAAAAGAAGGTATATTCATTGCAATAGATGGATATATATTAAATTTCAAAATATTGAAAAACAAGTATGTCGCAAATGATTACTTTGAAACAATAAAAAAGATGTATGAGTGCTGCGGAGATGAATTCTTTAATGAATTTAGAGGAGAATTTTCGGGGGTTCTGTATGATAAGATAAAAAACAAGTGGTTGGTGTTTACCAGTCATACGGGCTCTAAACCTGTATTTTATTATAAGAGCGATGAGCTTATAATTTTCTCTTCAGAAGTGAAGGTGATTTGTCAAATTTTAAGAAAGCACAATAGCGACTATAGCCTGGATGAACTCGGGGCATATTTTTTACTGACGTATGGATTTATGATTGAAGATTTCACGCTAATAAATGAGGCCAAGAAACTCAAGCCTGGTAATTATCTAAAAATAGAGGATGGGAAATTTCTATGCGCACAATATCACCGCTTTGGGACCGTGGATTATAGACACGATTCAAAAAAGAAAATTATAGATACTCTGGATGAGCTATTTATCAACGCTGTAAAGAGTGAATATGAAAAAGATTTGGAATATGGGTATAAACACATTGCAACTTTGAGCGGCGGGTTGGATACTCGCATGAATGTTATGACCGCGAATAAGTTGGGATACCGCGATATCCTGAATATTACATTTGCACAAAGTAATTATTACGATGAACGGATATCTAAAAAAATAGCTACGGATCTTGGCTATGAATATTTATTTTGTTCTCTTGATACCGGCAACTATTTGAAAGATATTGAATCTCCTGTTTTGTGCAATGACGGATTAGTCTTGTATTCCGGGTCTGCTCATTTGCTTGCATCGATACGCAAGATCAATTTCGAACGCTATGGTTTGGTACACACTGGAATGCTGGGGGACGCTATCCTTGGGTCTTATTTGACAAAGCCAGCACCCGTCAAGCCTGTAGCGCAAATGGGTACTTATTCAGAATATTTAATGAAAGCGGTTGTTCCAAAAATTGAAACAGAAGTTGACCGCTATCTGACGGAAGACGTATTCAAACTCTACAATAGGGGCTTTAACGGCATATTGAACGGTAATTGGACAATAGGGCAATTTACTGAGTGTGTTTCTCCTTTTTTGGATGTGGACTTCATTGAGTATTGCCTGAGCATTCCACCTTCATTAAGATATAAGCAAAGAATATATCTTGAGTGGATGATTACCAAGCATCCGACTTATACGAAATACATCTGGGAAAGTACGAAATTAAGACCTTCAACAAATAGAATATTACCCTTTATTCTAAAGGTACTTCACAGGTCATATATAAAAGTCACCGGACGAACCGACTTGTTGTCAATGTATCCGTTCCAATACTGGTATGATACTAATAGCAATTTAAGATCATTTGTTGAAAACTACTTCAAAGAAAACATAGCCTTACTGGATGATCACGGCGATTTGAAGAAAGATTGCGAATCCTTGTTTAATTCAGGTACCATGATCGAAAAAACACAGGTTATGACTTTACTTGAAGCAGTCAAGCTATATTTCCATTAATTTGTGTTTTTAAAATTATTTAGTTTATTGCGGATAAAGAAATATAGTTGTGAATGATAAAATAGGACGAAAGGTTTTTTTTGATATCACATTATTTAGCGAAAATACTTTAGAATTTACTTGATACATCATATGAGAAAAGCAGGCAGCAAGTATGGTTGGCGGTATATAGGGTTGTAGATGAGTCCATTAAAGTCCATAGGAAGTCTCTGCAAAGAGAGGTGTGGAAAGTTTTTTTCAGACAGAGAAATCCGGGCTTTTGTGGTGAGGTATAGAGCGAAATAGACGGGTGAAAAAACCTGTGATATAATGTCGAAGTAGATAAATTCAGGCTATTAATACAGGTATCATCCATTGGCGATAGAGAATAGAGACATAGACGCAACACTCCGGAAGGTAGAGAAGCTGCTTTCAGAGGAGAAGGGAATGTCGCCGGCGGTGAGGTCAATGATAGAGTTGTTGGTATTGGTGATAACCCTGCTGGCAGGACGTCTAAACCGGAACAGTCGCAACAGCAGCAAGCCTCCCTCAAGTGATCCGAATCGCGGGAGAGAAAGCAAGGCGAAGGGGAAAAGGAAGGCCGGAGGAAGTATCCGCGCAGCAAATACAAGGTGGTAGGTTACGAAGCGCGCCAGGTGTTTGATATAAAGATTTCACGTGTAGTAACGGAGTATCGTGCAGAGGTAGTTGAGGACGCGAAAGGGAATCGGTCTGAATCAGATAAAATTATTGTTGAGAAAAGTATGCTTCCTGTCAGAACGAATGTGTGGAGCACTGAATTATCAAAATTGACTGCTAACGCGTTTTTAGCACAGCGCATTTCCTCTATTAACAGCATTTCTGCAATTTGTGATAAAACAGGCGCAGACATACAAGAAGTTGCGAATGCTGTTGGCACTGACAGGAGGATCGGTTCGAGATTTCTGAATGCAAGTGTTGGATTCGGTGGATCTTGTTTTAAAAAGGATATATTACACCTTGTGTATCTTTGCAGAAACTATGGATTGGAAGAGGTAGCGGAGTATTGAGAACGTGTTGTCAAAATAAATGAATACCAAGTGGAGCGCTTTGTTTTAAAAATACTGAATACGATGTTTAATACGATCGCCGGAAAACGTATTGCACTATTTGGCTTTGCCTTTAACGCATATACGGGAGATACAAGAGAATCGCCTTCTATTTATGTTGCAAAGAAATTGTTAAGTGAAATGGCAAATGTTGTAATTACTGACCCCAAAGCGCTTGAAAATGCGAAAAAAGAACTTAAAGAATACCAGAGAATAGTGAAATATTGCATCGGATCCATATATGGCAGCAAAGGATGCCCATGCAATTGCAGTATTAACTGAATGGGAGGCTTACAGGACACTGGATTACAGAAGGATTTTCAACTTGATGAAAAAACCCGCATTTATTTTTGACGGCAGAAATATTTTGCCGCATAAAGAACTTTTTGAGATTGGGTTTAATGTGATTCCGATTGGTAAACCGGAATTAATACATTTTTAAAGGTTTTGTGAGTGATTTATTTGGGAAGATATTCAATGGGCTGTAGGATACATTAAATCCGACGTAATTTATCCTGAAATTATTTTGTAACTATAAATAGTTTATGAGGATTTTTGATTTTGTTATGTCTGTGGTGGGCATACTAATACTTTTACCACTTTTAATGTTTACTGCAGTACTCATTAAACTTACCTCACCAGGGTCTATCATTTTTTCACAGAAAAGGGTTGGTCTTAATGGACATCTTTTTCGTTTATATAAATTTCGTACTATGGTTGTGAATGCTGATCAAATAGGTACTTCTGTGACAACGGGTAATGATACTCGCATAACAAAGGTCGGCAGGTATTTACGAAAAACGAAAATAGACGAATTGCCGCAACTATTTAATGTACTGAAAGGTGATATGAGTTTTGTTGGTCCTCGCCCTGAAGTGCCTGAAATAGTAAATAATTATTCCTGCGAGATGAAAAGGATTTTAGAGGTGAAACCCGGTATCACAAGTAATGCATCATTATTCCTTAGAAATGAAGAGGACCTTCTCTCGCTTGCGAAAGAACCGGATAAGGCATATGAAGATATTTTTGTTCCGGCAAAAATAGAACTTGCAATGGAACACGTGTACAGGAAATCGGCTCTTTTTGATTTGGGTGTGCTTATTCTAACGGTGTGGACTCTTACAGGAGGCAGAATAGTTCATTTTCCAACAAAAGAGCATCATATAGTGAAGAAAATAAGACAGGAAATTGAAAGAATGAATAATGAGGTAGGTTTAAACAATGAGAATAGTTGTGATGAAAGAAGAGTTGGGGGTTGAGAGTCTGGAGTTATGAAAAAAAATAAGAAGTAAGAATCAGGAGTTCAGGAATCGGAATTCTTCACAATAGCGGTGTGAAATACTTTGCTTACCAACTTTATAAGGGTTCTTACGCCTTCCATCAGATAAGAAGGCTTTTGTAGCTTGCCGAAGAACAAAGTGAGCGAAAAGGGTCACTCATTTTGTGCCAAGAACAAGCAATTGAGTGCAAGGCATAGGGGGAAAAAAAGTTGCTTGATGCTGTACAAGAGATGAAGGTAGGTCCTTCGAGATTGATTTTTAGGAATAGGTATCAAACCGCCCTGGGCACCTGTGATTGTCTGTATTAGGAATGATACCACCGACATTTCCCCCGTATATCCAAACCAGCTCATCCCTTTGAGAATCAGCTTCCTTGTGATATTTATTTCGTTGATCTCCCGTAATAAACCACGGTTTTCATTCAGAGGGTTAACTGGTTCATGTTTTTTGTTCTCCATTATTTTTTCTCCTGATTACTTCGTATCATCACGTGTGTTACATTTTCTGTTTTCTTAAAGCGTTCTTTAATTTGCAGAACCCCTGGATATAATGAGACTCATTCTCATATGAGTAGAGTCATTATAAATAAAATATTTATTTTTGTCAATGATAATTTATAGGGGGAGCATTCCCACCCTTACTTGTTAATTACAGAAACAGGACGCATCTTTTTCGTCCCTGAGAATGGTGCATCGAAAAATTTCCCTAATTCTTTCACATCATTATGTTGACCTGATATCTGCTTCATATGCACTGGTGGTTCATAGTGACTCTTTGAACCATGCTTTAGCCATGCAAGAATCTTTTGGTCTGTTTCACTGCTGGGAATGGCGTGCCTTGAAGTATGGAATATCTGAGTGGTTGAAAATACCACCTCTGCGAGCCTAATCCCTCGTAGAGAAGTTCGTACCTATGCGCATACAATGGAGCAATCCGTATACATAGAAAGATAGCATATTCTCAAGAGGGGTATGACGGAGTTACGAGGTATAAACGACCTTTTGGGGTGTATGAATATGGCGTGTTAGTTCATGCCAACCTCCCACTCCTGTGTGAAGCACAAGCAAAAGTCCTTGCTGGAGATGTCAAAATAGATTAGGTGAAAACATCTCTGGATAATGCGTTCAAACATACATCACGAAGGGAGAATGGGTAATCCATATGACCGGGGGAGGACTTACATCCTGGGAGTAATTCCCTAACAGCGAGGTATAAGTACAATCCGAAATCTGAGTTCTATGAGATGGTGATAGACGACTGCCTCTCACAGGTCTATCTTTGAACGGATGTTCACCCCAAGTCAAAAAACAAAAGTGCCGTAAAAGCCTTATATTTATTGGCTTTTACGCCGAACAGCAAGCTTTTTTCTAGTGACTACCCGTATGTTCCGGCTTGGCAATACTTCTGGCAACTTTATCTGTAATGCCTCTAATAATTCATGTGATTGTTGCCGCGGACGCGGGATCTTCTGGCAACTAGCTTTTTGGCCTTTGATTGTTACTTCCATCGAACAAATGGTCGCCAATTGTGTGAGACCTTCCTCTACCGTCAAGTCAAAATTCTTCCACGCTCTGCGCAGCCTTCGAATTATCATGTACGCAAGCATTACCACAAACACATGTCCCCGTGTACTATCCTCCTTTCTTACATACACCGGACGAACCTCCAAATTCACCGTCTTACAGTCCCGAAACGCCTTCTCCACTTCCGTTAAATCCTTGTATCGTTCATGTACCAGATTGGTATCCGCCTCGTTCTCCTCAAGATCAGTCTTGATTGCGTAACAACCATCAAGGTATGATGCCTCCTTTAATGCTTCCTCATCTCTCTCTATCTTTAGCGTCCTATCCTCTTCTTTTATCTGCACCCACCCATCAAGTTTCAATCTCGTTAGCCTTTCCCTTGTTGTTTCCAGTGCCTTCGATACTGACGACTTAGGATGTTCCTTCAGATAACTGTTCTTCTTCACGATGTATTTCTCTATACTCTGTAATTTTGATACACGGGTC
Source organism: Candidatus Kuenenia hertensis (assembly GCA_021646465.1). Lineage (GTDB taxonomy): Bacteria > Planctomycetota > Brocadiia > Brocadiales > Brocadiaceae > Kuenenia > Kuenenia hertensis. Next base: position 21,302 of record SOET01000008.1, on the reverse strand, counting down.
TTTGACATCTCTTCCGCCCTTACCGGATTGCGCCTCAGAATATATCGAACCTCATCATCCTTTATCTCGCAGAGCTTTTCTTCGAACAATCCTAATTGCAGTATCCCTTTATTTATCAACGACTCTATCTGCGGCTTGGTTATCGCCGTTATGTAATGAAACCCTTCCGGTAAACTTTCGATTTGCACCGTCTTGATCATCCCACGATCTCCTACAATCGTTACATCTTTGCATCCAAACCGCTCTAATACCTTCTTTACCTGAGATTCAAAGGTCTTCGGATCCTGGGTGTTGCCCCTAAATACTTCTGTTGATACCGGCTCCCCGGATTCATCACAAAGCATACCGATCACTATCTGTTTTTTCCTCTTTTTGCCGTCACGATTATACCCGTACTCACCAAAATGATTCGACTTCCCCTCTAAATAACTGCTCGTCACGTCATACAAAAACAACTTCGGCTTATTGCCTCCTCGTCTTAACTCAAACAGCTTTCGCTCTATCTTTGCCTGATTCTCTGACAACCATGACAAATTATCGTACAGATTGTTCTCGTCAAACCCACGCTTCATATCCAGGACGTCACCCGCAGCATGTATCTGCGCCAGCCTTACTGCAGACAGTCTTGACCCCTGGCCTATTACCCTTGCCATTACTTGCCAAAGCGCCAGCTTTCCTTCAAAGTCCTTTCCCAATGCCTCTTCTATCCCTAATTCCTTTGCCACTTGGTACACGCTCCACGCTGCTCCCACAGACAAACCCTCATGGAGTTTCACCGATTCTGACAATGCGCCCAATGCACAGAGATCGTCTTTATGTGCGAGTGCAAGTCTTATCGCTTCAATCTCCAGGGGAGTGCAATTCGACAGATTCGCAATGGTGCGTTTCTTGACCTTCCCATCCTCACGGTACGATTCCCGCAGAAGGGTAGATCGATAGATTTTTTTACCGGATTTTGATTTGTTCTCTACAATATGCATGTCCACCATTGCACAGACAATAACCATTATCTGTCAAGTATATTGTCGTATAATAACAATATATTAGTGACTACATATTTAGTAAAAATACAGCCTTAACTAGCCATATATTAAATACTTATGTGTTTTGGCCGGGGAGAACATCCGTTTGAAGTCGTCAGCAGTGCTAATAATAGTCCTGAACTGGTTTCAGGATGAAGGGACATAACCGTAGTGGAGTTGATGAAAGTTATAGATTGAATACGTTCAATGAGAAAAGAATCTTTCAGCATAGGCAAGCAGTAACAAGAGCCTCTCTTGTTTTGCCTATGTCAGTGAGAATCCGTACTCAGGAAACACGATTGATAAGTCTACTATCCGTAATCAATCAAAAGGAACATATCGGGAGATGCTTAAGTATCATTCATTAAGAGACAAGGTGTTTAGTCTTAAGAACCTTTATGCCGCTTTTAAACACGTGAAGAAGAATAAAGGCAAAGCTGGCCTTGACAGGGTAAGTATCAGGCAATTTGAGTCCAATCTTGAGGTGAATATCATGAATATCCATCAGGAACTCAAGACTGCCATTTACAAACCCGCGCCTGTCCTGCGGGTATACATCCCCAAAGGAAGGCATGACAAGAGACCTACTGGCATTCCCATTGTTAAGGACAGGGTAGTGCAGCAGGCGTTCAGGCAAATCATAGAGCCCATATTTGAGAAAGAATTCTCAGATAACAGCTTTGGATTTCGTCCAGGCATGTGCTGTCGCGATGCTATCAGGAGGCTTGAACAATATAAGCAGGAAGGGTATCGGAGTATACTGGATGCGGACATAAGGCATTCTATGTACCATAACCGCATAAGCTTATCTTGAACAGGTTACGTGAAAAGATCGCTGATGGATGGGTTCTGAACAGTATAGAAAACATGCTCAAGGCAGGTGTCATGGAAGACGGCATCGTGCGCAAGACAACTGAAGGCACTCCGCAAGGAGGCGTCATTACTCCACCTACACAATAGATAACTTCGAATTTGATATCATCATAACGTACAAAAAAAGAGGAAAAAATATTGACAACTGACATTTGCGGTATTATTATCATGTCACATGGCAAGATCCCTGAAGCACGAACTGATAGAACGACTCAACCAGGCCGTAAAGCTCTTAAAAAGCAAATCAACAGAGGAGGTTGCAAACAACCTCATGGAGCAATATGGTGTGTCCAAAAGGCAGGCATACCGCTACATACGGGGAGCACAAAAAAACAAACAACAACTACCGGTACCGGAACGCAAGAAAGTTTTTACGGTAAAGCTGCCAATAAGCGTAATCGATCAGGTACGCAAATATGCAAAATTGAACGAAGAGTCTATAGGGGACGTGACGACAGAAGCGTTGGAAGCCTTTCTCAGAACAAGGGGACATGGTTCATAAAAATAATCAAAGAAAAGTACAACTGTACTATGATTACGACCGCCTTTCCCGGCAAAAGGTATCGCAGGTATATCAACTCCTTGTTCCCCAAAAGACGTGTCCTTGCCAGCAACAACCAAAAGGGATACATCAGAAGGGAATTCTTAATCATGAACATTGCGGCAATTTACGCTCGGGTATCATCGGATAAGCAGAAAGAAGAACAAACCATCGGCAGCCAGGTGGCAGCGCTTAAGGAGTATGCAGGAATGCATGGACATACAGTGCCTCCGGAATGGATTTTTCTTGATGAAGGCTACAGCGGTGCCACCCTCCAAAGACCCGGTCTTGAACAATTGCGGGATGTTGCAGCAGAGGGGAGAATAGACAAAGTGCTGGTTATATTCTCCCGACCGGCTGAGCCGTAAATACGCCTATCAGGTTCTGTTGATAGATGAGTTCGCACGATATGGAGTTGAGGTGGTATTAATCAAGTCGCCACAGGCCACAACACCTGAAGAACAACTCTTGGTTCAATTTCGGGGAATGATTGCAGAGTACGAAAGGGCGCAGATAGCCGAACGTAGCAGACGTGGCAAAAAGTATCGGGCCAAGGCCGGTTCGATCAACGTATTGCCCGGAGCGCCGTACGGTTACCGTTACATCAGAAAGACAGACACATCGGCTGCCTACTACGAAATCGAAGAAATTGAAGCCAGCACGGTACGAAAGATATTCGATCTTTACACGAAAGACTTTTTGAGTATTGGAGCAATAGCAAAAAAAATAACGTCCGAAGGAATCCCGACAAAAACGGGGAAATCTGTTTGGGACCGTTCGGTAATATGGGCGATGTTAAAAAATCCTGCCTATAAAGGCACCGCATGTTATGGCAAGACAGAGGTGGCACAAAGAAAAAAGGTCACTCGTTTATCACGTAAACGAGGCGGTTTTTCTCCGCGTTGTAGTTCTACTAAAGAACTTCCCATGAAAGATTGGATAGAAATTCCCGTGGCTGCTATCATTAGCGAAGAGACTTTTGAGATTGCACAGGAACGACTTCAGAAAAACAAGGCTTTATCAAGGCGGCGTACAATAGAACCAACTTTATTGCAGGGAGTGCTGGTCTGCCGCTTATGCGGATATGCTTATTACAGAACATCGACACGTACGAGCAAAAGAAAGATATATTATTATCGCTGTTTAGGTTCTGATGACTACCGTTATACAAATGGGCGGGTATGTGAGAACCAGCCAATACGTCAGGATTATTTAGATGAAGTTATCTATTGTGTAGGCGGAGTAATTAGTCCGTTACTGGCCAATATATTCATGCATCATGCATTGGATGAATGGATGAAAAGGCACTTTCCCTATGTGAAGTTTGAGCGTTTTGCAGATGATGGATTGTTGCATTGTCAATCACTGAGACAGGCGGAGAAGGTATTGGAAGCGATCAAGGACAGACTAAAAGAGTGTGGTCTTGAACTGCATCCGGAAAAGACAAAGATAGTTTATTGCAAAGATGGAAAGAGGAAATTGAAGTATTCGAACCATAGTTTTGATTTTCTTGGTTATACTTTCAGGCCAAGAAAATCAAGAAACAGGTATGGGAGAATATTTTTAAATTTCACACCTGCCGTGAGTAATAAAGCCAAAAGTAAAATAATGGAAGAGATAAAATCTTGGAAATTACACCGTAAAACGAATTTATCTCTTATCGAAATTGCAAAGAAAATCAGCGTTGTCCGGTTAGAAATTTGCTTGTAAGGCTTTGTCATACCCGAATGCTTCCCCGTTTTTACGAGGACAAGTTTATCGGGTATCCAGTGTGCCTTGTTTTCCTCGATTCCCGCTAAAAACATGCGGGAATGACAACGCAAACACAATAAAATAAGACCAGCAAATTTCTAACCGGACAACGCTGAAAGAAAATAAATCCTGCAATAAGAGGATGGATAAACTTTTATGGGAAGTACTACAAATCAGCTTTATACTTACTATTCTTTCAATTGGATAAAATACTAATTCGTTGGTCTCAATGGAAATTCAAAAAGCTTAGAACGAGTTTAAAAAGGACTTTGAAGTGGTGGAGAAGGATAGCTTATAGCAATAAACTCCTATTTTCTCACTGGAAACTTGTTAGAAGTTTTTAAGGTTGATTACTACGAGCCGTATGAATCGAGAGGTTCAAGTACGGTTCCGTGAGGGATTAATGGGGAAGTTCCATTGATCTACTCGGCATTCAATTTAGTGATAGACGCCGAAAACATTGGGTTTAAAAAAGGTGAAATAAAAAAGGGCGTCGGTGCAAATCTTTACAATCAGTGCAACCATCAAATAAAAATCGGGAGCATTCCCAAATTTTTGCAAATCCATAATTCTTGTTCCCAAGTAGAGACAGGTTTGAAACCTGTCTCTACTTGGGAACACAATTGTAAAGGAAACCCCTTGCTGGTTCAGATTTGTAATCTGAACCCAATAGTTTATTTGCTTAATAGAGATATACACATTTCATGGCTAAGTTGCCACGTATGAAACGTGGGGGGGGCAGATCACAGATCTGATAATCCCCGGGAGGGATTTTACAAAAATTTGGGATGCTCCCAGATATTGTTGGGTGGAAAACCTAACCTTATATGACTTACCTCCGAAGCCAATCCATTCGTCATAACCAATTGCAAGCAATACGAATAAGCAAATTCTAAAAATTCTGACATCTGAGTGTCAGTTTTTAAATTAGGTTTATAAACTTTGATTTTTTAAGAAGTAACATTAGTAATTTATTAGTAATTGTATATAAAAGTTTTAAGAAAATGACTCTTAGAAAAGTTCATTCAATATTCAGAATACTTTATATTTTCAACAACTGATTGTAATACAAAAAGATGCAACTAATTTAATAACCTTAATAAATATTGGTACGATTTTTCCTATGTTTGTGTACAGAGAAGTTCAATTCAACTTGTATGCTTACCACATGTAAGTCATAAGAGATATTTCTCCGTTCTATCAAAGAATTCATTCAATTAACCGGAGGAGCAAAATGAAAGCAGTGATTCTTGCAGGTGGATTTGGTACCAGATTGTCTGAAGAAACTACGATACGGCCCAAGCCTATGGTAGAGATTGCAGACAAACCGATCCTGTGGCATATAATGAATATTTTTTCATCTCAGGGAGTAAATGAGTTCATTATCGCTGTAGGTTATAAGGCAGAAGTAATAAAGGAATATTTTCTAAACTTCTATGCCATTAATAATGATATTACTATTGATCTGCAAAAAGGGGAAACTAGTATACATAGCGGAAATCAGCCGAAGTGGAAGGTGCACATTATCGACACGGGGTTAAGAACTCAAACAGGGGGGAGGCTCAAGCGTCTTAAAAGCTATCTGGAAAAGGAAAAAACTTTTTTATTTACTTATGGTGATGGTGTTGCAGACATAAACATCAAAGACCTTATAACCTTTCATGAATCTCACGGTAAATATGCAACAGTAACTACTGTTCGTTCACCCGCACGATTTGGAAGACTTGCCTTTGAAGGCAATAAGATTACCGACTTTTATGAAAAGCCGCAGGAAGCAGAAGGTTGGATTAACGGAGGGTTCTTCGTTCTAAATAAAGAGGTATTCGATTATATAGAAAATGATGATTCAATATGGGAACGAACTCCTATTGAAACTCTTGCCAGTGACGGACAATTGATGGGTTACCGGCATTCAGGTTTCTGGTCATGTATGGACACTTTAAAAGAGAAGCATCTCCTTGAAGAACTTTGGAATTCAGGCAAAGCTCCATGGAAAATATGGTGAATAAATGATAATTACAGATTTCTTGGTAGTTGGTGGTGGGATAATTGGACTAAATATAGCGAGAGAATTGAAAAGATTATATTCTGACTCAAAAGTTATATTAATAGAGAAAGAAAAGGAGTGCGGTTTGCATGCAAGCGGTCGTAATAGTGGTGTCCTTCATGCAGGATTTTATTATTCGCCTGATAGTTTGAAGGCTAAATTTACACGGCTTGGTAATAAAATGCTTACAGGATATTGTGAATCCAAAGAAATTGCCATTAATAGATGTGGGAAACTTGTAGTGGCAAAAGACAAAAGTGACCATGTTTTTTTTGATGAACTGTTGAAAAGAGGAAGAGATAACGAGATTGAATTACAGGAAATTACGGAAAAAGAGGCCAGGTTAATAGAACCAAGAGTAAAAACCCACGAACGAGCTATTTTTTCTCCTACTACTGCAACAGTTGACCTTGTTGGAGTAGTAAAGGCCATGAAAGACGATGCAATACGTGAAGGTGTAGAAGTGCATTGCGGAGTTTCTTTTATTAAAAAAAGAAGATGTGACATTATAACCTCAACTGGTATTTATCAAACCGACTATTTTGTAAATGCTGCTGGTCTTTATGCAGACAAAATTGCATTAGATTTTGGTTTTTCCGAAAGATATAGAGTTTTACCTTTTAAAGGTCTGTATTTATATTCAAATGAGTCGCCAGGTGCTATCCGTACAAATATTTATCCCGTACCGGATTTACGAAATCCTTTTCTGGGAGTTCACTTTACAGTTACCGTTGACGGCAGAGTTAAAATAGGTCCAACGGCTATTCCTGCATTTTGGCGCGAACATTATCAACGCTTTGAAAATTTTAAATATTCAGAACTGGCAGACATCATGATGAGGGAAATAAGTCTCTTAAAATCTGCAAATTTTGATTTCAAAAGACTTGCCTTTGAGGAACTGAAAAAGTACTCACGTGCAAGAATGGTATTTCTGGCGTCTTCTCTTGTAAATGATATGAAAAAGGATAACTATAAAAAATGGGGAAAACCCGGAATACGAGCGCAATTACTGGATATAAAAGAAAAAAAATTAGTAATGGATTTCGTTTTAGAAAGTGATGATAAGTCAATGCACATACTAAATGCAGTTTCTCCTGCATTTACATGTTCTTTGCCCTTTTCACATTTCGTCTGTGGAGAAATACAATCTCACTTAAATTAAAAAGGAGGAGAATGCCATTAAGATATTAATTACAGGGAATATGGGTTATATTGGCCCAAGCGTAGTGGAACGACTTCGGGAGTCTTTTCCTGGCTCGTTAATAGTTGGTCTTGATATGGGATACTTTGCTAGTTGTTTAACAAATACAGAAATTCTTCCGGAATGCGGAATTGATTTGCAATATTTTGCAGACGTAAGAAACTTTTCTAATGATTTACTTAAAGATGTAGATGTAATAGTACATTTGGCAGCAATATCCAATGACCCTATGGGTAACAAATTTGAAAAAGTTACTACTGATATTAACTACCGGGCAAGTATCGAACTGGCGAAAAGGGGCAAGGAGGTGGGGGTAAAAACATTTGTTTATGCATCAAGCTGCAGTATGTATGGTTCTGCTGACGACAGACCAAGAACTGAAGAGTCTCCACTAAATCCACTTACCGCATATGCAAAATCTAAGGTATTTGCAGAGAAAGATCTGGAAAAATTAGCAGATAAAAGTTTCAAGGTAACAAGCCTTAGATTTTCAACAGCTTGTGGAATGAGCAAACGATTAAGACTGGATTTGGTATTGAACGATTTTGTAGCAGGAGCAATTTCTTCAAAAAAAATAACTATCATGAGTGATGGTACACCATGGAGGCCATTGATAAATATAAAGGATATGGCAAGGGCAATAGATTGGGCTATAAGTAGAGAAATTTCTAATGGAGGAGAATTTTTAGCTGTGAATGTCGGCAGTGATGAATGGAATTACCAGGTTAGGGATTTGGCTGAAGCTGTTCAAAAAGTTATTCCGGATGTTGATGTTTCGATTAATAAAAATGCGCAACCTGACAAACGGTCTTATAAGGTAAGCTTTGATCTTTTCAAAGAATTGGCCCCGGATTATCAACCACGAGTTGATCTAATATCCTCAATCAAAGAATTAAAAAATGGTCTTGAAGCAATGAATTTTAATAATTCTGATTTTCGTAATTCAACATTTATGAGATTAAGTGTCTTGGCAGACTTACGTAGTAAAGGATTATTAACTGAAGAGCTTGAGTGGGCTCATAATGAAAGGCCCATAACAAATTAAGAATGAGGTTCTTCTCCCATTTAGTCAGTAAAGTGAGAGAATAAATAATGATAAATACAATTAATACGTGTCGATTTTGTGGTAACCAATTGACCCATACTTTTGTTGATTTGGGCGTGTCTCCATTGGCAAATTCAAATTTAAAACGAGAACAGCTACAACAAATGGAGTCTTTTTATCCATTACATACTTATGTTTGCGAGATTTGTTTTTTAGTTCAATTACCAGTATTTCAAACACCTGAAAATATTTTTTCTGATTATGCCTATTTTTCATCTTATTCGGAGTCCTGGCTCAGACATGCCAGGGATTATGTGGAGTTAATGGTTAAGCGTTTTGGATTCAATTCTAACAGTCAAATTGTAGAGATAGCAAGTAATGATGGTTACCTCCTTCAATATTTCAAAGAAAAGCGCATTCCAGTGTTAGGAATAGAACCTGCAGAGAATGTTGCTAAGGCAGCACAAAAGGCAGGGATTGAAACAATTGTAAAATTCTTTGGAACCAAGACTGCTTCAGAACTCGCTAAAAATGGCAAGCAAGCGGATCTTATCTTAGGGAACAATGTTCTGGCTCATGTTCCTGAGTTAAATGATTTTGTGGAAGGAATGAAATACCTGCTTAAACCGCAAGGTATAATTACCATGGAATTTCCACATTTGATGCGTTTAATGGATGAAAATCAATTTGATACCATTTATCATGAACATTTTTCATATTTTTCATTTATCACTGTAGAAAAAGTTTTTCAAAAACATGATTTGACTATTTTCGATGTTGAAGAGTTACCTACTCATGGTGGTTCTTTAAGAATTTATGCAAGACACAATGATGATGTTTCAAAGACTATTGGCGAGGGTGTGTTTGAACTGAAAAATAGAGAAGAAACAGCTCAATTTAATAAATTGGAATATTATTTGTCATTTACAGAAAAAGTACAGTCAACAAAGCTAAATATTCTCGAGTTCTTGATTACAGCCAAAAGGGAGAGAAAATCAATTGCCGGATATGGAGCACCTGCAAAAGGAAATACTCTTTTGAATTTCTGCGGCATTCGGACTGATTTTGTAGATTATACAGTTGACATTAGTCCACATAAACAAGGACTGTTCCTGCCTGGAACACATATTCCAATCTGCAGTCCAGATAGAATAAAAGAGACAAAGCCTGACTATCTGGTGATTCTTCCCTGGAACATTAAAGACGAGATTATGAAACAGATGGCTCATATACGCGATTGGGGGGGAAAGTTTGTTGTTCTGATACCGGAGGTGAAAGTATTGTAAGCTGTGAGCAGATGGATTAAGAAAATCTCTTGAAAATAAAAAGAGTAAGTAGTTAACAATTAGCACTCACAGCTTACGGCTCACTGTTTACAGTTTGCTTTTATTAAAAAATGATTTTTACAGAAACAAAATTGAAAGGTGCATTCATAATTGAACCGGAAAGGTTAGAGGATGAGCGTGGTTTTTTTGCGCGAACATGGTGCAAACGGGAGTTTAAAAAGCAGGGGTTAAATCCTGAATTGGTTCAGTGTAATATTTCCTTCAATAAAAAAAAAGGTACTCTGCGCGGTATGCATTATCAGGAAGCACCTCATGAAGAAGCCAAGTTAGTACGATGTACAATGGGTGCAATTTATGACGTGATTATAGATATACGCCCCGATTCTCAAACTTATAAAAAGTGGTTTTCTGTGGAATTAACTGTTGAAAACAGAAAAATGCTTTATATTCCAGAGGGTTTTGCCCATGGTTTCCTCACCTTAGAGGATAATACCGAAGTCTTTTATCAGATGTCTGAGTTTTATGCTCCTGAACATGCCAAGGGTATTAAGTGGAATGATCCGGCTTTTAACATACATTGGCCTATAGAGATATCTATTATCTCTGATAAAGATAAGTCATATGATAATTGGAATGACAAAAGGGCGTACGACTGAAAGGAAGAAGGCTTGTGGGAATGAAATGATGGGAAGCACGCGTTGGAATAAAGTAAGCACAGGAGCAAGCAACAATAGAAACATGCTATTGGAAAGAAAAGTTGTCATTCCCGTGAAAACGGGAATCCAAAAACGGAATATTTATGTGTTATGACAAATATTTCTAGTGTAGTGATCTCTAAGAAGGATAAGTAGTCTTTAAGTATTTTATTTGACATAAAAACTATGGATATATCTACCTTAAAATCTTCAATTAATATTAATGATGCAGGCAATGAGATGTACCAATTAATGTCTGAACTGTATCCGATTTGCCGAAGTATTACGGGAGATGGTGTTAGAGAAACTCTGAAAATTATCAATAAACATATTCCATTAAAGGTTAATGAGGTTCCTACAGGGACTAAAGTTTTTGATTGGACTATTCCAAAAGAGTGGAATATCAAGGATGCTTACATTAAAAATTTAAAAGGAGAAAAGGTAATAGATTTTAATAACTCAAATCTGCATGTGTTAAATTATAGCGTGCCAATAAAGAAGAAGGTATCTTTGGAGGAATTAAAGGGACATTTGTTTACCCTCCCGGAATCTCCGGAATGGATTCCTTATAAAACATCATACTATAATGAAAACTGGGGTTTTTGTCTGAGTTATAACCAATTTCTGGAATTAAAAGATGAAGAATACGAAGTATTTATTGACACAACTCTCGATAACGGAAATCTAACGTATGGGGAACTGTATATTGAGGGAGAATTATCAGATGAGATATTGATATCTTGCCATATATGTCATCCATCACTTTGTAATGATAATCTTTCTGGTATCGCTCTTTCTGCTTTTCTTGCTAAATACCTAAGCAATATCTCATTGAGGTACTCATATAGAATTTTATTTATTCCCGGAACTATCGGCGCTATTACCTGGCTTTGTTTGAATGAAAAAAATCTTTCAAAAATAAAACATGGTTTGGTAGCTGCAGGCCTTGGTGATTCTGGTAAATTTACTTATAAAAAAAGTCGTCTGGGTGATGCAGTGATAGACAAAGCTGCAATAAATATCTTAAAGAATTCTTGTCAGGATTATAATGTTATTGACTTTTTTCCATACGGCTATGATGAACGTCAATATTGTTCACCTGGGTTCAATCTTCCTATAGGGTGTCTAATGAGAACTCCTCATGGTAGTTATTCAGAATATCACACATCAGCAGACAATCTTGAGTTTGTGAAAGCTGCAAATCTTTCGGATTCATTATTAATAGTAATGTCGATCATGAACGTTTTAGAAAATAATAAAAAATTTTTAAATATAAACCCTAAGTGTGAACCGCAGTTGGGCAAGAGAGGTTTATATAGTAAGATAGGCGAACAAAAAACAAGTAAAGATTTCCAGCTTGCGCTGCTTTGGGTTTTAAATCTATCAGACAATTGTCATACCTTATTGGATATTTCAGAACAGTCAAATTTAAATTTTGATTTAATCAACGATGCAACAAATATGTTGTATGAGCATGCTCTATTAAAACGAGTAGATGAATAAATAAATTGTTTTTGAATTTAGCTATATACGAATTACATAATTAATCATGCATAGTTGGGTAAATGATTTAATGATCGATAAAAAAGGAATAGTGCCAAAATGGGTTTTGTGTCAAAAATTATTAAACCATTAGTCTCACCTGACATGAGAAGAGTTGTTAGGACAAGACAAAGAGCGATCCTGCATCAATTATCAAATTCAATTTTTACAATGCGATCTTTAGTCGGAGGTTCTATAGGTTTATTACCAGACTTTCTGATTATAGGGGCTCAAAAATGTGGTACTACTTCTCTCTACAATTATCTCATTCAATCTCCATGTATTTATAAGTCTTTTGTCAAAGAGGTAGGTTATTTTGATCGTTACTACAATTGTAAGAACATTAAATGGTATAGATCCCATTTTCCTTCTTTTATTCGCAGAAGCATCATTAAAAATATTCTTAAAAAGGAATTTGTTACCGGTGAGGCAAGTACCGGATATATTTTGAATCCTCACTCTCTTAGAAGAATTTTTGAAGTAACCCCGGAGGCAAAACTAATACTTATGTTACGAAATCCGATTGATAGGGCTTATTCGCATTATCACTATACTTCAAGTATGGGGCTTGAAACCTTGTCGTTAGAGGAAGCAATCAAGGCAGAAAAAAAGAGAATAGGCGAAGCTTGGAATCGTACAATGATGGATGAAACATACTATAATTTTGACATTGCGCTCTATGCTTATATATCCACAGGGATTTATGCAGATCAAGTAAAAGTTCTGCTAAGCCTATTTCCTCGGGACCAAATAATGTTTATAAAAAGTGAGGACTTTTTTAAGGATACAGTAGGTACTGTTAAACAGGCATTGGAATTCCTTAACCTACCGTCCTGGGAACTCAAAAGCACAAAAATATACTTAAAAGGCAAGAAATCAAGAATGAATGGGAATTTAAGAAAAAAATTATGCGATTTTTATCGACCGCATAATTTTAGATTATATGAACTTATTGGCATGGATTTTGGCTGGGAGAGTTAGTAAATAACATGAAACGAAATATTTGGATATGGATAATCATATCATGAGTGCAACGTTTATAATTCCTGATTTTATTAAGTGCTAGGTGATTTAAAAATTGTAAGATACAACCAAAGAAAGCCTTAGAAATTCCTAAAGGCGATTGAATGGATTTTAGTGAAAGTGAGCAAATGACATTTTCAGGGCAAAAGGTGTTGGTAACAGGTGCAAGTGGATTTATTGGGTTTCACCTATGTCAGAGTTTAATTAGGTTAGACGCTCAAGTATATGGGATATCTCGTAAATCCAAGACTAATTTTGAGAGTAACATTCATTGGTGTAAAGGAGATCTTGCGGATTTAATATCGGTTCGTAGACTTTTAACTACCATAAAGCCAGACATTATTTTTCATTTGGCCAGCTATGTATCAGGTTCCAGAGATCTGAAGGTAGTATTACCTGTTTTTAATAGTAATCTATTGAGCACAATAAATATTTTAGCTGTTAGCACTGAGATTGGGTTCCGGAGAATAATTTTGGCTGGTTCTTTAGAAGAACCTGAAACAGGAGATTTCGAAGCGATTCCAGCATCACCTTATGCAGCAGCAAAGATGGCAAGTAGTGCTTATGCGCGGATGTTTCATGCTCTTTATCAAACTCCAGTGGTTATCGCACGACTCTTTATGGTTTATGGACCAAGACAGCAAGATTTACGTAAACTTATACCTTATGTAACGCTTTCTCTTTTGAGCAAACAGGCTCCAAAACTAAGTAGTGGACGAAGACAAGTCGATTGGATTTATATTGACGATGTAGTTAGTGGATTGCTTTCAATGGCTCACGCTCCAAATGTGGAAGGACATACGATTGAATTAGGTTCAGGAACTCTCGTAACAATAAGAAACGTGGTTAAACAACTTGTTAATATTACTGAATCGAATGTCAAACCATTATTTGGTAGTATTCCTGACAGACCTATGGAACAAGTGCGAATTGCTAATACAGCAAAGACCTATGATGAGATAGGTTGGAAACCTATGACTACTTTAGAAAAAGGACTGGAATATACTGTAAATTGGTATAGAAAACATCTTACAAGAGTTGAGGGAATTGTTTCTTAAGGTCATGAGTACTTGCAAACAAACCAAAAAAGACCATTGTGAGGTAATTGGATTATTACCTGCAGGCGGACATGCATCTCGAATTGCACCATTGCCTTGCAGTAAGGAATTATACCCTGTTGGATTCAGAAAAGTAGACAATGAGGGTAATTTACGTACTAAAGTAATCAGTCATTATTTGCTGGAAAAAATGAGTTTGGCAGGTATTTTGAAAGCTTACATAATATTACGATCAGGAAAGTGGGATATTCCGGCGTATTTTGAAGATGGAAAAATATTAAATATGCACATTGCTTACTTAATGATGAACCTTCCATACGGAGTACCTTATACATTGGACCAGGCATACCCATTTATTCAAACTTCAAATGTGGCCTTTGGTTTTCCCGACATTATTTTTCGCACGAAAGATGTTTTTGTTAAAATGATAAAAAAGCATTTGAATACAGATGCTGAAGTGGTGCTAGGACTTTTCCCTGCAGATGAGCCACACAAAAAAGATATGGTTGACATTGGAGGAGACAGCCGAATTCGAGAAATTGTTAAAAATCCTATTAAGACCAGCTTACGCTATACTTGGAGCATTGCTGTCTGGACACCCCATTTTAGCCGCTTCATGCATGAATATGTTGCATCAAGACTAACAATTAGCGATAGGGACAATTATGACACAACTTCAGAGCAGGGAGAATTAACTTTAGGAGAGGTTATTCAAGCGGCGATTGAAAACAGAATGAATGTAGTGGGAATAATTTTTCACAGTGATAGCTGTCTGGATATCGGAACTCCTACCAATTTGGTAAAAGCTGTCCGTAACTTAAGCTAAGTCTTAGAGGATTTAAATGATCATTAGTGAAAAACACTAGTGCAATGGCGAAATAACGGTAACGGTATCAAGGATGCTTTAGTTGAGTATGATTTTATGCAGATATGAATGCACATAGAACTCATAGACAATATTAAGCAATTTGATAAATTGAAGGATGAATGGGATGCGGTTTATTTAGCCGATCCCAATGCAACTGTCTTTGTGTCTTGGGCATGGTTGCGGGGATGGATTGAAATCACATCTGACGATTGGTTTGTATTGGCTATCCGACCTGATAAGAGTATGTCATACGTTGCATTTCTTGCATAGCGGCAGATACCAGACTTTTGCCACTAGATTTTCAAGTATAAAATTGTTTGAAAATAAATGTAAATAATAGGAGATGTTTAAAGTGATATGCTAGAAAAATCTATAATAGTTGCAGCTCATCCCGATGATGAAATTTTGTGGTTTAGCTCAATAATTGATAAAGTAAACGAAATTGTTTTATGCTTTTTATACCGCCAACATAATAACAAATTTAGGATTCCAGATATAACTTCTGGAAGAGAAAAAAGCTTACAAGAATATCCAATCAAAACTACTTCCAATTTGTGTTTAAGTGAAGCAGCAGTTTTTAGTAGTGATAATTGGAACAATCCTGTGACCACAAAATATGGATTGAAATTATCTGATAAAAGCATTTCCGATAAGCAATATATAAAAAATTACTATATATTAATGGAAAAACTTCAAAATAAACTCAAAGGCTACCAAAACGTTTTTACACATAATCCATGGGGGGAGTATGGACACGAGGAGCATATCCAAATATATCGGGTAATCAGAGATTTGCAAAAAAACATGAATTTCAATATATGGTACAATAATTACTGTAGCACTAAATCTTATGACCTAATGTTAAGATGTATCTCTGTATCCGATTCAAAGTATGTAACGCTTAAAACGAACAAAATACTTGGAAATGAAATTAAAGATTTATACATGAAAAATAATTGTTGGAGCTGGTATAGCGATTGGGAATGGTTCAACGAAGAATCATTCAGAAAAGATGAAATTTTTGAGTCGGTGAAAAATAAGCACAACCATAACTTTCCACTAAACATGGTTAAGGTTGAGTATTCAAAAAAAAAATTGATATTTAGAAATTTTCAGAAGTTATCAGTGGGAATTGCAAGGAATCAGAATAAAAGCAACTAATCCGCCAAATACAAGAAGAATAGCGTATTCTGTTGAATAGAAGTTTAAAGAAATATTTGCAGTTGTAACTGAATATTCAGAAGGAGTTATTTGATTGATTATGGCTATAAGCAAGAATGATGGTGTTAGAGAAAAAGTAAAAAATATTATATCAAAATTCGGTATAGAAATTAATAGGCTGGACAGAAGATTTATAACACTTAAACCAGAAAGGGAATGTCGTGGCAATGTTCTTTTATCATACATAATAGACCCATTCTTATTAAAAGAAGGTGAATCTGTATCGAATAATCATACTAATCACTGGGAATCTTTGCAGATGGCGAAAACCTTTTTGGATTTAGGCTATTGTGTTGATGCCATTCATTATGGCAATAAGACATTTATTCCTCGTAAGAATTACACTATTTTTATTGCTGCACGCACGAATTTTCAAAGGATTGCACAATTACTGAATGAAGAGTGTGTGAAGATTGTGCACTTAGACACGGCTCATTGGCTTTTTAATAGTACTGCTGAACATAAGCGTTGCTTAGATCTGCAAAAAAGAAGAGGTGTTACTTTAGCCAGTTTCAGACCAGTGGAGCCCAATTTGGCTATTGAGTATGCGGACTGTGCCACAATTTTAGGAAATGATTTTGCAATTGGTACGTATAGTTATGCTCAAAAACCTATGTTTCGTGTACCTCTTGCGACATGTACTGCTTATCCATGGCCAGAAGATAAGAATTATCAAACATGTCGAAATCACTTTTTATGGATTGGTAGTTACGGACTGGTTCATAAAGGATTGGATTTAGTTTTAGAGGCGTTTGCAAAAATGCCAGAATATCAATTGACAGTTTGCGGCCCAATACAGAAAGAAAAAGCCTTTGAAAAGGCTTTTTCTAAAGAGCTGTATCATACACCTAATATACATACTATCTGTTGGGTTGACGTAACAAGTTCTGAGTTTGTTGAGGTTACTAATAAATGTGTTGGTGTCATATACCCTTCGTGTTCGGAAAGTGGTGGAGGGAGCGTTGTTACCTGTATGCAAGCTGGGCTCATCCCTGTTGTGAGTTATGAATCTAGTGTAGATGTGCATGATTTCGGAATGATCTTAAAGGACTGTTCAATTGATGAAATTAGGAATTCTATAATAAAGATCTCTAGCCTACCTGCTGAGAAGCTAAAAAGCATGGCTCGAAAAGCTTGGGAATTTGCCAGAACAAATCATACAAGAGAAAGATTTGCAGAGGAATATAAAAAGGTTATTGAAAAAATAATTAATACTTATGGTCATTGATGAAAAATTAAAGAGGAAACCAATGCTCTTCAAAAACATCATTTATAACCTATTTGGTCAAGCATTCCTCATAATACTAGGGTTTACTGCTGTAAAATTTATTCACGGTGATTTGGGTGATGATACACTTGGTATTATCTTTTTCACTACAACCTTGAATGTGATTCTGAGTACGGCATTAAATTTAGGCATCTGTACAACGATAGTACGTGAAGTATCTAAACATTATCATGCAGAATCAGACTATGTTCATAATCTAATTCGAACAGCCTCCTTATTTTACTGGGGATTCTTTATTTTAATTTCTTTTGCAATATTTTTTACTGCTCCTATTCTGGTTGATAAATGGATAATCTTAAAGACGATAGATAAACAAACAGCTGTTTTTGTCCTACGAATTTTAGGCATTGCCGCTATTATTGCTTTACCTCAGTCGGTTTATCAGAGTCTATTTAATGGCATACAGCGTATGGAGTTCAACAATATTATCAACGTAGGTGCTACAGGCTTTCGACAACTAGGTGTTATTTTTATTCTTTGTCTGGATGGAAATTTGTTTCAAGTCATCTATTGGTATGCAGCCAGTTCTGTGATTCAACTTATGGCATATATTATAACTGTGGCGCATTTTTTCCCATTCAAGGCATTAATACCTAAGTATTCATCTATTGTAATAAAAAGAAATATTTCGTTCGCTTCTATAATGACAATATCTACTGTATTTGGTGCAATAAGTAATCAACTTGATAGTGTTATAATCAGCAAGTATTTGCCTATAGGTATACTTGGATACTATATCTTTGCAAAGGGAATAATATCGCGTGGAAATGGTCTTACGACGTCTGTTTTGACTGCAAGCTTTCCGTCTTTTTCATCTCTATCGTATGAAAAAGATAGGACAGGACTAATAGCCCAATTCAGAAAGATTTATGATCTTATTAGTTTTGCCACTGTACCAATTTATGTACTTATACTGTTCGCATTATCACCTGTTTTGTCATATATTTTTAACGTTGAAGTTGCAAAAATGTTATATCTTCCAGCTACTTTGCTCTGTTTGGGTACTTATCTATATGGACTGATAAATGTTCAATTTTCTTTTGCAATTGCCGCAGGTAAACCTGGAATTTCAGCGAAAGCAAAAATTTATGAATTACTTTTCGTCGTGCCGATAACAATCCTTCTTATAAATTACTTTGGGATTTTAGGTGCAGGATTAGCCCATGTTGTACGAATGATATTTTACTATACATATGCTACTCCATTGATTTGTTCTAAATGTCTTGAAATTCCAGTAAGTGAGATTTATTTACGTGTATTTAGAACTTTTATTCTCAGTGGTCTAACATATGGTGGGGCTTGGTTAACTCTGAGATTCATTAATAACTTTTCGATTCTTTGTTTGTCCACAGCCTATTTGATCTCGACGATTTTATTTTTAATTGGTAGTTATAAAATGCTAAGTTATGAAAGTAGAAAGACGATGTTGAACTATATTCAGGTTTATAAATTCAAATTTACGTCTGTTTTTTTAAAAGAATCAAAATCATGGAATCCCTGATTACAACAATAATTCCAACTTACCGTCGTCCATATATGTTACGAAAGGCAATTCTTAGTGTATTAGATCAGACATATTCCCATTTTCAGGTATGTGTTTATGATAATGCTTCCGGGGATGAAACCTCTGATATTGTGGCTGAAATTGCACGAAAAGATCCGCGTGTTAAATATCATTGCCATCACGCGAATATCGGGGCTGTTGGAAATTTCAATTATGGTATGAAGCAGGTGAAAACACCCTATTTTTCCTTTTTGTCCGACGACAATACGCTTTTACCAGGCTTTTATGAGGATGCCCTTAATACGTTAAATCAGTATCCGGAAGCAGTTTTCATTGCTGGAAAAACAATAGGGGTAAATAAGAAAGGTAAAAATTATGGAGGCGCTTCTCTTGATTGTTGGGAGGCCGGTTTGATTTATCCACCGGAAGGACTTTTAAACATAATTGAGAATGGATCGCCAATATTGGAAGGCGTTCTGTTCCGAAGTAAAGTTTTAAATGATGTTGGATTATTTGATCCAACGTATCATGGCGCCATTGACCAGGATTTTATGTTGAGAATATCAAGAAATAACATTTTTTATATATCAAAAAGGAAGTATGCTGTGTACCTTTACCATGAAAACTCCTGGCAAGAAAACCGTGAATTGAGAGAATTTGTAGCTACCAGAAAAAAATTATTACAGAAATGGTGCCAGGATCCGGGATTATCTGATGACATAAAACGAAGAATTAAAAAAATGTTGAAAAAATATATTGAAAGAATAATAACTGATGTAGTAGTAAAAAAGTGTATCTTGGGAGAAGATAATGCTACTCTTATTTTAGCTGCAGAAGTCATGAAAAAGGAGATAGGCTTTTCTTTCAAATCCTATAGAACAATCACAGTGGCGAGATATGTAAATTATAATAGATTACTTAAAAAATTAGTTCAAATGTGTTTTTATCTCTACATACATCGAAAGAAGTAAATACATATCTTTCAAAAACAGAGAATATTGTAAAGGGTAAAAAGTGCTTAATTACCAATCTATAACGCAATTCTATACAAAACAGCATGCAAGAATATGGAATGTACTTTTCCGTTCAAATTTCAAAGGTCTGGGGAAAACATCAAGAATAGTATTTCCATTAAAAATTATAAATCCCGAATATATGTTGATAGGTGACAATGTTCGCATTTATCATAGAGCATGGCTTGTTACTTTGAAAAAAGATGATGACTCTCCGAGTTTAATTATAGAAGATAATACAGTTATTGGGCATTACGCGGTTATTGCCGCAAAAAAAAATGTACGTATAGGGAAAAAAGTATTAATAGCTGATAAGGTGTATATTTCAGATAATCTTCATGGCTATGAAGATATTGCAACGCCGATAATGGATCAGCCTGTTATCTATAAAGGAAAAGTTTATATTGGTGACAATAGTTGGATAGGTCAAAATGTTTCAATAATAGGAGCGAGCATTGGCAAGCATTGTGTTGTTGGGGCAAATTCTGTGGTAGTAAAGGACCTGCCCGATTATTGCGTGGCGGCAGGCGCCCCGGCGACTGTAATAAAAAAATATAACTTTGAAACGAATGAGTGGCAAAGAGTAGATTAATATGATCAACAGGATAAAACACTGGTAAGCATTTGAAAACCTGATTTTTGATGTGTGCATACATTGAAACTTTTTAAAAAAGGACACTTCAATGATAGTGTGCATAAACCAATAAATCTAAAATAATACCGGCATTTTGTGGCATTACCATTTGCGCCTTTACAAGAACAAACCTGTATTTAAGAGGGTTACAAGTACATTATCTCACTTTTTAACTCGACAACAGAGGGTAAAAGAGGAAAAAATAAAAATAATACACATAGAGTCGGGTATAGTATTTTCTCTTAAACTCAAGTCCTGTCCCACTTATGTCGGTTGTGAAACAGCATCATTGATTGTGCCGTCATGTCCGTTACCGGAGTTGCCGATTGCCGTGCCGCCGTCAAAAAACCAGTGGCCCACTAAACCAGTGGTGATGTCGTTATTTGATGTATTTGTATTGTCAGTATATATTATAACAATTGCATCTGTAGCTGTATTGCCTGCCCCATCAATAGCCGTTACAGTTATTTTATTCTCACCGATTGACAAACTTATATCTGAGATAGTCCAAATTGTCGTACCATCAGCGGTTCCACCTTCTCCAATATTACTGCTCCATCTC
This sequence comes from Candidatus Kuenenia hertensis, assembly GCA_021646465.1. Lineage (GTDB taxonomy): Bacteria > Planctomycetota > Brocadiia > Brocadiales > Brocadiaceae > Kuenenia > Kuenenia hertensis. The sequence goes on along the minus strand of SOET01000008.1, from coordinate 127 downwards.
ACACTTACCACACTGCTGTTGTTACCTAAATTGGAGAAAAAGTTAATAACTATGTAAGGCATCTTCCTGGAATCCAAAAGCATCAAATATAACCCTCTGTTTTTTTGACACCTCACTGAGAAACGGT